>JAZNXF010000028.1:0-107169 GCA_045593745.1 Elusimicrobiaceae bacterium | reverse complement strand
GTGGAAGATCCCATATCAAGTATGGGATGACCCCCTTATTTGATAACAACGGTTGCGTGGAAGATGCACAGCAACAACCCCTCAGCATACGCCTATTTAATAAGAAATACAAGAAGAACACTTTTATATACCCCCTCACCTGGGCTATGCCCCTCCTCTCCCCCACTGGAGAGGAACCCTTCCCCATGAGGGGGAAGGTGGCCGAAGGCCGGATGAGGGGGATTTGCTCCGTCCTTCCACAGTCGGGTTCGCACCCGACTTATAAAGGGAACTCCGCCCGCTCTTATAGGTTGGGCGTTAGCCCAACAGGAGTTGCAAGTAAGAATGAAAACGTACAGCGCAATGCTAGGAAATTGTCGGGTTTGCACCCGACCTATAAAGGGGACTCCGCCCGCTCCGTCACCCCGCAGGGTTTTTATGCGGGGTATAGCGGGCGTATAGGATTCACCCTCATTGAACTGTTAGTAGTTTTTTTAATTATCGGCATATTAGCGGCGGTGGCCCTGCCGCAGTACCAGAATGCCGTGAAAAAAGCCCAAGGAAGGGAAGTATTAGTTGCTATTGATGCGTTGGATAAAGCATTAGCGGACTATTATTTGGAACATGGAAGTTATAAAATGCAAATAGGAACTGGTTTCTCGCCGGTAAGTCAGGAAGGGTTAAATATAGAAATTCCTACGCTAAAACATTTCTATTTTTGGCAAAATGGTACGCGTTCTCCTTCATTCCTGCAGATCGGATCACCTGGTCATGCGTGTGTGTATATTGGCAAGGATGATACGGGCATTCAAGCAGAAAGTAACCCAAATGCTGACATAGAGGTAACCGCTTGTTGGGAGGATGGGCGTTTGCGAAGTGCTATATGTTCGCCAGAAGAAGCATGCAGCAAATATTTTGACGGAGAGGAAATAGAAATCCAGTTAGCATCTAGTACCACTACTGAATTTCACTTAAAGACACCGGCACAAGATTAGCGGTCTGCCGGGTAGACATGCTGTATATGTATTATCCGGTAGGATAACATCCTTACGAAGAGGTGGTGAAATTGCTGGGTTCATGTTTGGGGGTTCTTTTACTTCAAAATATAAACATTCCGTAAACAACAAACAAATATCCCCCGGTTCATCACCGGGGGTTTTTAGTAAACAACTAAACTTATTTGGCGTTTACCATTTTGGCGCGGGAAATATCGCCTTTTTTGTCTAAGAAATACAAGTATCCTTTTTCTTTTTTGATACCGGTTTTTTCTACTTTTTTCGGTTTACCGCCTTTTTTACCGCCGCGGGCCATTTGTACACGGGCGATATCGCCGTCTTTATCAATGTAGTACAAGAAACCGTCTTCGCGGTCCATGCCTACTTTTAATACTTTTTCAGCCATTTGAAATTCCTCCTAAGGGATGTTCGTTAATATTAACGTACAAACGTCGTACCTTTTCAGTGTAATAAAAAAAGCAATTTTTTGCAAGTATTTTATTAGGGAGCAGAAAGAGGTGGGACCGGATTAAGATAGATAAGACAAAAGTAGCACCTAGGTCATATGGGTAGTGCAGGGGCGGCCGCTAACCTGTTCCGGGCCACGCAAGCGGTACTCTCCTTTCGCACAGGGGCGTGCTCAAACTCGCATAAAGCTGCGGCTTTCGCTCCCTGCCGCGCATAAAGCAGTTTATGCGCTACTGACCATTAAAAAACCCACCAAGAAGGTGGGCTTTTCAATGGTGCCCAGTACAGGGATCGGTCACAAGTCGGCTCGTTGACCCTCGCCGCTCGCGACCCCGCCTCGCCATGCTCGCCTTTCGCACAGGGGTGTGCTCAAACTCGCATAAAGCTGCGGCTTTCGCTCCCTGCCGCGCATAAAGCAGTTTATGCGCTACTGACCATTAAAAAACCCACCAAGAAGGTGGGTTTTTCAATGGTGCCCAGTACAGGGATTGAACCTGTGGCCTTTCCCATGTCAAGGGCGAAATGCATTTTTGCTTGTTAATTCTCCGATGAGAAAATGGCTGTTGTATTTGCTTCTTGTTGCCATTGCCAAAATATTGACATTGGCCAATAATTAGCAGGATGATTATTGAGTTAATAAAGCGATTTTTGCTTTTAATTGCTCTTTAAAATCGGCAATACTACTCTCATCATCTGCCCAAGTAAAAATCTCCTGATGATTTACATCAAAATGTGGTCTTTTCGCCTTAGACCTGGAGTTTAATACATTCTGGTGACAAATGTATAATACATGGATACCTAATCCCTCAGCATATCCGGATTCCCAGTATGCTCCTTGATTACCGTGACTTAAATCACAAATCAGCAAGCGGCTCTTTTTAATCTCTACACGTAGTTTATCATCAATTAAACTTTTCTCGTTAATTATTTCGTTCAACAATTTAAGTTCAAATCCCATTTCCTTGGTTAATGGTTTCAGATGTGTATTCACGAAGTTTTTGGCTTCTTCATTAAACTCCATGGCCATAAATATTTGTTTGCTTTCAGGGTTACGTTCTTGCAATGCTCTAAAATGTTGCCATCCGTCAATTAGCAATTCGATCTGAACGACGACACCGCTATCTGCAATCAATGCTTTAATAAACCCTAAAGATTGTGAAGTTTCTGTTATGGCACAAAAATTTTCATCAGTAATTACTCCAATCCAAGCTTCTAATTGATAAGATAGAGAAGGAGTAAGAAGCAGTTTATGTCCCAAATAGGCAGAGTGATTTGCTATGAACAGAATCATATTATCAACTTGTTCCATCGGAGTTGGCAAAATATTTTCTTCTAATACTTTTTCAAAATCAATTATTCGGTGTTTATTGCCGCTTAGGTTATGTTGATATGGCTTAAGTCCAAATTTATGAGCAATATGATAGCCAAGCACGGACCAGTAGTATCGTTTCCTACCTTTATTTCCTTCCGAATGATGTTGAATGTAGTCATTGCATTTTTGCCAATTTAGAAAAAACCCTCCAAGGCAAGGAAACCAAACATTTTCTCCATTGTTTGGGTGTTTTTCATGACAAAAAGGACATTCAAAAGTATTATCCATAAAACCTCTATTTATTTAGTTTATAATGTGTCGTTCTTCCTGCACCAATCTGCTCTAAAATACCACGTTGCTGTAAATCGGCTATATCACGCGAAGCGGTATCGTGGGAACATTTACAGATTTTGGCCCATTTGGTACTGGTTAAATGACCTGTAAAGCCATCAAAGAGCATATTGAGCATCTTGCTTTGGCGGTCATTAAAAGTTTCGCCTTGATGCTGTTTCCAAAAGGTCGCTTTAGCCAGTACCGTTTTTAAAAGTTCGTCCGAATCTTTGATGGCCTTCTCTAATGTCCGCAAGAACCATTCAAGCCAATCAGTAATGTCCAAATCGCCTTGTTGCGTAATTTCCAGTTGCTTATAATATTCCTTACGCTCTTTGGCAATTTGAGAGGACATAGAATAGAACCGATTAGAAGAAGATTCACTCCGTGCCAGTAATAATTCCGTCAAAGCGCGGGCAATACGTCCGTTTCCATCGTCAAATGGGTGCAAAATAACAAACCACAAGTGCGTAATAGCGGCTTTTAGAACGTTGTCAGTTTCGTCCGTATTGATAAATTCAAACAATTTCTCCATTTCGCCGTCCAGTACAGTTGCGGCAGGGGCTTCATAGTGTACCTTTTCATTACCCATTGGTCCGGAAACTACTTGCATAGGGCCTAGTTTATCATCCCGATAATCACCTGCTTTAATGGTATAAAATCCGCTCTTACCCTCCGGGAACATATGCTGATGCCACGCACATAAGCGGGCTTTATTGATAGGGGCATCATAGTGTTGAATAGCATCTAGCATCATTTCTACCGTGCCATCTACGTTCCGGGCTACGGGAATGTCCTCATTAGGTAGCCCCAAACGCCTAGCAATAGAGGAGCGAACCTGCGCTATATCTAACAGTTGTCCTTCAATCTGGTTAGACTTTAAAATTTCTTCAGTTAGCGTTTGAAGCAAGGCGTTATCCTGCATAGCAAACCCGATATTTTGCATTTTACCCAATAATAACCCTTGCGCCAGTTTTACCTGTGCAAGCAGTGCCAAAATCTTTGTTTCATCCCACGTAAAATGCGGCCAATTTTCATTTTGATAGATATACATAATTCGCTCCTGTACACCTATTATAGCATAAACTACACATAAATTACGCAGATTTTGCGTAGTTTATGCGTAGATTACGGATTCCCTTGCACAATGTTTAGCGGGATCATCCCATCCATTACCATCATTTTACTGGCGATTTCACCCGTTTTAAACCGCAAATAGCGTTGTGTGGTGGTGATTTTCTGATGTCCAAGCAATCGCTGCAGGTGTTCCAAACTGCCGCCACGATTGAGAAAATTTACAGCAAATGAATGCCTCATGTCATGCGGCCTTAGATGCTCAATCCCAGCTTTTGCGGTTGCCTTGTTGAGTTGATATTTGAGCTGGTTCTCTTTAACGTTAAATACATAACCACTTTTTTGAGGATTCAGTCCACATAGAATTTGCTCAATATCTGCCGTTAATCCCAGTGTACGTGGTTGTTCTGTTTTGGTTTTTGGGATATAGAGCGTTTTACGGGTAAAATCAATGTTTTCCCAACGCAATCCCAATAGTTCTTGCCGCCTTAATCCAGTATAAAAGCCGATTGCTACGCAAGGTCGTACCTCATCACTAATAAACGGCAGGAGCTGCTGAATTTCCTGCTCATTGATCGGATGCGGTTGGAAGGGTTCTTCAGGCTGCTTTTTCACTTTCCGGCACGGATTAGGCCCGCTGTATTGGTCCCAGTCAATTAGGCAATTAAAGAACTTGCTGATAATGCCGAAATAGCGGTTAGCGTTGGAGTAGGACGTTAGCTGTGCTTTTTCGTAATAGAATGTCTGAACAGAAAGCGGAGTAACTTCTTTCAAGCTATAACTGCCGAAGTACTTCACGATCTTCTCAAACATGGCCAAATAGGTCTGTTTTGAGGGCAGCAAATTAATGTGATTTTTGATAAATAGCGGAGCCAGGTCTTTAAATAATTGACTTTCCTGCTGTAATCGCGGATCATTTTTAGCTTTGTAAAATGCACTGGTCCGTCTGGCAAGTTCCGCTTTAGCGGCAGATTCGTTGGTTGCCACAATCACGCGGCGTCTCTTTCCTGTCTCATCTGTATAATCAATTCCGTACAATCCCTTTGCATTCTTATAAACTTTCATATTTAATATTCTCCAATATTATAATACAATATTACATAATATTTAATTATATTGTAAAGTATTATTTACTAATATCCAACAAAATTTGCTATTATATCTGTATGTCCGAACAAAATAATGAACAAAAGATCAAAACAATCAGTTTTACACTACCGGAAGACCTGCTGACCCAAGCCAAAGCTTATGCTCAGCGGGAAGACCGCAACTTATCATCAGTAATCCGGTTGGCTTTGAAACGGTTCTTAGAATCTGAGCAAGCCAAATAACTTTAGATCAAAACTTTTTCAAAGTCGTCTCCACGGAGTCGGCGATGAGTTTATCTATCTCTTTTCGTACAAACCGTAGTTTGCCAAAGACTTTTGCTATACATTCTTCCGGAAATTCTCCTCTGCATTTTTTAGAATATACAGTCGCTTTGGAAATGCGCAAATAATCGGCTACTTCATCCACTGTCATCAAGGGACTTTGGACTTCTGAAGGAGCAGATACCTGTTTTACCTTCTTTAGTTTGAAGTATTGTTGACAGATCCAACGAGCATACAAACGCTTAAGAGACGTTAGATGCTTTTTGATCTTTCGTATTAAGTAGCTTTTTAATTTCTTGCACATAACCATGCCTTTTCTTTCGCAAACTTATCACTGCACAAAGGGTGTTTTAACACGTAATTACCGGGCCAAAACAACGCCTCTGTGCAGTTCTACTTATCTTTACATGCTCAGCCACTCGTCTATTTGTGAGGCGACAAACAACAGCTTTCGCCCAATCTTCTTTACACACTTGGCAGGGATAATACCCATGCTTTTCCAGGTATAGACCGTACCCGGCGTGGTTCGCAGGTACTTTGCCAGCTCCTCTACGGTCATTAATTTGCTTTCCATACTTCTCTCCTTATTTCAACTACCACAACGGCATTGAAATTAATAATTCAATTATCGCTAGTAGTACTGAGGCAAAAAGACGAAGTGATAAGTCTTGTGCCGTCTGTTTTCGTTCCAAAGCGTACACAAAAGGCTTATCAATCGGTTTTAAGGCTTGTACCTCTTCCATCCATCTTCTTTTAAATACAGCTAAACAATTCTCATCCTCTAGCTCTAATCGTTCAAATCGTTTCATAAAATCCCTCGCACAGCGTTTCCCCAAGTGTTTTTCTCCCGTTTTCCGTACCGTTTCCACTCCCAACTGCACACAAACAGCGGCGTATAACATATCAGTAAGCAAAGACCGGACATTTTCATATTTGTACTTGCATAGCCAAATCCGTACCTTATCCAGTGCTTTCCCTTTGTCCGGTACATGCCAGTGCTGTAGGGTCTGTGTTAAATTCTTGTGTAGTACCGCGTAAACAACATCTTTGGTAGCAAGTTCATTGAGGCAACATTGCGACAGGTCAATATCACACTGTTCCAGTTCACGTTTGATTTCTTTAGCTGTTTTAAGTGAGCACTCAAACCGATAAAACGTACCAGGAAGACTGTTCAATATATCCTTTACATCAGTCGTGGTACGTTTATCCTGCAGTATTTCAGCTGATTTGTTGTAGAACGCCACCTTGCGACGTTTTAGAGCACTGGCAGCCATGTGTCCATCATCCGCGTAAAACGTAAATGCTTGCTTGTAATAACCGCCTTGATGTATTTCCTGCAAGTAGGGCAACAGTATATGCCCGTCAAACGGAAGATAGCAGACCTTGGCATAATCAATGCGATATACATGGGCATATAACAGGATTGCCGGGCAGGTACGAATAAAGGATTTCTTTAGATACGCGGTCAGATCGGTCATAACCTTGAACAGGTCGTTTGGGCTGGTTTCATATAGGTTATTGGGGTACAAAACCCGTGCCGGACAGAATTCCACCTTTAACTTCTCATCCGGCAATAGCTCTAAATACGGGAAGTACGGTCCGTTCCCGCGTAAATACCTCCAGTGCTGTACAATATCGTCTACGCACACTTTTGGACTTAGCTCAAACTCTGTATACGGTCGCAGTAGCAAACCGACTGTGTTAATCATAACTTGCTCACTTGTGGAGGTTTAACTGCTCTTAATCCTCCTACTATCAACCTAAGTGTTCAATTTTGCTACAGCTAAGTTTAACACCGTCTGAAACAGTACATCCGGCATGCGGTATTGGTAGGGAAACGTAAGTCCGAAACGCTAACTTTCGCCAACTTTGATTTAAAAAACTACATTGCCCCTTTTCATAACAATTAACAAATCAGGTGTCTTATGCACGGAGCAAATATGTACAGGGAGCTATTTCCCAGGGGATTTTAGAGCCTAAATTACAACATGATTAACCCTCATTGATTTCGGAAGTTACAACAAGTGTGATAGGTACAGACTCCTCTCCTAGTAATAAGAGGTCGTGCCTGACTGTGGCTAATAGGTAGATGTGCTGTATGTGGTCTATATATAGTCTAGGACAAGTGTGTAATGATTGGGTGCTGATACTTTACATCCCCTTGTGGCAGCAAGGCTGAGAGAGTGCATAAGCACGAACGGAGGCCGTACCCGCCAAGCATGCGTTAGCATGCGCGGCGGGGGCTGCCACAATCCAATGACTGCAACAAGTGCCCTATAATATAGTACAATGAAGGGAGATTATTGTAAGGAGTAATAACCAAACAAAATACAGTAAGTAGTACATACAATTTGTGAAGATTATTTGTTGAAGCGTGGAGGAAGACCACGCCGAGCAATGGAAGAAATAATACTCTTCCGGCGCAAGTTCTCAATCAGCAAATAGTCGCTCTGTCTTACCCATTTCTCTTAGTTAGGGATTGGGTAGGTGGCGACTGTTTGTTAAAGGTCATTGAGAACTGCTTTTAACAAGGTCGCCGCTTTTTTATGGGTAAAATTTGAAATAAAAAATAAGACAGGAGGCGTTATCTATGATATACAGAAACATCCGGCGGGGTTTTACGCTGGTTGAATTGTTAGTGGTCGTGCTGATTATTGGTATTTTGGCGGCCGTAGCCCTACCGCAATATCAAAAAGCGGTGTGGAAAAGTCATGCCGTGGAAGCACAAATTAACATAAGTAGGCTTGTCCAAGCATTTAAACTGTATGAGATGTCTGGCGGAGAAATACCACATGCTCACGCGCAAATTCATGGAATGGCCAATAAAGCCGATTTAGAAGCCCTGGATATAGATTTTACGGACCAGGTGTATACGGACATTATAGTTACGTATTTTCAGAACAAATTTTATAATATCACGTATATGATTCGCTATCCCAACCGCAGTGAGCCTGATTCCTCCATAATTTGGTTACAGGATGGCGAGGGAAATCTTGGTGGTCATACGAGATGTTATGCTCGGACGGACAAAGGGAAAATGTTTTGCAAGACCCTTTGTGGAGATTTAATTTATGAATCAGGGAAAAGTTGTTTATTACAATAATCCTTTTCTTTATGTGCTTGTTGGTGGTTGAATAAGGGAAACGAATTTGTAAGAACATATCCTGTGTCTAGTTTGTCCTGCGGTGGTTGGTTTAAAAATTATTTGATGTGACAATACCTAAGCTGTACGTAAATGGCCGTGTTGTTTGCGTACAGCATAAAGCAAACTCCAATCCGGCGGAAAAGTCCTATATTTTTGCAGTATGCTTTAGCTGCGTGCATCTCTGCTATATAGGTCATCTCATTCACTATAATGATGGCACAGAAATAGACCAGATATAAAACTATCAATGCTGTAGCAATTATTTTGAAAAACATATCATGAGGTATTAAAAGTGTTAGTTAGAGAAGCTAGTCAGGATAGTTTTTTAAAAGATAGTAATTTAGCAGTATTGAAAACATAAATATTTTATATTAAAATATCACTATGGAAATATTGGCTCATGAAAGGATAAATAATAAAGAATATAACATTGACACACAATGTCATATACATTATTTACACATTCGTTTACCTGAACCGCAAGAAACTCTTAAGGATTTCTTAAATTCTATGGCTGAGGAATCATGGATTGAGCAATTGGACTGTTTTACACGAGAGGCCTACAAAATACGAGCTGATAAAACAGCTAAGAACATTGTTGAAAAAGTGAAAAAAGGAGCAACAGATGCTATTGCGGAACAAAGTGGTGAATATTTGGTTTCTTATGCCGCTAGCAACGGTTTAGCGCGTCAATATCAACATAAAAGTATTCCTTTGGCAGAACTGTGGAAAGAAAAATCTATTGGAAACCCCGCATTTGATTTTCATACAGAATCTCCTAGCAATATCATTATTTTCGGTGAAAGTAAATATTCCTCTGCTTCTACTCCTCATATGAAAGCAATAAACCAAATTATGCGGTTTATTCAGGAACGGAAAGATGTTGCAGAATTGAGTGATTTGAAAAATTTTATCCAAGAAGTGACCGCACGGAATTTGTTGCTTGGTAAGAAAGGATTTGCTGCAGCTTTTAGCGTGAATGCTAAAGATCAAAGGGAGGCAATTATATATCCTTTACGGAAATCTACGCAATTGAAAGAGTTGTTTGGGCAAACTGAGGTTTATCTTATAGGGGTAGAAATCTAATGGTTATATTCCAAGATTTTGAAGTTCCACAGATCCTTCATAAAATTTTAAATAAAATACACTCAAACGGTCCATGCGATGCTGAAGATCTTGAAACGTTGGCATATATCAAAAAATATAACTCTGCTATCTTCCAAAAGTATGAGCCGACTTTATTGTATCTGCTTGGGTTATTTTATAAAGCAGAAGAACCTAGGAATCTTTTAGAAACAGTATATAAGATGTATTCTGACGAGATTCTTAAAGATACCAATCATATATTCACACCAGTTCAAGCATCTGCATACCGCAATATCAAGTACAATAGAGTATTTTCTTTTTCAGCTCCTACAAGTATTGGAAAATCTCATTTGTTTCGAGAGTTGCTGAAAGAATATACGAGGGACGTTGTAATAATTGTTCCTTCTCGGGCACTGCTAGCAGAATATATGCACAATATCAAGATTGAGTTTGAAAATGACAAATCAGTACTTATTTTACAATTTGTTGAAAACATTAATATTTCCAATACTAAGCGTCGCATTTACATTATTACTCCTGAACGTAGTGGAAATTTGTTTAAACTGAAAGATTCGTTAAATATTGAAATGTTTTTGTTTGACGAAGCACAAGATCTGGACGATGAAATTCGACAAGTGCGTTTTGATGCCTTAGTTCGGCGTATAAATATAGAGTTTCCAAGAGCTAAAATAGTATTTACTCAACCATTTGCTAATAATCCAGAGGCTCAATTAACAAAACACTCTTTACAAGACTCTGGATCGGCTCGGAATTTTAGACAAGTATCTATAGGAAAGATATGTTTGGTAGAAAATAGACGTAAATTTCATTATTTTTCTCCATATGAAATTAGTCGTGGAGGAAAAATTAATAATAGAGCAAATAATATTCCTATTGAGTTATTACAGGCAAATAAGACAATCCTCATATATATATCGAAAAATAAAATATATAAAGGGGAACATTTGAAAGATTTTAACGACTTGATCTCCTTATGTCCTCCAATAGGAGATCCAATAGCGAAACATTATATTGAGCTGTTAGAAGATTATATTGGAGCAAATAATAATGGGAATGAAAAAAGATCAATGATGATTGAAATGATGAAAAGAGGAATCGTTATTCATCATGGATCTATACCCTTAAAAGCAAGATTAATAATAGAAGAATTCGTGAATAAACACTTTGCAAGGATTTGCTTTGCCACTTCTACTTTACTGCAGGGTATTAATATGCCATTCGATGCTGTATGGATTGATAATTTCCGCAATTTACCCCCCTTAGCACTTAAAAATCTAATAGGTCGTGCTGGCAGAACAACGACTTCTAAAGAATTTAATTTCGGGTATGTTATTATAAAAGCTGCTAATATAAAAACATTTTCAAATAGAATAAATGATACTTACTCGATACAAGAAACCTCTCCTTTGAATGAGAGTGATCAAAATGTTTCCGAAGATACGAAGGATATTGTAAGTGCTGTTCAAAATAATTCATTTAATGACGAATATCAACTAACAAACGAGCAAGTTAACAGATTAAATACAGAATATACGGAACAATATATCGAAAATGTTCTACATATATTGTTTTCTGGTGATAACCAACTATTATCAGGAAATGAGTATTATCAGTTATCTGATAGTAAAAAAAAGCTTTTAAGAGATTCTCTACAAAAATTATATGCGCTACACTTACGTCGGAGGGAATTGAGTCCAGCAGAAAAAGCAGTGCTCAGTGCCGCAATTCCAATTTTATTATGGAGAGTCCGCGGAAAGTCTTTTAAAGAGATCATTGCTTTACGCTATGCTTTTATTGCAAGGAAAGACGAACAATCGCAAATTAAACAACAATTGCGTCTTAAAAAGATAACTTCAACGGAAGCTAATTTGCAGATGAGTGCTTTGTGCATTAAATTTTCTCCAATTGCTCAATCTTTACCTAATCAAAAAGCCAAACAGGTGCCTTTGTTTGCGTTAAATACTTCTATTACGAAGCTAAATTATGATTTGCTGGTGTATGATACCTATGATTATATTGATAAAGTAATTTCTCTATCAATTGCTAATGCCTTGTCGGCGGCGTTCTCTATTTATTTTAATGAAACCAATGATATACGTGCTAAATATCTGATGAACTATATCAAATATGGCACCAATGAGGAAACAGAAATATGGTTGCTGCGTTATGGATTTGCTTTTGAAGATATTGAGTGGATAAAACCATATATTCAAGAGATCAATGAAAATAGGATTGTTTTTACAGAAAATGTATCTTTATTGCCTGCGGAGAAATTAGCTACAATCGAGCGTTTTAACTAGGTGTATAGGGAGTGGGGGATTATAAATTTTCACCTTTCCCGTGGCAGTTTGTTTGCTCAGACGAAAGGATTTTTACAAATTGCCAAACCAGGATGGTTGAGAAGCCGCATTTGTATTGTCAGACGCATTGCCAGAATATTGACAAGAAAGCTACAAAAATGCGCAAAAACCTGCAAAAAGCGGCCCTTTTGGGCTGCCAACCGGGAAAGCGATTAAACAGGTATAAAATAAGAAATCCTCGTCGGGAAACGAGGATTCTAAAAACTGCCCAGTACAGGGATCGAACCTGTGGCCTTTCCCATGTCAAGGGAACGCGCTACCGCTGCGCCAACTGGGCTTAAATCGTTTCTAACTACTCCAATTCTAACTTCGATACTTCTTAGTTACCTTCGTTGGCGCGTTCCTAGCGGGAACGTACTTCGCGTGACAAGCGCTGCGCCAACTGGGCTTAAAACTGCTTAAATTTGTTACCCTGCAGCGCGCGTTCCTAGCGGGAACGTACTTTGTGTGACAAGCACTGCGCCAACTGGGCTTAAATCTACTTTTATTATACCATATTGGTTTTAAGAAGGCAAAATACTTGTTGGGGTTCACAAAAAGACAAGACAGGTTCAAGACGTATGAGACAGAAATGTACAAGAAAACTCCCCGGGTTCACGCTCGGTTCCTTTTGCTCTAAAATATCAGGTTTACTTGATTTTACTCACTATTAACAACAAAGAGAAAACAAAATCTTCTAGTGGTAGGTTACACTCTGCTTTTCTTTAGATAGTGGCCGGGAAATCACCCATGTTATCACGCATCATGTATCTCCCCCCATCAAGATACCAGGTGTTTAGATCGATACGCTACCGAAATGTATCTGATTTTTTCCCGCCGTAGTAGGAATATCCTAAATTATGTTTAATTAACTCTTTGGCCAGGTTTTTACCGTCTGCGTTAGTCACATCACACAAGAGGCGGAAGTATTTATCCCGCCCGCAGTTAGTTAGTGTTATGGGACGTTTTTCTAGAAATTGTTGGGTGAATGCTTTGGCTTTTTGGGCCAGTTGTTTTTCGCGTTGAGTTTGTCCTTTTACTTCGGGCGTGTCCACCCCCAATACGCGTACAGGCACTTTTTCACAGTATACTGCAAGGGAGCAGTTCAGGTTAATTTTAAAGGTATCTCCGTCATATACCGAGGCAACAGATACATCTTCAAAACCGGCAGGGGTCTGGGTATTTTCGTCGTGTGAGAGGGGTTTGCCTTGTTGTTGCATAAAATATACAATCACAGTAATAAGGACCGAAGCCCAAAATTTAACCTGTTTGTTAGAAATTTTCCCGCTACGCCGGGGGGATGATTTGCGCCGCGTAGCCATATTACGCAACAAGCACCTTCAGGGCTCTTGCCTCCATGGTAATTTCTAAATGGCGGGCTGTTTTGCGCGGTTCTCCGTCTACGTGGTACAAAATTTCTTGTTCACTTTCTACCACGGCACTGTATAACTCGGCGGTTCCAGTTAAATTAAAAGGCGGTTTCTTGCCCATAAAGAAATACGGAATGGCAGCCACTACCTTATATTTGGATAAATTGCTTACAACCACCATATTTAACTTTCCGTCACTAATACTGGCTTTGGGGGCAATGATAAAATTACTGCCATATTGGCGGTTGTTGGCAAATGCCAAAGTTAAAGGCATCCAGTGATGGGTTTTGCCGTTTAAAGTGACATGAATAAGAGGCGGCTTGTAGTTGAAAAATGTTTGAGCGGCTAATTTAAAATACGGTATCATGCCGCGTTTGCCTTTTTTGCCTTGTTCCATAAATTTCCAAGCCACTACGGCTTCTATGCCTACTCCGGCTACATTTAAAAAAAGTTCGCCGTTAGCATATCCCACATCACACGAACGTACCATGGCGTTTTTAAGTTTGTTAAGGGTCTTGTCCAACGGCCCCATCAGCCCCAGTTCGCGGGCAAAACCATTACCGCTGCCCATCGGAATAATACCTAGCGCAGTTTGTGTATTAATTAGCCCGCGGGCTGTTTCATTGACAGTACCATCCCCGCCAATAGCCACCACCGTATCAAAACCGCTATCAGCGGCCTCTTGCGCCAGTTGGGTGGCGTGGCCGGGGCCTTGCGTTGGCACAAAGTCGGCTCCTTCAAAAAAAGTTAAAATTTTAGATTTTAGATTTTCAGGATTGAGCGGTTTGTTACCGCTAACAGGGTTAAAAATAAAACGAGTTTTCATAATTTCTTTAATACCTCTGTTGCAGGCACTTTGTCTAGTAAAGTAAGCGCATCATGGATACGTTCATTTTTAAGTATCTGGCATCCCAACCCGGCAACTTTGCCGCCAATTGCGGCCACCACCACCATAAAAAGGGTAAATAGCCCCAAATTAGCCAGGGTGCTAATAGTGGCTACCGGTATGTTAATTTCTCCGGCCTGCGTATTGATGTGCAGCGGTTCCATTTGCACCAGGGATGCTACTTCCCGGCCTTCAGCAAATACCTGATACATACTGTGTAAGGAAAAGAAAATGAGAAGTATTCCCAACCCCAAGAGCAAATAACTTAAAATCTTATACATAGTTTCTCCACACGTAGGATAATGGTATAATTTATATTATACCTATTTTACAGTGAGAAATTTTATGAAAACAAGTACCCAAATCCGCAACGGATATTTAAACTTTTTTAAATCAAAAGGTCTTCCGGTGTTGCCTTCAAGTTCGCTGATTCCGCAAAACGACCCTACTTTACTTTTTACATCTGCCGGTATGGTGCAATTTAAAGCGAATTTTTTGGGCATTGATAATTCTCTTAAAAATGCTGCTACCTGCCAAAAATGCGTGCGTACCACGGATATTGACAGCGTGGGCTTTACCGAGCGGCACTTAACTTTTTTTGAAATGCTGGGAAATTTCTCCTTTGGGGATTACTTTAAAAAAGAGGCGATTGCCTGGGCATGGGAGTATTTAACCCAGGTATTAGGCCTGCCGGCTGAAAAATTATACGTTAGTATTTACAAAGGCGGTATTGCCCCGCGGGATGAAGAGGCCTACAAATTGTGGCAGCAATATGTGCCGGCAGATCATATTTTTGAACTGGCCGAAGCCGATAACTTTTGGACCATGGGTCCTACCGGGCCGTGCGGGCCGTGTTCGGAAATCTATTACGATTTTGGGGACAAAGGTTGCAAAAATCCGCATTGTGATATTACTTGTGACTGCGGGCGATTTGTAGAAATTTGGAACATTGTGTTTGAAAGTTACAACCGCCAGGAAGACGGCACCTTGTTACCCTTGCCGCATAACAATATTGATACAGGAATGGGGTTAGAACGCCTGTGCATGGCCATGCAAAACGCGCACAATGTGTTTGAAACGGACTTATTTACCCCGCTTACCGCACAAGCCAAAAAGGACTTGCATATTGAAGGGAAATCACGTGAGGAAATTGCCGCCTTGCGTATTATTGCAGACCATGCGCGCAGTTCCAGTTTTTTAATTGCGGAGGGTATTTTACCTTCTAACGAAGGGCGCGGCTATATTTTACGCCGCTTAATCCGCCGTGCGGTACGTTATGCTAAACTAATGGGCAGTGAAAAACCCTACTTGCACACGCTAGTACCTGTAGTGCAACAAATTTTTGCCGGGTTATACCCGGAAATTGACAAAAACGCCGCCCATATTGAGCAAGTGCTTTTGCAAGAAGAAAAAGCGTTTTTGAAAACCTTGGTTACCGGGGAAGAAAAGTTGGCCGAACTGATGGCCGGCGGCACCCAAATTATTAGCGGGGAAGATGCCTTCCATTTGCATGAAACGTATGGTTTCCCATTGGAACTTACCAAAGAAATTGCACTTTCTAAGGGGATGAGCGTAGATGAAAAAGGGTACGCCGAAGCCAAAGAAAAAGCACAAGAAAAAAGCCGTTCGTACGCAGATGAATTTAGCAAGGCCAAAGTAATTGTCATGCAAAAGTTGGAAAACACGCTGCCTGCTACGCAGTTTGTGGGCTACGAAACCCTTACCCAAACGGCCCATATTCTTACCTTACTCAATGAACAATTTGAAACGGTGGATACCTTAAACGGCAACGGCTATGCGGTATTTGATACAACGCCTTTTTATGCTGAATCCGGCGGACAGGTGGGGGATAAAGGAACCGTTTTGCTGGAAGGAAACGAAGTCGCCCGCGTGCAAGATGTGCAAAAGCCGCTAGGTAAAATTTTTTTGCACCGGGTAGAAGGCACGCTCGCCAAGGGCCAAACCGTTACCCTCCAAGTAAATGCCGATTTACGCAAACGCTGTATGGCGAACCATAGTGCTATTCACTTAATTAACGCCGCCCTGCGGCACGTATTTGGGCCGACGGTGCACCAAAGCGGGTCGTACGTATCGCCGGAGCGGTTCCGCTTTGATTATACCCTTTCCAAAACCCCCAAACAGGAAGAATTAAACAAGGCCTGGGCGATTGCCAATAAAGCCGCGCAGGATGCCCTGCCGGTTACGTGTCAAACACGCCCTTTGGCAGATGCCGATAAATTAGGTGCGGTAACGCTACTGGGTGAAACATATGCGGACCCGGCCCGCTTTGTGCTGATGGGCGGAAGTTTTGAACACCCGGAACAAAAATACAGTTTGGAATTGTGCGCGGGTACGCACGTAAAAAATACGGCGGAAGTAATTACGGTTATGGTCCTTAAAGAAGGGTCCGTATCTGCCGGGGTACGGCGTATTGAAGGCGTGGCGGGGTATGCGGCACTGGATTATTTAAAAGATATCCATGCACAGGCCGAAACATTAGCCGCGCGTTTAGTGGTGCCTGCCAAAGACGTTTTTAAACGCGTAAACGTGATTATGGATGAACTCAAAGAAGTAAAAAAGAATTACGAACAGTTCCGCCAAAAAACATTAGCCGCCGGCGGTGTAAACGAAATGACGTTTACATTAAAAAACGGAACCACTGTCATTTTACGCAAAGCAGACGAAGCCCAACCCAAGGAACTGCGCAATATTGCCGACACGTTAGCACAAAAACAAAAACAGGCCCTTATCATTGTAACGTGCGACCACGACGGCAAACGCTCCTTTGTAGTAAAAATGGCGGGTAAACTGCCTAACACGGATGCGGCAAGCGTTGCCAAAGAGTTGGCCGCCCAAATAAATGGGCGCGCAGGCGGCCGGGCGGACTTTGCCCAAGGCGGCGGCGAAGCCAAAGAACCCATGGAAAAACTACTGGGCAGTTTGGATTAGTACGCGCGTGAAACCGCTTGGATTTGCTGACATGCACCGCCCAAATCTACCCGGTTTGGGCGGTATATTAAAGTTTTTATGCGGCATATCCCTTTTTTAGAGACCAACCGCCCTAGAGTTACCCAATTACAATTAAAATACGTCTTATAGGTTTATTCATCCTGTTTGCATTTGCTGTTTACTCACATTCCGTAGTTCCGCCATGCCTGTAAAAATCAGCTGCCATTAGCACTGGGGGCACGTTTATAGAATTTACAGAGGGTAAATTTACAGGACCTGTCTAGGGAACAAGGACCCGGTGTTGAGTACCCCTGATGTTAATCATTGTATGGGCCCGTTGTATAGGGGGACTTGTTCTATTGTGCTTGGAACTTGCCTCACCTCTTTCTGAACCCTAACAAGGGGAGTTGTAAAAGACGTTTTTTTTCGCTACAATATAAGAGTATGAAGAAAGTAATTATTTTAGTAGTAGCCGTCGCAGGTGCAGTAGCGTGGTATTATTGCAGCCACTTGCCTACGCAAGAAGGCCGTTTTGAACTAGCCGGTACGGTAGAAGTGCCCCAGCGGTTATTGCAACAAGCCCAGGCCGACAATAATTCGTGCGCCATTATCGTTAAAAACGAGGCCGATATTCCGGTGGCCATTAAACGTGTGGTAAACCCTAAATTCCCATTGGAATTTACCTTAGGCGAAGAAGATTTGTTAACCGAACAGGTGGAAGGAAATTTAAAACTGGAAGTGCAAATCAACCGCCACGGCCAATTAGGTATTATTAAAGAAGGCGACGTATTTGGCACTGCTGAAGGTACCGTAAATGCGCATTCTAAAGGAATTACAGTGGAAGCGGGTAAAACCCTCGGCAAAGTGCAGTTAGCCAAAAACGTAAAAGGTAATTTCTTCCGCACTGCCGCCCGGTAATATTTATTTAACTACCACAAACCCCCAAGCCAACTGCTTGGGGGTTTTCTTTTTGTCCTTTTTTTATTATACTATAGGTACAATTTATTCTGTTTTTGGAATCGTATCGTAAAGGGGTACGGGTAACCCACAAGGGTTTCATTCTACGCCAAAAATAGCCAATGAAGACACAAAATAACGGACCTTCGAAACCCGTTGTTTTGTGTCCAGTGCTTTTGTGCTTGCACAAAAGCCGCGGCTATTATGCGCGGGGACCGTAGAATGAACCTGGGTATGGTAGCCGTCTTCTTATGTTCCAAGACGAATGATTGAATTAAACATAAGGAGAGATTACTATGTCTTATCAAAAAAAACAGGGTTTTACCCTCATAGAGTTGTTAGTAGTGGTGCTGATTATCGGTATTTTAGCGGCGGTGGCGTTGCCGCAGTATCAAAAGGCCGTAGACAAAAGTCGGGTATATGCTGAATTTCCCAAGTTGAAAGCTTATGCGGATTCTGTGCAACGGTGTTATTTAGAAAAAGGGGATTGGGGAGTGTGTTTGCGTAATCCATCATTCCTGGATATTGAGATAGAAACTACGTGCCCGCCTATTTCCGGCGCCAGGAATTGTTTCTTTACAACCTATAATGGCGGGGACTACGGAGTGCTATTTCGTTATTCGTTAACCGATGGTGGAATTTTAGATTTTATGTATATAGTTTCTCCTACAGAGAAAGGGCCTTTAATCTGTGCGGCAGGTGGGCCCTCTGCGTCTTCTCGTACGGCAACTATGTGTCCCAAATTCGGCTTCAAACCAGTAGACGGAACATATATTTTGCAATAGTTATTTACTGTTCATTGCCCACAACACCGCCGCCACCATGCTGCTGGGGTCGGCTTTGTTTTGCCCGGCAATGTCAAAGGCCGTACCATGCGTGGGGGAAACGCGCAAGAAAGGAAGTCCGGCTGTTAGGTGTACGGCAGGTTGGCGGGCAGCTAATTTTAGGCCCAGTAAGGCCTGGTCGTGATACATGCACAGTACCCCATCATACTGCCGGCGGATATGGGCTAACCAGGCCGCATCCGTAGGAAGGGGCCCTTCCACGTTAAAACCTTGGTGTTGTAATAGATGCACGGCAGGGGCAAGCACGCGGTTTTCTTCCGTGCCAAATTGACCGTTGTCACTGGCGTGCGGGTTTAAGGCACACAAGGCAATGCGCGGATGTTTTATCTGCAAGGTTTGTAACGCCGTAATAAAATGTTGGGCCGATTTTAACACACGCTCTTTTGTAAGTAATTTAGGTAAATCAGCCACTGCAAAATGCTCGGTCACCAGTGCACAACGCAGGTTGCCAGTGCAAAACATCATTAGACCGTCTTTGCCGGTGCGGGCGCGTAACAATTCGGTATGCCCGGTAAACGGAACTCCTGCTAAATGCCAACTTTGTTTGTTAATGGGAGCCGTTACCAAGGGGGCACCCGTTTGTAACGCCAGTTTAATCCCGGTTTCTACGGCTTGAAAACTCACCCGCCCGCCCGCTTGCGTGGGGCGCGGTTTGCCGGTTAAAGGTTCGCAAGTATCTAATGCAATAAGCCGGGCCAACTGATCTGTAAATCCGGCTTTTTTAAGTGAGTGCGGCTCTCCAATTACCACCGGGGTACACGCACGTTGTACACGCGGGTTTTGTAATGCTTTTACTACAATTTCCGGGCCAATCCCTAAAGGGTCTCCGGTTGTAATGAGAATTGTTTTTTTACTCATATAAAAAAATCCCCCGCTTAAGCAGGGGACGCAAAACTTATTTTGCGGTAGTTTCTTTGGCAGTTGCTTGTGCCTGTTTGGCTTGTTCGGCGGCAAGCACCTTGTCCAGTTCAAATTCTTTGGTTATTTTAATGTCTGCCTTATTAGCCAGGCCTTCTAATAATTTGCCCTGTGCTTCCAGCACGCGGGTTTGGGCGAGGTATTGGCCCAGGTCATTTTTAATGTCATCAAAACCAATAGCACGTTCGGCGCGTTTTTCTTTAATTTTAATAATGTGGTAGCCGACGTCTGTTTTAATGGGGTCACTTACTTTGCCAACGGCTAACGTAAAGGCCTTGGCATCAATTTCTTTGGGGGCAATCCCTTTAATTAAAATCATATCTCCGCCGGTAGCCAGGGCCTGTTGGTCTTCGCTGTAGGTTTTTACCGCAGTGGAAAAATCCATTCCGCCGTCTAACTCTTTTTTAATTTTTTTAGCCAGTTCTGCTTTTTTGGTAACATCAGCGGCGGGCATATCTTTGGTAACGGCTAAATAAATGTGTCCTACGCGCACTTGTTCTGCAGTCAGTTGTTTTAGTTTCACCGCGATGGCTTGTACTTGTTGTAAATATTGCGGATCTTTCTTTTCTAATTCTTTGATTTTTTTCGTATTGTTTTTTAGAATGGTTTGCACATCTTCATACAATGCTTTAGCGTCGGCTTCCTCTACCGGTTTAATGGTTTTGGGAAGTTCTTGTTCCAAATATTTGCGCGCAGCAATTTCTTTAGAAAGTTTAGCGCGGAAGGATTTTAACGTAAGGCCTTGTTTTTTTAGGGCCTCATTAAAACGTTTTTCGGCCCCTTTGGGGTCTTCCTTGCCGGTTTTTTCGTCTACTATAAAGCGGCTTTTAATTTCGTTCACACCTTCATCTAATTCGGAATCTTTGATCGTAATTTTGGCATCTTGGGAGGCCTGGTAGATAAGTTCTTTAGCAATTAGGTCTTTTAGAATTTCTTTGCCAATAATATCCTGGGCATAGGGGCGTTCTAATACCTGGGGGGCATTGGCGGCGTACTGGGCGGTTACTTCTTCTACATAGCCGTCATATTCCGAGGCCAAAATGGGTTTGCCGTTTACCGTGGCTACGGAAGAATCTAGCACCTTGGCCTGGGCCGTTACGCCCAATAATACCGCACTAAGTACGGTTACAAATTTAGTCGTTTTTGTCATAAATAATAACCTCATATTCTGTTTTTAGCGTATCCAATAATTCATCTAACCGTTGGTTTTGTAAGATTTGCCGGATCCGCGGGGCGGCTTTTTCATAAGAAAGCCGGTTTTCATTTGTTTTCTTTATTATATGAAATCCTTGGGGGGTTTTAAAGAACCCTTGTACTTTGCCGGCAGGTGAGTTAGCGGCAATAACTTCCAAACTGTCTAGATATTCCCCCGGCATAAAGGTAAGCGTCTGTAAGTTTTCCGGCGCAATAGAATACTGACGAGATAGTTCATTCCACCTTCCGGGGGAACTTTTTAGTGCGCGTAAAACCTGGTCGGCGGTTTGGGCATTATCTACAATAATTTGCTTCATAGTCATTTCATAGGGATATTTTTCAAAGTATGCTTTTATTTCTTTTTCAGAGGGGTCTATTTCCTTGGCTTTTTGTTCATACCACATCCGCACAAGGGCATCCTGGGCAAAGCGTTGGTAAATGGAATCTAATTGGGCGCGTTGTTGGGCTAAAAGTTCCTGGTATTTAGATTGTTGGTCTAAATGAGTGGTTTGAGCGTCTTGTAAAATCAGTTTTTCCCGGGTGAGAATTTGCAGTAAATTTTGCCGCCCCATGGGGGTTTGGGCAAACTTGCGGTCACGCTCATCTAGTAATGCCGTGGCATCCTGAATATCTTGTTGGGTAATAACGACCGTGCCAATGCGCGCCGCCGCATCAGTGGGGTTTTCGTGTGAGACATCTTTTTGACAGGCACACAAAAACGTAAGCAGTACAACCGCCAGAATCGTATACTTCATATACATACTATATCATTTTTTGCCGGTCTGTATGTGATGTAAAAATGTGAACACTTGTTTGGCAAATTCAAAAGGGGATATCTTGTCCGGGCAGGTAAGGCGCAAACCGTCCGCGTGTTTTGTATGTAAAAACTGTACCTGTTGCGGACCATATTGTGCTAAACAGGCCTGTGGTAAATTAGTAGGTAGAGAAAAGTGCGCCGCAAACCAAAGTTCAATAGCCGGGTCTGCCCAATCTAGTTGCACCACTCCCACTTTTCCCCCCGCATGGGAAAGTGCAATCACTTCCACGAGTTGTGTTACCTCGCTAGGGAGTGGGCCGCACTGGTTCTGTAAACGGGCTAATATAGCGGTGGTTTGGGAAGAGTCAGCGGCCATGAGTTCTTTATAGGTTTTCAGGCGTTCTGCTTCATCCGGTAAATAATCGGGCGGGATAAAGGCCACCACAGGTAAATTGACTTTGGTTTGCAGAGTACGTTCTACCGGCAGGCCTTTTAATTTTTTTACTTCCGCGGCTACCAGGTCGCAGTACAGCGTGAGGCCTACTTCATTGACGTAGCCATGTTGGCGCACCCCTAGCAAATCCCCTGCCCCGCGGATTTCCATATCCCGCAACGCCAAACGGAAACCGCTTCCTAAATCACTAAATTCCATGAGGGCCGCCAAACGTTCTTTGGCACTTTCGGTAGTATCTTGGGCGGGTTTTTCTTTCCAGTAAAAAGCGGCCAAATCGGCGTAATTGTCTTGTATATCTTCTTTATTAAAAAGCCAATCCGGGTGGAACAAATAACAATAGGCCTTACTGTCTCCGCGGCCAATACGTCCGCGCAGTTGGTAAAGTTGGGCAAGGCCAAAATTTTGGGCATCTTCCACAATAAGCGTATTGGCATTTGTAATATCAATGCCGGATTCAATAATTGTGGATGCTACTAGTACATCATAACGCCCTTGGTTAAAATCCCACAAAGTTTGTTCCAATTCTTTTTCGGGCATTTGTCCATGGGCCATGCAGATGCGTGCTTCGGGCACTAATTTACGCAAAAATTCTAACCGTTCGTGCATATCCCGCACGGCATTGTAAACGTAATACACTTGTCCGTTGCGGGCCAGTTCCTGGCGGATAGCCGCCGCTACTAGTTCATCACTCCACGCGGTCACGACGGTTTTAATGGGGGTTCTGCCGCGCGGGGGAGTATCAATTAACGAAATATCGCGTAAAGAAGACAGCGATTGGTTTAAGGTGCGCGGAATGGGCGTAGCACTCAACATTAAACAATGTACCCCGGCACTTACCGCGCGGATTTTTTCTTTCTGTTTTACCCCAAAGCGGTGTTCTTCGTCAATAATCACCAGGCCCAGTGCTTTACAGCGGATGTCTTTACTAAGTAAGCGGTGCGTGCCAATAATAATATCACACAGGCCGCTTTTTAGTTCACTAATGACTTGTTTTTGTTCTTTAGCGGTTTGAAAGCGGCATAACATGCGTATATTGATGGGAAACCCGGCCATGCGTTTGGTAAAAGTTTTGTAATGTTGGTCTGCTAAGATAGTAGTAGGAACCAGTAGCATGACTTGCTTGCCGGACAAGGCCACCTTTAACGCGGCGCGCATGGCTACTTCTGTTTTACCAAAGCCCACATCCCCCACTAACACGCGGTCCATGGGTTTGGGTAAATTTAAGTCCTGCAGAACTGCCGTAATGGCTTGTTGTTGCCCCGGTGTTAGTTCATAGGGGAAAGAGTCCGCAAATTCTTGTTCCATGCGGGCGTCTCCCACAATACTGGGGGCGGGGGTGGCCTGGCGAAGTGCTTCTAATCGCAAAATTTCTTTAGCGGCCTTTTGGGCTTCTTCTTTTACATGTTTTTTAGTTTCTTGCCACCGTGTACCGCCGATAGCCGCCAGTGCCGGGCGTTTGCCGCCGGCAGAAATATATTTTTGTATTTTTTTGAAATCGTACAAGGGGACATATAGTTTGCTGTTGTTACGGTATTCAATGGCCAAACATTCTACCGGGGTTTCGTTGGGGCGCATGATTTCCAACCCCAAGTAACGCCCAATGCCGTGATCACGGTGAACCACATAATCCCCGGGGGCTAATTCTTTAAAGCGTACATGTTTGGCATGCTGTAATTCTATATGTTGAAGTACGCGGGTATGGGTAAAACGGCGGTTAAAAATTTCATTAGAAGTAATAAAGGCCTGTTTGTGTTGTTCGTCAATAAATCCCAGGGTAAGGGGGGACAAACTAAAATGGACCTGTTTAAAAACAGGTTCCCCTTCCCACAGTTCGGTTAAGCGGTCTAATTCCCCGCGGTTTAAACAGCAAATCGTTACCTGGATCTGTTTGGATTGCAAACGTTTGATTTCTTGCACCAGTAATTGCGGATTATTCCCAAATGCCAAATTAGCCCGCAAGTGGCACTCTTTGCTATTTGTCCCGGCAGGAAGTAAGGATAAAACAACCGTATTTTGGGCAGTGGCCTGCGGGGGAAACGCTTCCTTTTCGTCAAGGGCATAGCATGCGTGCGGCAAATAATCGGTTAACGTAGCCATTTTTGCTTCAGACGTAAGCGGCAAGATCAATGCTTCTTGTAAAGGGGTATGGGTGGTTTGGGTATCCAAATCAAACAGGTACATGCTTTCCACGCGGTTTCCGGCAAAATATAGGCGAACGGGTTCCGTGTGGTCTGCGCAAAAGATGTCTACTACACTTCCGCGGGCGGCATATTGTCCGGGAACTTCGGTATATTCTTCCCGCTCGTAGCCCAACGTTTCCAGGACTTCTAATAATTCTGCCCGGCGCAACGTATCCCCGGTGCATACGCGGCGGGTGCGGGTTTGCAATTCGTGCGGGCTTGGTAACGGCAGTTGCAATAGGTCCGGCGAAATACTCAATATGTAGGGGTTCGTGGAACAGAGTAACTGGTGCAGAATATACATTTGCCCCGGGGTTTGTTCCGGGAAGGAAAATACTTGCGTTTCTTGCGGGGCAAATGCGCGTGCGGCGGCCTTAAAATCATCTAATTCCCCGGCGCTGATAAATACCAAATTGGGGTGCTTGGGCAGTAGTTCGTTACACAAAAAATACGCTTTGCCGGCCAAATTGGCAAGGCCATAATAATGGGGAAAAAGTGCTTCTTGTGTCATACGGCGTACAAAAGATTAAAAACTTTGCGGTTCCGTGCCGGAGATAAACGCCTCCAGCATTTTATTGCGTTCAGCCGGGGTGGCTAACTTGCCGGTAAGGGGGTTTATATAGGCAAAGGAAATCCCTTCCGGTACAGCAAAATCGTCATTGGGTTCCTCTTTTAAAATTTGCTCCATAATAGCCGTCCACCAACGGGCGGTGGTGCTGCCGGTAAACTTGGCGGCATTTTCATAGGAAGTGTCATCATCATAGCCCATCCAGGCGGCCGCGGCGGTGTGGGGGGTCATGCCCACAAACCACATATCGCGGTGGCTTTGGGTAGTGCCGGTTTTTCCGGCAATGTTGCGGCCCAAGCGGTTGACGTATGCCCCGCTTCCGCGTTGCACTACGCCTTTCATCATGTTAATAAGCAGGTAAGAATGTTGCGGGGAAAATTGTTCCTGCTCTATGGGAATATGTTGCTCTAAAATACGCCCATTGGCATCTTCCACGCGTTCAATATAATAGTTATCTGTATGAATCCCGCCGTTAGCAAAGGTGGAAAGCGCGGCTAAGTGTTCGTCCATTTGCACAACGCTGACTCCCAGTGCCAGGGCCGGCACGCGCGGCAAATTAGCCGTAATCCCTGCTTTGCGTGCTACGCGTATTACTTCGGGGATACCCACGGCATCAATTAGATTTACTGCCACTAAATTTTTGGATTTTTCAAGTCCTTTTCGCAGTGTAATCCACCCTTCACTTTTACCGCCGTAGTTTTGCGGAACCCACACGTTAAAATCTTTGCTGGAGATAAAGGATTGTTTGGCTAAATCTAACGAGTACAAATCGGCATTTTCATCAAACGCGTGCCAGTTGCGCCCGTCATAATAAAACATAGTGGGTAAATCTTTTACCAGGGTAGCGGGGGTGTATCCTTTCTGCAACGCGGCCATCCATACATAGGGTTTAAAGGATGACCCCGGTTGGCGTTTGGCCTGGGTGGTGCGGTTAAATTTGCTTTCATCATATTCGCGCCCGCCAATCATCACACGCACCGCGCCGGATTTAACGTCTCGTACCAAAAATGCTCCTTGCAGACGCGGGGCTTCTTCACTAGGGTCTTTGGGGGTTTCTTCGTCATCCGTTTCTTTGGCGGCCTCGGCTTCTGTATCATTGGGGTCAATTTCAATGCCTAACCCTTTGGCTACCTGTTCATCAAATTCGCTTAACCACTTATTCATGGTTTCTTCCGCCATTTTTTGTTGGTGAATATCCAGCGTAGTATAAATGTTAAGGCCGGCTTTCCATAATACATCTGTCCCATATTTAGGTTCTAAAATACGGCGGATATGCTCAATAAAATAACGGCCCGGTTTGTTTTCGGTTACTTGCGGGGGTTTTACCGGCATGGGTTCTTGTTTGGCGGCGGCCAGTTCTTCGGCGGTAATATAATTTTGTTCGTGCATGACGTCTAGCACCAAGTCCCGGCGTTGGCGGGCTACTTCGGGGTTGGCAAAGGGGTTATACCGCCCCGGCGCCGGGATGAGCCCCACTAAAAGGGCGGCCTCGCCGGTGGTAATATCACTTAATTCTTTGTTAAAGTATTTTTTGGCGGCGGCTTTTACACCGTAGGAACCGCTACCCAAATAAATTTGGTTTAAGTATAATTGTAAAATTTCGCGCTTACTAAACTGGTGTTCAATTTGAATTGCCAAAATAATTTCACGTATTTTGCGGATGAGTTTTTTCTCTTGCGTTAAAAAGACCCCGCGGGAAAGTTGCTGGGTTAAGGTAGAGGCCCCCTGTTTGGCACTGCCGGTTACGGCATCATTAAGTAGGGCGCGCCCAATCCCGCGGATAGAAAACCCCGGGTGGGAGAAAAAATTCCGGTCTTCCATGGCCACTACTGCATTTTGCAGGTCCACCGGGATTTCCTCTAGCGGCACCATCATGCGTTTTTCTATAGAAAATTCGTGAATAAGTTCGTTGTTGCGGTCATACACTTTGGTAGTGAGGGAAGGGGTGTATTCTTCCATTTCATACACCGGGGGCAGGCCGGACAAAATATACCGCATAAACACGGCCCCGGCTAAAATCAGCACGGCCAGCCCGGCTAAAGACGATATAATAAATAATTTAGAAAAAATAATCCGTTTACGCCCCATACATAAGTATTATATCAAAATACAGGCCCACATAAGCGGACCTGTGGAGAAGAAACTGCGAAAATTATTTAAACAAACTACACACGCTCTCTCCTGCACTGCAAAAATGTTCCCAAGAACTTGTGGGCGTTTTGCTTGATTCTAAGGCAGAAATTGGAGCCAATTCACCTTCATCATCTCGGACAGTTTTGGTAAAACCGATATAACAAACCTCAGGATCAGTTTGGCACCGTGCTTCAACTATATAATCCTTGAGAAGGGAAAAAGAATCTACACATTCAACCCCGGATATTTCAATATCTAAAATCGGGTTGTTAGTACAGTTTCCGACAAAAGTAATATCTTCATACCCATTTTTTAACAAGTATAAATCTATGGCTTGTTCTAGGGTGCGAATGGTTACAATTGCTTCTGTAGCGCGTGCTTTTTCCACCGCCTTTTGATACTGCGGCAGTGCCACCGCGGCCAAAATGCCGATAATGAGTACAACTACTAATAATTCTATGAGGGTGAACCCCCGGTATGGTTGATTATTCATACTTCATTCTCCTTAATGGTTTATTCAATTTACCTGTTAAGCAACCATACAAAACGGCTACTATTGCGGGTTCGTTCTGCCGTACGCACAATAACAGCCGTAGTTCCCCATTTGGATAAATGGGAAACATTCGGCGCAAGCAAATCTGCAGGAAATGCTTGCACCTAAATCGGCTATTTTTGGAGCAGAACGAACTTTTTATTTCAAAAGTAGGCCGTATACTTACTATACGGTTCCAAAAACAAAATAAATTGTATCCATAGTATAATAAAAAATAATCCGTTTGCCTAGTGCTTTAGTAAATATGGGGGTGCATTTTACATAAATTTTCTATAATGTAAGTATGAAAAAACACGAAACAGTTGTTGTAGCCAAGTCCGCCGGGTTTTGCCCCGGTGTAAAGCAAGCCATTGACCAAGTAATGGCGTTAGAGGCCGGCCGCCGCAAACCCATTTATACGTTGGGGCCGCTTATCCACAATACCCAGGCCATTGAAATGCTGGCCATGAAAAAAATTATTGCCATTGATACCCCTGAACAAGCCGAAGATAAACGGGGGGTGTTAGTCATCCGCGCCCACGGTATCACGCCGGATTTGCAACGCCACATTGAAAGTTGTGAAATTGCGGTTGTAGATGCCACCTGCCCGCTTGTAAAACATGCACAAAATTTAATTGCCAAATTTGCCGTGCAGGATTATCATACCGTAATTGTGGGGGATAAAGAGCACGCCGAAGTGATTGGCCTGATGGGCTACGCACAAGAACGTGTGAACGTGGTTTCTACTTTGCAAGAAGCGCAAGCACTTCCTCACTTTGAAAAAGTACACGTAGTCAGCCAAACGACCCAGCCCGAAAGCGTGTTTTATGAAATTGCCGAAGAAGTCAAAAAACATGCGGATGAATGTGTGGTATCTAATACCATTTGCCAACCCACTAAAGACCGCCAAAAAGAAACCATAGAACAAGCCAAACAGGCCGATTTGGTGATTGTGGTGGGCGGCAAACACAGTGCCAACACGACGCGCCTGGCGCAACTGTGCCAAGGCCTTACTAAACACGTGCAACATGTGGAAACCGAGGGCGATTTGGACCGGGAACAAGTTAAAAACGCCAAGAAAATTTTTATTACAGCCGGGGCCTCTACCCCCAGTTGGGTAATTGAAGGCGTAGTATACCGCGTAAAATCCATTCGCCAAATGTATTAAGGGGGAGAAAATGACAGTGAAACGGATTGGAGTATTAACTGCCGGGGGGGATTGCCCGGGTTTAAATGCCGTCGTGCGGGCAGTAGCCAAAAATGCGCTTACGCATGGGATAGAAGTGTTTGGTGTGCGTAACGGTTTTGACGGCCTGGTACGTAACGATATTTTCAAAATCACCAATGAAACGGTCTCCGGCATTTTAACATTAGGCGGTACTATTTTGGGGACCAGCAATATTGCCAATCCCTTTAAATATACCCTGGCTCCTTTTGGCACGCCGCAAGACCCCAAAGATGTGTCTAGCGTAGCCCTGCATAATTTTAAAGAGCGCGAATTAGATGCTTTAATTACCATTGGCGGAGACGGAACGCTTCACATGTCCCAACAGTTTGTAGAGTTAGGTATGCCCATTGTCGCCGTACCCAAAACCATTGATAACGATTTGGACGCCACCGACCAAACCTTCGGGTTTGACTCGGCCCTGGCAATTGCCACGGAAGCTATTGACCGCTTACACACGACGGCCCAATCCCACCACCGCGTGATGATTGTGGAAACCATGGGCCGCTATGCGGGGTGGATTGCCTTGCGTTCGGCACTGGCCGGCGGGGGGGATATTGTCCTCATCCCGGAAATTCCGTATAATGACGACGTCATTGTCCAGCACATTTTAAACCGTAAGAGCAAGGGCAAAACCTTTAGTATTGTAGTAGCCGCCGAAGGAGCCAAAAACGAGGCCGGGGAACAAGCCATTGCGCGTACCGTAGCCGGCAGTACAGATGCAATTCGCTTAGGCGGTATTGCCTATAAATTAAGCGATATGATTGAGCGGCGTACCGGGATTGAATCCCGCGCGTGCGTACTGGGGCATACCCAACGCGGCGGCACGCCTACGGCGTTTGACCGTTGGCTTTCTACCTTG
This sequence comes from Elusimicrobiaceae bacterium, assembly GCA_045593745.1. Classification (GTDB taxonomy): domain Bacteria; phylum Elusimicrobiota; class Elusimicrobia; order Elusimicrobiales; family Elusimicrobiaceae; genus Avelusimicrobium. The sequence continues at coordinate 77,220 of JAZNXF010000028.1, read as the reverse complement.
TATGGGGCCAAGGCGTTAGACATGGTATTGGCAGGACAATTTGGTTTTATGGCCTCGTTTAAAAACTTTGCCATTAGCGAAGTGAAAATTGCTGATGCCATTGCCAATTTAAAACGCGTGGACCCGCATGGGGCCGAAGTAAAAGCCGCCCTGGAAGTGGGCATGAGTTTCGGTTCGGCCCAAATCGGCTAGGAGGATTTTTATGCAAGACAACCAAGATATTATTTACGGCATCCACCCGGTGATGGAAGCACTGAAAAGCAAAAAGCGCAACGTCACCCAGTTGTACGTGTCGGACAGTAAAGCCGGGCACCGCACGGTGGAAGAGATTATCCGCTTAGCCAAACGCACCAACGTGCGTATTGACCGCATTGAAAACAAAGTGTTAGACCGCCTAACCGGCGGGGCCAACCACCAGGGTATTATGGCTAAAGTACAACCGGTGAAACTCATGAAACTTTCCACCGCTATCTACGAGGCCGACGGCAAGAAAGACGAATTGTGGCTTGCCGTAGACGAAATGACGGACCCGCAAAACCTGGGGGCGATTATCCGCAGTGCCGCGTGTTTGGGCTTTTCCACCATTATTTTGCCCAACCGCCGTACGGTGGGTATCACGCCTGCTGTATATAAGGTAGCGTGCGGGGCGATTGAAAACGTAAATTTAGTAGAAGTAGCCAACCTTTCCGCCGCCATTACGGATTTAAAAGAAGAGGGCTTTTGGATTTACGGCGCGGACATGGCCGGTAAACCCATTCACAAAGTGCAGTATAACTCGCCCGCCGTGCTGGTAATCGGTTCGGAAGGTTTTGGCATCCGGGAAAAAACGGCCGAAAATTGCGATGAAATTGTTTCTATTGAACAGAAACAACTGGGCGGGGTAGACAGTTTAAACGCATCTGCCGCGGCCAGTATTATCATGTACGATATGATGAGCAAAATTAAACTGCGTTAGATTTAAAACGATGCCGGGAATCATTGTGCGCAAGCCCTTCATAGGGCTTGTGCCTTTATGGGCTGTCTTTTGGCGTGTCAGGATTGTGGATTTCCACAAACCCCATATTCTTACAATATGGTTCCAAAAACAGTTCAAATTGTTAGGTTAAGTTTAAAAAATTCCTCCTTCTTCCCAGGTTAATGCGGTAAACGACCCGCCAAAAATTCAGCTACCGGGCGGGTGATTTTCATCTTGCTAAGCACAATTTTAATAGACCCGGTAATCGGCACTGATAAAAATGCACCCGGTGCGCCCCATACCAACGTCCAAAAAATAAGTGAACCCACTACGGCGGCGGGGTGTAAATCCATTCCTTCACCCAAAAAGCGGGGTTCTAGCAAGTTGCCAATAATAAATTCAATAGCACTCAGTAGCCCAAGCACCACAAAGAAGGAAGGGCTAACCCCAAACTGTAAAAACAATACCGGCACCGGCAACAGGACTGCCGTAATGGACCCTACACTGGGGATAAAATTAAGCAAGAACGCAAACAAGGCAAATACCAAGGCCAATTTGACATGAAACGCAAACAGCACTACGGCCACCAAAATCCCTGTTATTAACGATGCCATTAACTTAACCGACAAATACACCGACACGTTGGAAAGCATTTCTTTAATAGCCGGGTTGGTAATGGGCGGCGTCTTCTTGCTGCCAAATAAAAAGAAAATCATAAATAATACAATAAGCGTAAAATTGGAAAACACGCTAAACAGTTTGCCGCCTGCTGTTTTTACCCAATTAAATACCGGTAAATCATGCAGGTATGCTTCTACAAAATTTTTATCCACCCTAATACCATGTTCCTGCAAGCGGGTAAGCAGATCTGTCACGGTAGAAATAAGGTTTTGACGGTACAAATCGGACCCCTTTAAAAATTCCCCCACTGAATTAAACGTAAACACCACTACCCCGGCAAAAAAAGCCGCAAATAATAAAATAGCCGTTGTTAATGCTAGCCATGGCGGAAATGAAAACCGATGGCGCAAAAATAGCGTAATTTGGGCCAAAATAGTGTACAGCAGCACGGAAATAACCAACGGAATCATCAGGGCCTTGGTATATACTAAAAACGCTGTTACAATTCCCGCGGCGATAATCGTTAAACAAATCGTACTGGCTTTGGAATAGTAATAAAGCGGTTTATCCCTCATACGGACTCCTGTTTTGTTCGGTTTTGCGGGCCAGTTCGCGTGCCAAAAAGAGAATTTTACCAGTGAGGTTGGAAATATCCGTTTGGCAGGAAGTTAACAAAAACATATTGAGTTTTTCCGCAGTATAATTTTTGTAGCATTTACCAAACAAATCATACGCAGTGCCAAACTCATCGCATGCCCGGGAAAGGGCCTTGGCCCGGCTGTTAAGCCCTTTGGCTGCAAGGGTCAGGTCTCCATTCCACTCTTTTTGCGGTACTTGACGGATTTGGGTACGCAGTTCCGTCCATACCGGCTCGCGCTTATTGAGTACATCGCGCAGTTCTTGGCAGAAAGTATTAAACTGGGTGGAAAACGCTGTATCGCGCACTTCTATGTTTTTATGAAGTTGTTGCAAAATTTGCATGAGGCGGCGTGTATAGTCCTGCAAAAACGTAGTTTGTTTTTGCAAAAAAATACGCAGGGAGTCACACTGAATAGAAGTTTGCTCTAATAATTCTTCTGCTGTCATAATGGGAAAGAAAGGGTAAAAATGGAACCAAGCCCCCGGTCCGACACGACACTAATAGAGCCGTGATGCAATTCTAACGCACGTTGCACCATAGGAAGTCCTAATCCCCACCCGCTTACCTGTCCGGTAAAATAATCATCTACCTGGTAAAACGGCTCAAAAATTCTGGACACATCTTGCGGGCGGATTCCTACACCGTAGTCCCGCACAGAAACAGAAATACTGTCCCCATGATTGGCACCTTGCACTTTAATGGTTTTTTCCATTTTGGTATTAAATTTAATGGCGTTGGCTAACAGTTCACTGATACACAAGCGCAGCATTTCTTCGTTGGCTTGAAAAGAAATTTGGCTGGAACAATCAATTTCAATAAAAGTTCCCCGTTTTACCCCGCCTTGTGATTGGGCGGGCAGGGTTTCCTCGTCTCCTTGAGCAATGGCCTTAGCGGCACATTCTTTAATCAGTGCTTTGAGTGCGACGGGTTGTTTTTCTAGCGTATTTTCTTGGGTGGATAATACTTTATTAAATGCGGATAATTTTTCAAGCAGCACAGACATCCGCCCGCCCTGTTTGCGGATTTCACCTAATGCCTTGGTAGTAAAAGGTGAAAATTTTTCTTTTTCTGCCTGAGAAAGCACTGCCTCTGAATAGCCGTTAATGATGGATAGAGGGGTGCGCAATTTATGCGAAATCAGCGACAGTGTTTTTTCAGATAAAAATGTTTCTTTCTCCGGCATAAATAGTCCTAAAATTTAAATTTTAACTGAACATAAAAAATATCCCGTTTGTTGCGGTTATGCACGGTGCGTAAGTGGTTGTAAGCCATCTCGCACAAAACTGAGTTAGACAGTGCAAACGTGTTTCCCAAAATAGCGGAATGTTCCGGGTCGGCAGAGTAAAACTCTCCAAAGCGGTATCCAACATATAGGGTAGCATGGCGGTCCGGCCATAACCAAGTCAGACGGGTTCCTGCGGTGTATTTGGGTAGTTCATGCACAATTTCATAGGTTTGCATGGAAACTAAATCTTGTTGGTCTAATATACCCCGGAATGCTGTTATCCCGGTAATACCGTCTGGATACTGAAAGGCCGCACCGGCCGCCTCAAAACTAAATGCACGGTAGAAATTCTTGTGTAATCCTAGCGTGTAAGCCGCTTGGGAATAATAATTATGTACTTGGTTGCCCGTGTCAAATGTGCGGGTTCCCTGTTGGCGTGCGAAAGCCGCACCTATGTATGCGTGGGAATACAGGTCATTTACTGAGTCATCTTCCAAGGTCATAACCAGTTGTCCGGAAACGCCAAACGCCTGGTAGGGGTGATCTTTATCGCTTTTGTTCTTGAAGTAATAAAAAGGTTCCACATAGGCAGAAAAGGAATTGCTTGAAAACCCAATAGGCAGTTTAAGCGTATACACAGGGTCTTTAAATATATCTTCGTTGGCAAATTTCCCTTCCAATCCGGCTTGCCAATTAAGCCCAAAGCGCCAAGTTGCATTGGCGGAAACTTTATTAAATTCCGAAGAACCGGTATACGAAGCCGAGCCCAAAAATTCCCCGGCGCAAACAGACAAGGGGAGTGCCCCCATACTTACCAAAAGCAGTAAAAGTTTTCTCATATATATGTATTTAACAAAATTTGAAGGGTTTCGGGTAAATTTTTTGTAAAAGAAACTATGCTCTTATTTTGCTACAATAACTGGGTGAAGAAATTTTTACTTTTTTGTTTATGTAGTGTAAGTATAAACGCAGGTGCCGCGCAAGTATGGCGCGGGCCGTATCTAGAAAATCCTACCCCCACTGCGATGACGGTCCGTTGGCAAACCAGTGCGGCGGTACCTTCTTGGTTAGAGTATGGACCTGTGCCGCGCTGTAACCAAATTATGACACTTACCCCGGCGGCGTACAATCACAAGGCCGTTTTATACGGTTTAGTTCCTAATCAGGATTATTGCTACCACTTATATGTGGGAAATACGGATGGAAGTTCAGTCAGTGAACCCATTAGCGGAACTTTTCGTACCTTGTTTTCACCGGAGCGCAAAGTAGTTACCTTTTTAGCGTTGGGGAGTACCGGATCTCCTATTAGTAACCAGGAAGATGCCTCCGCCCGGCAACAACTGGCCCGACAAATGGCACAGGAAACAGCGGACTTTGTTGTCCACACGGGTAATTTGGTATCTGGTGGTTTGAATGAAGAGGCGGATGCGGAGTTCTTTAAACCGTTTGCTGCTGTTTTACAAAATAAACCGTTTATTGCGGCCTTGGGACCCAATGAATATGGGCCGGAGCGGACCGATAGAGAAAGCAAACCCTTTTTACACACCAATTACACGCGTTACCATGATATGCCTTGGAGTAATGCCACCCCCAAATACTATTATTTTGATACGGCCAATGTGCGCTTTGTGGTACTAGACAGTAATGCTGCCTATGGGGCTGTATGGGCACCTGATATGGATGAAGAATCTGCCCAAACCAAATGGCTTAAAACCACCCTAGGCAGTGCCGGAGATAAATGGAAAATTGTGGTAGTAAATGCGCCGGCGTACTCTACCGGAGCGCACGGTTCTAACCAGGCGGTTTTTGAAGCATGGGCAAAAATTTTTGAAGATTACCGTGTGAATTTAGTGTTGCAAGGCGGGGATGCCAATTATGAACGGACATTCCCTTTGCGGGGCGGGGTAACCCACCCGCGCGGGGTAACTTATGTAACCCTGGGAACAGCCGCCCAAACGCCTACCAAACGCTTTTACCAGGATGCTTATACGGCCCGGTTTGTATCCGCCCGCCATTATGCTGTTGTAAACATTGTGGACCGTAAACTGACCGTAAAAGTATACAGTGATGCAGGCAAAGAGTTAGATAAATTTGAGATGTACTTGTGATTTCTGCTTGCTATTAGTAAAGAGTGCGCATTTTACAATGCGCACCCGTTGGTTATTGAAATTATTATTTTGCTTGTTCTTGTCTTACTTTTTCAAACAAGTTGTCTGCTGTAGCACGCTGTAAGAATGCTTCCCACTCGGCAGGGGTCAGTTCAAAATCATCCATCACAATGTAGGAAATATCCTTAGCGGCATTTTGGGCATCTTTATGTTGGGCCAGGTATTTATTTTCCAATTCTACATAGCGGTTGGCAATGGCATAATCTATCTCCCTTTGTGGGCGTTGGGATACTGGCCCTGTGAGGGGTTGTGCTGCCGGGGATGGCAGTTGTTGGAGAGAATTTGTATCAGTTACCCCGGTCGGTTGGGTAGCCGGGGTATCAGAGACAACCGTTTTTTCTTCTGCCGGTTGCACCGTAGTAAAGGTAACCCCCGGTTTTTGTGCATGGGGTACTTGCGCTTGCTCTACCGAAGACGAAGGTTGGGTTTCTGTGTGTAGCGGTTGATCTGCGCTAGGGGTTAAAAGTTCGTTTCGCTTATCCGTAGGTTTAAGGACAGGTAATTCTTCCCGCGTGTTTACCGCCCGGCCGTTAATTAAGTTAGAGCAGGCGGACGGATTGACAATAAAATAAATGCTTAAAATAATAAGTACCAGAATAATAGTTTTAATAATAATCTTTAGCATACAATCTCCTTGTTAATAGCATAGCAAATTTTGCTGTTATTGGGGTTGTTGCAATTGCTGTACACTTTGCTGAAATTGCGGATTTTGAAAAATCTCATCAATCGTTTTAGAAAAATCAGCGTTTTTTAAATGTTTGGAAACCACATGACTGATTTCGGGATATTTCTGGATGACTTGGTCTAACGGTTGGGTGCTCAAATCGGCCAGGCCGTTCACTTCGCCGTTTGAAACTTGCCTGATTTCTTGCTCAAAGCCGGCAAGGGCCGTTTCTTGCTGGAAATCCGCCATGATAGATTCAATGGTCTGGCGGGCCTGTTTTTGCTGTTGCAGGGGGGACAGCGGGGTATCTTCTAAAAAGATTTCACCTCTTTGTGGAGTGTATTCTATGGGAAGGGGGGACAATTCGGCCTGCGGGGCAGCCAATGAAATGGGATTGTGCTGAAATGAAAATGCTTCCCCATCCTGATGCGTTAGTTCTTCTTGTGCTTGCCGGTGCCGCTTATACACTTCATGCAAACGGACCGCCCCCATAAAGATGAGGGCGGACACAATTAAAGCAATCAGGGCGTAACTGGTTTTAGACATGTTATTTCACGCCAATTAGTTCCACATCAAACACCAGCACCGAGTTGGGCGGAATCGGCCCTACCGGGCGGTTTCCATAGGCCGTATCAGCCGGGCATACTACTTTGGCGCGGGAGCCGGGTTTCATTTGTTGCAGGGCTTTGGTCCAACAAGGGATGACTTGGTTTAACCCAAAAGAAGCGGCTTCTGCCCGGTCACGTGAACTGTCAAATTTTGTGCCGTCAATTAGGGTGCCGGTGTAATGTACGGTTACGGTGCTGTCTGCTTTGGGGGTTTTGCCTTTTCCGGCGCGGGAGAGTTTCATTAAAGCCCCATTGTCTAACACTTTAACCCCTTTTTCTTTCTGGAAATTTTCCACATACTGCTGTTGGGCCGTTTCGCGCTTTTGGGAAATCAGGCGCGCATCCTCTTGGTATTTCTGCATGATTTGCGGTTTGTAACTTTCAATATCCGTTTGGGCGGATTTATTCAGTAAACTGTCCCGCATTCCTTGGGAGACGGCCTTGTAGTCATCCTCATTATCTAAAATAAGTTGCTTTTTTAAATTATCTCCCAATAGAAAACCTAGTGAATACAACATTTTGTTGCGTTCTGCTGCGTTAGTAACGGCAGTGGCTTCTTGGGCCAAGGCCGGCACGCAGGAAAGTAAAGTAACAAGTAGTAGTAGTTTTTTCATAAGTTCCTCTTTATTTTGTTTTTAAATAATTTTCCAAATGGGTAATTACTTGCCGGGCGGCTTGCTCGCCTACTCCCTGCATACTGCGGCGCATGGAGTCCGCCAAGCGCGAAGTGCCCGCCCGGTCATATACGTTAAAGCGGGCAAAGGTGGCCCCGCGTTGGGTATCGGTTAAACTTACGGCGGCCGCACTGGCACACCACACCAAGCCGTTCACTTTTTTAGAAGAATAATTGTCTACTTCTGTTTTAATTTGCACAGTGAGCACTTGTTCCGGGTCTGCCGAGTCCACCACCGCAAGGCCCATTTTATTTAGGGCATCTACTACATGAGTGACTAGTACGTCACTTTCTACTCCGGTAATGTCTACCCCTACCAGTACAGCTGCCATTTTTTGTTGAAAAATATTTTTGTAAGGGGCAAAATTATCCGGCATATATCCGGCCCGGTCATGTTGTGTAAATTGGTAGAGTTCGTCTAATGCCAAACGGCGCTCAATAATAGGTTGCATGTTGTAGGCCACCTTGAGGTCTGCCAGCGGATCTGCCGGGTCCGCAAATTGGCGGGAAAGCCCTACTAATTGGGCATCTGCCTGGTTTAGTAAGGGGGCCAAAGTAGCGGTGGCTTTTTCACGCGGTAAAACAGCCAGGGCAAAATAGTGTTTTTGGTTGGTTTCTTTGTCGCGCCAAATTTTTTCTACAGCGGCGTTGGCCAGTAAATCCTCTACCACATGTGTACCCGCGGCCGGGGTCGTATGGGAACGAAGTTCCTGTTTCATGGCAGCAAGTGCCTTATCAGCCGCTTCTTGTTTGGTGGCCCCATCCCCCGCTACTACATAATAGGCAGAAGCATCATATTTAGCCATTTGGTAAGTGACGGTATTTTTGTTAAGCCCGCCGCATGCTCCTAATAGAAGGGCGGCGCAGAGTAATGTAATTTTTTTCATGTTCACCTCTAGTATGCCGTACGGTGGTGAAGAAATACGCGTTCCCCGGCTCGTACGGTTATATTTTCAAAAGCGTGTTCATTTATTATATTACCATTTTCATCACGCAGTAAAAGCGAAATTTGTTGCGTACCGGGTGTCACAAATACGCGTGTCATGTAAATAGCGGCCGGTAATGTGAACCATTGGCGGGTGTCTGCCTTCTCGGTGGCGGAACCCAATACACTCACCATCATTTCCGCCAGCCAACCCCAGGAACCGTCTTTTTTATCTTCTGCTTTTTCTACGGCATGGCGTGCCTGTACTGCGGCCATCCGTTTTATTACGGCGCGGGAAGCCGTGCGGAACCAAATGCCGGGTAGTTTAGCATCCAGATCTTGTTTAAGTAAAGAAGCCACATCTGTCATTTTTTGCAGGGGAATCTGTTGCCCATTTACACGCGCGGTAGAAGAAACGGCGTAATAGGGTTGTGCTTCCAATACCGGGTAAGAAACCGTTACGGCAGAACCGGTAATACCGGCGTAAATTGCGTTTTGTACTTCGGGTGAAACGGCTCCGCCGTTTTCTGCGGGGGAATTAGCAAACGCCAGTGCGTCATGCCAAGAAAGTTGAATGGTTTGGTTTTTTTTAAGGGGTACTTGCCCGGCATAGTGGAAAATAATCACTTCCCCATATTCCTGGGCATTGGCAGGAACGTGAAATTGGGGGATGGGCCAACCATATCTTTGATACGCGTTTAGGGCGTTTTGCCGGGCAATGCGCGCGTCGGACAATTCCCCCACGGACTCAAACACTAAACTGGCCACATATTGCACAAAAGGGTCATCAATATATCCTTTTTCCCGTCCCCCGCGCAAATGGTCCAAAAAGAAAACGGCTTTGCGTGCTTCCACTGCGGCGGAGCGAACATCTTTTTGGTCTAAAAAGTTCATCGCCCGGTAAAAAAAAGTAAGGGCGGTCTCATAATCGGCGGCGTTATAGGGAACGGTTAAGTCATTTACGATAAATTGGGCGGCATGTGCGGAAATACTTTGGGTGTAAGAATCGGTAATTTGTTGCTGTGCCTGGGCCAACAACTCATCGCTTTGGGCAGGTTGCTGCCCATCGTGCAATAAACTGGCCCGATCCAGGTTAAATAGGATAATATCCCGCATGCCGTAGGTCCGGCGTTTGGAGGAAATTAAATCAGCCGCTTGTTCAAATTTCCCTTGAGCGGCCAGTTTGTTTACTTCGTATTTGTAACGCAAAGAAGGCACTCCGCAGGCGGAGCAATACAACAAAACTGCTACCCCCCAAAGTGCCTTCTGCATGGTAAATTAGAAAGAAACCTTACTGCGTTTGACGTATTTTTTGATTTGTTTTTGTCCGTTCCACACAATTTGGTTGGTTTCAATATTGATAAGTTTTAAGTTGGTTTGATAGAACACCACGGCTTTACTGCCGGCCTGGTCTACTACGCTACTTAACACGCCGCTTAACATAAAGTCCGCCCCGATTTCTTTTCCAAAGGCCTTGCGGGTTGCCTCGCTGGCAAATTCATCCTGCTCCAAGCGTTCGGTGCGTACCTCACCCCGTTCGTCTTTAGAAGCCACAAAATTTACTTTGCCCGAGTTAATCAGTGCGCGTTGCATTTCTTCAATAAACACGCCCGTATTGATGTGTTCCATGGTTTTGTTATTGACGGTCCCCACGATAACAGTAGGTTCCTTGCCATGTTGCATGAGGAATTTATTATACCAGCCGCCGTCTAAACAGTCGGTAATCATTTCCTGGGCCACCATTTGGGCATCGGTATCGTTCCAACCCCCGCTTACATCCTTGACAATGTTGGTATCTATGCGCTGTACTTTAGGGGCGCAAGCGCACACAAACGGTGCGATGAGTAATACAATGAGTAGTTTTTTCATACTTTCTCCTTTGTTTGTATTGTATCAAATTCTGGACAGACGGGCACACAAATCAGTACCCGCCCAGTCATTATCCGGGTGTTGGCAGGAAAGTTTTTTATCCGTAACGGATACTTCCAACCATATGGGTAAGTGTTTGTGTTCGGCGCGGATAAATGCGTTTTGCTGTAAACTGTAGGTATATTCCGGGCAATCTAATACAGGGCCGTTTGCCGTTTGTAGTATGGGGCATTCCAACGTTACGTCCAGCAAGCGAAAATCGGGCGTATAGGAACCTGTTTTTTGTTGGTAGGTTTCTTCGGCAAAGGCCAAAGATTGTGCGAAACTGCCGGCCTGTTGGGCGCGGCGCGTGTCGCGGTGTTTGGCGTATTGCGGCCAACAAAGTGCAAAAATAAAAGCCAAGATAATAAATCCTCCCAGTACGAGGCGGGACGTAGAGCCATGTTTGGAATGAAGCATTTTTCCTCCTTACTTATAGAAAAATAGTTAGCGCAATAAAGTAGCCAGCCATTAGTACAAGGCCGGTTGGTACGGCAACGCTGGCCCACTCGCGGCTTTTAATACCTAATTTTTCCGCAGCGACGATATTGGGTAAATTGCCCTGTACCAACATACTGCCAAAAGCGGCAAGACCAATAACCATATAGGTGAGGTCTGCTGAAGAAATTGTAGGCACAATCTCAATGGCCGCTAACGTGGCATTATCAATAATTACCGATACAGCGTTCGCTAGAAAAAGCACTTTTCCGCCTAAATGCACAATAGTGCTTTGGGCAAGCGGGCGTAACCCGGTACTAATTAAGGTAAGGGCGGCCACAAAGATGTAAATATGTAAGGTGCGGCGTAACATAGAAGAATAAGTTTCTTTGTCTTCGCGGATCTGCATTTGCATCGTGGTCCCGGCATGGCGTGCGCAGTAACCTGCCGCTAGGGCTAAAGCGCAAATGGCCGGCAAAATCCAACCGGCAAAATGACGCAGTAAAAAGAAGAAGTCCGCATGATGCGGCGGACCGGAAAGCGTATTACTAATCACTAATCCCATAGGTTCCGCTAATGGGGTTAGGACGGCACCCAGGCCGATGGCATAGCACGCAAATACCGTAATTTTGACGGTAGTTTCATGGCCCAGGTTGACTACTTTTAATACCTCAGCCAATACAAGGGCTGATACCGTTACACTTACCAAGGAAGAGGTTGTCCCCAACAAAAAAATAAGCAAAGCAAAACTATAGCGTGGTTCTAACGTGCGGAAAAAGGCAAATAAAATGCGGAAAATATAGCGGGAGTAATTATTAAAAATAACGCTTACTACCAAGACAATAAACGACACATACACCGGGGAAGATAACGTTTTACGGATTAACTCAAAACTCCACCCGCCGCTTACCGTCACTGCCGCGGCCCCAATGGCGAGCAGAAACAGTTCCAGATGGCTTTCTACCCAGCGTACTGTCAGCGGCATCACCAGTAAACAGACAGCCACCACACCCAGAAGTAAATTCATCCACAAGGGCACAGCATTTTCCATACTTTTATTTTAGCAAAATATAAGCATTTGAGCCCATGATAACAATTTTAGTACAATATGTAGGAAGTTATTTTATCTTACTAAAGGAGAAGTATTTATGAAAAAAGTAGTATTTGTAGCGTTTGCCTTGGCGATGACTATGTCTTGGCCGACGGATGCCACCGCCGCTGATAACTGTGGTTGCGCCATGACGGATGTAACCTGTGTAAACAATTGCACATTGTCTAAAATCAAAACATTTAGACAAAACATTCAAGCCCAACGCGAAGCCGTTGTTACCAAAGTGCAAGTGGCCCAAAGTGAAGTAGTGGCTGTTGAAAACACCAACGCCGCCGCAGATGCTAAGGCACAAGCCAAAGCCGCTAAAGCGCAAGCCAAAGAACAGGCCAAGGCCGAAGCCGCCGCTAAAAAAGCCGCGGTAAAACAAGCCAAAGAAGACGCCAAAGCCCAGGCCGCCGCTCAAAAAGAGGCCGCCAAAGCCGCTAAAGAACAGGCCAAAGCAGAGGCCAAACAAGCCAAAGCCGATGCGAAAGCCGCCAAAGCCCAAGCCAAGGCCGATGCCAAAGCCCAAAAGAAAGCGTTAAAAGAAGAAGTAGCCGCCCAAAAAGCCGCTGCTAAAAAATCTGCCAAAGAAGCCAAAGCCGCTTTGAAAGCCGAAAAAGAGGCCTGGAAAAACTTAGCCAAATAAGTTTGAAGTCCTTGTGATTAAAAATCCCCCGCGTAACCACGCGGGGGATTGTTATTGGTTAAATGCGTTAAATAATAATCAGGCGGATCCCCATAATAATCAAGACAATTCCGGCCACTAATTCCAAGCGTTTACTCAGTAAGGTTTTGTCGTTTTGCGGGTCAGAACCGCTCCCTAAATGTGCGCCCAACAACGTCATTACAAACGTGGTAATGAGCAGGAGAACTACTTCCGGAAAGAACCCCCGGTCCATCGTTTCCAGTGCGTAGCCGACCAAAAAACTGTTTAGCCCAATTAAACAGGAAACTTTAATTAGTTTACGCCAAGCCCCTATATCACTGTCACCAAAACTGGGGGATTTTTCAATAGATTCCAACATGAGTTTCATGCCCAACAACAGTAAGAACGCAAACGCTACCCAGTGGTGCGCAAAATATACCCAGTTACGAAAGAAAATAATGCTTACCAAATATCCTAATCCTAAAAATACCACGTTAGCCCCGGTAAAAAACAACGCCATTTTTACCGAGAAGATACTTTTGTTTTCTTTTGTCATTTTCACAGCAGACATGTTGGCACTGACCATATTGTCCACACAAATACAAATAAAAATAATTAGTACAGATAACAGCCCCATATACACTCCTCGCTTATAGATACCGTCATTCTAGCAAATGCTTCGCCCGGCAAGCAATACTTTTGGCACGGTTGCTGGTTGCTCCGGCAGGAAAATAAGATTTTGCTGTCAAATTATGATACTATTTTATGAGGGGTATTCTATGCAGTCACTTATCCATTTATATAAAATCGGTATGGGGCCTTCTAGCAGCCACACCATGGGCCCGCACCAAGCGGCGTTGCAATTTGCGGCGGCTTATCCGCATGCCTCTTCGTTTAAAGTTACGTTGTTTGGCTCACTTGCCGCTACCGGGAAAGGACACCTGACCGATTTTACCATGAAAGAAGCCCTGCAACCGCGCCGTGTAGAAATCGTGTGGGATGCCAGTTTTTTACCGCGCCATCCCAATGCCCTGCGTTTAGAAGCACTAGACAAAGCCGGTCATAGCATAGGTACGCAAACTTTTTATAGTATTGGCGGGGGGGAAATCCGTGCAGAAGGGCGCGATATGCCCGCTTATCCTCATGTGTATCCGCATACGTCTATGGCAGAAATTTTGGAATATACCGCCGCGCACAAAATGCTTTTGTGGGAATATGTGGAAGAATGTGAGGGGCCGCAAATTTGGCAATATTTAACCGCGGTCTGGCACACGATGCAACGCACCATGGCCCGCGGATTGGAAAAACGCGGGGTTTTGCCCGGGTCTCTTCATTTAGAACGCAAAGCCCGCCGGTATTTACACAATGCTGAACATGCTCCGCAATATTTACGCCGCATGAATAATTTATTTGCCTACGCGCTAGCATGTGCGGAAGAAAACGCAGCCGGCGGGGAAGTAGTTACTGCGCCTACCTGCGGTTCTTGCGGGGTAGTCCCTGCCGTGTGCCGCCAAATCCAGGAAATTTATGAATTTGAAGAACCCACCATTATCCACGCCCTAGCAACAGCCGGTTTATTTGGCAATTTGGCAAAATCCAACGCTTCTATTTCCGGGGCAGAAGTGGGGTGCCAGGGGGAAATTGGCGTGGCGTGTGCTATGGCCTCTGCGGCGGCCTGCCAGTTGGAAGGGGGGGACAACCGCCGGATTGCTTATGCAGCCGAAATGGGGTTAGAACATCACCTGGGGTTAACGTGTGACCCGGTGGATGGGTTGGTACAAATTCCCTGTATTGAACGTAACGCTATGGCGGCTTCGCGCGCGTTGGAATGTGCTACTTATGCCCTAATTTCAGACGGAGAACACCGCATTTCGTATGATGATGTGTTAGCCACCATGATGCAAACCGGGCTGGACATGAAAAAGAAATACCGCGAGACCGCCCAAGGCGGCCTAGCGCATTTTTTCAAAAAAAATTTATTACGTTTTAAAAAACGGCCCCGCTTACCGCGCTTGCGCCGGGGTACGGAAAAATAGGAGAGAGTATGAATAAGAAGTTTTCATTTTTGCAATTTGCCGCCATTCTCTTGGCGTGTACGTCTTTAGTATCAGCGGGTATTTTTTTGTATGTGCGGCATTTAACACTGGCCCAGCAAAAAGACGTGCTATCGGCCTTGCGGGAATTTGCCGCGCAAGATGCCCAACATATAGAAATGCAAGTAAAAGAAGATTTAAATTTACTTTCCGCGATTGCGTCCTCTATAGCGGTATTGCCGGACCCAAGCGAAAAAGAATTGCTGGAATTATTGCAGGTGGAACGCCAACAAAACCATTTTAAAAATATGGAGTTAATAAACCTTGATGGGATCGCCCGGTTGGATGACGGACAAATATTGGATTTATCCCAGGAAGAGCATTTTCAGAAGGCCCTTCAAGGAACGGCAGGTATTTCGGCCCGTGTGGAGGATTTATTAGACGGCAAATCCATTTTGGTAGAATTGGCCCCTATTAAATATAAGGACAAAATTATTGGTGTGTTAGCCGGTACACACAACACGGCGGACTTTGCTAAAACACTGGATATGCAATCTTTTGGCGGGAACGGTTATTCGTTACTGGTAGAAGCCGATGGGGATAAAGTGGTGGAGTCCTTTCATAAAAATGCCATTAGCGGCTTATATAATATTTTTGATATGCCGGATGACCCGGACCACAAATTGCGCTCCCAAGTGCTTAATGATTTTTCCCAACGCAAAAGCGGGGTAGTCAAATATCAATCAGCCAAACGCGGGACGCTCTACATTAGTTACCAGCCGCTTGCAATTAACGATTGGTATTTAATGACCGTTGTGCCGGAAAAATTTATTACCAACATTACGCAAAACTTTATTACTATGCTGCCGGTATTATGTTTGTTTGTGGCGGTGGCGGCCTTTTTGCTAGGCGGTTATATGTGTTATGCATGGCCTATTTTGCGTAAAAAATTGAATGACCCTAACGATGACTAGTCCATTATATGCAGCAAATTCCAAATATCCGTACATTAAAAAATATCCTGGTCTTACGGGGAGAAGGTTCCCTGGGGGATGCTATTTTTTCTTCGTGCTGTTACCGGGAAATAAAAAAAGCCAACCCACAAATTAAAATTACGGTAGTTTGCTTTGGCGCCGGTTATCTATTTTTAAAAAACAACCCTTACATTGACCAAATCATCCCGCTTCCCATACGCACGCGTATCCGCCCCAACCAACGCTGGCTCTGCTTAATAGTGGCCGGCCTCAAGTTGCGCCGCCACCACTTTGATTTAGTGTTAGACAGTTCTACTAAAAAATATTTCAATTGGCGTATGTTTAAATGGTTGGCCGGGGGGAAACGGGTATTGGATTGTTACACCAGTCCCATTCAACCTTTTGGAGCCCTCAACCAACACGCTAGCCACCACGAACGGGCCATTCTCCAACTTTTAGGCATACCAAATCCCAACGCCGCTTACGATTTACCCCTTGTTCCTGCGTCGCAGCGGAAAGTAGAAAATTGGTTGCAATCGCAAGGGATCTCCTCTTACCTATTGCTAAACCCCGCAGGTTCCACGGAACGCAGGTGCTTTTCTGCACAGACCCTTCATAAACTGTGCCAAGTATTAGAGCCGCTAGGATTGCCAGTTGTAGTGCCTTGTGCGCCGGACATATATTCACACTGGGCAACCGTATTTGCCGATATTCCCGCCGCCCGCGTAGTGCAAACCCGCGATATAGTTGACTTATTGGCGTTTATACACCGTGCCTGCCTGGTAGTTACGCCGGATACTTCGGTTGTTCATATTGCAGCGGGTTTTGAAAAACCCAGCATGGTATTTTACAATGAACTCTCTGCCTATATTGCACCCAATAACCCCAAAGCCGTTATTGTGCAAACGCAACGGGCAAACGTCAATTTGATTGATTGGGCTGACGTAACCGCGGCATTAGAAAAAATAAAAACCTTGTTATAGGCCAATCGGCTGCGTCCTTGTTGTATTTTATCTTCCCGGTATAATTTAACCGGCATGTGGGGAATTTATGTAGACATATTCACTCCTCTGTTCTTTTTGTCTTATATGTCTTGAACCTGTCTCCCCTCTTTCTGAACCCTAACAAATATCTTGTC
This sequence comes from Elusimicrobiaceae bacterium, assembly GCA_045593745.1. Lineage (GTDB taxonomy): Bacteria > Elusimicrobiota > Elusimicrobia > Elusimicrobiales > Elusimicrobiaceae > Avelusimicrobium. The sequence continues at coordinate 60,511 of JAZNXF010000028.1, read as the reverse complement.
TGTGACTACTGTTTTTTGTTATACTGTGGATACAATTTAATCTGTTTTTGGAACCGTTTAAGAAACGGATAGCCGACGGTGGTTGGCATATAGCACTCCAAGAACAGCCAATGAAGACACAAGAAAGCAGGCCTTATAACCCTGTTTCTTGTGTTTAATGTTTGTCGCATTTTGTGGCAAATTACGGCTGTTATAATGGGGTTAGTGCTATAGCTCACATCTATGATAGCCGTTTTTGCATGCGTTTTTCAGAGCAGAGAAATTGAAATTAAGAGAGTGAATGGAGACAATTATGCAACAAGAATGGAACGAGGGGTTTACCCTCATTGAGTTGTTGGTAGTAGTGCTGATTATTGGTATATTGGCGGCGGTGGCTCTGCCGCAATATCAAAAAGCAGTCCTGAAATCAAAATACACGCAATTAATGGTGGTAGGGAAAAGTATAGAAAAGGCCCAAAATGCTTATTTTTTGGAGCACGGCTTTTATGCCACTGATATGGAAGAATTGCCCCTTCAGATAGACACGAATAAGTTCCGAGTGCAAGTAGGGATTCAATGGCCCGATAAAGAGAATCAATACTTTAATATTGTGGTCGGCTCTAATCAAATACCGCATTTAGAATATTATATGCGTTTTTATTCTGCCCCCCGCTTCCTGGGGATATATCCGTCATGCTATATATATAATGGAAATGCTCCCCAAATATACAAAACCGTATGTGATGAAATCACAGGGCATCCAGGGGAGCAAACCTCCCATTATGCATCCTCGTTTGGTATCCAAATCAAACCCTAATTGCTAATGTCTAACCTAATTCCGGGTACAGCGGGAAGTTGGCCAAAAACTTTTTCACTTGCGCGGCAATACCCGCTAAATAAACATCATCCTCATAGTGGGTAAGTGCATCATCAATAAACGCGGCTACTTGGGCCATGTCCGTTTCTTTCATCCCGCGCGTGGTAATCGCCGGCGTGCCAATGCGTAGGCCGCTAGTCACAAAGGGTTTTTCCGGGTCAAAGGGAATCGTGTTTTTATTGGCCGTAATACCGGCTTTGTCCAGGGCGGCTTCAGCCACTTTGCCCGTCATATGTTTGTTACGTAAATCTACGCACATCACGTGGCAATCCGTGCCGCCAGCTACCAAGCGGTATCCACGGTTTTTAAGTTCTTGCGCCAGGGCTTGCGCGTTTACTTTAATTTGATGTTGATAGGTTTTAAACTGCGGTTTTAATGCTTCGCCAAAACAGACGGCTTTACCGGCAATCACGTGCATTAAAGGGCCGCCTTGCGCGCCGGGAAATACGGCAGAATTGATGGCTTTAGCCAAACTTTCTTTGCACAAAATAAGTCCTCCGCGCGGGCCGCGTAATGTCTTGTGGGTTGTGGTTGTAACTACGTCGGCATAGGGGACCGGGCTAGGGTATTCCCCCGCCGCCACCAGGCCCGCGTAGTGGGCAATATCACACGCCAAATAAGCCCCGCAACTATCGGCAATTTCGCGCAGTTTTTTCCAATCAAAAATGCGCGAATAGTTGGATGCACCCGCCATAATGAGTTTGGGCTGATGTTCACGCGCCAATTTAGCGGCCTCTTCGTAATCTATTTCTTCGGTATCCGGGCGTACATTCATAGCGACGATATGATATAATTTGCCTGAAAAATTTAAGGGGTGCCCGTGCGTTAAATGCCCGCCATGGGAAAGGTTTAATCCTAATACGGTGTCCCCGGGTTTTAGTAAGGCAAAATAAACTGCCATATTGGCTTGCGCGCCGGAGTGGGGTTGCACGTTGGCATGCTCGGCCCCAAAGAGTTTTTTAGCGCGTTCAATGGCCAGGGTTTCCACCTGGTCTACAAATTCGCATCCGCCATAATAGCGTTTGCCGGGATAACCTTCTGCATATTTATTGGTGAGAATAGACCCTTGCGCTTGCATGACGGCCAGGGAGGTGAAATTTTCAGAAGCAATCAGTTCTAATTTTTCCCGTTGGCGGGATAACTCGTTGGAAACAGCGGCAAAAACTTCCGGATCAGTTTGTTTTAAATTCGGATACATAAAACCCCCAAAAAATAAAAAATTATTTAAAAATCCGTCTTTATTTAATATAATTTACTAAAAGATGTAACAAAAATCCAGCACGAGGTGAAAACAACATGGCAAAATTAACCAAAAAGGACTTTCTAAAAAACACCATCAAACACATTGATATGAAAAAATACAATGTGGTTCCTATGGTAGAAGCGTTTGAAAATATGGCGTATGCTTCCCGTGAAGTGGCCCGGGCCAGTAAAATCTATAACATGATGTTAAACGATAAAAACTGTTCTGTGATTTTATGCATTGCCGGGTCCCTCATTTCGGCCGGTATGAAAAAAATCATTGTGGATATGATTCAAAACCACATGGTGGATGCAATCGTTTCTAATGGGGCTAACATTGTAGATCAGGATTTTTTTGAAGCCCTCGGTTTTAAACACTACATTGGTACTCCCTATAATCAAGATGACAATTTATTGCGCGACTTACACATTGACCGCATTTATGATACCTACATTGATGAAGACCAACTCAAAGTGTGTGATGAAACCATTTATAAAATTTGCAATGCGTTGGAACCGCGCCCGTATTCTTCCCGCGAATTTATTTGGGAAATGGGAAAATGGTTGGAGAAAAAAGGCAAAGGCAAGGATTCTGTGGTTTACAATGCCTATAAATACGGCGTGCCGATATTTGTGCCGGCTTTTAGCGATTGTTCCGCCGGGTTTGGTTTTGTAATGCACCAGGCCGAAAATCCCACCGCGCATATTTCTATTGACAGTGCCAAGGATTTTTTGGAACTGACCCAAATTAAAATGAAAGCCAAAGAAACCGGGCTTATGATGTGGTCCGGCGGGGTTCCTAAAAACTTTGCGCAAGATACGGTAGTAGCTGCTGAAGCATTAGGGGCCGAAATCCCGATGCACAAGTATGCTGTGCAAATTACCGTGGCCGACGTGCGTGATGGGGCCTTGTCCGGCTCTACCTTAAAAGAAGCATCTAGCTGGGGGAAAGTATCCACCGCGTTAGAACAAATGGTTTATGGGGAATGCACCACGCTGATTCCGCTTATTATTGGTTATGGTTATCACAAAGGTGCGTGGAAAAAACGCAAAGCCACTAATTATGTAAAATTCTTGCAAGATTTAGATGCTAAAAACGCCAAAAAAACCGCAAAGAAATAATGCGTTTAAAAACTGCGCTTGTAAGTTTGTTACTGCTCTGCCCGTGTGCATTATGCTACGGGCAGTTGCGTTTTGCAAGCGTAGGCGGGGAAGATGGCTACTCCGCCATGCGTGCCCAATATGCGGCGGATTTAGATAACGGTTGGATTCTAATCCCTCAATATGGTTATTACCGCATGTCGGATAAAATACCTGAAGAGGGAGGGTCTACCTCTCGTTATGGGGTAGAAACCCTTTACGAAATTACGGATAACCTTGCCTGGTTGGTGGGAGCCCATCTTCAACCACAATCCCTGGGATATGAAGGGGTTGGATACGAAAGCGGTCTTCAGATACACCCATTTTATTATTGGAAGGGATTAAAAAATCCGGTGATGCAATTAAAAGCCGGGCAAAGCCGCCAACGTACCTATGTGGATGTGAGGGGGAAGGACCTGCCGGGGCAATTCCGTCAAGTGGGTACATGGATGGAATTGAACGGCGCGGTGGATTTGGCGCGCCGCTGGCACTTGCAAGGAACCTGGCAGAAAGTGTTAAAATATAGTAACCGGGTGCCGGATGAGGTTAGTTTTAGTTGGGCAGAAGTGCCCTACATGACTGCGGTTTTGCAAGGATATATTAAAGACGCCATGGCTACCCGGGTTAGTTTTCAGACGGATTTAGTCACCCCTTATGTAACGTTGGTACGTTATCACTATGAATGGAGCCGAAAAGTATCTTCCGCTATTGGGGCAGGGATACATGTCCGTTTGTGGGGAGTGGATGTGACAGGCGGGGTGGAAATTTTTGAACCGAGGCAAGATGAAATCCGCAAGACGTATTTTTCACTATCTGTAGAGGCCCCTTTGTAGGAATTTTATGACCCAATCTGCAGTACATTGTAAATTAGATGAGAAGATGTTTTCTGTGACCGTATTTTTCACCCGGCTACTTACCGGGGGAACCCTGCTTTATATATGTATAGGATGTTTGCTGTATTACCGGGAATTTATATTTAATGCCGCTGTGATAGGTCTGCCTATGCCGCTACAAGTAGGGATTGGGCTTATTATAATAGAAATATTAATTGCTTTGTTCTTGCTGTTAGGATGGTTCACGCGTTGGGCATCCGGCGTGGCGTTAATAAGCACTGCGCTACTGGCATGCCTGTTTTTTGCTTCCAATTTTAATAAACTATATGTAGCCCTGCTTGTGCTGTTGGCAGCAGCTTTATTACCAGCCGTTCTTTTAGGGCCGGGCCGGTATAGTTTAGATTTTATACATGCCCGCCGCCGGGCAGAAAAACAATTTAGAGGTTAAGTTATGCAAGATACTCCCCAATACGTTAGTTTAGCCAATAAATACCGCCCCCAGACCTTTGAAGATATGGTGGGGCAGGAAAGTATTTCCAAAACGTTAAAAAATGCGCTTAAATTAGGGCGCATTGGCCATGCGTATTTATTTTATGGCCCGCGCGGATGCGGGAAAACGACCACCGCCCGTATTTTAGCCAAGGCCTTAAACTGTACCGGGCACGACCATAACGGCCCTACGGATGAGCCCTGCGGCAAATGCCCGCAATGTTTAGAAATAGCCCAAAGTGCGGATTTGGACGTGTTGGAGTTAGATGCCGCCAGTAATACGCAGGTAGAAAAAGTGCGCGAGGCCATTATTGACACCGTAGCCCTTGCCGCCAGCCGGGACCGGTTTAAAGTATTTATTTTAGACGAAGTACACATGCTTTCTGCCAGTTCGTTTAATGCACTGTTAAAAACCATTGAAGAACCGCCGGCCCACGTGGTATTTATTTTGGCCACTACCGAAAAAAACAAAGTGCCTGCCACCATTGTCAGCCGCTGCCAAACCTTCCGTTTCCGCCCGCTCACGCCGGAAGAAATCAGCACGCATTTATTGGATTTGGCTGGGGCTGAAAATATAGAATTATCCCCCGCTGCCGCTAAAATTATTGCTAAAAACGCGGGTGGAGCCATGCGGGATGCGCTTACTCTGTTAGACCGTGCAATCGCCTACGCCGGGGATCACGTTACCGAAAAAACGGTGGGCGATATGCTGGGCCTTACGCCGGAAGAACTGATTGTAGATGCGCTTACTGCCTTGTGTCACCGGGACAGCGCAACTATGCACCGGGTATTTCAAACCTTGCAAACCGAAGGGTTTGATGCCAACACATTTTTAAAAGATATGAAAAACAGTGTGGGGGATTTGTTCTACTTTTCCGTAGGGCAAGGGGAGGAACCGTTCCCAACCGCCCGCACGGTTTTAGAAGGCATTTCCTCTGGCTTTTTAGCCCGTTTAACGCGCCAGTTAGGTAAACTGATTGACGAAGTAAAATTTGCCGATAACGCACTGGTCAGTGCGGAAATCGGTTTGTTTACTATTATGGACAATGTGGTGGATGTGGAAGGACTGTTGCGCCGCTTGGAAGCATTGGAACGCGGGGAAACGGTTCCCCCTTCCGGCCCGGCTACACCATCGGTATCTTCGGTGCGAAAGGGGAGCGCGCCGCGCATATCTTCCCCTAAAAAAGAAGCAGCACATATAGTGGCCCAACCTGTTGCAGAATCCACCCAACCAGGAACAAAAACGGTGCAAACAACCATGGAGTCAGTGGGGAAAACGGATCCGATCCCCACACTAGATAAAACGATTTCGGACCGCCAAGTGTGGGATAAAATGCTTGCCAAATTTGCTACAAGCCCCTTTGTGCATGACGTAATGATTAACTCATCCGTGCAGTTTACTACAGAGCATGAATGGACCCTTGTGTTTGCACCGGGCAAAGAATTTTACCAACTGCCGGCCCAGTATAAGTTAGGTGAATTATCGGCCGCCGCTACGGAACTGGCCGGGCGCACCATTACTATTAAACTGGCCGAAGACCCGGCGTTGCAACCGGCCCCGGCTGCTTCTAATCCTGCGGCGGCACCCGCCCAAAAACCTGCGCCGGAAGTATCCGCCCCGGTTACTCCTGCGCCAGAAAATAAAATAATTATTAGTGAAGAAGAACCGTTTGTGGCAGGAAATTTTGAAGCAGATGTAGTGTCCGCCGCTGTGCCGGAAAATACCCCGCAAGAAGTGAAAGAAATTTTAGAAATGTTCCCGGGGGAATTGCTTGCTTAACATAAAACGGCTAGACCGTCTCATCCGTGCTTTAAAACGCTTACCTGGGGTAGGGCCGCGCCAGGCGGAGCGGTTTGCCACGCATTTTTTGCGTGCCAGCCAAGGCGAAGTGGAAGAATTTATCACGGCCCTTGCCGAAATGAAGCAAGGTATTGTGCTTTGCCCCACCTGTTTTGCCTATAGCGAGGAAGGCCTCTGCCCCATCTGCCGCGATAGCGACCGGGACACTACCCAAATTTGTGTAGTGGAAGATCCGCAAGATATTGAGGCCATAGAAAAAACGAAACTGTATAAAGGTTTGTACCACGTCTTACATGGGGCGATTTCCCCGCTGGAAGGGCGCGGAGCCGAGCAGATTAAGGTGCGCGAATTGTTAGAGCGCATACATCATGCCACTCCCCCGGTGCGCGAAGTGATTATCGCCACCGACCCGGATAGCGAAGGGGAAACCACCGCCCTTTATTTAGCCGATTTACTGCGCGGACAAGTGCCGCAAATTACGCGTATTGGGTATGGGGTTCCCCTGGGCGGAGACCTGGACTATATGGACGAGATGACGCTGGGGTATTCGTTAAAGGGAAGGACGAAGATTTAACAACGACACCGCGAAGTTACGTTTTAACGCACAAAAGCGAAACACAAAAGATGTTTCCCTTTTGTTGCTTCCCAGCGATACAATTTTCCACAACCGGCCCATTTTGACGTGACTGCCCACTCGTAGCACCTAGCAGTGCAACTTCGGGGCACTTGCCCGCCAAACTGGGCTCGGTTCTGAAAAATCATCTTATCTTCTACTGTTTCCAGTGCTTGGGAACACAGCCCGTTTTGGTGTAAAATATAAAAAGAGGTAAATTATGAAAAAAGGATTTTTATTATTCGTACTTTTGTTTAGCAGTTTTTTACACGCCTTTGCGGCCCCAAAAGCTACCGGAGAAATTTTTCAAGTTCCGGCCAACCCGAAAGCCGGGTTTGAGTGGGGGTATGTAGTGTATATCCCGCAACATATGGATACGTCTAAGCCGTTGCCGCTGTTATTTGTGATGAATGATAACGGAATGTATGAAACGCAGGAAGAAAACGAGAAAAGCGTAATGAACCGGTTTCAATCTTGGTCAGGCGACTGGGTAGAATGGGGCATTGCCGATGGGGTGGGTGTACCGATGGTTATGCCTATGGTGTTACGGGAAACATCTAAAGATAAACCCCAATACCTAAACGCTCACGATTTAAACCGTGCCGTATTTGTTCTCAAAGACGGCCCCTATGCGCGGCTTGACTTGCAAGTATTAGCCATGCTCAAAGACGCGCGCAAACAACTTAAAAAGCGCGGTATCCGCACGCAAAAGAAATATTTAATTGCCGGTTTTTCATCAGCAGGTAGTTTTGGATATAAGTGGACCCTGTTGCACCCGGAGTATGTAATAGCAGCCGTTTTTGGCGGGGAACATTATCCGGGGCTTCCGTTGGAAACTTACGACGGGATAAATTTGATTTATCCGGTAGGTGTATATGATTTTAAAACCTACACAGGCAAAAAATTTAATAAAAAAGCGTGGCTTAAAATCCCCATGTTGGGGACAGACGGCGCAGACGATTATAATGACCCACTTCCCTATGATGATGTATATGGCGAAGAAGACCGCGCGACTACATTGAAAGTATTTGGGGAGGGGACGTCTCAGGATCGTTACCGCAAGGCCCGGGAGTTGTTGGCCCAGTTTGCGCCCAATATACAAACGCATATCTATCCGCACGTTGGGCACGATTGGGAAAAACAAGACGTGATCAATTTTTTAAACACCCACAAAAATGGCGGCCCCTTACAGCCCATTACACTTACGGACACGTCGGAAAGACCGAGTGATTTGCCTATTAAAATCACAAAATTATACTGGGGCAACGAAGCCAAAAAAATCTTGCAGCCGCATGTATATCAGTATTTAGGAAAAAATAAATTATATATGTATGTAAAGGGGCATAATAGTATTCCCCGCGTACAAAGTGCTTGCCAATTTGATGTGTTGCATCAAGGGCAAGTAATACTGGCTAATAAAATGTGTCCCGTAGATTTGTTTAATGAAACAGATTTTACCTTACAAGGAATTCCTTTTTCCGACGAAGACATGGTGGCTCTTAAAAAAACCGGCGGACACACGTTTAGTTTGCGCTCCCATTACCCCAAAATTTGGGAAGTACCGGAGCATTTAACTTTCACTATAAAATAAGTTTACTTCGGCCTGTCACTTCCCGCTTATGCACCCGGATTTTTATAAACGCCCGCTGTTATTGGTTCTTATCCTGCTCATGGCGGGTCTTTTTCTGTTTTATAAACCCAAACCCGGGCCGCACAATGTTTCTCACCTGTTGGCGCAAAAAGAAGTAACACTCACCGGGCGCGTGGAACGCTTTTACACGCCAAAGCCCAAATCCAACAATGTGATTGTGAAAGTATTTTCCGTCAACCATCAACCCGCTGACGGCTACGTTTATGCCCGCCTTACACATTTTGAACCCCAGTGGAAAGACACGCTTCAAATCACCGGCCGCTTGCAAGAGCCATACGGCGTAGATCTGTTGGGTAACTTCAACTGGCGCCGCTATTTAGCCCATAAATACGTGTTTGCGGAAATTAAAAGTGATGACGTGCAAATTGTAAAACCTGCTCCGTGGCCGTACCGTGTATTGCGTGCCGTGCGTGCGGATATTTTGCACACATTGGCCCAAAGTTTCCCGCCGGATTTGGCCCATATCGCAGGCGGTATTTTGCTGGGCGAACGCGGCAATTTAGACCCGCAACTTTATGCAGCATTTCAGGATAGCGGGGCCATTCATTTACTAGTGGCTTCCGGCGGAAACGTGGGGTTTGTTACTTTGCTGACCGTGGGGATTTGCGGGCTCATTCGGGTTCCTCGCCAAAAAGCCCTGTTGGTGGCACTGGCCGTATCGGGCCTATACACGCTTATTGCCGGGGCGGATGCTCCCCTAGTGCGGGCATATTTTATGGCTGTTAGTGCTTGCGTGGGGTATTACTTGGGCCGAAATAGCGGCGTGTTACAAGGGCTTGTGTTATCGTGCGTGGTAATTTTGATTTTTTCTCCGGCCAGTTTATTTGAAACCGGGTTTCAAATGTCTTTCTTGGCTACGGCGGCACTAATTATTTGTTTGGCTAATTATCCGGTTCCCGGTACATGGCCGCGGCTCGTGCGTTTTTTTGCCCAAATTTTTCTGGCCACGCTTGCTGTGCAACTGGTGTTACTGCCCCTATTTACCAACGTATTTTATAAAGTTTCGCTAACCGGACTAATTGCCAATATGCTTTTGGTGCCGCTGGCATCTGTCTTATTAGGGCTTTGTTTTGCGTATTATGTATTTTCTTGCATGCACGTGGGAATTTTGCTCTTTTACCCTACGCAATTTTGTTTGGAAGTATTTAAACAGTTGGTGGAATTTTTTGCCTCGTTTCGCTTATCGGCCTTGCCAGCAGCGGCCTGGGGAGCAGGTACGGTATGTGCATATTATGCGGTGCTATTTTGGCTGCTTCATTGGCCGCTTAAAAATTTTGCCAAAAAGGCCGCAATTGCCGTAGGGGGGATTGTAATTATTGCGCTAGGGGCACAATTTGTATATAGCCGCCATACCCATATTTACCTACTAGACGAATGGCACAAAAATGCCGTACTGGTGCAAACCGGGGACGGAAATTTGTTTGTGGTGGGGCCGCAACTATCCCCGGAGAAACTCGCTAACGCTCTTTACAAATTAGGCCGCCGCCAGGCCACGGCTGTGCTACTTACCGACAATGCTCCTTCTAAATTTGATTATACGTCTTTATCTGCGCAAGTCATCCACCCGTTTGAAGGGAATTGGCCCGAAGAATCCCACTGGAAATTTGGCAAAACTTCTGTTAAACTAATATGGGGCCTGCATGAAACCAAATTTGGCCGCGTGTGGCAAAACTTTGGTTATAGCGGCAGTGCGCAAGATGACGTATCCTATTGTTTTGCCGTAAGGAACCAGCCGGAGTTTTGTGTAGGGGCCCAAGCGCGCTTTGTGCGTACGGAAGGAAAAATAATAGACCCGGTGCTGAACCAAATGGTGGAGGAAAAATTATGAAACAGGAAGAATTACTCCAACATATTCATTTTTTACATGAAGCCATTAAAGAGGCACGTAAAGGGGTAAAAGCGGGCAAAGGCGGGCCATTTGGCGCAGTGATTGTGAAAAACGGTAAAATTATTGCCCGCGGGTGCAACTGTGTTACTTCCACCAACGACCCCACGGCCCATGCCGAAATTGTTACCATCCGCGAAGCGTGCGCGAAACTAAAAAGTTTTGAACTGAAGGGATGCATTATTTATGCTTCGTGCGAGCCCTGCCCCATGTGCCTAGGGGCTATTTATTGGGCGCGTCTAAAAGGGCTATTTTACGCCGCAGACCGTGTGCGCGCGGCGGCCTCTAATTTTGATGATGCCGTTATTTACAAAGAAGTCCCGCTCCCACCCGGCAAACGCAGTTTGAAAACCGTTTGCATTAAAGTGCCGGGCCATAATCTGCCCTTTGACGAGTGGGATGCGAAACAAGATAAGACAGAATATTAAATTTGTTATAATAAGTTAAGTTTTAGTAGGGAGGAAACAAAAAACATACTAGTTATATACGCATAAATTTGTAGGTTATTGTCGGATGCACAGGGGGAGCCTGTGCATGGGGGAAAGGAAAATTCCTCTATAGAGAGTCCGGTAATAGCCGCCTACTTCTTTGCCTGCCCCCTTTATGGGGGTAGGTGGGCGGCGGTTATCAAGGTCACTCTCTATGCTTTGGTAACGCCGTTTTTGTTGCCAAGCCGAAAAATAGGCCAAACGGCCACAAAAAAAGGAGTAGGAACATGCAAAAAGGATTCACGTTAATAGAATTGTTGGTAGTAGTACTCATCATTGGTATTTTGGCGGCGGTGGCCTTGCCGCAGTATCAGCGGGCAGTGGGCAAAGCAAGGGCAGTAGAGGCAAAAATGTTGTTAAAAGACATGATTAGACAAATAGAGTTAATACAGTTAGAAACAGGACGTTCTGTTGTCTGGTCGCCAATTGAACCAATAGAAGGATCTTATTGGAGAATTATTGTTGGAAGTGCTTATGGTGATTATATGGACGCTTATACAGTAGACGTTGAACCGCAATTTAGAGGGCCACTTTTAAGGATGTATTCATCAAGATTAGCAGACCTAGATGGAGTTCCTACAAGTGGGGTTGGATTTAATAATTTAAATTGTGAAGGAGATGCCGTATCTTGTAAAAAACTGGGTTTTACGCGGTTTAACGAAGAAATGGGAACCTATCAAGAACCCTAGTATTTCCCGGTAGGGGGCAAAAAAGTTACAATGTAAATATGCCCCAGTATTTTGCCGATATTAAACAAACCGAATTTTTCTTAAACGACGCCGAAGCGCACCATGCGTGCGCCGTCGCACGCCATAAAGAAGGCGATATTATCCGCGTGTTTGACGGTACCGGCAAGCAGTTTATGGGGCGCATGGATAAAGTGCAAAAAAAGTTTGTACGCGGTACGCTTTTAGAACCCTGCCCGGTTCGCCGCGTGCCGCTCAATCTCACCTTGGCTTTTGTGCCCAACTCCCGCACCGGGCTAGAGGAAGTGCTAGACAAAGGCACCCAACTGGGCGTACATGCGTTTTTGCCGTTGGTATCGGCACGCAGTGAGTATGATGTGCTTAAAAAATACGACGGCAAAAATGACCGTTGGCACCAAATTATGCTTTCTGCTTGCAAACAGTGTGATACGCCATTTATCCCGCGGATTTTACCACCCGAGAAATTTGCCCAGGCAGTGGGCGAAAAAGTACCTTCTTTATTGGCCTACGAGGCCGAACATACGCACACCTTGGCTTGGGGTATGGAACAATTACACCACCCGAAAGACGTACGCGTATATATCGGCCCGGCGGGCGGGTGGACAGCGGAGGAAGTAGCCCTGGCCCAAGGGCAAGGCGTATTGCCTGTTACCTTGGGGGTAAACATTTTGCGTGCCGAAACAGCGTGTATCGCGGTGGCGGCTAAATTATTATGAGCACTTTTTTTATAAAAACATTCGGTTGCCGTGTAAACCAGGTGGAAAGCCAAGCCATTTTGGAGGAGTTCCGCCGTCATGCTTTTACCCCGGCAGCAAGTTTTGAAACGGCCGATATTTGTTTGCTAAATACCTGTACCGTCACCCACCAGGCCGATAAAGATGTAGAAAAGTTAATCCGCCAAATTTTGCGCCGCAACCCATCCGCGCGCCTGGTGCTAACCGGGTGTTATGCCGCCGCGCATAAAGCACATATTCAGGAAATTTTTCCGTCGGCTGAAATTGTAGGGAAGTATGACCTGGGCCGCGTGTTGTTTCACGAAGAAGATGTTTGCTGGACAGTATCGGGACATGAGGGGCATAGCCGCGCGTTTATTAAAATTCAGGATGGGTGCGATAATTTTTGTTCGTACTGCATTGTGCCGTATGCGCGGTCTGTTAAAAAGTCCAAGCCCGCGGCAGATGTCCTGCAAGAAATTGCCCAACTGGTGCAAAACGGATTTTTGGAAATTGTACTTACCGGCATAAACATTGGTAATTACTTATGCCCGCAAACCGGGGCGGATTTGGCGGCCTTGTGCACGCAAATTGCCGCTATGCCGGGTAATTTCCGCGTGCGCTTTTCTTCTATAGAGTTGCCCACTGTTACCGACGGCGTGATTGCCTGTATGCACCAGTATCCCGCGCGGTTTTGCAATTATTTCCACCTGCCCTTGCAAGCCGGGTGCGATAAAATTTTGAAAGAAATGAACCGCCATTACACAACGGCAGATTATGCCCAACGCGTGGCGGATTTGCGCCGGGAAGTGCCGCATATTGGTATTTTTGCCGATGTGATTGCCGGTTACCCTACCGAAACGGAGCAAGATTTTCAAACGACGTACCAATTTATTAAAACCCAACAATTAGCCGGGCTTCACGTGTTTAGTTATTCCCCGCGCCCGGGTACGCCCGCGGCGTGCTTGCCCCAACTGCCCCGCGAGGAAATCAAACGCCGTGCCGACAAACTGCGCGCACTGGATAAAGCGTTGCGCGTTGCGTTTGCTGCCTCTTTTGTGGGTACGGAACAGACCGTATTTATAGAAGAAAAAAAGGGCGAAACGGTGCATGGGATAACGTCTAATTTTCAGCCCGTAGTTCTTGCTAAAACAGCCAACGCGCACGGCCTGGTGCGCGTAAAAATCACCCGCGTGGAAAATACCCTATGTTATGGGGAAATGAGGGCCAAATAAAACCGACCCCTGTGGGATGGGGTCGGCCGTGTTGTAGGCAATAAGTAATTATTGCAGAATATAGGTTCCGTTCACTAATTTGAAACCGTATTTCAGGCAAACCTCACTGGTAACTGAAAAAAAGGGAGAACCCATTGCGAAACATTGAAAAGGACCCATTTGATTATCTGTAATCATGTAACCAATATTTAAATTTCCTTGACCAAAATGGTTGTACATTCTTGCCTCGTACCGGTCATTCCCCGTTGTTGCAATACCTATGCTACACCTGTCCGCCCCCGCGATAGGAGTGCAAGAAAAATCCGTTCCTATAGGCAAGTTTTCTACGTGATGACATTGACTAATATCATCTGTTTCTAACTGGCAAATTCTTACTGCCTCGGCTATAGATTTTAATTTAGGCAATTGGGCCTGCAATTTGCTTTTTTCTACTGCCTTTTGGTATTGTGGCAGTGCTACGGCTGCCAAAATACCGATAATTAGCACCACTACCAACAGTTCTATGAGCGTGAATCCTATACGCCCGCTATACCCCGCATACCGACCCTGCGGGGTGACGGAGCGGGTAAATCCTTTTATGCCGTCATGCTGAACTTGTTTCAGCATCTTGTTGTTATAACGACTAGACCCTGAAATAAATTCAGGATGACAACTTTGTGTAAAGCCGTGGAACATCTCCCTCCCTTGTGGAGGGAGTACCGCCGATAGGCGGGGTAGGAGGGGCGGGCCATAAGGCATTCTTCCTATTTTGCCCCTCTTTTGTCGCTACTGCGACACTTTCCCCACAAGGGGGACAGATGACTACATTTTGCGTGTTACCCCGCCGGGATTGTTGGTTATTCATAAGTTATTACCTCGTTTTAGTTTCATTTAGGGTCATCCTGATGTGTCTTTGCTCCGGATCTTCTCCTTATAAAAATGCGGAGGGGATGCCGAACAACAACACGCATCATGACGGTTTTTATGTTGGGTTTGCACCCAACCTATATGTTCAATTCTCTATTTATGAAACCAACAAAAACGGCTATTATATCTAGGATTGTGTCACATATCCCACTTACAACAGCCGCGGCCCCCTGGTACGGAAACCGTAACAGGAAACACTCGGCACCATACAACCAGGGGATCAGCCCGGTTATATGGCACCTGATTCGGCTGTTTTTGGCGTGACACAAAACTTTTACAAGTTATCCGTATTCTGCATACGGTTCCAAAAACAGATAAAATTGTATTTTACTGCCTTTTCATTATAACATAATTCCCGCGTAATTTTGTAAAATATATACGTAGGTTTTTATGAGTAATATTTTGTATTTTGAGACGTTGAACTCTACACAGACGTACCTCAAAGAGCATTTTACGGAACTAGACGACCAAACCGTCGTAGTAACCGACGAGCAAACCGCCGGGCGGGGCCGTTTTGACCGCCGCTGGATTAGCCAACAAGGCGGACTTTATTTTTCTGTACTCTTAAAACCTGCTAAAACCGATTTTTTAGCCAACATGACCCAACTGATGGCCTTGTCCGTGTGTCAGGCCGCCGAAAAGTACGCCATTCAGCCCAATTTAAAGTGGCCCAATGACGTGCAAGTGGCCGGCAAGAAACTCTGCGGGATATTAAGCGAGGCCGTGGTGCAACAGAACCAAGTTGCTTGCTTAATTGTAGGGGTAGGCATTAACGTGGCGCAAGCGGATTTATCCCACGTGGGCCAGCCCGCTGTTTCTCTGCGGGAGTTGGGGGTGCATGTAGCCAAGGAAGATTTTTTACAAGCAGTGCTGGATGAATTTTTCCCCCGCTGTAGTGCCGTATTAGAGGAAGGGTTTGCAATCCTTCGCCCGGCATACAAAGAGCGGTTTCCGTTTTTGGGGAAACAAATTACCGTCAAAAACGGTTCCGGGGGAGCCGTTACCGGCATTGCGCAAGATTTATCTCCGCGGGGTACGCTATTGCTTCAAACGCAAAACGGCCCGCAGGAAATTTTAATAGGAGACCTACTAGTATGACCCAAAGTGTGCTTGCACAAGCCGCTAACATTACCGTCATAGGGATGGGCGTGGTATTTGTGTTTTTAGTTGTATTGATTGGCCTAATGTACGCGTTAGGAGCCGTCGTGCAGGTGTTGGAAAAATACTTTCCGCAAACTGTACCGGCCGCCGCTACTGATAATGCCGTCATTGCCGTAGCGATTGCCGCTGCCAAAAAATTTCAAGGAAAATAAAAGGAGAGATTTATGAAGAAAATTAACTTTATGCTTACCGCGTTTCGTGACGGATTCCAATCCGTTTATGGGGCGCGCGTACTTACTAAGGACTTTATGCCCGCCGTTGAGGCGGCTAAACACGCCGGCATTAACCACATGGAATTTGGCGGCGGGGCGCGTTTCCAGGCGTTGTTTTTCTACTGCAATGAAAACGCTTTTGATATGATGGACACCTTCCGCAAAACCGCCGGCCCGGATGCCAACTTACAAACGTTGGCCCGCGGGGTAAACGTGGTGGGGTTAGACAGCCAATCTTCTGATGTCATCAAAGCCCATGCCCAACTGTTTAAAAAACACGGCACCACCACGATCCGCAACTTTGATGCATTAAACGACGTAAACAACTTAATCTATTCCGGTAAATGTATTCACGAAGCCGGGCTAAAGCACGAAGTGTGCGTTACCATGATGTCTTTGGCCCCGGGGTGGGATACTACCGGCCAAATCCACAACGAAATTTTCTACGAAAAAATCTTGCGCCAAATTTTGGATTCCGGCGTTCCGTTTGATTCTGTGTGCTTTAAAGATGCTTCCGGTACTTCCACGCCGCATACTGTGGGTAAAACCATGGCGATGGCACGCAAACTGTTACCCAAAGGCACCAAAATTGTGTTCCACACGCACGAAACGGCCGGCAACGCCATTGCTTGCTGTTTAGCCGCTATTGAAAACGGCGCGGATAGTTTGGACTTGTCTATGCAACCTGTTTCCGGCGGTACCTGCCAGCCCGATATTTTAACCATGTGGCATGCGTTGCGCGGAACCGAATATACCTTAGATATTGACCCGCACAAAATCCAAGAAGCGGAAAACGTATTTAAGGACTGCATGGCTAAATACTTCTTACCGCCTGAGGCCACCTCTGTAAACCCGATTATTCCGTTCTCCCCGCTGCCCGGCGGCGCATTAACGGCTAACACGCAAATGATGCGCGACAACGGCACTTTTGACCGCTTCCCCGAAGTAGTAAAAGCCATGGGCGAATGTGTAAAATTGGGCGGGTTCGGTACGTCTGTAACCCCGGTTTCCCAGTTTTATTTCCAACAGGCCTATTCTAACGTAATGGCCGGTCCGTGGAAAAAAATTACCCCCGGTTACGGTAAAATGGTATTAGGTTATTTTGGCAAAACCCCGGTAGAACCGGATCCGAAAGTTGTCAAAATTGCCAGCGAACAACTGGGCTTGGAACCGACGAAAAAAACCGTTTTGGAAATCAACAATGCTGACCCCAAAAAGGGTTTAAAAGTAGCGGAAGCCAAACTCAAAGAAGCCGGCTTGCCGGTGACGGAAGAAAATGCGTTTATCGTGGCTACCTGTGCTGATAAAGGTATTATGTTCTTAAAAGGCCAAGCCAAAGTAAACGGTATCCGCTGGGCGGCTGATGCTAAAAAAGCCACTGCCGCTGAAAACACCGGGGCCGTTAAAGTAACTGTAGACGGCAAAGCGTACGAAGTTATTTTTGACGGAGACAATGCCGCCACCGTAAACGGCAAACGCTATGATATTTCCACGGCCGCCAGTGATGCCAAAGCCCCGGCTGCTGCCGCTACTTCCGGCAATGGGGCCACGGTAAAAGCCCCGGTTCCGGGGGCTGTGTTGCGTTTTTCTGTCAAAGACGGAGACCGCGTAGCCGAAGGCCAGGAAATTGTGGTATTAGAAGCCATGAAAATGGAAACCCCGGTAGCCGCTCCGGCCGCGGGTGTGATTCACTTTAGCGTCAAACAGGGCGACCAAGTGCAAACCGGTCATCCCTTGGCGGAAATCAAATAGGGGGAACGTATGGACTTTTTACAAGCGTTTACCCAAATTTGGAACACCACCGGTATTCACATGATGGTGTGGCAACAAGCCGTGATGATTGCGGTATGTTGTTTCCTCTTGTGGCTAGGGATTAAAAAACAGTTTGAACCGTTGCTCTTAATTCCCATTGCCTTTGGCGGTTTGCTGGCTAATATCCCCATGTTACCCGGGGAAGCCATTGCCGGGCCGGAAGGGTTTTTAGGCATTGTGTTTAACGCCGGGATTAACACCGGGCTGTTTCCGCTGTTTATCTTTATGGCAGTAGGCGCGATGACGGACTTCGGCCCCTTAATTGCTAACCCGAAAATGGCTCTTTTGGGCGGTGCGGCGCAGTTTGGTATTTTTGCCACACTCTTGGGGGCTATCGGCCTTTCGTATGTGGTTATTGGCGGGTCCCACCCATTTGCCTTTGGCTTAAAAGAAGCGGCCTCTATCGGTATTATCGGCGGAGCAGACGGCCCGACGTCTATTTATTTGACTTCACGTCTGGCCCCGCAACTGTTGGGTTCCATTGCCGTAGCGGCTTATTCGTACATGGCCCTGGTGCCGGTGATTCAACCGCCGATTATGAAACTGCTCACAACGGATAAAGAACGCAAAATCCGCATGACGCAATTGCGCCCGGTATCTAAACGGGAAAAAATTTTGTTCCCGCTTTTGATTCTTATTCTGTGTGCGCTTTTGTTGCCGTCTGCGGCTCCGTTAATTGGTGCGCTAACGTTTGGTAACTTAGTCAAAGAATCCGGCGTAGCGGAACGGTTGTCTAAAACCTTGCAAAATGAGTTCTGTAACATTGTTACTATTTTGTTAGGGTTGTCCGTTGGTTCTAAATTGCAATATGACCACTTTTTAGTGACCGAAACCTTAGGTATTTTGGTGCTAGGGATTATTGCTTTCTCCGTGGCTACGGCGTCGGGCGTACTTTTAGCCAAAGTGATGAACGTATTTTCCAAAGAAAAAATCAACCCGCTCATCGGCTCTGCCGGGGTATCTGCCGTGCCTATGGCCGCGCGCGTATCCAACAAAGTGGGCTTAGAGTATGACAAGCAAAACTACCTGCTCATGCACGCCATGGGCCCGAATGTGGCCGGTGTAATTGGCAGTGCAGTAGCGGCTGGCGTACTCTTGGCCATTTTAGGGAAATAGAAAATCTATAAAAAATACCCCCTGTATGCTCAGGGGGTATTTTTTTACATCTGATATTCTAACTGTGGGCAGGAAAATTCTCCTTCAGAATGCACCCCTATAATTTTTTGGCAATAATCGTTGGTACTACTTCCTACCACACAAGTCATCTTTCCTTGTTGGTTACCTGATACATACATTCGCATATGTGAGTTTTTTACTTTAGCGTCCGTTTCTGTATATGCGTACTTACCGTTTAACCTAAATACGAATACCCTGTTGAAATTAAGTCCCACTCCCCAATCAGCACTAACGGCACGTACATCGTCCGGCATCCCACAAATTAAACCATTTACCCTACTATCAATTTCTTCTCCGGTATTTGCAAGAGATACATCTAATTGATCTAATGAAGTGGGCAAGGTTCCATTCGTTAAATAGTATGCACTCGCAGCTTGGCCAACCGATTTTAATAACGTAAGGCCTTCTACAATTTTGCTTTTTTCAACGGCTTTTTGATACTGCGGGAGGGCGACTGCCGCCAAAATACCAATAATTAAAACAACTACCAACAACTCAATTAGCGTAAAACCGCAGGTTCCCCTCATCCGGCTTTTAGCCACCTTCCCCCTTAGGGGGAAGGACCCCTCTCCCGTAATGTCCGGTTTTGCTATTTGTACGTCAGGTTTCACCTGACCTATATTTTCTTGTTGCGTTTGTCCCCGCCGGGTTATTTGGTTTATCATTTTATTCTCCTGTGTTTCTGTTTGGAAGGTAAAAAACGGTTCTTGCACCCATGGACTCGTAACAGACCATGTATACAACAACCGTAGATTACCGTATAAAACGATAAACATTGAGCACAAAACAACCGGGTAATTAGTCCGTTTGTTTGGTGCCTAGGACAGTTGTTTTTGGTGTTACGAGTACCTTTTTACGGTTCCGCGTTTCTAAAACGCTTCCAAAAACAGAATAAATTTTTAGTTTACAACATTCCTATTATAACATACTTTGGAGGGCTAGAGGGGTTACCCCTTTTGCTAAAAATGCTACAATGCAACTAACTGCAATAAATATGCCACGTAGCGGGTTATATGGATATGAAGAAATTAGTATTGGCAATAGGGTTGTTATGCCCCCCGGGGGCGGTTGTTTTTGCGCAGCACACAGCAAGTGTGGCTGTGCTGGCCTATTCGGCAGATGAATTGGCTGCCAAATTTAATGGACAGAACCGCAAACAAATTGTTACGGCTATTTCCACGGTACCCACGTATGAACAAACGTTCACTGCGCCGGATGGTACGGAGTACGAAGTCGTGCGTTATGGCAAAATGAGTGATGAGTACCGCGTATTTCTCTACCAATTTAAATGGCCGCAGATACTTGTAGGCGTGGCGGATAGCCCCAAAGGCGTGCTGGCCTTTAACGAGAAATACCAAATCAACATTCCGCTTTCCCAACAGGATATGACCCGCCGCATGCGTAGCCCCATGATTACTACCGTTACGGATGTAGCTAATAATATAGAATACCAGGCCTACCAAAATGGTAATGAATTTTACCTGTTTCAAAACGGCCTTTTGGTGCAAACGTTTGATAACGCGCAGGACTATGCTGCCTTTATGGCGGCATTGACGGCATCTAACTCATCGTACGCGGCCAAACAGGCCCAAGAGCAAACCGCGCTAGAGCAAGCCCAACTGAACCAACAAAATAACCGCTATACACGTACATATTATTATGGGCCTTCGTTAGGAACGGTAGTGGTGGGGGGCGTGTTGTGGAATTCGTTGCGCCACCGGCATCACCACCCTGCACACCGCCCGGCCCCGCCGCCAGCCCCGCGTTATCATCCGCATCATCCGCGCCCGGGCGGCCGTATGCCGGCCTTACGTCCCAGCGGTCCTGCGGCAGGAACGCCCCTTATTCGTGATGTAAACGGTAAATTTATGCATCATTAACTAAGAAAATTTTTACACACGCGTTCTACTTATAGGACGCGTATTTTTTGCTATACTAATAATATGATAAAAGAAACTACTTCTAAATTTGCACCTATCAACACGATTTGTTTGCTGATTTTAGCCGCCAGTGCTGCTACCTGGGTACTGGTGTACACCAAAACGGTACTGATGCCGTTTGTTTTGGCCCTATTTATTTTTATGCTGGGCAACGCCTCGGCTACTTTTTTAAAGCAAAAATGGAAAGTGCCCTACCATGTGGGTATTATTTTAAATGTGGTATTTTTTCTAGCGGTAGTTACGGCGGTGGCATCTTTTATTTCCACCTCTATTGAAAGTTTTGTTTCCGGGGCAGATATTTATAAAGACCGTTTAAATGACAGTTTGGATTGGGTGCTTACCAAGGCCGCTAATTATCATGTTAACATCAATGCAGATTTTGTAACTGCCACGCTGGATAAAATCCCGCTTCTTAATATGGTAAAAAGTGTGGGAAGTTTAATTGTGTCTTTATTTACCAACATTTTACTGGTAACACTTTTTGTAATTTTTATGTTTTTGGGCAATGCCTCGTCTGAAAAACCGGCTTTTGTGGGTACGGTACAAAAACAAATTTCGTTTTATCTGTTAGTCAAAATCAGCGTTTCTTTACTGGCCGCTGTTTGTACGTGGCTGGTATTAACGTTGGTAAATACAGAACTGGCCATGATGTTAGCGGTCTTAACATTTGTACTTAATTTCATTCCCAACATTGGCCCGGTGATTGCTACAATATCCCCCTTGCCGGTATTGTTTTTACAGTATGGGGTGGATTGGCAGATGCTCCTGGTAGTGGTACTACTGATAGGGGTTCACTTTGTTATCGGCAACATTTTAGAAACGCGTTGGCTAGGTAAAGGCATGAATTTAGACCCGCTTGTCGTAGTGGCTTGTTTAATTTTTTGGGCACTGGTGTGGGGAGTCATGGGGGCCTTATTGGCTGTGCCACTGACTGCCATTATTAAAATGATACTAGAACAACACGAAACCACCCGCCCGATTGCCCGCATTTTGGGGGGAGGGCTTTCCCTAAAATGACCGTAACTCCCTGGCGTTATATCCCTACCTTGTATTTAGCGGAAGGATTTCCGTATATTGTCATCAATGCGGTATCGGTTTTATTGTATGGGGCGTTGGGGTATTCTAATGAACAAATCACACTATGGACCGGGTGGTTATATCTGCCCTGGGTACTTAAAATGTTTTGGAGCCCTTTAGTAGATGCTAATTTTACCAAACGCCGCTGGCTATTGGGGGCGCAGATAGCAATGAGTGCGGTGTTGCTGGCAATCAGTATGCTCATTTGCGCCAATGCCTGTTGGCAGGCGGGCATGCTAGCCAACCCTACATTTTTTACCCTTTCGTTAGTGGGCTTTTTGGCGGGGGCTTTTGTTTCAGCCACGTTAGATATATCTACCGACGGATATTATTTACTGGCACTTACGATGCAAGAGCAAGGGTATTTTGTCGGTGTACGCACTATTTTTTACCGGATTGCCATGATTTTAGGCAGCGGGCTTTTGGTATCCGGCACCGGGTATGCTGTGCGCATGGGAGTGCCAACACCCTATAATTGGGCGTTGTTTTTTGGTGTGTTAGCGGTATTTTTTGGCGGATGTGCGTGGTATCACTCGGTTACTTTACCCCGTCCGGCGGCTGATAAGCCCGCCCAAGTGGCGCAAACTACCGCATGGAAAGAAGCGTTTAGCAGTTATTTCACGCAGGAAAATATCGTCTACATTTTGCTTTTTATATTGTTATACCGTTTTGGGGAAGCGTTATTGGAAAAAATGGTTCCGCTTTTCTTATTAAAACCGACTGCACAGGGCGCACTGGGAATGTCCGTGGAAGCCTATGGATTTATTAAAGGAACATTGGGATTGGGCGCGATTATTGCGGGAAATTTACTGGGGGGTTGGCTACTAGGTAAATTCGGATTTAAAAAATGCATTTGGCCGTTTGCGGTGGTACTCGTATTACCAAATGTATTTTATGTGTATTTGGCGGCGGTGCGGCCCGGCCTGGTGACAGTGGCTGCCTTGATTACACTGGAAAATTTTGGGTATGGGTTAGCCATGATGGCACTTACGGTGTTTATTATGTATGTGTCACACGGAAAATACAAAACATCCCACTATGCCATCTCCACTGGGATTATGGCCCTGGGAATGATGGTACCTTCTATGGTATCGGGCAAATTACAAGCACTACTGGGGTATGAACAGTTTTTTGTGGCGGCATTTGTAGTGAGTTTGGTGACGTTTGCCATTGTACCGCTTTGCTTTAAAATCCGCGCTATTGACCAGGCAGAAATGTCTACGCAGGGGAAACAATGAGTACGCTACCTATTACAGAGACCGTTAATCCCCATACCAGCGGATTAGATCAAAAAACTCCGCTTCAACTGGCACGTCTGTTTAATAGCGAAGATTTAAACGCGGCCTGTGCTGTCAAGAAAGCCGGTAAGGAAATTGCCGCCGCCATGATACTGGCCGCACAAGTATATCAAACGCACCATAAAATTATTTTTATGGGCGCAGGGACCAGCGGCCGTTTGGGCGTGCTGGAGGCCGCGGAATGTGTGCCGACTTTTGGCACAAAACCTTCCCAAATTATCGGTCTAATAGCGGGAGGGAAAAAAGCTATGTTTCGCTCGCAGGAAGGGGCTGAAGATAACTACGAACAGGGGGCGAAAGAAATTTTCCGCCACGCCCGGGCGGGGGATTTGGTGATTGGCCTGGCGGCTAGCGGAAACACCCCTTATGTGCAGGGCGGGTTGGCGCAAGCACGCAAAATAGGGGCACATACGGTGCTTGTTTCTTGTAATGCAAAGGCCGATATTTGCCACGCAGACATTCATATTTATTTACCCACCGGGCCGGAGGCCTTAACCGGGTCTACCCGCATGAAAGCCGGCAGTGCTACTAAAATGACGTTAAATGCTATCACCACCGGGGCGATGGTATTGTGCGGAAAAACTTACGGCAATCTAATGGTAGATGTTAAACCCACGAATCAAAAATTAGTTTCCCGCGCGGTGCGTTTAATTAGCACCCTTGCCCATACAGATGAAAAAACGGCCCGTTGCTTATTAACTGCATCCGGCGGACATGTAAAAACTGCCGTTGTTATGCACTGCAAAAAATGCACACGTACCCAAGCACAAAAACGCTTACGCGCGCACCACGGTTTGTTAAAAGAGGCCCTAAATGACTAAACTGATTTTAGGGTTAATGAGCGGAACCAGTGCTGACGGATTAACCATTAGTGCGGTGACTATGCACCCATTTCAAGTGGTGCATTTTAAAAATTATCCGTACCCTAAAAAATTTCAAGAAAAACTTTTAACGGCTTATGGGTTAACGGCCCCGGATTTAAGCCAACTGCATTACCAAATCGGGGCTTTGTATGCCAAACTGGTTTTGCGGTTTTTAAAAGAGTATCATCTAACTGCCGCGCAAATTGCCGCGGTAGGTATGCACGGGCAAACCGTGTACCATGGGCCGGATGACAAAACCCCCAACACGTTACAACTGGGGGAACCATCTTTTTTGGCGGCGGCCCTACACTGCCCGGTGGTGAGTGATTTCCGCGCGTTGGATATCGCCCTGGGCGGGCAAGGCGCGCCGCTGATTCCTTTTTTTGATGAATATATATTCGGCAAAAAATCCCCTAAAATTTTACTCAATATAGGGGGTATTTCCAACGTGTCTGTAGTTGGCAAACAAATTAAAACCTATGGGTTTGATTGCGGCCCCGGCAATACCTTGTTGGATTTGGCCTGCACGCAACATTTTCACAAACCGTTTGATAAAAACGGAGCGTTTGCCGCCAAAGGCACGCCGGATAAACGGCTCGTCGCGCGTTTATTACAACAACCGTTTTTTTTGCAGAAGCCACCTAAAAGTTTAGATAAAAATACGTTTGGCCAAACTTATTTACAACGGTATTTTAACATAAAAAATCCGCACGATTTACTGGCTACGCTCGCGTATTTTACGGCGGCCTGTATCGCCCAACAAGTGATGCGCTTTGTGCCTGTGCGCGCACAACAGGAAATGGTTGTTTCAGGCGGCGGCGTATATAATAAAACGGTGTGGAAGTATTTGCAGGAGTCACTGCCGGGTATTGCCTTGACTACGTCGCAAAAATATGGAATAGATCCGCAAGCCAAAGAAAGTGCATCCTTTGCATTATTTGCCTATTTGCGCTTGCAACACAAAATCAATCATTGCGCCCGCGCTACCGGCGCGCGTAAAAATATAATGTTAGGAAAGGTGACTTTATGAACATAGCGCGTTTAGTTTTCCCTGGTTTTTGGTTCGGCAAAACGCCGGAAGAAGAAGCCATTTCCCTGGCCCGTGCCGGGGTGGGCGGATTTTGTTTGTATGGCGGCACGAGGACCACTGTTACCAGTTTGGTACGCAAGTTGCGTGCGGCCTCCCCATTACCGCGCATTTTAATTGCGGCCGATTATGAAGACGGCCTGGGCCGGTGGCTACCGGACATGCCGTTACTTCCCTCTAACCTGGCTTTGGGAGCGGCGGATAATGAGGCACTTTCTTATGAAAAGGGATTTATCACAGCCCGCCAAGCCGTACAGTTGGGTGTGGATTGGGTATTTGCCCCGGTGGTGGATTTGGCTAATAACCCGGATAACCCCATTGTAAATACGCGTTCTTTTGGGGCCGCGCCGGGCCTGGTCATCCGCCAGGCCAAAGCATTTATGCAGGGCCTTGCTGACGGTGGGGTTTTAAATTGCTTAAAACATTTTCCGGGGCATGGAAATACGACGACGGATTCCCACTTAGCCATGCCGGTGGTGGCCGAAACGCTGGAGCAATTAAAGCAAACCTCGTTGCGTCCATTTGAGGCATTGTTCCCCTTGGCAGACAGTGTGATGGCGGGGCATTTGCTAGTACCTGCTTTAGATGAAATAAATCCGGTTTCTCTTTCTAAAAATGCTATTCACGATTTATTACAACGCGATATGCAATTTTCGCGTTGCGTATGCACCGATGCATTACTGATGAAGGCCTTGGGAGATGAAAAACAGGCCGCTTTGCAGGCGTTAGATGCGGGGGCGCATGTTTTGCTCGTGCCGGAAAAACCGCTGGAACTGATTGAGTTTTTAAATACGCAAGTATTCCCGGATGAGGTGTTAACCCGGGCAGAACGTATGCTCAATGAATTGTGCGCCAAGGCAGATGAACTTACCGCCCATGCCAAACACCGTACCATCCACCCAGAGAATTTTGTCATGCAAACCGCCCGCAAGGCCTTGGTCCCGCTGGGGCATTTCCCGCCGGTAGAACCGGGGGATACGGTATATTTACTAAATGTGGGAAATGATGAAAACATTTCTCCGGTTCCGTTTGTAGATACGTTGCGCGCATACGGAATTATTACCGAGGATTTTAAAGACCCGCAAGAGACCGATACGCTACTTATTTTATTTTGGCGGCGGTATAAGCCGTTCTCCGGCAAGATCGGTTTGACGGAGGAAGAAACGGCACTAGTAAATAATGCCGTGCAAAACGTACGGCGCACGCTACTAATTTGTTTTGCTAATCCGTTTGCCGCCAACCACGTGCAAACAGGCGGGCAACTCTTGGCGTTTAGCCCTTCGCCCATTTTTCAGCAAGCGGCGGCAGAATGTGTAATGGGTATGTTTGAACCTGTAGGCAAACTGCCCATGAAGTTGTAAAAGAATGGGAACCTTGTGCAAGGTTCCCATTATGTGTGATTAGTTTTTCCAATGATTTAAACTATTACATATTTTTTCCCCCAAAGTATCTTCATATATACACGTATGTGTCCATTTATCAGTGTTTGTATTTTTACTGCTGAATAAGGCGTAATGAAGCACATCGCCGAGGATCCATCCATTTGTATACTCACTGGGTGTGGCTCTGAATACACCGATATCGCACCTGTTGGGTTGAGGAGAGTTGTTCGTGCAAGTGGCCGACACTGTAAAAAATTCTTTGACACAATAGCCAGGTCTTGAGAAACTACCGGATAAGCAACCGCTAGGAGGGTTCATGTCCAATTCCACAAATTCATCAGTGTCTGGATCTGCAAACTCTACAAGGTCGCCTACTTGTTGTGGAAGTCCATTTTCCAGTAAGTAAGCATCTATGGCTTTTTCCATATCCGCAATCCACGCAATTGCATGGGTTGCCCGGCTTTTTTCCACCACCTGTTGGTATTGCGGCAATGCCACGGCTGCCAAAATACCGATAATAAGTACCACTACTAACAACTCAATGAGCGTAAACGCCCGGTTATTTTTTGTCATGTTTGTTCTCCTTCCTGCTTTTGGGCGCACGCAAAACGGCTATTATACCCGGGGCTATCCAAAGGCACCCAACTATAACAGCCGTGGCCTTCCGTTGCGGGTGTACCACAACAGAAAACACTGGACACACATAGCAAGGGTTATAAGGCCTTGCTATATGTGTCTAAAACGGCTGTTTTTGACTTTGGATAGCACTCCGCAGAGTTGCCCCGTATTCTGCATACGGCTCAAAAACAGATTCAAGTTTTTATTTTTACTACTTCTCCATTCTACATAATTTCTTGTATATGTTGCATATATTAGACAAATTAACTTGTTGCTATACAACAAAAAAGCCCCTTCACTGGGAAGGGGCTTTTGGTGAGTAAATATTTTACATGCGGAAACCGAATTTTAACATCACTTCGGAATAGTGCGTATGGCCTTTGCCAAACGCTTCTTTCATATCACTGCGCATTTCCATGCGGTAAATACGGCCTTCCACACCGAAAATCACATTTTCATCAATGTCAAATTCCAACCCTAAACCGCCCATAGCCGCCCATTTGGTGCTATCGTAGGTTTTGTGGGAACCGTCTGCAAATTTTTCACGCACAAAAATGTGCCCCACACCTACCCCCATAGGAATATATAAGCGGGTGGAATGGCGCGGAAAAAAGTTAATACGCGCGGCCACTAAGCCGGTGGCAGCGCCGGTGCGCAGGTAAGAACCGTCAGAGCGTTTATCGCCGTCACCAAACTGGGCATAGTTGCCGTCCAGCCCCAGGGCGAGTACGCGGGTCACATTGCGGTAAAAACCTAAACCAGCCGTCCAGCCGGTAGTGCCTAAATCCACATCTTGCCCTTTGTTATTCCAGGCACTTTGGGGCAATACCATACCGCCGTATAATTCAATGCGGGTCGTCTCCGGGTATAAGCCGTTATCGCTTACCGGATAATAATAATTTTGGGCGTGTGCGGCAAAAGCACCAAACAGCAAAACGCCCAGTAAGAGTAATTTTTTCATACATCTCCTTACTAGATTAAGATACATACATTGTAAATTTTTTAGGTTTATTTGGCAATATGAAAGTTAATATGGACCCCAAAAATTATATAATAGAACTATGAAGAAACGAGCCCTTGCCTGGCTATGTTCCTTGTGTTGTATGGCCTGCACTCCTAAGACAGTTATTAGCCCTACTTATGATTTTGGGCAAGTCAACCGAATTGGGGTGATGGCTTTTTCCAACGCATGGACGGACTTAAACGGTGTAGAAAACCTATTTGCTAAGTATTTTATCCGGGAAGGATTTAAAGTAGTGGAACGCGCCCAACTGGAAAATGTTTTGCGCGAGCATCATATTTCCGTTTCCGGCTATTTGGACCCGGCTACCACGCGGGAAATCGGTCGGATTTTGGGGGTAGACATTCTGCTAATCGGGGAAGTGAGTTCCTATACTCCGGCCCGTACGGAGTTGACATTAACTACCTCTCGGCGTAGTGAATCGCGCCCGGTGATGCGCCAGGATGTTATGCGTATGCCCGATGGCACGTATGTGGGCTACACCCGCCCGGCCGGTATGCAAACCAGCCACCAAAGTGAAACGCGCCCAACCGAATACACTATTAACGCCAAAGTAGCCGTAATTGCCAAATTGATAGACGTGGAAACGGCGGAAATTGTGTGGATCGGCTCGGACAGTGAAGAAAGTTCCCGCGCGCTAGATGCGGCCGATTATTTGGCCCGGCAACTGGTCAAAAGTTTCTCTAAAGAACTAGCCAAACGAGAGCGTGCCTAATGCGTTTACACCAACCCACCCTCGCTGAACAATCCGTCCGCATGGCGATTGGCACGTTTTTTGCATTAGTAAAAACCGGGGTAATCGGGTTGGTGCTGGTTGTAGCCGTTTTAGTAGCGGGGCAGAGTACGGTGGCCCCGGTGAGTGTACGGCTTTTAACGTCGTACGCTATGGAATATGCAGTCAGTTCGCTTAAGCCCTACCGGGCGTATTTCCCGGAGCCGTTCGCTGTAGAATTTGATACTAAATAAAGAGGAAATTATGTTAGACATTAAACAAATCAGTGCAAATCCAGAAGAAATTAAAAAACGTTTGTCTTTGCGCAAAAAAGAGTTAGCCGCGCAAATTGATGACGTACTTTCCCGGTATGATGCGTATAAGAAAATTTTAGCCCGCGTAGAGGAGTTACGTGCCAAACGTAACGAAATGTCTAAATCTATCGGTAAAATTAAAAAAGAACAGGGCGACCAAGCCGCCAAAGAAGCCATGGCGGCCGTGGGTAAACTAAAAGAAGAAATGACCGCATTAGAGGCCGATTTGGAACCCAAAAAGAATGAAATTGATAATTTACTGTTGAGCATCCCCAATTTGCCTAATGAAAAAATCCCGTTTGGGGTTTCGGATGCCGATAACCCGGAAGTAGTGCCTTGTACCATACCGTTACCTAAATTTGATTTTACCCCGCTAGACCACCAGGCCGTTGGTGAAAAATTAGGCATTTTGGATTTTCAAGCCGCCGCCGCCCTTTCCGGAAGCCGCTTTGCTTTGTTTAAGGGGGACGGAGCCCGTTTGGAGCGTGCCATTATTGCTTTTATGTTGGACCTGCATGCCCAAAAAGGGTATACCGAAATTATGCCCCCGGTAATTGTGAACGAAAACATTTTAGTAGGTACCGGGCAACTGCCCAAATTCCGCGAGGATATGTATGAACTGGTGGGCGAACCCAAACAATTTTTAGTTTCCACGGCAGAAATTCCGCTTACCAATTTAAACCGTATCCGCACGGTTGCGGAAAGTGAACTTCCGGTTAAATTAACTGCGTATACGCCGTGTTTCCGCAAAGAATCCGGTACGTATGGCAAAGATACCCGCGGGCTAATCCGCAACCACCAGTTTGATAAAGTGGAACTGGTTATGCTTTCTAAACCGGAAAACTCGTACGATATGCTAGAGCAAATGGTATTAGACGCACAAGATGTACTGAAAAAATTGGAAATTCCGTACCATGTGGTAGAATTATGCAGCGGGGATATTGGGTTTTCCTCTGCCAAAACCTACGACATAGAAGTATGGATGCCCAGTGAAAACAAATTCCGCGAAATTTCTTCCTGCTCTAACTGTTTGGACTTCCAGGCCCGCCGCATGGGATTGCGTTTTAAAAACGCACAAGGCAAACTGGAATACGTCCACACTTTAAACGGCAGCGGCCTTGCTGTGGGGCGTACCTTTGCCGCCATTTTGGAAAACTTCCAACAAAAAGACGGATCTGTCATTATTCCTAAAGCCCTGCGCCCATACTTTGGTAAAGATAAAATTGAGGCCAAATAATGCGTAAGTTTTTGTGTGTACTGGCGGTGATTTGCTTGTTAATGACCGCTTCCGTAGCCCCGGTACAAGCAGAACTGACACTCCCGCCTGATGTCATGGAATATGCCACCGTCGGCATTAACGGCGTGTATAGTTTGGATTTTGAAACGGCACAAGAAAACATCCAAAAAGTATTTGACCAGTACCCGGATCATCCGTTTGCCCACTTTGGTAACGCCATGATTGCCTGGAGCCGTTATGAGTATGAGTTTGAAACCAGTGATGATCACCAGCGCAAAGTGTTTGAAAAAATCCTGGATGATTCTATCACCGGCATTAAACGCTGGATTAAGAAAAACCCCGAGGATTCCAACGGATATATGGGCATTGGGGCGTTGTATGGGTTGCGTGCATTATTTAATATGCGTAACCGCAACTGGGTGACTTCTTACTTTGCCGGGCGTAAGGCCATTAGCAATTTGGAAAAATCCCTCACGTTAGACCCCACCTATTATGATGCGTATTTCGGGTTAGGCATCTATCAGTATTTTGCCGGTACACTTCCTTCTGTAATTAAGGTGCTGGCGCGCATAGTGTCTATTAAGGGAAATCCAAAAGAGGGGGTCGCATTTTTAAACTTGGCCCGCACCAAAGCGCACTTTACGGCTGACAGTGCCAAACTGATTTTAATAGAAGTGCAAAACACGCGCGGCAGTGAATTTTATGCACCGGAAAAATCGTTAGAATTTATCCGTCAGTTGCGCGCTAAATTCCCCACTAACCCGCTGATGCACTATGTGGAAATTATTTGCTTGTATGAAACCGGGCATCATGAGGAAGTGACCCAGCAATCCCACGAGTTTTTGAAACTTATCGGCAAAGATAAATTTTATAAAGATATTTACATTCCCCGCGCCTATACGGCTTTGGGAACTACCCAAATGGCACAAGGCAATTTTGAGGCGGCCCGCGTCTTGTTTGAAGAGGGCCGAGAAAAACTAAAAGGCCAAGAGCCCAGCCGTTGGGCCGTATGGAATGAACTTCGTCTGGGTCAAGTATATGATGTACTAGGGCAGCGCGCCAAAGCCCAGGCACAATACAAGTATGTGCTTTCATTTAAAGATAAATGGGGCTTTGACGATTTGGCCAAAAGTTTACTCAAAAAACCTTATGCAGTCCCGGCGGAAGGGGTAGGGCCACTCCCGCCGTTGTAAACGAGGAGTATATTAAGCCCCTTGGTAGACATGCCAAGAATCATCCAAGGATTCACATAATGCTTTACCCTTTGACACCAAGGAGGCAGGGGCTTCGTCCGGGGGATATGAACACATACGCTGATCTTTGCCCCCATCCGTTTTTAACATGTTCGAAAACAAAGTAAAACTGAAATCTTGGCTGCGTACGTTGATTTGGCAATTTGAAGCCAAACAACGTGCATGGTATATTACCCCCTTAATGAAACAATTTGTTGTGTCTTCACTATCACATGGCAACGTAATATCTGTTTCTACTTTGTTGGTGCCAGTCAACTCAACAAAGCCACTACTTGGATGACCGTTTTCTAATACGTAGAGTGAGGCCATTTTCTCTAATGTTTTTAGGTTAAGCACTGCTTCTTGGAAGCGGGCCTTGTCCACCGCTTTCTGGTACTGCGGCAACGCCACTGCCGCCAAAATACCGATAATTAGCACTACAACCAGTAACTCAATAAGCGTGAAACCCCGCCGGGTGTTTTTGTATGTCATTTTTCGTTCTCCTCAGTGTGTTTTCTATTTTTGAAAAACGCATACAAAAACGGCCGGTGTCTACGAACCTTTCGAGCAAATTCATACACAAACAGCCGTGGCTTACCGCTATGCGGTAAACACTCGGCGCAAACCAACGGGGTTATAAGGCCCGAAAGTTTGCACCTAAAACAGCCGTTTTTGGAGCTCGAAAGGTCTGCCTGGCAGAACTGCGTATTCCACATACGCTTCCAAAAACAGAAATAATTTTTCTACTTCTTTTTTATTCTACATAATTTCTGCTTATTTTGTGCCAAAATACCCCTGTTTATTTTTTAAATAAACAGGGGGAACGTGGTAATAAACAAAGAATTAATTTTCCGGCAGGGTTAAATTGCCGTCAGATAAGCAAATGCTGTACCCATAGTATTTGTAATACTCAATAATATCATTTTTAGGTACTTCAACTTTGGGGTTGCGTTTATGGCGCGCACTCATTACATAATAGTATGGAACCGTTTTCATACTGTCTTTATGGGCTGTTTGTACGAAATAGCGGTATTGCCTTTTTCCTACCGGCAAAAATACAACTCCTAAATTTTTTTGAAGGGTTTCTTCGGAGCAGTTGGTTTGTGTTTCCACCATTTTTAATTCCGTTCGGGAAATTTCCGCATATCCTTTTTTCTGTAAATTTTTGGCGCGGCGTTGGGCTTTTTCTTTTTCTTGCGGGGTTAACGGGGCGGCCTCACCGGGCAGCAAATATTCTTTTTTGCCGGCTAGTGCTTGGGTATAAGCATAAAACCCATTGTCGGTAAGGGTGGTATCTTGTGTGAATATTTTTTTGTCCTGTTTATCACGCAACTCAAAAATGTCTTTTTCCGGCACCCCTAATTTGCGAAAAGCAGCAATGGCATCCTGCCCGATACTTTTTTCCAATTGTTTGTATCCGTTAAGGGAAAGAATTTCACGTTCAAAGTCCGTATGGGCATTTAGGGTCACAATTAAGGATTGTGCTTTAGCCCCATATTTATTTTTTAAATAATCTACCCCTCGGCGTTGTTCGGCTTGGTGGATGCGGGCAAAAAGTTCCTTTTTTTCTTCTGTAAGTTGGGTTACTTCCGGGGCCAGTGCGAAGCGTTGTTTAAGAGCATTTAAAATTTCTTCATCTGTAAAATAATCCGGTTCCATACTTATCAGCCGTTGGCGGGCCACT
This sequence comes from Elusimicrobiaceae bacterium, assembly GCA_045593745.1. Lineage (GTDB taxonomy): Bacteria > Elusimicrobiota > Elusimicrobia > Elusimicrobiales > Elusimicrobiaceae > Avelusimicrobium. The sequence goes on along the minus strand of JAZNXF010000028.1, from coordinate 27,126 downwards.
AAATTGAGCGGTTCTACGGCTACAGCAGCGCGGTACGCCTGTGCCGCACCTAGTTTATCCCCTTGGTGTTCCAAAATAACCCCTCGGCCAACTAAAGAATTTACATTGGCTGCGTTGTGTTCTAAAGATTTTGCATACATGTCCAGTGCCTGTTTATGGTGGCGTTGCTTCAGGGCAATATCCCCTAGCATGGAATATGTGTAAGACCAATAGGGGCTAGATCGTTTTAAATACGTAAGGGCGGTTTCAAAATGTGTTTTTGCTTCGTTTAATTGCTCTTGCGTAAGCAATGTTCCGGCCAAAGACAAGTGTGCATCTGCACTCTGGGGATCTATTTTAACACACTGCTCAAAGGTTTGTTGTGCCTGCATAAATTGTTGGTTTGAAAATTGTTGTTTGCCGTTTTCCAAACAGGCAGACAACGTAACTGGTTCCGCTCCTGCCAGAGAAGGGACCAGGATACTTCCCACCAAGAGGACATTAGAAAAGTGTTTTAATAATGGCATAAAGTACCGCCTGAAATTTCTCCAGTTTAGTTAGTTTAATGGGTTTGGTAAACGCAAAACCGTTTCTCTCTATTTTAGCAAGATTTTTTTGATAAACATATCCCATCACCCGGCATGGTAACACCGTAACCGGCCAAAACTCATCTACTAGTTGAAAGGCCTTGGCGTAATTTTCTCGGGCACGGTGCGTACATTGCTGCAGGGCCGTTTTTAGTTCTTGGGTTTGCGGAAGGGCCGAAGAAATCCCTGCCTGTTGAATTTGCAAAATTTCTGGGGCGGATAATCTACACGGTACATACACGCGGCCCATGGCGGCATCCTCGTACACGTCACGCACAATGTTGGTAAGTTGTACCGCTGTACCTAGTGTGTAGGCCAGTTCGTCTGCTTTGGGGCCTGTTATGCCCAAAATATGCAAGGTGGCCTTTCCCACAATAACGGCCACACGGTAGATGTACCAGTCCAGCGGGCCAAATAAATCAGTTTCGTCGGCCGGAGTGTACGATTTATGTTGTAAGTCCGCCCGCATGCCCTCTAATAACAAGGTGAAACAGTCCTGCGGAATGTGAAATTGCTCAATGTCTTTTAAAAGTTGTTTCCCAAGTTCAGTACGCGGGGCGTTAATAAACACAAATTGTATTTCTTGCTCTAATGCGCGCAATAATTGCTCCGGGTGTTGGGCGGGTTCATCGGCAATATCATCTGCCAAACGGCAAAACGCGTAATAGTTAGCCAGGGCTTGGCGTTTTCTTCTGCTTAAAAAAAAGAACGCCGGGCCGAAACTGGATTTTTTATACGCGGGAAGTTGGTTCATTTCCGCTTCCCCTGCTCATATAAGTACGAAAGAGCCGCCCCGGTGGCAGTAGCATAAATGGCATTTTTAGGAATAATAAAATTTATCTTGTGCATGTTGTGTAACATGCGAAACACCTTGGTGGCCGAGGGAACTTGCGAGAGCGTTCCGGTTAAAATAATATCTTTCATGTCTTCATTGCGGCAAGCAAACACAGCCATCATGCCCACGGTTTGAAATACCATGTTAAGTACCCCTGCAGCCAGGTCTGCAGGTACAAGCCCGTCTTCCATTTTTCCAAAGTTGGAAGCAGTGATTTCTTTGGATAACGTGGAAATAGCGCGGGTGGAAATGTCCCCAATGTTTAGGTCCACTTTGTTTAAATTTCCCTCTTCAGCCAAGCGCACAATGGAGTGAAATGCTTTGACACCGCAAAGTTGGTTGCATAACCCAACCACCGTTCCACCGCCTACACCGGAACCGCCAATATGAAAAATTCCCTTTTTCCCGGCCCGCACAAACGCCGTTCCTGTGCCCATGCTCACTACCAGTCCTTCTTGTTTGCGGGATAGGGCTAATCCGCCAAGACCAATGGCTTGAAATTCGTCCACAAAGGATGTGGGAATACCATAAATATCTTTTTTAAATAACGAAGAACCTACCCCGGTTAAAATAATCTGTTTTACATCTGCAAGGGCTAGTTGGTTTTCATTGATAAATTTACCTAATGCCCCATACGCACTGGTAAGCGGGTCAGCCGCTTCTACTTTTAGCATAGAAACCAACTTGCGCTGTTGTGTATACCCTACGATTTTGGTGGTGGATCCGCCTACATCAATTCCAATAATTACGCTCATATTTACTCCAACCCAATGGCTTTTAAGAATGGGGCATTATTTACGTTGCGGCCCAAGAAGTTTTCCACCAGTTTTGTTTCGTCTTCCGTACCGCCTTTTTCCAAAATTTCACGTCGGAATTTTAGCCCAATTTCCGGGTTAAAAATGCCGTACTCTTCAAACTCGCTGAAAAAATCCTCCGCAATCACTTCGGACCATAAATACCCATAATAGCCGGCATCATACCCGCCCATAATATGCCCGAACGAGGCCTGCGGCAAGGTGTTTTTGGTAAGCGGTAAGGCGCGGATTTTTTTGGTTAAATCAAAGTACAGTTTGGTGCTGTCGGGCGTTTTGTCTGCCGTGTGCAAAGTCATATCATACTGGGCAAAAAAGTTTTGGCGCAGATACGTGCCGCCGTTTCCAAAGTTTTTGGCTTTAATCATGCGGGCAATCAACTCATCCGGCAACGGTTCCCCGGTTTTGTAATGTTTGCTGATTTTTTTAAGTACCGCGGGGTCCCAGGCCCAGCGTTCTAACAGTTGGCTGGGGGCTTCTACAAAATCCCAACTTACGCTCGTGCCGCTAAATGCTTTGTATTTGGATTTGGTAAGCGCATTGTGCAGTACATGCCCAAACTCATGGAATAAGGTTTCCACTTCTCCATGTTTTAGTAAAGAAGGGTTTTGGGCGGAGGGTTTATTTAAGTTGGCCACAATCGCCACAAAGGGCATTTGGTAAGTACCGTCTTTCTTTTCAGCTCCTTCTACCAAATCAAAACAGGCCGCGTGTTTATACTTGCCTTCGCGTGGGTAAAGGTCCATATAGAAGTAGGCAACCGGTGCGCCGGATGCTTTGTCTTTAATTAAAAACGCTTTTACATCCTCGTGCCAAGTGGGAATGCGGGCGGGTTCAAAGGTAATGCCAAACACGCCGCCAAATAAGTCCAGCATGCCGTCAATAACCACCTGGGAGGGGAAATACTCTTTAATTTTTTCACTGTCTAGTTGTAAATTTTCTTTGCGGTATTTGTTGGCCCAATAGCCCGATTCCCACGGATAAATCGTGCGGGACTTTTTGCCGGTTTTCTCGTTTTTGTAGGCAATTAAAAATTTGTCTTCTTTTTTGCCCATGGGTTTTAATTTCTTTTGCAAATCTTTTAAAAATTTCATGACGGTTTGCGGGTTTTTAGCCATGCGGTCTTCCAGTTTTAAATCCGCATGGGTTTTATATCCTAATAAGTGGGCAATTTCTCGGCGTAGGGTGATTGTTTTTTCCAACAGTTCCACGTTTTGCGCCCCGCCGCGGCGGTTGTATTTGTATTCCAATTCTTTGCGGGCTTGTTCGTCGTCAGCATTGAGCATAAAGGGTACATAATCGGGGTAGTCCAGCGTGACTAAGTATTTCCCGTCGTCAGTTTTTTCTAATTTGCTGATGTAATCTTCCCCCAGGCCTTTTAGTTGCTCTTGGGTAACGGCCAGCGGGTCTTTATATTCTTGAATATTTTTTTCAAATTGAATAATATATTCGGCTTTTTGTTTGTTTAATGCTTTGAATTTTTCCAAATCTTGGTCATTTAAATCCATCCCGCTGTGTTTAAAACCAATGAGCATTTCTTTTACCAGTTTGGCTTCCACCGGGCCTAATTGGGGGTTGGTGTCCGTATACTCGCGGATGGCTTTGTATACGTCTCTGCGGGTGGCTACGTCAATCATATACTGGCTGATTTTCATTTGTAAATCGGTCATGGTATCGCGGAATTTTTTGTCAGTGGAAACATAGGATAAAAAGCCGGACATACCTAGCGCATCCCCATATTTATCAAACGCATCTTCATAGCCCAAAATCGTGTTTTCAAACGTACGCTGTTCGGCCGGGATGGCAATTAAGGCGGCCAGGTCTTTTTCCAACTGTGCGCGGGCGGCTTTTTCGGCGGGGGCTAAGTCCTCGGCTTTATAATTAAAGTGTAGGACTCCGTCTTTGGTAAACATATTCGGCATAGCAAAAACCCCCATAGATAACAGAAATAAAAATGAAATGAGTATGAATTTTTTCGTCATACTCATATCATAGCATTTATGGGGTGCAAACGGCCTGCTTTTTGTGGAGTGGGTTAATTAAGTAGCCGCTCTCTTGCGCCTGATCGGCTGTTTTTGGACCTCTATAATGCCCTAGTTACTAGAGCGCTGCGTATTCCACATACACTTCCAAAAACAGATAAACTTGTACCAATCGTATAACAAAAAACCAGGTAAATACCAAGGGAAATTGCGTGTGTTTGCTGGCCCAAAAACACTTGCGCGCTTTTGAGTTTTTTTTATTATAATAAGGATAGTTATTTTGTATTGAGGAGGAGCAGTTATGTGGTATGGTATTTCTTCCCTGCGCTCGTTTGAGCAATATGCCTTATTTGGCGTATTGGCTATTGCGATTGCGGGGCTTTTGTATGCGTTCTTTTTACGCCGGCAAGTGATGCGCGAAGATGCCGGTACCCCTAAGATGCAAGAAGTGTGGGGGGCGATCCGCGAAGGGGCCAACGCTTACTTAAAGCGGCAACTCAAAACAATCTTGCCGCTTATTGGTTTGTTAACCGTATGTTTGTTTTTATCGGTCTATATTGTGCCGGTATCGCAGGATTCTTTAGAGCGTTTTGCCGGACTGAATGATAACACCATTAAACTGATTGCCGCTTTTGGGCGCGCGGGCGCGTTTATTTTAGGGGCGGTTTTCTCGCTACTGGTGGGGCAACTGGGTATGCGTATTGCCGTGGATGCCAACGTGCGCGTGGCGGCGGCTTCTAAACGCAGTTTTGGCGATGCCTTGCGTATTGCCTACCGCGCCGGCACCGTTACCGGGATGTTAACAGACGGCCTCGGTTTATTTGGCGGCACGATTATTTTTATTATTTTTGGGATTGCCGCGCCGGATGCCCTTTTAGGGTTCGGTTTTGGCGGAACTTTGTTGGCTCTCTTTATGCGGGTAGGCGGGGGTATTTATACCAAAGCCGCTGACGTAGGGGCAGACCTGGTGGGTAAGGTAGAAGCCGGAATCCCGGAAGATGACCCGCGCAATCCCGCGGTGGTAGCAGACCTGGTGGGGGACAACGTAGGCGATTGCGCCGGGATGGCTGCAGATATTTTTGAATCCTACGAAGTTACTATTGTATCCGGTTTAATTTTGGGGATTGGGTTGTGGCGTTTAACCGGGCACCATGAATGGATTGTCTATCCACTTTTAGTACGTGGGATTGGGGTACTTTGTTCCATTATTGGTACGTATGCAGTCAAGGACTCTAAACGCACGGCCGGAAACGCCATGAAAGCCATTTTTAAAGGATATTCTATCTCGGCCTTTATTTCTGTAGTGATTTTTGGTGTGTTGGCTTACTATTATATGTGTGGCGTGCCCGGCGGTTGGTGGCGGCCTTTTGCGGCTACGACTATCGGTATTTTGCTAGCCATTTGTATTGACCGTTTGACCGAATATTTTACCGGTACGGAAAATAAACCGGTGCAAGAGGTTAAAAAATCTACTGCCACCGGCTCAGCCACGACCATTCTGTCCGGCATTGCAGTGGGGTTTGAATCGGCGGTGTGGACAACGCTTGTGATTGCGGCGTCTATCTTTTGTTCCGTCGTGATTTTCGGCACGATTGACGGATTAAGCCCGGCAGAAAAGTTTAACTTTATTCTATATGGGGTGGCGATGACCGGGATTGGTATGCTTACCCTAACCGGCAATAACGTAGCCATGGATTCTTTTGGGCCGATTGCAGATAATGCCAACGGTATTGGCGAAATGGCCTGGCACGGACAGGACGACACTGAAACTCAAAAAGCCCGCCAAATTATGGCGGATTTAGACGGTGTTGGCAACACCACCAAAGCCATTACCAAAGGCGTGGCGATTGGGTCAGCCGTCATTGCGGCCGTGTCGTTGTTTGCCTCGTACATGGTGGACGTAAGTAGCGTGCAGAGTGCTTTAAATGAACAATGGGCCAAAGACGGTTTGAACCAATCGTTAGAACTGTTGTCGCAAATAGGCATTGTGGTTTCTAACCCGGTGGTGTTTGTGGGGATGTTAATTGGTGGGGCACTGCCGTGGTTGTTCTCGTCCTTTGCTATTAACGCGGTTAGCCGTGCGGCCGCTTTAATTGTGCAGGAAGTGCGCCGCCAGTTTAAAGGCGGGGTGCTAGCGGGTAACGCCAAGCCGGACTATACCCGCGCCGTTAACATTTCTACTGTAGCTGCTCAAAAAGAGTTAGTTATTTTGGCCCTTTTAGGGATTATTTCCCCGGTGGTAGTCGGCTTAACGTTTGGCGTGGAAGCGTTGGGCGGCTTTTTAGCCGGGATTATTGTTTCCGGGCAACTTTTAGCCGTGTTTATGTCCAACGCCGGGGGCGCGTGGGATAACGCTAAAAAAGTGGTGGAAGATGAACCTAGCGACGTTGCCGCTAATACCGGGAAGGGGTCCGAACGCCACAAAGCCAGCGTGGTGGGCGATACGGTGGGCGATCCCTTGAAAGATACGGCGGGCCCGGCGGTAAACCCCTTAATTAAAGTGGTAAATATGGTGGCTGTAATCGTCGCGCCGATTATTGTGAACTACCACAATGATTTTACCCCATTGGGCAAAGTAGGTTGGTGCGTAGTCATTGCACTGTTAGCCGTTTTAAGTTGGGCGATTTTAACCAGCAAAAAACCCGCGCAAGATGTAACCAAATAAACACAGGTATTTGAATGAAACTCCCCGAGCGTAATCTCGGGGAGTTTCCTATTACAGCAAAACCTAACAAGATTACTGCGAATCAATTTTGGTGCTTTACAAAAGGTAAAATCTTGTTATAATGAGGTTATATTCTTTGCAATATGATAGCAGCAAATTTTAAGCAGATCTGCTTAAAACTTTCCCGGTTTCTACACACAATACCAGTAAAATTAAAATCCCATACTTTTGCATAAACCATCTATAGTGCTAGAACACGTTACTTTACCGGGATTGTTGGAATGGTCCAACCACACGGTATATGTAAATAGAGCTTTTTGCCTTGCCTCAGTAATGTTGGTAATAGTAGTCCCATTTTGAATACCACCGAAAAAAACTAAGTTATATACACCACTATCAAACAAATCTACCACAAAATTATCACAACTTAGTAGATACCTAGCACTCGTTGTTTCTTTACATCCCGGATAGGTAATGAGGGTTTCCATCCAGTACTCGGGATATTCCCCTTTTTCCAGGTAATACAGCTCCACGGAGTTTTTTAGTACGTGAGCCGCTGTAATCACTTCAGCAAATCGCGACTTGGCCACTGCCTTTTGGTATTGCGGCAGGGCAACTGCGGCTAATATACCGATAATTAAAACAACTACTAACAGTTCAATCAGGGTAAATCCCATACGCCCGCTATACCCCGCATACCGACCCTGCGGGGTGACGGAGCGGACGGAGTCCCCTTTATAGGTCGGGTGCGAACCCGACAATTTCCTAGCATTGCGCTGTACGTTTTCATTCTTACTTGCAACTCCTGTTGGGCTAACGCCCAACCTATAAGAGCGGGCGGAGGACCCTTTATAGGTCGGGTGCGAACCCGACAATTTCCTAGCATTGCGCTGTACGTTTTCATTCTCACTTGCAACTCCTGTTGGGCTAACGCCCAACCTATAAGAGCGGGCGGAGTACCCTTTATAGGGCGGGTGCGAACCCGACAATTTCCTAGCATTGCGCTGTACGTTTTCATTCTCACTTGCAACTCCTGTTGGGCTAACGCCCAACCTATAAGAGCGGGCGGAGGACCTTTTATAGGTCGGGTGCGAACCCGACATGGAATCGGTAGTCATCCCCGAGGTAACGGCCCGCAGGGGCCGGGGATCTTCTTTCTGCCCATTTGATGTTTGTATGTCAGGTTTCACCTGACCTATAATTTCTTTTTGCGTTTGTCCCCGCCGGGATTGTTGGTTACTCATACATTTTCTCCGTATGTTTTAATTTTCAATTCCTCTGCCTTTGAAAATGCATGTAAAAACGGCTATTATAGTTGAGCCCAAGTAAGTTAACCCAATTACAACAGCCGCGGCCTGCCCTAAAAATAGGGCAAACACTCGGTACTGTATCCGTAAGGGATCAGCTCACAAATACAGTACCTCAAACGACTGTTTTGGACTTACTTGGTGCCGTTTAAATAACGGCAAAACGTTTCTTAAACGCTTCCAAAAACAGATAAAATTGTATTTATAGTATAATAAAAATTTGTTTAAATCACAACGTCAATTTAAAGGGAGAATGAGAACCCCCCGAGCTTCCGCCGGGGGCATGCTAGGAGAAATTTGTAAAACCTTTTGGTTTGTGCGACCCTGGCCACTTGGCGTTGTCTCGCGCCTGCGGGTCCACAAAAAAAGCCCCGCTTTCGCGGAGCTTCCAAATGGTGGACCTGACAAGGATCGAACTTGCGACCTCCTGCATGCCATGCAGGCGCTCTCCCAGCTGAGCTACAGGCCCATTACTCTTATAGTATACCAGTTTTTCAAAAAATTTGCAACTTTATTCTTTATACAGCCCGCGCAAAAGTTTTATTTCCCATGCATAACCGTTCAAATCATTGGGCGTTTCTAAACAAAATGGGAGATGTTTTAAAGCGGGGTGGTTAATCACCCCCGCCAAGGTGTTAGTACCTATGGTCCCTTCCCCAATGGGAGCATGGCGGTCTTTATGGGCCCCCAACGGGTTTAAACTATCGTTAATATGTACGGCTTTTAATAAAGAAAGCCCCACCTGCTTATCAAACTGCGCAAGTGTATCATCTAACGCCACCAACGAATACCCGGCATCACTCACGTGGCAGGTATCCAAACATACCCCTACTAATTGGTTCTGTTTAACTCCGTCCATAATACGTTTTAATTCATCAAATTTACTGCCAATTTCACTCCCCTTTCCTGACATGGTTTCCAATAATACCGTAGTATGTTGTTTAGGGTCTAAAATTTCGTTTAACGTGTGAATAATCAGTTCAATTCCTTTCTCCACCCCTTGCCCCACATGGGAACCCGGATGAAAATTGTATAAATTACCAGGCAAATATTCCATACGTTTTAAATCATCTGCAAAGGTGTTAAGCGCAAAATCGCGCGTTTTGGGCTCTGCACTAGCCGGGTTTAGGGTATAGGGAGCATGGGCAATCACCGGGGCAAAATCGTTTTTTTGCATAAGCGCGCGCAAATTTTCTATATCTTGCCGGTCAATCTCTTTAGCGCGCCCGCCACGCGGGTTGCGTGTAAAAAACTGGAACGTATCGGCCCCGATAGAAAGAGCCGTTTTCCCCATTTCTTCAAACCCATTAGAAACCGATAAATGACACCCGATATGTAACACTACTAAACCCCTAATTTGCGTAAATCCGCGCAAAGTTGCTCTACATCTTCTTGGCGGGTAGCCCAACTGGTACATATACGGATAGCCGTATGATTTCTATCCATGCGCTTAATATGGGCAAAGCCGTAAATTTCTTCTAATTGGGCAAGCACGTCGTTAGGAACAATAGGAAATTGCTGGTTGGTGGGGGAATTATACAAAAAGGCAAAGCCCGCATCTTCGCACGCCGTTTTAATAAGCGCAGCCATATTATTAGCATGCTTGGCTAATTGAAAATAAAGATTGTTTTCTAATAATGCTAAAAACTGAAGACCTAACAAACGTCCTTTTGCCAAAATACCCCCTTTTTGTTTCATTAAATAGCGGAAGTCCTTTTGCAGGTGGGGATTTACAATAACTACGGCCTCCCCAAACAAGGCGCCAATTTTAGTGCCCCCGATATAAAAAATATCCGCCAGCGCGGCTATATCTGCTAAGGTGACATCATTCCCCGCAGCGGTAAGACCATAACCTAACCGCGCCCCATCAATAAATAAAAACAACTGGTTTTCATCACACGCCCGCCGGATTTGTTTTAACTCTTCTAGCGTATACAGTGTACCATACTCCGTTGGAAAAGAAATATACACGGTGCGTGGTTGGGGTGCAAATTCCGGGTTGTCATCTTCCCAATGGGCTTTACAAAAGCGGGTAATTTGCGCGGCAGTAATTTTACCGTCCTGTTCAAGCAACGTTTCAATACGGTGCCCGGTGGCTTCTATAGCACCGGCCTCATGCACATTAATGTGGCCGGATATTGCCGAAATAATACTTTGATAGGGGCGCGAGCAGGCGGCCAACACAGTCAAATTCGTTTGCGTTCCCCCCATTAAAAAATGTACTTCTGCGCTGGGACAGTGGCACAATTTTTTTATCAAGTCCGCCGCTTGGCGGCAATAAAAATCGTTCCCGTATCCGGGGGTTTGCTCTAGATTAGTTTGGGCAAGCAGTTCCAACACGCGTGGATGCGCCCCTTCATTGTAATCACAATTAAATAAAATCATAAAAATCCTTTTTTATATTCTATCTTTTTTAGGCAATGTTGTCTTCGGCAGAAAGAGGCAGTTCTTCATCGGCCGCATCCGGTAGCGTTTTGGCGGATTTAATGTGCATCTGTTCTAACTGTTTAGCGGAAGTTAAAATGCTTTTGGATCCTGTTAAACTTTTGGTGGCTAATTCATATGATTTTTTTACACTGGTAATTTTTTGCTCCAGGTCATTCATGCGCTCCAAAAAGCGTCCTACACGTTCGTGCATATCCTGGGCTGTTTTAAAAATTTGGTGCATGATTTGTGTGCTATGTTCCACCTGCCATAAATGTTCGGTAATTTGTAACACCGTTAACAAGTTGGAGGCCGTCACAATATAAATGCGGTGGCGGCGTGCAAACTCATTTAATTCTTTATTTTCTTGCAACGCCGCAAAGTAGGCATATTCAATGGGAATAAACATGAGCGTGAAATCCAACTTTTCATTTTTTAGTAATTTAGGGTAATCCTTGGCAGATAACTCTTTAATATGTTCTTCTACAGCGCGCGTATGTTCTTTAAGAAACTGACGTTTTTGTATTTCGTCTGCGGCATTGGCCCATTTGGCGTAACTGTTTAAAGACATTTTGGAATCAATAATTAAATCCCGCCCATGGGGCAAATGAATAATAAAATCCGGCTGCAAATGTGTCCCATTCGGGGTTTGAAGTGATACTTGTTTTTCAAATTCTTTTCCGGCCCGCAGCCCCATGGAAGTAAGCACTTCTTCCAAAATAATTTCTCCCCACGTACCTTGGGTTTTGGGACTTTTTAACGCGGTGGTTAAATTTTGCGCCTCTTGGGAAAGTTTCTCATTGAGGGCTTTGGTTTGGTCCAGCGCGGTTTGCAAAGAGCCATGGCGTTGGGCGGTTTCCGCCCGCAATGTACCCATTTCTTTAGAAAAACGGTCCATGGTTTCCTTCAGCGGGGCAAGTAAGTCGGTATTCTTGGCAACAAGTTCCTCTTTTTGGGTTTTTAAAAACTCTGAGGAAACTTGTTGAAACGAATCTTTGGCTCGTTGTTGTAACAAAGTAAATAGTTTCTCCTGGGATAGGTGACTTTGTTCCAGGGCCATTTTCCGTTCTTCCAAACGGACCAAATCTATTTCGGCTTGTTGCGCGCGCGCCAATATTCGTTTTAATTTTAAATAGAATACACTACCTGCTACTGCCGCTCCGGCAATAAAAGCCACTATCAGTTCCATGATATTCTCCCTTTGGCATCATAACAATTTGAAAAATACAGCCCACTTAAATATGATATAATAAAAACACAATTTTATCTGTTTTTGGAACCGTATGAGGAATACGGTGGTACTTTTCAAAGTCCAATAGAGGTTCAAAAACGGCTGTTTTAGGCGCAACGCGGAGGAACTTATAATCCCTCTGTGTTGTGCCGAGTGTTTATCGTCTATGATGATAAGCCACGGCTGTTATGGTTGGGACACCTCTATTGACTCAGCACTACCAGCCGTTTTTGCATGCGTTTTTCCAAACAGACAAATTGAAATTATAGGTTGGGTGCCAACCCAACATCAAAAAGGAGACGTATTATGCAACACAATAACTGTAAAAATAATAGTCATTCCCATAAGTTGTTATCAGGAATCCCCACCTCTTTTAGTAACACACAAGGACGAGATCCCCGACAGAAACACGCGGGGATGACCATAAAAAAACAAGTCATCCTGAACTTGATTCAGGATCTTCAACGCTTGCCGTTGTCGTTTTTAAACAACCTGCGTGGAAGATGCCAAATCAAGTTTGGCATGACGTTTTTATTTAGTAACAGTGGGTTTACGCTTATTGAGTTACTGGTGGTTGTGTTAATCATTGGCATATTAGCAGCCGTAGCACTGCCACAGTATCAAAAGGCGGTAATGAAAAGCCGCTTAAGTGAAACTTATGTTCGCTTACACGATTTGATACAGGCAGAACACGCATATTTTTTAGCCCATGGGGAATATGCCACAGGATATGGAGAATTGTTAAATAATAAACTTGACATTATATTACCTATTACTGGGCTAAGGAATAATTTGGTTGATGAATATGCCGGTGTTATTTCTTTTACAACAGGGCAAAATGAAGAAAACGAAAATGGTTGTTTTTGGGGAATTTCTTATTATCCTACCACACAACAATATGCCTATGTAACAGATTGTGACAGTAGAAAAAACCTATTTTCCTCGTTAGGAACCCAAAATAATTGCCAAGGAATTGCTTTACTAGATGGAATGAATTGTTATTATTTTTAAAGAAACTCCCCGGGCTTACGCCCGGGGTTTTAAAAACACCTACATCACCAAGGTATCTTCCATATCCGGGCCGGTGGAGATAAGCGCAATCTTCGGGTGCGGATAGGTGGTGTCACTTAATTGTTGCAGAGCGTGCAAAAACGCCTTTGCTTCGGCGGTGAACTCGTGCGGGTTTTTGACACAATCGTTGCCTTCAAACATATCAATATGCGTAATGGCAATTTTCGTGCAGTTGTTAATCATTATGGCGCGCTTGGCGGATTTCCATTCAAATTCTCCCACACGGCGCAAGCGTTTACTTACACTGCCAATTTCATGCCCCTTGGTGTGGTATATTTCTAATTCTTTCTCATCAAACAATTCTTTTTCTAACGGGCCGGGGCCAACGCGCGTGATATAGGGCTTAAATACCACATACACATCCCGCACGCTTTTGGGGCCTAGGCCGGCCTCCCCCAAAAATGTACTTGCCGTGGTATCGCGCGACGTAACAAACGGATATTCTCCGTGCAATAAAGAAAGTTTAATCCCTTGTGTTCCTTCCAGCAAAATATGCCCGCCTTTATCCAAACAATCGTTTAAAAGTTCGGGCACGTCTTGAATAAACGCTTTGAGCAAGGGTTCGTCTTTGGCAAATTTAATATCACGCCGTTCAATGCGTTCTTTTACGGCTTGGCCCAGGCCGGTTCCCACACTGCCGATTTTGCTCATAAAGTGCGCCGCGCCCCGTTCGGCCGCCGTTTGCTCGTCAGTGATCAGTACGGCGTAGGGGTCAATAATTAAACGGTCTTGCGTATTTGTTTTTTTTACTTCGTCTAAAAGCCACTCGGTTTTGGTATACGCCCCCGCGCCCAGCACAAGTTTTGTTTTCGGGTTTAAAAACCCGGAAGGAATATTTTTAAGCGTGTAAGAAACGCCGTTTTGCACGACGGTATGCCCGGCATTGGGGCCGCCGACGCGCACGCAGTAATCGTAATTTCCTTTGTAAGAAAGATAGGCGGCAATTTTGCCTTTTCCTTCATCACCGGCTTGTCCGCCGCAAACTAAATCAATCATGTGTTTCCTCCGCAAGTTGGGGCGCAAGGCCCAGGTATTTTTCTGCTTCCAGTTGGTGCAGTTGCATTTTGACAGATGGCGGAACATCCAACCCATCTATAAAATCCGCCAGTAACGCGGCCGAAATATGTTGGCCGCGGGTAAAATCGCGCAAGAGTTCATAGGCATTTTCACACCCGTATGCGCGTAAAATGGTTTGTATGCCTTCTGCTAATACTTCCGGGTGGCAGGCCAGTTCTTCACGTGCTAATGTGCGGTCAAAGGCAATTTTGTTAAGCCCTTTTTGCAAACTGGTATATGCTACCAGGGCATGCCCGAAGGCCACCGGGATGTTACGCAGAACGGTAGAGTCCGACAAGTCCCGCTGCAAACGTGAAACAGGCAATTTGTTAGACAGAAAACCGAATAACGCGCTAGCAAGTTGCATGTTGCCTTCGGCATTTTCAAAATCAATGGGGTTTACTTTTTGCGGCATAGTGGAAGACCCCACTTCCCCTTTAACTGCTTGTTGGCGCACTAACCCCGCAGAAATATACTGCCACATGTCCCGGCACAAATCCGTTAAAATCACGTTGATGCGGCGCAAATTATCAAATAGTTCCGCATAACTATCGCGGTTGTCTACCTGGGTAGTAATGGGGCTTACATAGATTTTAATTTCCCGTTTTTTGTTTAGTGCGCTAATTACTTGGCGGGCCGCCAGGGGCCAGTTGACGGCAGGATAGGCGGCATAGTGCGCATTAAAATTGCCCACTGCGCCGGAAAATTTACATGAAATTTGCTGATTTTTTAATTGCTTTATCTGCCTTGCCAGGCGCGCTTCAAACACGCGGATTTCTTTGCCAAACGTCGTCGGTACAGCCGGTTGCCCATGGGTGCGGGCCAATAGTACGGAACGCGCCTCTTTTTTAGATAATTTTAACAAGGTTTTTTGCAAGGTTTGTAAAGCCGGCAGAAGGGCTTTTTCTAATCCGTCACTTAATAGCAGCGCATATGAAACACTGTTAATATCCTCACTAGTCAACGCAAAATGGATAAGCGGAAAAAGCCGCTTAAGCCCTTTGTCCGCCAGTTTTAAACGTAAAAAATATTCTATGGCTTTTACATCGTGCCGGGTAGCCGGAATATCTTTGTAACCGGTAGTTTCCAACTGGCGAATTAGCGCAACATCCTGCACGGATAAATCAGCCACTTGCGCCAGTTTTGTTTGTTCGGAAACAGACAGTTTTTTCAATCCCGGCAAACGCAACGTATGCAATACCCCAAGCCACGTAAGTTCCACGCGCACACGCGCACACAGGAGGGAATCTTCCCCCATTACTTCGGTTAAAGCGGCAATTTGTTTGGCATAACGCCCATCCAATGGGCTTAAGGCAGCGATATTCATACTTTTATTGTAGCAAAATAAAAGAAACAGCAACGGTATTTGGGTGGATTTCATTGAAAAACGCACGTGTTTTTATTATACTATAGATACAATTTTATCTGTTTTTGGAAGCGTTTAAGAAACGTTTTGCTTTAAAAGCACAATCGTAGTCCAGAAACGGCTGTTTGAGGCGCAATGTAAAGGAACTTATAATCCCTTTATATTGTGCCGAGTGTTTGCCACTTTTACAAGTGGCACGCCACGGCTGTTATTTTTAAGTTACTACGATTGGCTTGAATATACCAGCCGTTTTTGCATGCGTTTTCCGGGCAGAAAAATTGAATTAAATAGTAAAGAGGAAAAAGTATGACGAAAGAGAACACCCGGCGGGGTTTTACGCTTATTGAGTTGCTAGTTGTAGTCCTCATTATTGGTATTTTAGCGGCGGTAGCATTGCCGCAGTACCAAAAAGCCGTTTATAAAGCCCGAGCCATGGAAAGCGTGGTGCTTGCTTCCCATTTGCAAAAGGCCGTTGATTTATATATTTTGGAAAACGGATTTGCTCATTCGTATTTGAATTTAACTGATAAACTGGACATTCAAATACCCAATTCTACTAATTTTTCAACAGATATTTCGTTTGATAACGATGTAGATGGAAACGCTGAACTGCAACTCTATATTTATGAAATGCGGGATGGACATCCTGGGGATCTTTGGCTATCTTTAACAAAGCAAGAAAGTGCAAATTGGCAAAGAACCTGTTATTATATTGCAGATACACCTTCCCAATCGTTTTGCCAATCGCTAGAAGCGGAAGGATGGACCAATGGCGGTACGTGGTAACGCCGCTTTTCAAAATTATCTGCAAGGCATTAACAACCTTAAATAGTACCGTGAACATGGTTGATTCTACTGACAAGTAACCGGATCGCGCAACGCAAAAGGGGCAAACATGTTTTGCCCCTTTATAATAAATCTTCAGGTTATTCTTTCCGGCTTTTGCATTTCATTTCTTTCCACACGGCTGGTATGCCGGTCCATAAGCCGTTATGTAACAGTTGTTATCCCGAAAAGTTTCCTTATGCCTAAAAATTTGCTTGCACCCTTTTTTATTTTTTAGTACATTTTAATTAGTTATTGCTTCTCGCTTCTTCATCATAATCTAATCAAACGAATTGGAGTTCTATGAAAAAAACCAGCATTATACTGGCGGTTTTGGGCGTATTGTTTGCTACCCAGGCCCCAGCGCAAACCATTGTATGGACAGACGCAGTAGAAGAGGAAGAAATTCTTCTATCCCCTGCAAAACACGAACAGCGCATTTACAACCGCCGCAGTGCATTAGAGGGGGCCGAAAGTGCCTTGGAACATGCCTGGAAAGACGGTAAACATGCATTGCAACGCCTCGGCCTAGAGGTGGGTATAGATGTTTCTTATCTAGCCCAACGCGGTGCACCCAACGGAAAACAAACCGCCATCCAAGGAGTGTATTATCCCTATTTAACGTGGAATTTATTTAAAGATAATACCTTTGGGGCGGGGCAATTAAACGTCAACTACACGTTCGTGCGGTACTGGGGTACGCAAGCCAACCGCGTACAAAACCGCCTACAGAATGCCGTAGCATTTAATGACTACGCCGCCAACCAGGAGTTCTTTTCCCAACTTTCTTACACGCACACGTTGCCTGGGAGGTTAAATTGGATGTCTGTTACGGTGGGGCAATTCCCGCTGTATAACTTTGACGGCACTACTTATTTAGATAACCAACAAACCGCCCTTATGAACTACGCGCTATCCCAAAATGCCTCTGCGGCCTATCCTACGGCCTCTTTTGGGGCTTACGCGCAAGCGCAAAGCAAAAATTTCACGTTAGCCGCCGGGTACCAGGATGCTACCAACCTCACCGGGCAAACCATAGAAATAGATGAGGCCTTCAGTGGCAAATATACTGCTTTTGGCTACGCGGCTTGGACCCCTGCGTTTGATTTTGGTGCAGGGCAATATAGTGTACTCTATTACTATCAGCCGTCTGTAAATGCACAACCTGAAAATGTAAACGGTTGGTCCTTTAATATGCAACAAAACCTCGGCAAAAAATGGGCCGTATTCGCACGGGCGAACGGATCTACTAAAAACGTAACCGGGGTAAAAAATTCATACGCGCTCGGGGCGGCCCTGTTAAATCCGCTCAACCGCAATAGCCAAGATGCACTTATTGTAGGGGCGGCCTATAACCGTTTAAGTGAAAACGGTTTGGGTGATCCCGCATATATGCGCTCGGCTGAAACATCCCTGGAAGTGGCCTGGGTGTGGGGCATTGGGCAGTTAGTGACCATCACGCCGGATTTACAAATCTATCCGCGCGCCGGATTAGAAAAACATAACCAATTTACGACGGTTGTCGGTTTACGCACGACCGTTCAATTATAAGTTAAGGAGAGAAATCAATGGAAAATAAAGACCTTGTATTGGGTACGCGCTACCCGACGTTAGCATTTATTTCCGGCGGTGCCGGCCAAGCGGCCGATGGCATTCCGCCTCAGCCGTTTGAAACATTCTGCTATGACTCTGCCCTCTTGCAAGCCAAAGTAGAAAATTTCAACATTGTGCCTTATACTTCCGTTCTTCCTAAAGAACTATACGGTAATATTTTGCCGGTGGACCAAGTGGCCAAACACTTTAAGCATGGGGCTGTATTAGAAGTAATTATGGCAGGCAATGGCGCACGCATAGAAGATCACAAAGCCATTGCCACGGGCGTAGGTGTATGTTGGGGTAAAGACAAAAAAGGCAATTTAATTGGCGGTTGGGCGGCTGAATATGTGGAGTATTTTGATACGCCCATTGATGATGAAATTGCCCAAGGGCATGCCCACATGTGGCTCAACAAATCGTTAAGACATGAATTGGAAATCCGCGGAGTGGAAAAACACAGTGAGTTCCAAATCTGGCACAACTACATTAACATCACCCAACCGTTTGCGTATTGCTTAACGGTGATGGGTTTCTTGAATTTCAAATTTGCCGAACCGGTAAACGTGAAATAAGAGGCAATAACTATGGCAGACAACAAAACCGCCGCCAAACTGGGCGTTATCGGGTTAGCCAGTATTGTTATTAGTTCCATGGTAGGGGGAGGGGTATTTTCTCTCCCCCAAAACATGGCCGCCAGTGCTTCAGCCGGGGCTGTTCTTTTGGCCTGGGTGATTACAGGCATTGGTATGTATTTTATTGCCAATACCTTTAGCGTGCTTTCCCGCGTAAAGCCGGATTTAACCGCTGGCATTTATATGTACGCGCGTGACGGATTTGGCCCTTATGCCGGGTTCACCATTGGTTGGGGATATTGGCTGTGCCAAATTTTTGGCAATGTGGGATATGCCGTCATCACCATGGATGCACTAAATTATTTCTTTCCGCCGCATTTTGCCGGGGGAAATAATTTACTGTCTATTGTGTGCGGGTCTGTGCTGATTTGGGGGTTTAACTGTATTGTCCTGCGCGGGGTAAAACAGGCCACCTTGTTAAACTTGATTGGTACGGTAGGCAAATTAGTGCCTCTTTTGCTATTCTGCTTAATTTTACTTTTTTCGTTTCATGCTGATCAGTTTGATTACAACTTTTTAGGCAAACTGGCAGAAGGCGGGCATAAATTAGGCGGATTGGGCACGCAACTAAAAAGCACCATGCTGGTTACCCTGTGGGCCTTTATTGGTATTGAAGGGGCCGTGGTACTATCCAACCGCGCCAAAAACCAAGCCGCCGTCAGCAAAGCCACGTTCTTGGGTTTTTTGGGGTGTTTAGTCATTTATATAGGCCTGTCCGTTCTTCCGTTTGGATTTTTAACACAAGCACAAATTGCCGCTGTAGCCAACCCTTCTACAGCCGGTGTGTTGGAGCAAGTGGTTGGCAAATGGGGGGCCGTATTTATGAACTGCGGGCTACTTATAGCGGTGCTGTCTTCCTGGTTGGCATGGACCATGATTGCGGCAGAAATCCCGGCGGCCGCTGCTGAAAACGGCACCTTCCCTAAAGTGTTTGCGCACCAAAACAAGGCCGGCGCGCCGGACGTGTCTTTATGGGTAACCAGTGCGCTGATGCAACTGGCTATTTTGCTAGTATATTTTTCCAACAATGCGTGGAATACCATGCTTTCTATTACCGGGGTGATGGTTTTGCCGGCTTATTTGGCTAGTACACTTTACTTGTGGAAACTGGTAGAAGATGGGGAATATGCTAAACTCTCTAAAACCGGGCGATCGGGTGCGTTGGCAACTTCGCTACTGGGGACCATCTACGCGTTATGGTTAGTATATGCGGCCGGGGTGAAGTATTTATTCCTGGCAGTTATTTTTTTGGCGTTGGGCATCCCGGTATTTTGGGCGGCGCGCAAGCAAAAAAAAGACGGCAGGCCCATCTTTGACGGTGCTGAAAAAGCGGGTGTTACGCTTTTGGTATTAGTAGCCCTAGCCGCTATTTATGCCTTTAGTAGAGGATTACTTAAAATATAGTTCCTACAAGTTAAGTAACACGATGTCCGCCCGGCAAGAAATAGTGCCGGGCGGGCTTCGTATTAAGTTATTCTAAAATACATGCGCCCCAAGGGCCATGCATGGATGCAAATCCCAGGGAACCACCGCATTGGAGGGGAGATACCCTTTTTGGCCCTCCTGCGCCAGCATCACACTTTATATGCGTATTTTTTCTTATGAAAAGCGCGTAAAATGCTATAATCAAGGTATATTTGTCAAAGGGAAGACCATGTATTTAAAAGCAATTGAAATTATCGGTTTTAAATCGTTTGCGGACAAATCCCGCTTGGACTTTGAGCCCGGTATTACGTGTGTGGTAGGGCCGAATGGGTGCGGGAAATCCAACGTAATTGATTCAATACGTTGGACCATTGGGGAAATGAGTTGGAAGGCCTTACGTTCCGGCTCTATGGTGGATATCATTTTTAATGGTACAGCCAAACGCGCCCCTTTAAACATGGCGCAAGTGAGTATGATTTTTGATAACGCTTCCCGCCAACTTCCCTTGGATTTTAACGAAATTACGGTCTCCCGCAAAATCTTCCGCTCGGGAGAAAGTGAGTATTATTTAAATAAGGTACAGTGCCGCTTGCGTGATATACGCGATTTGTTTTTAGATACTGGTATTGGTGGCGGCGGGTATGCTATTATTGACCAGGGAGGGGTGGAGAGTGTTTTGTCTGCCTCGGCTGAGCAACGGCGTGAAATGTTTGAAGAAGTTGCCGGCGTTTCTAAATATAAGGCCAAACGCGAGGAGTGTATCCGCCGGTTAGAACGTGTGGATATGGACTTGGCCCGCTTGTCCGATACGGTAGCGTTAATCACCGAGCAAATTAAAAAATTGGACAGTGAAGCCAAAAAAGCCCGCCTCTATCAAAAATACCGCGAGGAACTGAAAGAAAGTGAAATTGCTATTTCCTTGCGTTCCCTCAAAGAATCTACTGCGCTAATTGCCAACTATTCGGGCGAATTGCAACCAGTTGTACAACATCTTGCTGATTTAGAAAACCGTATTTCTGCGCAAGAGGGGGCCACCGCCGCACTGGATTTAAACCTGACCCATAAACAAAAAGAAGCCGCCCTGTTTAATGAAAAAATTTCTGCCAGTAAATACCAAGTTGGTCTATTAGAAGGAGCGATAAAAAACTGTGATAACCTTACAGCCGAACTAACTGCACAGTTAGCGGCCTCGGGTGCGGAAGCCCAACGCGGGCAGAACCGGTTGGCAGAACTTGCCCCGGCCATCGCCAAAATCAAAGCAAGTTTAGCGGCTATTACCGCCGAATTGACCCCATTGCAAGAAACCTATAACACCAAAACCGCCGATGCCCAACGCATGGAAGCCCAGTTGCGCACGCTAGAGACGGATTTACAACGTGCCGCCAATGAACAAATGAATTTGGTGCAAAAACAAATGGAGATTTCTAACCGTATTGCGCTGGAAGAATCGAACATCAAACGTGAAGAAGAAGATTTAATTTCGGCGGAAAAACTGCGCCAAAGCCAAACACAAGGGCTGGCCGCTTTAGAAGAAAGTTTGCAGGAAGTCACCTTGCGTGTTCAAGGGAAACAAGCACAGGCCGATTCGTCCCGCCAGGCCATTACCGCCGGGGAAACAACCCTGCGTAATTTGCAACAGCAACGTGCCTCGTTAAATGAGCAACTCTCCGCTGTTAAATCGGCTCGGGCCGGGCTTGCTGCCAAGTTAGAACTCATTCAAACCCAGGGGAAAAATGACCCCTATTGGGTAGGGGTTAAAACCGTACTAGAAGCCGGCCTTACCGGCGTGAAAGGTACCTTGCGTAAAGCCCTTAAATACCCGGCTGAACTTCAGGTTGCTGTGGAGGAAGCGTTTGGTAAATACCTAGATGCCGTGTTGTGCGACACACACTCCACGGTACAGCAAGCCATTTCTCTACTAAAACAAAATGGCAAAGCACGCGCTAAATTTATTGTGTTAGAAGGCGTACCGCAGGCCAGCGTAGTAAAATCCGGCACGCTTAAACGGCAACTTACCTATGCCCCTGAATTAGAAGATTTAATTGACCTGATTATCGGTGGGTATACCTATAAAGAAGGAACGGTAGACGGTGGTTTTTTTGTGGGAGGAGGAGACGAACAAGTCCGCGCACCAGAAGCATATTGGGGTGAAGAAGAAACGGTCAAAGAACAAATGGGGGTTCAAACTGCCCAGGAAGAAAAACTATTAGCGGCTCTTACCCAAAACACTGCGGACTTTGGCACTGCTGAAAATGCACTCAAAGAAATCCGTGTTCGTGCGCAGGAAGATATCCTCACTTTAAACACCGTACAAAATGAACGCGCCAATAAAGAACGTGAATTAAAAGCCATACAGGAAAATTTACAAAAAGCCGCTTCGCGCCAGCAAGAAATTACCTTGCGGGTAGATAACCGCAAAACGCAAATTAACGCGCTACGCACGCAACTGACAGACCTTAAAACCCGGCATGAAGCGTGCAACCGTAAAAACGAAGAACTTAAACAAAACCAACAAAATTTACGCACTCAGGCCGAGGGACTTAAAAATGAGATTAACACGCTAAGTGCTTCTTTATATAACGTGCGTATCCAAAAAAACAACATAGAGACCGATTTAAAGGCCACTGAATATGAATTTAACAGTTTGACCCAAAACGAAGGGCAGCGTAACGAGAAGATGACGGCCTCTAACCTGCGCTTAAAAAGTTTGGCCGATGAAAAACTTTCCACACAGGCCAAGTTATCTGCCCAACGCGATACCCTGGCCAAATTGGAAATTGACGAGCATAAAATGCGTGCCGATTTAGAAGCCATTAAAAAGGATTACGACGAAAAACTTACTGCCTTAAATGCGTGCAAGAAAGAATTATCTGATGTAACTTTACAAAAAAATAATTTAGAAAATTCACTGGCCAATGCACGCCGCCAGCACACCATGGTTGCCAACAGTTTGTTTGAAAGTTGGAACATTACCCCTGAAGAAGCAGAGATGAATTACGCCGCGAAAGAAGTGGATTATGAACGCGTAAAAATGATGCGTAAACGCATTGAAAACATGGGGGCAGTAAATATGACTGCGCCGGAAGAATATGATGCTCTTAACCAACGAAACGAGTTTTTAAAATCCCAAATAGCCGATTTGGACGGAGCCAAAAAGGACTTAAAATCTGCTATTCAAAAAATTAACCAAACCACGCGCGAAAATTTCAAGTATACCTTTGACCAGGTGCGTACGCATTTTAAAAATATTTTTCAGTCGCTTTTCCGCGGCGGAGAATGTGATTTGGTGCTTACCCAACCGGATAATTTGTTGGAAACAGGAATTGAAATTTATGCCCAACCTTCCGGCAAAAAGTTATTGAACATCAACTCTATGTCCGGCGGAGAAAAGACATTAACGGCCATGTCGCTGCTTTTTGCGTTCTTTACGCATCATCCCTCACCGTTCTGTATTATGGATGAAGCAGATGCGGCTTTAGATGAAGCCAACGTAGAACGCTACGTTAACTTGATTAAGGAATTTTCCAAATCCACACAATTTATTGTGGTCACCCACAACAAACGCACCATGGAAGCCGCCCGTATGCTGTACGGTATTACTATGGAAGAAAGCGGCGTGTCTAAAGTAATGTCTGTGAACTTGGCAGACCGTAACAATGCAGAAGAAAACAAAAAGAAAGAAGAATTAGAAGCACTGGTGGAAGCATAAATGCGTATTGGGGTAATTTCGGATGTTCATAGCAATTTAGAGGCATTAAAGGCCTGTGTGAAACATCTAAAAGATGAGGGCGCGGTTCGTTTTATCCAATGTGGGGATTTAATTGGGTATGGGCCGGATGCGCAAGCGTGTGTGCATTACATGCAACAGTTGCCTTTGTTGGCTAGCGTCATGGGCAATCATGAAGCCGCATTAGCATACCCGGCCATCCGTAATCTATTTAATTTTGATGCTAACGCGGCTTTAGAATGCAGTTTGCCGCAACTCTCTACAGAAAGCAACGCGTATTTGTTGTCTTTACCGCAGGCGGCACAGGGGGATAATTTTACCGTAGTACACGGTACTCCGCTAGATCCCATTAAAGAGTATTTTTACAATTCAGACCAATTCCAGTCCTACTATCACATGTGGCAGGGACAAATTTTATTCGTGGGGCATACGCACTTACCTTTTTATATGGAAGGGACCCCAACCCGGTGTGAGATGAATGTGAGTCAGAAAGAGGAATATATACTTGCGTTGCAAGATAAATACCGCTATGTTATTAACCCGGGAGCGGTAGGAAAGCCGCGCGACCATAACCCCTACGCGGCGTGCGGTATGTGGGATACGCAGGCAAAAACTTTTACCTTTTATCGGCTTTGGTATGATGTAACTGCTACGCAAGAAAAAATGCGCCAGCAAAATTTTCCCGCTTTTTTGATTGATGGGTTAGGCCAGGGATTATAGGCCTGCCTGATGCTGGTATATTATGAAACAATTCTTTGATGTGAGTGGCATGAGTTGTGCCCTGTGTAAAAGGCACGTAGAGAATGCCGTTCGTGCCTTGGCGGGGGTATCAAGCGCAGAGGTCAATTTACTGCAGAACCGATTGGTGGTTCAGTATAATCCTTCCCAACTTACTCATTCAGAAATTATTTCTGCTGTAGAAAAAGCCGGTTACGGTGCCCGCGTACAAACGCAAAATGCTGTAGAAACTCTTGCAAGCACCGCTCTTGAAAAGCGTGTTTTTAGTTCTTTGATTTTGCTGATCCTTCTGATGATTTTTGCGATGGGGTTACATCGTTTTATAGGGGTACAATTTGTACTCACGGCTCTTATTTTGGGTATAAATTATCGGTTTTTTATAAACGGATTTTTACAACTTGTTAAGCGTACCCCTACTATGGATAGTTTAGTAGCATTAGGGGCGGGGGCCGCCGTTGTGCAAAGCGTGTGGGCAGTTTGTAGCGGACAAAAAGAAGTATATGTGGAGTCCGCCGCTATGATTGTTACACTCGTTACGTTGGGTAAATGGTTAGAAACGCGTGCTAAAGAAAAAACCACCCATGCCATTAGTTCATTAGTGTCTTTATTGCCTACCCAAGTGTGTGTCCGCCGCCATGAGAAAGAACAACTTACTCCCATGTCAGATCTTAAGCCCGGGGATGTCCTTTTGGTGCGGGCAGGAGAACGCATCGGGGCAGACGGAAAAGTGTATAAGGGATTTGGTGCCGTGGAAGAAGCTGCCCTTACAGGAGAAAGTGTACCGCAGGATAAAACGGCAGGTTCCCACGTTTCGGCTGGTACATTGCTTGTAAGCGGATATGTAGAAATTTCCGTGGAAAAAACGGGTGCGGAAACTGTGTTATCCCAACTGATTTCGTTAGTAGAAGAGGCCTCCTCGGCAAAAGCACCGATGGCCCGGTTGGCAGATCAAGTAAGTAGTGTGTTTGTGCCGGCAGTTATTATGCTGGCGTTTATTACATTACTGGCCTGGTTAATAAGCGGAGCAGACATTTCTTTTGCCCTTTCCTGTTCGGTCAGCGTGTTGGTAATTTTCTGTCCATGTGCCTTGGGATTAGCCACTCCCACCGCTATTATGGTGGGGATGGGGATAGCGGCAAAAAGGGGAATTTTGTTTAAATCAGCCAGCGCATTAGAACATACGTGCGCGATAACCACCGTCGTATTGGATAAAACAGGTACGGTAACAACCGGGCAAATGCATGTGGCAGAAATTGTGCCTGCATATGGTATAAGCCAGGAAGAATTCTTACGCGCGGCTGTTTCACTGGAAGCTGTTTCTTCCCATCCGTTAGCGCGCGCATTGGTGCAAGCAAACCGTACGCAACAACTTTCTCCAGTCACACAATTTGAAGAATTTCCCGGTTTGGGCGTACGCGGGCAACTGGCGGGAGAACTGGTTAGCGGGGGAAATTGGAATGCGATGCGCGCGTGGAAGATAGAGGTCCCTCATGCGCAGAAAATGCTTCAATCCGCCGCCTATGAAGGAAAAACGGTATTGTTTTTTGCCCGCGCAGGGCAGTATTTGGGAGCCGTTTTGTTGCAAGATACGTTACCAAAGACGTCTTGCCAAGCCGTTTCTCTTTTAAAAGCACGCGGTCTAAACGTCTGTTTGCTGACTGGGGATAGTACCCAAACAGCCGCGCAAGTGGCCCGTCAAACCGGGATTGATACCGTGCGTGCGGAAGTGCTCCCGGCTGACAAATATGCTTTTGTACGTAATTTACAGGAAAAAGGACAAACAGTAGCCATGGTGGGAGATGGCATCAATGATGCCGCTTCTTTAGCACAGGCCGATGTGGGTATAGCACTTGGATCGGGCACGGATATAGCCGCCGCGCAGGCAGACGTAGTGCTTATGCGCCGTGACCTGCGCGAAGTAGTTACCGCGTTAGACATTAGTATAGCAACCGTGCGTAATATTCGGGAAAATTTATTTTGGGCCTTTTTTTATAACTTAATTTGTATTCCACTGGCAGCCGGAGTGTTTTATCCGGCATTTGGGTGGAAATTATCCCCCATGATTGCCGCTGCCGCCATGAGTGCCAGTTCGGTATGTGTGGTGCTAAACGCCTTGCGCTTGAACCGTTTTAAACCTGCTTTTAAGGAGGAAAATACTATGAAAAAAATACTGGAAATCAAGGGAATGATGTGCGGGCATTGTGCCGCGCACGTGGAGCGTACGCTTAATGCGCTGCCCGGGGTAAAAGCAACGGTGGATTTGTCTAAAAAAACCGCCACGGTAGAAAGTGCCTCCCCGGTGGCTGATGAGGTTCTTGTGCAGGCCGTACAAAATGCGGGGTATGAAGTAACAGCCATCCGGTAGAGTCGACTCCGGTAAAAAGTTTGCTATAATAAAAGGCAGTAAACAACAATTTGATTTGTTTTTGGAACCGTATGAAGAGTACGGAGTGTGGGAAAACCCGCCCTGTCTGAGTCCAAAAGAGCCGATAAGGTACAGGCAAAGTCAGCTGCTTTGCCTGTGCTGAGTGTTCCTTGCTTTTGCAGGGGCCACGGCTGTTATTGCTGTGACTTCAGACAGGCGCAACTATAGCGGCCGTCTTTTTATATTCCAAACAATCAAAAGAAATTAAAAACTGGAGTATAAAAATGACGAACAAAAACACCCGGCGGGGAAATACGCAATATGTAGGCGAAACGCAAAAAGGAAGAGTCGCTAAAAATAAAGTCATCCTGAATTTAATTCAGGATCTTCAACGCTTGCCGTTGTCGTTGCCATTAATAAACAACCTGCGTGGAAGATCCCATATCAAGTATGGGATGACCCCATTATTTGATAACAACGGTTGCGTGGAAGATGCACAGCAA
>JAZNXF010000027.1:0-14165 GCA_045593745.1 Elusimicrobiaceae bacterium | reverse complement strand
TCAAAAACGGGCATTTACGCTGACCGAACTGCTGGTAACGGTTGTTATTATCGGCGTATTGGCGGCTGTGGTATTGCCTAAGTTCAACAAAGTCATGGAAGGAATGAAAACCGGGGAAGCCGAACGCATGCTAACTGCGGTACGCACCGAGCAGGAAGCGCGCTGTACCCTGGGGCAAGATTACCTGGCAGACGAAACACAAGTGCGTGCCTTTCCGGGCAATACCAGTAAAAACTACACCTACGCTTTTAGTGGAAGCGGCATGAGCGCGCAAAGCAAAAGCGGTACCTATACACTACAAATGCCGTCTTACATGGATGGGCGTATTTGTTGTGACGGCGCGGGATGTGCCGGGCTCAATAAAGATTACCCGACGTGTGCCGCGTTACAAGCCCTGCCAAACTACCAACCGGGTACGGAATGTGCGGCCGCGCTACCGCTACCACAAGGGTGCGGGGAAAAACCGACACAACCGGAGGATAAACCCTGCGGATGTAATAACACCGGCCACCAATCTTACACGTGGAATGAAGAATCTTGCCAGTGGGAGTTAGGTACTACCTGTGAAGGGGAAGATACTTCCGCGTGTGCGTGTGTCAAACCCGAGCAACCGGAGGATAAACCCTGCGGATGTAATAATACCGGCCACCAATCTTACACGTGGAATGAAGAATCTTGCCAGTGGGAATTAGGTACAACCTGTGAAGAGGAAGACCCCTCTGCTTGTGAAGAAAATACGGATTGTTGTGCCGATGGTTTTACTGGAAATTTTAAACAATGTATCAAAGAGAAATACGGTGAAAATTCTACCGAATATCTTTGTACGACAGAAGACCGATACCAATGTTTTAATAAAATATACGGAGGAGGCACTGTCCCCGCAATTTGTATTCAGAATCACAATGCTCCGTTTTTCTTCACAACTGTATCTGGTTGCCAACAATGTAAAGAGCAGGTACCGGAGATTGCATTATTTGCTCAAAACCCTTCCCGCTATGCGTGTACAGGTGCTCCTAACAAATGTAACATTTCTACATCTACAACGGATGATTCTTCTTCGTTGTGTACCTATGAGGAATGGGCAGGTTCTCCAATAACAAAAACTGTTTACTGGGGTTCAGGAGCACAAGTTTATGATGCAGTGACACAGGCCTTTTTTGGTCCCAATTGGGAAACTTGTGATAAGCTTGGCATTCATGTGGGCACCCAAGAACCTTATACGGGAGCAAATACACAGTGTATCAATAGGTTTACGATAACGTGTGATGCCAATGCCGCAGCTGGTCGTTTTACGATTACCGAACAATATACTTCAATATTCAAGATGGGATCTAGCCAGGGCTTATGTACAGCGACAATCCATTATTTACGCTGTAAGTCCAGTGCCCCCCAGAACCAATAGTTCTTTGGGCAAAACTTTCTGTTAAAACGGAAATAACCACCCCGGTCTTTTTAGGCCGGGGTGGTTTCATATCACGCATCATCTCGGGGTGTCGTGCTATCGTCATCCTGAGGAGTTTTTGCTCAGGATCTTCTCCTCTTTATTTCCCTCGCCTCTGGAGGGAGAGGGTGGCCGTTAGGCCGGGTGAGGGGGAACAATGACACATGCCTTAACCTATTTACTTTGTGGACTATTAGGCCAACTAACTTTTAAAGTACATAAAACTCCCCGGGCTAACACCCGGGGAATTTTCATAAGATGTTGCCTAATCGTGTTTTTACACTGCTTGAAACCCACACTCCAGGGCTTGGCGGTTCAGGGCCAACATTTCCGGTTTGGCGCGTTTATAAACCTTCTTCATAGCATCTGCTACCGCATCTATACTTACTGCGCCAGTTAGTTTAATAAACGCCCCCAATGCTACCAGGTTGGCAATGCGGTCCATCCCCAATTTTTGGGCAATTTCGTTACACGGCACACATACGGTTTTAATATCGGTGCGGGTAGGGCGGGAGTTAATGAGCGAACTGTTTAAAATTAAGAGTCCCCCCTTTTTAAGCATGGGCTCAAATTTAGGCAGTGACGGCTCATTCATGATAATTACCGTGTCCGGGCGGGAAACAATGGGCGTGTATACTTCCCCATCAGAAACCACAACAGAACAGTTCGCCGTTCCGCCGCGCATTTCCGGCCCGTAAGAAGGTAGCCAACTGGCGTTTAATTTATTTTCTACGCCCGCTTGCGCCAGTAAAATTCCGGCAGAAATAACACCTTGTCCGCCAAATCCGGCGATACGAATCCCTTGGTACATATTAGTTAGCCCCCTCATCTTTAAATACACCCAATGGGTATTGCGGCATCATTTTGGTGCGCACAAATTCCAATGCCTGTTGTACGTCCGCATGCCAGTTGGTGGGGCATTGGCTAATCACTTCCACCATAGAAAACCCGATATTGTTTACCTGGTTTTCAAACGCTTTTTTCAAATACTGTTTGGTTTTCAGCACATTTTGCGGCGTATCAACGGCACCGCGTGCTAAAAACTTAGAACCTGTAATTTGTGCCAGCATTTCGCACATATTGATAGGCCAACCTTGTAGTTTGGGGTCGCGCCCCTTGGGGGCAGTGGTGGCTACTTGCCCCACTAACGTAGTGGGGGCCATTTGCCCGCCGGTCATCCCATAAATGGCGTTGTTAATAAAAATAACGGTAATGTTTTCATTACGCACGGCGGCGTGCACAATTTCCGCCATACCGATAGAGGCCAGGTCTCCGTCCCCCTGGTAAGAAAACACAATGGCCTGCGGTTTGGAGCGTTTAATCCCGGTGGCAATGGCCGGGCCGCGGCCGTGTGCACCTTGCACACAATCACACGCAAAATAGGCATCAGCAAACACGGCGCACCCTACCGGGGCCACGCCAATAGCGCGGTCCGCAATTTTTAGTTCGTCAAGTGTTTCGCCGATTAAGCGGTGCACAATCCCATGCCCGCAACCCGGGCAATAGTGCATGGGCACGTCGGTTAAACTGGCCGGTTTTTTGGCTAAAATAGTACTCATTTGCTTTCCCCCTTGCGGTCCCCTTGCATGCCTAAAGAAACATCACGCTGGCAGTGATAGGTAAATCCGGCGGCGTGATCTTTTAAGGTAAACAGACCGTCTTTTTTCCCGGTTAAAAGTGCCTTGGCCGCTGTTAAAATTTGCGCGCCGTCCGGCTGCCCGCCGGCCGGGTAGGCATTTAAACCGACCGGGCGTTTATCCCCTACGGCCAGTTTAACGTCTTGCACTAACTGGCCTAAACTTTGCTCTACCACCAAAATCCCTTTGGTTTTGGGGGCCAGTTCCGCTAAGCGTGCAGATGGGAACGGCCACAGCGTAATGGGGCGGAATAAACCCACTTTTAGCCCTTGTTCTTGAGCGTGGTTGACGGCCTCTAAGCACGCGCGGGAAGAAAGCCCATACGCCACTAAAATCACGTCTGCACCTTCGCAGTTGCGTTCTTCGTAGCGTTGCTCGGTTTGTTCTATGAGACCGTAGCGTTTGGCGCGTTCCACCACGTCGGCAATTAAATTGTCTCCCTTGTAGGAAAATACGTTATTTTTGGCGCGTCCGTTTTTGTGGATATCTACCGCCCAGTCAAATTTACCTAATTTATTGGGGTCTACCGGGTCAAAATTAAAAGACATACTTTCCATCATTTGCCCTAAAATGCCGTCGGCCAAAATCATAGCCGGTATGCGGTATTTTTCCGCCAGGTCAAAGGCCAGTTTGGGGAAGTTGCCCAGTTCTTCTACGGAATTGGGGGCTAATACAATGACGTGGTAATCCCCATTTCCGCCGCCGCGTGTGGCCTGGAAATAATCCCCTTGTGCCCCGGCAATACTGCCTAGGCCCGGCCCGCCGCGCATGACGTTGACAATTAAGCACGGTAAATCGGCACTGGCTAAATAGGTAATTCCCTCTTGCTTTAAACTAACGCCTGGGGAAGAAGACGAAGTCATACTGCGCGTGCCGGTAGCGGCCGCCCCATAGACCATATTGATAGCGGCAATTTCACTTTCCGCCTGTACAAATGCGCCGCCTTCATCTGCCATATGGGCAGACATATATTCCGGCACTTCATTTTGCGGGGTAATCGGGTACCCGGCAAAGAAACGCACCCCGGCGCGGATAGCACCTTCGGCCAGGGCCTCGTTTCCTTTTCGTAATGTTTTTTGGGTCATAAAAATCCTTAATCTTTTAAAACGGTAATGGCGATATCGGGGCACATGGTGTAGCACATTTTGCACCCAATGCAATCTTGCGGGCGTTCCTGCACCGCGGGGAAATATCCTTTTTTGCTAATGGTTTTGCTTTTGCCCAAACATTTCTTCGGGCATACGTTTACGCATAAATAACACGCTTTGCAGCGGTTAGCGTCTACTTCAATTTTTGGCATAGGCCTCCTGCGGGCTATTATAAATAGCCCTACCCATTATTGTAAATCTTTTTGTGGGAAAATTACAATAAAAAACCCCGGCTTTACCGGGATTTATATTTTAACGACTGGTTCAATTTTATTGCAAATTATTTTCTTCGGTGCTTATACCCATTCCCCCCAAAGATTCACACAAGTTTTTTCCCCGTCCGGAAGTGTGCGCGTAATGATACAGACAGGTAGTCGTCCAACCTGCACCTCCATTGGAAGAGTCAATTACATATATTGGCACATTGTTCTCTTTTTCTAAACGGATTGCTAGAATCGTTTTATTTGTTCCGCCATTGAGAGCCATCACACTATACTGGAAAAATTTTGTTTCCTGACTATCATCCCAAGGGAAATCAATATCCAGTGTTGCTGGTTGAGCTCCATGTTGTGCTGCCTCTTCCGCTGTGGCAAAAAATTCTATGTCTTTGGTTGAATCAAAATCACCAGCAAGGACCGCCACATCTACTGCTTTTTGTAAACTATTGATCATAGACAACGCCTCTATCGCCCTGCTCTTTTCTACCGCCTTTTGATATTGCGGCAGGGCAACTGCGGCTAAAACCCCAATGATCAGTACCACTACCAACAACTCTATCAGCGTGAATCCGTTGTTGCCTTCTTCCCGTACGGAGGAAATGGCCCGTAGGGCCGATGGAGGGTTATTAAATGAGGGAACTGCATGGATTACCCCCTTACCCGCCTGTCGGCGTACTTTCCCCGCAAAGGGGACAGAAAACAACTTCGTTTTTTGCGTAAAACCCCGCCGGGTATTGCTTTGATACGTCATCATACGTCCTCCTGTTCTTTTATCGTTTCGTTAAACCGGGCCGACAAAAAAGACGGCGAATTTGTTAAAAGCAATTTCAGGTAACCCCTAACAAATAATCGCCGCCTACCTATCCTCATAAAGGGAACAGGCAAGACATAAGCAACTATTTGTTGACCTGAAATTTGCGCAGAAAGGATAATTCCTCTCTTTGCTCGGTGCGGGCTTGCCCCGCACTTCAACAAATAATCTCTAAATTGTCTACAACCAGTTTGTATTTGTATTATACAAATAACGGCGCACAATTGCTACAATACTTATATGTCTTACGCATTCTTATTAAAACAACTGGAAAGTATTTTATCTATGGAGCAGGATCCCGTCGCCAATATGGCCAATATGTCGGCGGTGCTTTTTCAGGGGCTGGAAAAGTTAAACTGGGCCGGGTTTTACATCCTGCGCGGGGACACGCTGGTACTGGGCCCCTTTCAAGGTAAGCCCGCCTGTGTGAGGATTGCGCTAGGAAAAGGGGTATGCGGTACGGCGGCGCAAACCGGGCAAACCCAATGCGTGGAAGACGTGCACCAATTTAAAGGACACATCGCATGTGACGGTGCTTCCAACAGTGAAATTGTCATCCCCCTTTTTAAAGAGGGCCGCGTGTGGGGCGTGTTGGACCTGGATTCCCCGCTCTTGGCGCGTTTTACGCAAGAAGACCAAATGTACCTGGAGCAAGCCGCGCGCCTGTTTGAAAAATACACTTCTTTATGACCTTTTAAAGGTTCCTTCCCCCGCATTGTAAAATGCGGGTTTTTTTATTATACTATAGATACAATTTGTTCTGTTTTTGGAAGCGTAGAAGATACGTTGTACCGAAAGGTTCAGACCAAGTCCGAAAATAGCCCATAGAAGCACAACATCCTTGGAATTGCAAACCAAGTGTGTTGTGCTGAGTGTTTGTTGTTTATAACAACAAACCACGGCTATTTTTGCTTGAGACACTTGGTCTGACTTAGGCAAGCATAGCCGTTTTTGCATGCGTTTTTCCAAAGCGGGGTAAATTGAACCTATAGGTCAGGTGCAAACCTGACAAAAAATAAGGAGATAAAACTTATGAAATCAAGCAAATACAAGGTAGTCATCTGTCCCCCTTGTGGGGAACAGTCGTTAGCCCCGGAAGGTTTTAATCCGGGGGTCGCGGTAGCGGCAAAAGAGGAAGAATGCCTTATGGCCCCTCCTACCCCGCGTTGCGGTACTCCCTCCACAGGGGAGGGAGATGAAACACACCTGGAGGACGTCTTTTAATTTTTTCCTCACCTGGGTTGCGCCCCGCCGCTCCTCATTACCCCGCCGCAATAGCCGCGCCCAGTAAAGCCAAAATTGTTCCGCCAAATAGGATGAGCAAAATCAACGGAACAGCGGCAATCAGCACCGTTAACCACCCAAACAGGCCTGCCCACCAGCATGCCTTTTTGGCTTCTTCGGGGCGGTTTTGGTAAATTAAATCACTGGCCCGCAAAGAAAACACTAGCGCGGCCAATGCCAGGGGAATGGTCCAAAATCCGGTAAAGCAAGAAATAATAATTGCAATAATTACCAACACAAAATGTGTGTTTAATTCTTTTTCAGCCATATACACCTCCGTAAGAATTATTGTGCAACTTACTGATTATTATATAAAATAGATACAAGAGAGGTTTTTTATGATTACAAAACAAGACGTAGAATTAGCCGCCAAATTGGCCAAAATGACGGTCAGTAACCAAGAAGCCGCCATTTACGAGGAGCAATTAAAAGCCCTGTTTGGGTGGGTAAACGAATTAAAAGCCGTCAATACAGATGGAGTGCAACTTACCAATGCCACCTTAGCCGCCCATACCCGCAAGGACCAAGCCCTTACAGATGAACAAGCCGCCGCCCAGTTGCGTGCTATGTTTGCCGAAGAATTAAACGGCCAAGCCAAAGTGAAAAAGGTGTTATAAAATGACAATTTCCGAAATTATTACTGCTATTACCACCGGCACGAAAACAGCCGAAGAAATTACCCGCTACTATTTAGCGCAAATTGCTGATAAAAACCCGCAAATTAACGCCTTTGTGGAAGTATTTGAGCAAGACGCGCTAGCCCAAGCCCAAGCCATAGATGCCAAAAAAGCCCGCGGGGAAAAACTAGGCGCACTGGCTGGGGTGCCTGTCGCTATTAAAGACAACCTTTTGTACAAGGGGCACAAAGCCACCTGTTGTTCCCGCATGCTCTGTAATTACACGGCGGCCTATACCGCTACGGTAGTAGAAAAATTGCTTGCCGCTGATGCGGTGATTATCGGACGCACGAACATGGATGAATTTGCCATGGGCAGCTCTAACCAAACTTCGGCATTAGGTATCGTGCATAACCCGGTAGATACTACACGCGTGCCGGGCGGTTCTTCCGGCGGTTCAGCCGCGGCGGTAGCGGCCGGCATGGTTCCGGCGGCTTTGGGAACCGATACCGGCGGTTCGGTACGTCAGCCGGCGGGCTTTTGCGGGGTAGTAGGCGTAAAACCCGGCTATGGGCGTATTTCCCGCTACGGTGTGATTGCCTTTGCTTCCAGTGCGGACCAAGTGGGCGTGCTTGCCGCTAACGTGACAGATGCCTCTTTGGTTATGGAAGTCATTTCCGGCAAAGATGTGCATGATTCTACGTCGTTAGATGCCCCTGTGCCGCACTACACAGAAAACTTCACCCACGATTTAAAAGGTGTGAAAGTAGGCCTTCCCAAAGGGTTTTTAGACGGTCTCACCCCCACCATTAAAGCGCAGAC
This sequence comes from Elusimicrobiaceae bacterium, assembly GCA_045593745.1. Classification (GTDB taxonomy): domain Bacteria; phylum Elusimicrobiota; class Elusimicrobia; order Elusimicrobiales; family Elusimicrobiaceae; genus Avelusimicrobium. The sequence continues at coordinate 6,187 of JAZNXF010000027.1, read as the reverse complement.
CGAAAAATCCGCGCAGGTACTCAAAAACTTGGGTGCCGAACTGGTAGAAGTGGAAGTGCCTTTAGCCAAGTATTCTGCCCCATGTTACTATATTATTACCAGTGCCGAGGCCAGCTCCAACCTGGCCCGCTACGATGGTATCCGCTATGGTTACTGTGCGAAAGAGGCGAATGGGTTGGCGGATTATTACGAAAAATCCCGCGCGCTGTTTGGGCTGGAAGTTAAAAAACGCCTTATTATCGGTACCTATGCACTCACGTCGGAGCGGTATGAGGAATGTTTCTTAAAAGCCATGAAGGTGCGCGAACTAATTAAAGAGGATTTTAAAAAAGCGTTTGAAAAAGTAGACGTTATTTTAACGCCTACTTCTCCTACGACGGCGTTTAAAATCGGCCAGCAAGAAGAAAATCCGCTTTCTTTGTATTTGGCGGATTTGTACACCTGCCAAGGCAACATTGGCGGCCTGGCCGGGATTAGTGTGCCGTTTGGTAAAGATGAAAACAATTTGCCTATCGGTGTGCAGTTTTATGGGCCGATTTTAGAAGAAGAAAAAATCTTAAATGCGGCGTACCATTTAGAGCAAGCAGCCAAATGATCGTATCGGAATTTTCGTGCGGGGGCGTTATTTTAGACGGGCGCAAGGTACTACTTGTGCAAGTCAAAAATATGAAAGGCAAAAAAATTTGGACCTTCCCCAAAGGCCATATTGAGGCGGGTGAAACCCCCCGCCAGGCCGCTCTGCGTGAGGTGCTGGAAGAAACCGGCTACAAAGCCGTCATTATCCGCCCCATGATTCGCGTGAAATATGCGTTTACATTTCAAGGCAATTACATTAAAAAAATGGTGCAGTGGTATTTGATGAAAAAACTGGGCCGCATTGGTAAGCACGACGCGAGCGAGATTTTATCTATCCGCTGGGTTTCTTTACTAAAAGCGCACGAATTAGTCCAATACCCTAGTGACATACGTTTAGTGGATATGTTACTGACGTCTATGAATTTAACTCCAGCCGAAACCCCGGAAACCGCCGAATAACTCTTACCCTTATTTTTAACGGCAGGATAGGCGTGTATCTGTCCTGCCGTTCTTGTTATTTACTCGTTTTTTTATTATACTATAGGTACAATTTATACTGTTTTTGGAAGCGTTTAAGAAACGCAGAACTTTGATAAGTGATATCCAAGCCAAAAATAGCCAATCAGGTACAGTATTGCCGAGCCGATCCCTTGGCGGTACTGTACCGAGCGTTTGCCTCTTTTTTCAAAGCGGGCAAGCCACGGCTATTATAAGTGGGTCTTTGGATATCCCCAAGTGTAATGAGCCGTTTTTTTGCGTATTCCGGGCGGGTAAATTGAACAAAATAAATATAGTCATCCTGAACTCGTTTCAGGATCTCACCTTGGAAATGAAAGTGGTGGAGATGCTGAAATAAATTTAGCATGACAAATAAGAATAAGGAGATAAACTTATGAAAAATAATAAGCACGCCCGGCGGGGGCAAACGCAACGTTGTTATCCCAAAGGTTTTACCCTCATAGAACTTTTGGTAGTGGTCCTCATCATCGGTATTTTAGCGGCGGTAGCATTACCGCAATACCAAAAAGCCGTTGCCAAAGCGAAAGCCACGGAAATGCTTTCTGTAATTGATACCTATCAAAAAGCACTGGATTTAATGATACTTGCTAATGGTGGATATCGTAGTGATTGCATAGGGACAAATACATTCAAACCAGATGTTGATATAGAAGTCCGAAAGATAATGGAATTTTACCAACAAGGAACTGGGGAACATGATATTTGTTGTTGGGAACCTGCTGAAGACGGAAGCGATAACGGCATCTGTAGCATTTGGATACAAGCCGGAGAAAAAGTTGACTTTCGGGTTAGCCGTGAAGGTAACCACCCCTGGGCAGGTACTTGCACTGGACATGATCTGGACGGCCGCATGCTGTGTGAGGTATTAAAATCGGCCGGCAAAATAAATTAACCTTCATTAGTTGCCGGAATCAGCAATTTCCCAGGAAAACCCCGCTCCACACACAGGAGCGGATTTTTTATATAATCTATATAACTTATTTTTAGGAGAAAAGGGATGAAAATTCACTCGTTTAACGTCCAGCCCAATCTGCCGGACAATATCAAATTTTTAGAAGAATTGGCCAGTGACATGTGGTTTACGTGGAACGCCCATGCTATTTCACTGTTTGTACAAATTGATCCCCAATTGTGGACAGCCGCCAAACGCAACCCGAAATGGTTTTTGGGGTGTGTGCCGCAGCAACGTTTTGAAGAATTAAGCAAAGATGAAAATTTTCTTAAATTATTAAACCAGGTAAAGGACAGTTATTATGCCTATAAAAACGAAAAACATACTTGGTATAATGACCATCGCCAAGAAAACGGCAACCTCTTAACGGCATATTTCTCTATGGAATACGGTATCGGCGAGGGACTGCCGATATATTCCGGCGGGTTAGGGATGCTGGCCGGGGATCATATCAAATCCGCCAGTGACCTGGGTATGCCGATTATCGGCGTAGGCCTTTTCTACAAACAGGGCTATGTGCAACAAATCATCAACCGCGAAGGGTGGCAAAACGAGGAATACCCGGATAACGACTGGGCCCACATGCCGGTAGAACGTGTGCAAAAAGACGGCAAAGATATTGTTGTAGATATTCCGTTAGGCGGCGAAACCGTAAAGGCCTGCGTGTGGCGCGTGCCGGTGGGCCGCACCTCCTTATATTTATTAGATACCAACTTGCAAGAAAATACCCCTGCCCAGCGTGTCATTACTGAAAAACTCTACGGCGGCGACCGGGAAAACCGCATCCGCCAAGAGGTTGTACTGGGTATCGGCGGGGTAAAAGCATTAACTGCTATGGGTATTTTCCCCACGGTATACCACATTAACGAAGGGCACAGCGCGTTCTTGTTGTTCCAACGCATCATTGACCTGATGAAAAGCGAACACCTCTCCTTTGACCAAGCGCGCGAAAAAGTGTGGACTACGTCCGTATTTACCACGCATACGCCTGTAATTGCCGGGAACGAACATTTTGACCCGGCCCTTGTGCGCAAATATATGGAATTTTACGCCGGGGAAATGGGCCTTTCTTGGGACCAGTTTTTAGAAATTGGTAAAGAAACGCATGAATCCCCCATGTACTGCATGACGGTAGTTGCTTTGCGTTTAGCGGCTTTTTGTAATGGGGTAGCCAAATTGCATGGTGAAGTGAGCCGCGAAATGTGGCACAACCTGTGGCCCGGTTTGCCCAAAGCCGAAGTACCCATAACCAGCATTACCAATGGGATTCACAGTTCTTCCTGGATTTCGCACGAACTCAACGAACTTTACCGCAAATATCTTTATAACAATAACCAACTGGGCTATATTGATCCGTCGGAAACCGCCCCGTGGGAAAAAATGTATGATATTCCCAACGCCGAACTATGGGGTGTGCATACGGCACGAAAAAATAAACTCATTAACATGGTACGCGGCCGCCTGCAACGCCAGTTTACGCGCCAAGGGCAAGACGTGATGAGTGTGAAAAAGGCCTCTAACGTACTACGCCCCGACGTGCTAACCATTGGTTTTGCCCGCCGCTTTGCCACATACAAACGCGCCACGCTTTTATTTAAGGACTTAAACCGTTTAGACAAAATTATCAATAACCCGGCCCGCCCGGTACAGTTTGTCTTTGCCGGTAAAGCCCACCCGGCTGATACGGCAGGTAAGGAATTTATTAAACTCATTGTCGGTTTAACCCAAAATGACCCGCGCTTTAAAGGCAAAATCGTCTTTGTAGAGGATTACAATATGAACGTAGCCCGCTACATGGTGCAAGGGGTAGACGTGTGGCTTAATAACCCCATCCGCCCCATGGAAGCCAGCGGTACCAGCGGGATGAAAGCCGCCCTCAATGGGGCGCTGGCCCTGTCTATTTTAGACGGCTGGTGGGATGAAGTGGGCCCCTGTGATTTTGGGTGGTCCATTGGCGGTAACGAAAATTACAAAAACGAGGCAGAACGTGACGTCGTGGAAGCGGAAACCTTGTATAGTTTAATTGAACAGGATATTGCCCCCACTTATTACGCCAAAGCCGAAAACGAAACTTTTTCTGCCGCGTGGGTGGGATTGATGAAAGAATCCGTAAAACATATTGCTCCGTTCTTTAACACGCACCGCATGGTCAAAGAATATTATGAAAAATTCTACGTACCTGCCAACAACTACGGCCTGGGCCTGAATGAACCCGGCAAAGTGCAAGCAGTGGCCGATTGGCGCAAACAAATTGCTGATAACTGGTACCGCGTGAACATTCAAGATGTAACCCAAGCCCCGGCTACGGCCATTTTAATGGGAGATAAGGTCAACTTCAAAGCGCGCGTGCAGTTAGGGAACTTGCAACCCGACCAAGTACAAGTGGAACTGTATTTAGGTCAGCGCGGCAACGTAGGCGGTATTGTCAAAACGGCTACAATCGCTATGAATTGCACCGGGAAAGACGGGGAAACGTACGTGTATGAGGCCTCGGCGGCTCCTGCCAACAGCGGGCGGCAGGATTATGCGCTGCGCGTACTACCCAAAAACGATAGTTTGCCCAATGTATTAACCCCGCTATATATTAGATGGGAAGAGTAGAGATTTCTCGCGCTCAAACAGTTTTCAAATTTGGGCAATCTAAGGCCGACTTTCGCTCGCGTACCTGCGGTGCTTCGCACCGTCCGCAGGACGTACGCCACGCTCAACTTACGGCCTTACCTTGCCTCAAATTTGAAAACATACCCGGCACAATGTGAAAACCGCGTTTGCGCCGCGTTAGCGGCGCGGGGAAGTTTTACGACAGTAAAACGCACCCCGTCAAGCACCGGAAAATAAACCAAATTTGGAAAATTGTTGCCGTCCCTTGACACAACATCGCGACTGTTGTTATAAACCAAACTAAACTATGTTAAATATTGTTCTAATTAACCCCGAAATCCCTTTTAATACCGGCAATATCGGCCGTTCGTGCGTGGCAACCGGTACACGCCTGCACCTGGTGGGCAAACTGGGGTTTAAAATTGCCTCTAAAGAAATCCGCCGTTCAGGCCTGGACTACTGGCCTAATTTGGATTACCGCCGCTACGAAACCTGGGAAGATTTTTTAGCCCACGAACAACCGGCGCGGGAAAAACTCTTTTTCCTCTCCACTAAAGGTACTACCGCATATTGGGACGTACAAATTCCCGCAGATGCGTTTTTATGTTTTGGGGCGGAGGGCTTTGGCCTACCCAAAGAATTTTACGAAATTTATAAAGACCGCTTATTTACCATTCCCATGACGGGCCCGGTGCGGTCTTTAAATCTCTCCAGTTCGGCCGCGATTGTACTGTTTGAAACCCTGCGCCAGAACCGGGGCTAAATCTTTAATTGTGTTCCCGATAATCTATCACCGTCCACTCTTTAGGTAACCCCTTGCAAAGGGCGAATCCTAGATCTGACTTTGCAAAACAATTCACGTACTCCCAACCGGTAGGGCGCAACTCTCCGGTAAGTTCAAAATCATCTTGTAAATCCCCTACATATAGATAACCAAAACGACCGTCCTGGTCCACTTCTCCCCAGGTAGCTTGAATACGCATGTTATGGGTTTGGCACAATTCTTGATCTTCGCAATTTAAAAAAGGAACATTTACCTCTAATTCGTTTTGGTTGCCACTGCCCGTAAATTTTGTCACTTCGTCCCAGGGGTGCGTAAGCGCATAAAGTTCCATAGATTTCTTAAATGTGCTATACAGGGTGAGGGCTTCTGTCATGCGTGCTTTAGCAACTGCCTTTTGGTATTGTGGTAACGCCACGGCGGCTAAAATGCCGATAATTAGAACAACTACTAACAATTCAATGAGCGTAAATCCTATACGTCCGCTATACCCCGCATACCGACCCTGCGGGGTGACGGAGCGGGTAAAACCTTTTATGCCGTCATGCTGCACTTGTTTCAGCATCTTGTTGTTATAACGACTAGCCCCTGAAATAAATTCAGGATGACAACTTTGCGTAAAGCCGTGGAACATCTCCCTGCCTTGTGGAGGGAGTACCGCCGATAGGCGGGGTAGGAGGGGCCATAAAGCACTTTTCCTATTTTGCCCCTCTTTTGCCGCTACCGCGACCCCCGGATTAAAACCTTCCGGGGCTAAC
>JAZNXF010000026.1:0-2196 GCA_045593745.1 Elusimicrobiaceae bacterium | reverse complement strand
CGCCAAACCATTTTGTTGACTACACCTGTGTAACTTTGGATGATTTTAACCACTTTATCCGACACATTTTCATCCACATAATCCGGCACTGGAAGGCCGTTGTGTCCGTTTTGTTTCATTTCTACGGCTAACGCCACTGCTTGCAGTAAATTCTTTTCGTCAATCCCCGCCAGGACAAAACATCCTTTATCCAATGCCTCGGGCCGCTCTGTAGACGTACGGATACACACCGCCGGGAAGGGCTTACCAATAGACGTGTAAAAACTGCTTTCTTCGGGCAGTGTTCCGCTGTCCGACACCACGGCAAACGCGTTTAGTTGCAACGCATTATAATCGTGAAATCCCAAGGGTTCATGTGCAATCACGCGTTTATCTAACGCAAAACCGCTTTCTTGCAAGCGTTTTTTACTGCGCGGATGGCACGAATACAAAATGGGCAGTTCATACGTTTGGGCCAATTTGTTAATCGCCGTAAAAAGAGAAGTAAAGTTTTTTTCGGTATCAATGTTTTCCTCGCGGTGCGCAGAAAGTAGGATATATTTGCCGGCGTGCAATCCCAGCCGCGTTAAAATATCACTTTTTTCAATAAAGGGCAGATTCTCGCGTAACACTTCTGCCATAGGACTACCCGTCACAAACGTACGCTCTTTGGGTAGGCCGCAATCAGCTAAATACCGCCGGGCGTGCTCACTATAGGCCAAATTGACGTCAGAGATAATATCCACAATGCGCCGGTTGGTTTCTTCGGGCAGGCACTCATCTTTACAACGGTTGCCTGCTTCCATGTGAAATATCGGGATATGTAAGCGTTTGGCCCCTATCACAGACAGGCACGAATTGGTATCGCCAAGCACTAAAACGGCATCCGGCTTAACTTGCAGCATCAGTTCATAGGATTTGGCAATTATGTTTCCCATGGTTTGGCCCAAATCCTTACCAACAGCATTTAGGTAAATTTCCGGCTCAGAAAGTTGTAAATCTTTAAAAAATACGCCGTTTAAGTTATAGTCATAATTTTGCCCGGTATGCGCCAAAAGCACATCAAAATACTGACGGCATTTTTTGATAACAGCTGCCAAGCGGATAATTTCCGGGCGCGTACCTACGATAATTAACAGTTTTAATTTCCCATTGTTTTTAAATTGCATTATGGTTGTCTCCTTACACAGGTTCAAAAAAGGTATCGGGCTGTTGCGGGTCAAACAGTTCATTGGCCCACATCAGCGTTACTAAATCTTGCGTAGCACTGGTGTTTATAATATTGTGCGTATAGCCGGGCAACATGTGTACGGCCTCTATCTTATCGCCGGATACTTCAAACACGCGCTTTTCATCCGCGCCAATTTTACGCATTTCAATCCGCGCTGTACCGCTTACCACAATAAAAAACTCCCATTTTGTGTTGTGCCAGTGCTGGCCTTTAGTAATGCCGGGTTTTGAGATGTTGACCGAAAATTGCCCGCAGTGTAGCGTTTTTAACAGTTCCGTAAAACTCCCGCGCTCATCTGTGTTCATTTTAAGTGCAAATTTTGTTTTTTCTTCCGGCAAATAAGATAAATAGGTGGAATAGAGTTTTTTAGCAAGTGAACCCGCCGGGATTGGCGGCATGACAAGCGTTTGCGGCTGCACTTTGAAACTTTCCAATAGGTCCACTATCTCCCCTAGCGTAGTGTGGTGGGTTATGGGGGCGTAACAGTATTTGCCTTGTGCGTTTGCTCGGGGAGTTACTCCCTCATAATTACAACGGTGCGGGCGGCCTTCCAACGCGTTTAACATTTCCTCTATTAAATCGTCAATATAGAGCAGTTCTAACTGCGTGGCGCGGTCATTTACTTGGATAGGTAAATCGTGCGCTAGGTTGTGGCAGAACGTCGCCACGGCCGAGTTATAATTCGGTCGGCACCACTTGCCAAACAGATTAGGGAATCGGTACACATAAATATTTGCCCCTGTTTCCTGCGCATACTTAAAAAATAACTCTTCCCCGGCTAACTTAGATTTGCCGTATTCGGACCCTGCATACCGCCCTTGTAACGTGGCCTGGATAGAAGAGGATAACATAACAGGGCATGTGTTTTTATGTTTTTTAAGCGTATCTAGCAGGGTAGAGGCAAAACCGAAATTCCCTTGCATAAATTCCTTCGGATCTTGCGGACGGTTCACCCCGGCCAGGTTAAATACAAAATCGGCTTGGGC
>JAZNXF010000025.1:0-12626 GCA_045593745.1 Elusimicrobiaceae bacterium | reverse complement strand
ATCTTCAACGTCTGCTGTTGCAATTAATAAACAACATGCGTGGAAGATGCCAAATCAAGTTTGGCATGACGTCTTTATGTAATAACGGCGGGCGCAGAGGTTTTACCCTCATTGAACTGATTGTTGTTGTGCTGATCATTGGTATTTTGGCGGCGGTGGCCTTGCCACAATATCAACGTGCGGTAGAAAAAGCACGCTTGGTGGAAGTATGGGCCGGCCTCAAAGCAATTGTGGCCGCCCAGGAAATCTATAAATTGGAAAACGGAGATTATACCCTGGATTTTACTAACTTGGATTTGGACTTCCCAGGCACAACGTATGGCATCAACGAAGATATAGAAAATTCACGAATAATTCTATCCAACGGCACAACATATATTTTGGATCAAGATGGTTACTGGAGTGGAAAGATTCACACAGTACCTGTTTTATTGGAATATCGGTGGGGGGAAAAAATACCTTACCGTTGTCGGTTATATGGTCTTGCTGTCTCGGACCAACATGCGCATGCACTATGTAAAAGTTTGGGGGGAGTTTTTCTTAAAGAGGATTCATACGGGGTTTGGTACAAACTGCCATAAGTGATTTAAGCTGATTTTTCGGGTGGATGATTGCGTCCGCTGTTTACCCTCAGGATCTGTGGGAATTTCAAACTAATTTTGCACAGGACTAGGCGCGAAGGAGGGAGGTATACTGGCGGCACGCGCGCGTTAGCGCGGAGGTATCCGACTGACTGAGCAACAACGTCCTGTACAAAATTAGGAAGAAATCAGTTAAACCAGGGGTACCATTTGTCCCGGTCCCGGATGCTGATTAACAAAGAAATCGCCAACAAATCCCGCGCGGGTACGGCCTCGGGCTTGTCCAAATTACACACACTGCGGTTAAATAACGCATGTGTATTTTCTATGACGCCTTTGCTTTCCATGGCCCCGGCAATATCATAGTCCGCGCGCAACATGCCCCACAAATGCCCGCACACCATACGCACCAATGCGCGCTTGGCGGATCGTTCCTCAACCGTAGCAAATTCCACGCGGTCTTTGGTCATTAGTTTCCAATGGCGGCGCAGAGCAAAGCGTTTACGTTCGGCCAGTAGCAGTTCTTTGGAACGCACAAAATAAATCTGATACCGTTCATACTTCAAACTATATCCTTTTTGCAATATCAGGGCGGCTTGGCGGCCTTTGTTATCGTAAAGGGTAATGGTGCTCATAGCCACTTGTCCCCACACAATACCGCAAAATAAAATCACAAACCCCAAGGGTAACACCAAAGACGCCACCGCATAAAGCGTGTTATAGGTAAAAGACGACCACGGAAACAACCGCAGTTGCTCGCACACACTGGTTCCGGCCAGCGTGATAAGTGCCAGTAACATAATCACAATGCCAAAGAACATAAACAGTGCGTCCCACCGCACGGAAAGGGCGGTTAAAATATTGCCCTGGTTATCCCGCGCGCGGAAGATAAGTGACGGCGTTCCGTACATACGCTCCAGTTTAATGGGGTACAAGGCCTGGGGGTTTACTGTCATCTCCAAACGTTTCGGGCGGACAAATAACCTCACTAGGCCCGCCCCGCACCATCCGGCAAAAAACAGCACAATCAGAAACATCAGCACGTCATATCCGTGGCCTAACTGGCGGATGTATAGCGGCATATTGGGGGATACTAACGTAGTAATAGGGCTTTTAGCCAAATGGTCTTTCACGCGGCGGAGGGCTTTTTTAAACATAGAGGGCGCAACGTCTTGTGTGGGTGTTTGGGGGGAAAGGGTAGGCACATCCGTTACGGTAGCCACATCTTCTGCGGGTAATAAATTTTCTTCTTCCACTTCATCTGCCGTAATGGAAACTTCCAGTGGTTTATCCGGGTGGGCGGTGGGGGAAATGAACGAAAAAATCAAATCCGTTTCCGCGTATGTTAAATTTTTGGCCAAAATAGAATATCCCTTACCGTCTATTAAAAAATACCCGGCACTAAAATCATTTTTGGGAGAATAAAAGTTAATGTAATAAAACGGTTCGCCGGTAGAAAATTCAAAATGTTTAATTTCATCCCCGGTATAGGTGTTTTTAACAACCGTCATGTTTTTAGTTTTTATTTCTGCCAGGTCGCGGTTAATGCGTTTGTCTAAACAGGTTTCGGTGGTGCAGTCATCTGTTTTAATATCAATGCGCGCATTACCTTTCTGCACGCAAAGTACACTTTCCGGTGCGGGGTTAGCCGCGCGGGTCCAACCCGAAGGCATATCCAGGGTAAATGTACCGTCTTTGGCGGTAAACATATCCGCCGCCCCGGGTAAGGAGGCAAACAAACATACAACACTAACTAGTATACGTTTAAAATTTTTCATATTACTATTATAACTTAATTGGTATTATCCGCGCATAACTTTTCCGTACGCGCGCATCCGTATTGTAAGAAACGCCCCAAAAATAGTAAAATACTATATATGAAAAAAACTGATTTTGTTCAAGCCAAATTATCTTCTTTGCGCCGCCACATGCGTGCGTTGGGGTTAGACGGTTTGTTAATTACCGACAATACCGACCAGCTCTACCTCACTAATTTCTTTTTTTATAAAGACGAAGCCGTTTTTTTAATTGGTCTTAAAAATATAGTTGCGCTTACCCGCTGTCTGTACGAAAAACCGTTTGGGAAGTTTGCCCCTTATATGCAAGTAGTTGGGGAAGACGGCAACCGCAAAGCCGCAATACTTCCGTTTATTAAAAAACTGGGTCTAAAAAAAGTAGGGTTTGATGCTGCCAAAGAAAGTTACCCTTCCGGCCAATTATTCCGCCAAAAAGGGTTGGTGGAAGCCCCCAGTTTAATTAACACCTTGCGCCAAACCAAAGATGCCCAGGCATTGAAGGCATTGCGTGCTTCCAACCGCTTGGCGTACCTGACGTACGAATACATAAAGCCCCGCATTAAAACCGGCATGAGTGAAGTGGAAGTCGCCGCGGAAATGGAATATTTTATGCGTAAAAATGGGGCCAAAGCACCTTCTTTCTTTACGATTGTGGCCTTTGGGGAAAACACAGCCAACCCGCACCATGAAACAGGTTCCCGCAAATTAAAAAATAATGAGGCCGTTTTACTGGATTTTGGATGCGTGTATGAAAATTACTGCTCAGACATGACACGCAGTTGGTGGCATGGTAAAAATGCGCCGGCTGAATATACAAAAATTTGGAAAATTACCGACACCGCCCGCAAACAAGGCATTAAAGCCGCTAAAATGGGCGTGGGTTGCCAACAGGTGGATGCCGCCTGCCGGGAGTATATTACTAAAAACGGCTACGGCGCGTATTTTACCCACGGAACCGGGCATGGGGTGGGGTTGGAAATCCACGAAGACCCTTACAACAACCAAACCTCTGCTTACGTATTAAAAGAAGGCAACATTGTTACGGTAGAACCGGGCATTTACTTGCCTGGCAAATACGGCGTACGGTTAGAAGACACGATTGCTATTTCTAAAACCGGTGCCAAAATTTTAACACGGAAATAAACACTATGATTAAATCCCTTGCCTCTGAACGTATGCGCACCCTGCGCCGCACCTTACAACAGGCCGGCTTGGGGGGGTATATTACGGTTTCGCGCCTGGAACAGCGGTACTTATCCGGGGTGGACTTGTCCGATGGGGAGGCCGTATTTTTAATTACCCCCAAACAGGCCTACTGCATTACCAAAAAACTAATTGTTGCCAAAATGGCCCCGGCGGCAGAATTTATGAAAGTGATAGACGTTCCGTTTGGCGGCATGGTAGAGGGGGCATTGGCCCTTATCAAGCAAAAAAAACTCACCCGCGTGGCTTTTGACCCGGCGCAAGTAGGGTTTGAAACCGGGGAATTATTTTTACAACATAAATTGGTGCGCACCGTTAGTTTAGTGGGGCAAATGCGCCGCCAAAAATACGCCGATGAACTGGCCCGCCTCAAAAAAGCGTGCCAAATTGCGGCCGCCGCGTTTGACGAAGTAAAACCGCAAATTAAAACCGGCATGAGCGAAGAAGACGTACGCATTTTAATTGCATTAGCCATGATTAAACGCGGGGCGGAAGAAATTCCCTTTAACATTGTCTGCTTTGGGGAGAATACGGCAGATGCCCACCACACGCCCTCTAAAACGCGCAAATTAAAAAAGAATGAAGCGGTGCTGATGGATTTTGGCTGTTTTTACGAAGGGTACACGTCGGACATGACACGCAGTTGGTGGCATGGGGATAAACAGCCCGCCCTTTATACTAAGATTTGGAATATTGTAAACAACGCCCACGCGGCCAGCGTAAAAATACTGCGCGCGGGGGTACTGGCGGGAGATATTGATAAAGCAGCCCGCACAGTAATAGAACAGGCCGGATATGGAAAGGAATTTTTTCACACCACCGGCCATGGCATTGGTCTGCAAGAGCACGACTTGCCTATCCTACGTGCCGGCTCGCCGGACGTAATAGAAGAAAATTTTGTAGTAACCGTAGAGCCCGGCATTTATTTTGACGGACTCTGGGGCATCCGCTTGGAGGACAGTTATTTAGTTACTCCGACGGGTTGCAAAAAACTAACAAAATAGTAATTCCGGGCGGTGTACCGCCCAGTAAACGAGGTAAAATTATGTTAAGCACAACCGAATTTCGCGAAGGGCTGATTTTTCAGGATGAAAACGGCCAACTGGTGGAAATTATTGAATTTCAACACCACCGCAAAAGCCAAGCCCGCGCTGTGGTGCGTGTAAAATTACGCAACATCAACACCGGGGCCATGATTGAAACGGCCTACCGCCCCGAAGATAAATTTACGGAAGTGGAAGTAGAAAAACGCCCCTTCCAATACTTATACACCACAGGGGATATGGCCACTTTTATGAATACCGATACTTATGACCAAATTGAAGTGCCCACTGCTAAACTGGGTGATTTGGCTAAATACTTAAAAGATAATATGGACGCTACCGGTATTTATATTAACGACCAACTTTTTAACGTGGAACTTCCCATTAAAGTACCGCTTAAAATTGCCTCTACCGTTCCCGGCGTAAAAGGCGATACGGTGGCCAACACCACCAAAGAAGCCACGTTGGAAACCGGTGCTGTAATTAAAGTGCCGCTTTTTATTAACGAAGGCGATACCGTACTCGTAGATACCCGCACAGGTAACTACGTGGAACGTGTAGCCGCGTAAGTATGAAATATACCGGGTGGGTGCTTTTAATTCTCCTTTTGGCACCCGCCGGGTATGGGCTAGATGTAACGGTAGGCAGTTCTTTTAAAATTACAGGCATTACCCGCACAGACGGTAGAATTGTACTGCCGGTGGAGCGCAACAAATACCATAACGTGCGCATTGAAAACCAAGAAACCTTTTCTTGGGTGCAAGCATGTAAAGAAGTTTGCACGCAACCGCTAGCGCAAGTTACCCCAACGGTGCAAGAGGTCCGTTCTGCCCGCACGCGGGAAAATATGTTTTTGGTGAATGTTTCCTTTAACCGCGCGTGGTTAATTACCTGTTTGGTGTTTAAACAGGGGGAAGAATACGCGGTTAAATTTCCGGCGGATTTTGTATTTTTGGACCCGGCGTTACAAGCGCGTACCCAACAGCTGATTATTCACCACGTGCAGGAAAGTAAATGAAGTGTACGTATAAAACAGGCGAATTACTCGCCCAAGAAGTTGAACAGGCAAACACGTTTTTTAGCCGTTTAAGGGGGCTCATGTTCCGGCGGGAATTAGCCCCGCAAACGGCCTTGTTACTAGACCCTTGCCCACAGATTCACACCTGTTTTATGCGCTTTAACATTGACGTAATTTTTTTAGATAAAGATAACCGCATTGTAGCGGTGCTGGAAAATTTAAAACCCTGGCGCATGAGTAAATTTTACACCCAGGCCCGCCGCACGTTAGAATTACCCGGCGGCACATTGCAAGGGCGCGTGCACGCGGGGGATGAACTCGTTTTTAGATTATAATAAGGAAAAACTATGAAAAAAATTATTCTTACATTTTTAGTTGTATGTATGAGTGTTGTGGGGGCACAAGCCCGCAATATTTGGGACGATTTTAGCAAAAACGTAACCGCCAAAAACGTGCGTCCATTTACCAAAGACCTGGGCGGCCTGATTGGCTCCGGCACCTATACCACCGGGCGCGTACTGGGGTGGGGGGGCTTTCAAATTGGCCCGCGCGGTAGTATGATTTTTAAAATGAGTAAGGGTTATGGAGACACCGCAGCCGAAAAAAACCACACCGCTCTGGGGGACCGCGACAAAGTGGGGGATGTTTTTTATCCCTGGTTGCAGGCAGACATTGGCCTTCCCTTTCGCATAGACGGTTTTATCCGCGCCAGCAGTTACCAGGGGATGACGATTGCCGGGGGCGGGTTACGCTGGGGGATTACCCAACCCAACGAAATGTTGGGCTCGTTGCAACCCATGCTGGTGGTAGCGGCCCACAGTGCCAGCGCGCGTGATTTTTCTGCCTCGCATTATAACGCCAGTTTGGTGCTTTCCATGAAGATTAAATACTTTGTGCCTTACATTGGCGGCGGGGTGGACTATACTACCTTGCATATTAACTCCGTAGCCGCCACCGCGCTAGCCGGGGATAACGAATACGCCGCTACTGCACGCGGTACGGTAGGGATGAACTTTAAACTGCCGTCGTATTTGGATTTAAGTTTAGCGGCCAACTATGCGCACTATGGGTTGGGGGCAGAGGCCTCCTTATCCGTGCGGTTTTAATAGTAAATACATTGGTTGCAACAAGAAAAGGACTGGTTTTTGCCGGTCTTTTTTATTATACTATAGGTACAATTTAACCTGTTTTTGGAGCCGTATGAAGAATACGGAATGTACTTGGGGAACCAAGTCCTTCTCAAGTCCAAAAATAGCCGATACAAGGCACGGCGGGCCCGTACAGCCCACTGTGCCGAGTGTTTTCCGTTTCTGGTGACAGAAGCGGAAAGCCGCGGCTGTTTGCATTGGGACACTTGAGAAGGCCCATGTGAGGCAGCCGTAATTTATGGTCTCCCAAGCAGTTAAATTGAATTAACGAACTAGGAGACATGCTATGCAGTTACTTAAAAAACAAGGGTTTACCCTTATTGAGTTGTTGGTTGTTGTGCTTATCATTGGTATTTTAGCGGCGGTGGCCTTGCCGCAATATCAAAAAGCAGTGGCTAAATCTCGCCTGGTACAGGTCCTTCCTACTGTGCGGGCCGTGTACGAGGCGCAAAAATTATATTACCTGGAAAATGGTACGTACGCCGATAACGTGGCAGATTTATCGGTTGATTTTACATGCCCTTCAGGTTGGACGTGTGTGATGGGTAAAAATGTGTGGGAAAACAACAGTAAAGCATATAAGGTAGAGGCCTATCGTACAAATCCCGCCACGTTGGGGGTCAATTATTATTATGGCCCTGCTTGGTTGGATCAGGTAATGGATAAAATGTATTGTTGGGCAATAGTTTCGGATTCACGCGCCGTGGATGTATGTAAGAGTATGGGACCAGAATTGTTGACCAGCGCTGGATTTGCCCGTTATTTAATCCAGTAGCCATATCCAAGTATCTTTAAATAGATAGGTGATTATTAAAATAGTATAATATACATACCCCTCAAATTCACTGTTGGAGTTTTGTATGATTAAACATGGTAAATGCTATTTCACTTCGGAATCCGTTTCTGCCGGTCACCCGGACAAAGTGTGTGACCAAATTTCAGATGCTATTTTAGACGAAATTTTAACTAAAGATAAATCGGCCCGCGTGGCGTGTGAAACCTATATCACACGCGGCCTGGTGATTGTGGGGGGGGAAATCACCACCCGCACCTGGGTAGACGTGGAACAAATTGCCCGCAATGTAATTAAAAACATTGGCTATGACGAGGCCAAATGGGGTTTTAACTATAAAACATGCGCCGTAGTTAACGTAATTGGCAAGCAATCGCCCGACATTAGCCAGGGCGTAGACGTCGGCGGCGCGGGGGACCAAGGCCTTATGGTGGGATATGCGGTAAATGAAACGCCCGAATATATGCCGCTTTCGCTGGTTTTGTCGCACCAAATTTTAAAGAAGTTAGACACCATCCGCCGCACCAAAAAATTGCCCTACCTCGGCCCGGATGCCAAGTCCCAGGTAACGGTAGAATATCAAGACGGCAAACCGGTCCGTGTGGACACAGTGGTGCTTTCCACCCAACATACGGAAGATATTTTGGATAAGTCCGGTGAAAAAATTACCGAGAAATCCAAAAAAGAACTCATTGATGCGGTCATTACGCCGGTTGTTGGTAAATGGCTAGATAAAGATACCAAAATTTACATTAACCCCACCGGTAAATTTGTCATTGGCGGCCCGCAGTCAGACACCGGGCTTACCGGGCGCAAAATTATTGTAGATACCTATGGCGGCCGCTGTCCGCACGGCGGCGGTGCGTTTAGCGGTAAGGACCCGACAAAGGTGGACCGCTCGGCGGCGTACATGGCGCGTTACATTGCCAAAAATATCGTAGCCGCCAAATTGGCGCAGGAATGTACCGTACAACTGGCCTACGCCATCGGCAAAGAGGAACCCGTCGGTTTTTATGTAGATACAGACGGCACCGGCGTACTTCCCGACGAGGAATTAGCGCAAATTGCCCGCAAAATTTTCCCGCTTACGCCGCGCGGCATTATTGAGCATTTCAAATTAAGAAATCCCATTTACGCGCAAACGGCCTCGTTTGGGCACTTTGGCCGCAAGGAATTTCCGTGGGAACAGACCGACAAAGTAGCCGCGCTTAAACAAGCGGCTGGAAAATAGGGGGATTTATGAAGAAGGTTTGTGTGGTACTGACAAACGGTTTTGAAGAAGTAGAGGCCATTGGCACGTTTGCCATTATGCGCCGCGCCGGGCTAACGGTGGATATTTTTTCCCTGGCAGGTACGCAGGCCGTGGGCCGTTTTGGCTTAACGTGCAGTGCACTCAAACCTTTTTCTACGTTAAACGGCGCGGAGTATGACGCGCTGGTACTGCCCGGCGGCCCGCAATATGCAGAGTTAGAAAAACATCCCGGCGTGCAAGCCCTTATCAAACAGTTTATGGACGCAAACAAAGTGGTAGCCGCGATATGCGCCAGCCCCACCCTGTTGGGCCGTGCGGGGTATTTAAAAGGCAAAACCTACACGTGTTTTACGTCTATGAATGAGGAATTTGGCGGCCGCTTTACGGGGGCGTACGTAACGGTAGACGGCAACTTAATTACCGGGCAAAGTGCGGCGGCCAGTATTGATTTTGGCTTTGCCCTTGTAGAAAAACTCCTCGGTAAAGAAAAAGCCGACCAAGTCAAACAAAGCATTTATTACAAAGTATAGTGATATTAGGTTATATAGCAGTCCTTCTTTAAAGGGGACTGCTATATAACATGGAAAAATATTATTCTTGTTCAGCAGGTATTTCTTCAGTAGGTTCAATATAGTAATAGGGACCGCCGCCTACGGGTTTTGTATAGCCCAAGGAAGCACATTTTTCCTGATTTAATCCGCAGACCATTTGCGCAAGAGAATATTTGCAATTCGTATAAGTACCCAAATTCCATTCGCATTTCTGAAATTTAGCGGGTGATTGCGGATCATAGTAATATTGAAAAACGGGGGTCCCTCGTTCTCTATGAACGCTTACGTAAGGGCTAGTCCCTGTACTAAGATTATAGTAACAATCATACGTTTCTTCAGGAAGTTTTTTACATTCAGGTACCTCTATATCTAATTCATCTACAGTACAGGGAGATCCCTTTTCTAGTTTACATGCTATCGCAGCGTGTGCGATTGTTTGCAGATTTAATTTGTATTCTGCTATCCGAGTTTTAAATACTACTTTTTGATATTGTGGTAAGGCAACGGCTGCTAGTATACCAATGATGAGCACCACTACCAATAGTTCAATGAGCGTGAAACCCCGCCGGGTGTGTTCTTTTGTCATACTTTTTCCTCTTGTTATTTAATTCAATCCTTCTGCTAGGAAAACGCATACAAAAACGGCTTGTTTAGCCAAGTGCATACCATGGTACTCAACTAAAATAGCCGTAATCTCCTGCTTGCAAGCAAGAAACATTCAACACAATACAGAAGGGTTATAAGGCCTTCCGTATTGTGTTTGTATCGGCTGATTTTGGCATGGTATGCAACTGCTGTTCAGTTACCCGTATCCTTGTGATACGCTTCCAAAAACAGAATAAATTGTACTTATAGTATAATAAAAAAGGGCTGGTTTTGCCAGCCCTTTTACAGTGTCAAAAACCTTTTATTCTTTAGACGCGGGGGTTTCTGTTAGCGGCAGTAAATCCTGCCCATACGCAAAATCAAACACGACCCCGGCAATAAATTTGAGTTGGTTGTAAAAATCTTCTTCGCTAATAAACTCATCTGCCCGGTGGGCGGTGTTTATTTCCAGAGGGTTCATATCCGGCCCTAGGCCGTAAGTAATCACGCCCAGTTTACGCAAAATTTCACTATCGCTGGAAGCCGGGCTTAAACCGGGCACGGTAATGGCCCCCGGGGCTAATTTTTGGGCCGTTTTTTGGATAGAGGCAAACAGCGCATCCGTGCCGTTCATAGCGGTGGGGAAAGGGTGTTGGGGGCGTTCTATCATTTCTAGTACAATGTTGTCGTCTTTTTCAAACAGTTTTTGTAAAGTTTCAAAAAATTTATCCGGGTCCGTATCCGGCAGTAAACGCACATTTACTACGGCACTGGCGGACGAACTGGTAGCCCCTGTTTCCGTGGGGGAAGACACTTGTACTGGGTTAATCGTATCTTTTAACTGCGTTTTAAAAAAGGGGTCCTTAGCCATCAGTTCGGCGGCCGTTTGGCGGTTTTGCGGGTTTTCATCATGTAGTAACATGGTAAGCGTGGTTTTGCCGTCTTCATCTTGCAAAGGTAAAATAGCGGTTAACAGGGCGCGCGCAGGCGCGGTAACGCGGGCGGGGGGGTTAAAATTTTCCAGTTTAGCAAGTGCTTGGGAAAGGTGGTATACCGCATTATTTTCCGTCGGCATGGAGGAATGACCTTCTGTGCCAAACGCTGTAATTTTAATATCCATATATTGTTTGGTGGCGGCCTCGGCAAATACAATGTCGGTGCCGTTGTCGTCTTTAATAATGCCGCCGCCTTCGTTTAAGGCAAAGCCCGGGTTAATTTTATCCCAGTGGGTTTTGCCTAAAAAGGCAAGGCCGGTTTCACTGCCGGATTCTTCGCCGGAAGTTGCCAAAAAAATAATGTCACGCACCGGCTTTTGCGGTTGGCCTGCTAGCCACATAAATAGGGCGGCGTAGGCGGCCGTGTAATTCTTGGCATCTGTAGCCCCCAAACCGTAGATTTTACCGTCTTTTTCCATTGCCTGAAATGGGGGCACGGTCCAACCGTCTTGTGCGGCGGCTGTATCTAAATGGGAAATTAAGAGCAGCGGTTTTTGGGTAGGGTCAGTGCCTTTTATGCGCGCCAGTAAATTCGCCCGGCCCGGCGCGGGGATGAAAATATCCCAGTCAATATGGTGTTTATTAAACTGTTTATACAGGTAGCGTGCGGCGGAAAGTTCATCCGGGTGCGGCAGGGAAGTATCTATCTGAAGCAGTTGGGTGAAATGTTGCTTGGCTGTACTACGCAGTAAGTCCCACGCGGGCATGTGTTCTTGTGCGCACGCATTAGATACCCAAAAAATAAGGAATAGTAAACTTCCCAGGCGTAGTTTCATGCTAAAAGTTTAGTTTTACCCCGCGTGTGACCCCATGCTTGGCGGCTGTTCCGGCGGCTAGTTCCAGTACATATTTCCCATATCCCTGGGCAACAGCTACCTGTTCATCCGGCGTAGTGCGGGTGGAGTGGGGCATATTGTTAGCCACATGGGTAACGGTTTTATCAGCCGTCATAAAAACAATATCTAAATCAATCAGGGTATTTTTCATCCAAAAAAGTTGTTGGTCATCCTCATCAAAAATAAAAAGCATTCCCTGGTTTTCAGGAAGTTGTGTCACATACATCAGGCCGCGCTCCTGTTTGGCGGGGGTGTCTGCTACCCAAGAGTTCACCACAAACCCATCGGGAAGTGTAACCGGTAGCGTGTCATAACTTTTGCAGGCCGCCAGGGCACAAGTGGCTATTATTACTAAAATCCATTTTTTCATAGTTATAGTATAGCAAATCGCGGCTAGGTTTGTTATAATGTAAGCATAATTTTATCTGTTTTTGGAACTGTATGCAGAATACAGTGAGCGTGGGGTTTCCCTCGCACAAATCTCGTCCAAAAACAGCCGATGAAGGCATTGTTCAAAAGGACTAATTACCCTCTTGCACAATGTCCAGTGTTTATCGTTATAACTGATAAGCCGCGGCTGTTGTTGTTGGGTTACGAGATTTGGCTCAAGCATAATAGCCGTTTTTGCATGCATCCTTCCGGGACAGGTGAAACAAATTAAACAGGAGGATGTATGACTAAAAATCAAAAACGGGCATTTACGCTGACCGAACTGCTGGTAACGGTTGTTATTATCGGCGTATTGGCGGCTGTGGTATTGCCTAAGTTCAACAAAGTCATGGAAGGAATGAAAACCGGGGAAGCCGAACGCATGCTAACTGCGGT
>JAZNXF010000024.1:0-2942 GCA_045593745.1 Elusimicrobiaceae bacterium | reverse complement strand
TACAGCGCAACACTAGGAAATTGTCGGGTTTGCACCCGACCTATAAAGGGTACTCCGCCCGCTCGTCTTATAGGTTGGGCGTTAGCCCAACAGAAGTTGCAAGAGAGAATGAAAACGTACAGCGCAATGCTAGGAAATTGTCGGGTTTGCACCCGACCTATAAAGGGGACTCCGCCCGCTCCGTCACCCCGCAGGGTCGGTATGCGGGGTATAGCGGGCGTATAGGCTTCACCCTCATTGAACTGTTAGTAGTTGTTTTAATTATCGGCGTATTAGCCGCGGTAGCCCTGCCGCAGTACCAGAATGCTGTTAGAAAAGCCCAAGGAAGGGAAGTATTAGTTGCTATTGATGCCTTGGACAAAGCATTAGCGGACTTTTATTTGGAACATGGAAGTTATGAAATGCACATAGGATTTCCAGTAACTTGGCAAGGGTTAAATATAAAAATTCCTACACTTAAACATTTCTATTTTTACAGGACTGGTATGCCTCCTAATAATTCATTCCAACAGGTCAGCTACGGTATTCCGTGTGTGCATATTCGCAAAAATGATACAGGCATTCAAGTAGGGACTGACCCAAATGCTAAAATAGAAGTAGATGCTTGTTGGCAGGATGGAAGTTTGCTATATGTTACATGTTCTCCAACAGAAGCATGCCGTAAATACTTTGAGGGAGAGGAAATCCAAGTTGGAACTGATATGCGTTTCACATTAAAATGATATGGGTTTTTAACCTGCTTGCGGTATATTGGTCACAAACAACTATTCCCCCGGCTGTGAACTACCCCCCTCCATTGGACTTTTTGTCCAATTTTCAGGGGTTAGTTCACTTTTCCTAATGCAACTTACATAGTGCCATGCCGCGGTGTGGTAAAGTTGTTAGCAAGAGAAGGGTAGAAAAGCACCGGCTGTTCACCACCCCCTGCGCCAAAGTTGTTATAATGTATTTATGATTTCTACTGTCATTTTTGATATGGACGGCACTTTATACAACACCGAACATATCTATTTTAAGTGTTACAAACAGGCCGCCGCCGAAATGGGCCTACACTTTACCTTTGAACTTTTTGCGCAAGGGGTGGGTATTTCGCGAGAAGAAGCCAACAAATTTATTAAACAACATTTCGGCCCGCAAACCGATACCGACCAGTTAGAACGCCGCACCTACCAACTGGTAGATGATTATTTGCAACGCGGCGGGCATATCCCCTTTATGCCCGGGGCAAAAGAAGCCGTGGAACTGTTTTATAAACGCGGACTAAAACTGGCGTTGGCCTCATCTAACATCCGTAAATGGGTGGAGTTTTATTTAGACACAACTGGCCTGCGCCGCTATTTTGCAATGTTAACAACCTGTGAAGATGTCACCGTCTTAAAACCTAACCCGGAAGTGTACCTTCGCACCGCGGCCAAACTGGGGGTTGACCCTAAACAGTGTCTGGTGTTTGAGGATTCTGTAGCCGGGGCGACCGCCGGCATCCGTGCGGGGATGCGTACGTGTATGATTCCCAACATCAAACAGCCCGATACGTTTATCCGCCAGCACGCGTTTAAAATTTACACCTCCTTGGAACAAGTGCCTGCCGATTTTGATGAACTTTTAAATTAACAATTCAGAAGATAACATGAAAAAAATACTCACATACGCACTAATACTACTGGCGGTATTAACAGTAGCCGGGATAAAGACATACCAATGGTATAATTCCCCTCAACAAAAAAAACAACGCGCCATTGCAAGTTACAAGAAAGCAAATGCCTTCTCCAAACAAGGTAATAACTTGGTTGCCTTGCATTATTATAAAAAAGCAATCCGCTTAAACCCAAACTACGCCAATGGATATTATAGTGCGGGAACCGTGCTTAATAATATGCAACAGTTTGAGCAAGCCATCGGCTATTTGGATAAAGCCATTGCATTAAACCCGCAAGATGCCAGTGCATACAATAACCGCGGATATGGCAAGAATCACATTGGCGATTATGAAGGGGCTTTGGCAGACACAACCCGCTCTATTGAACTAAACCCAAAAGATCCCTACCCATACAGTAACCGGGGTATTGCCAAGGTAAATTTACATGATTATGCCGGAGCCATTGAAGATTACAATACGTCAATTTCTTTAGATGACAAAAACCCACGTGTATACACAAACCGCGGGAATGCAAAGGATTGCTTAGGTGATTACGAAGGGGCCTTAGCAGACCACACGCAAGCGATTGCTTTAAATCCCGCCAATGCAGGAGCATACAACAACCGTGCCATTGTATATGAACACATGGGAAACACCCAAGCGGCTTTAGCTGATTATTCCCGCGCGGCAGAACTTTCCCCTCACTACAGAAAGGCCCGTAACCCTAGCAAGTAATTTCAACCCTCATCCCGCTCATGCCCTGCCAGGATGAGGGGTTATATGAGATGTTAAACGCAATCCTCGCGCGAGCCGTTGTGCCGTTGGCAAGTGCCGTGCAGATAAGCACCGAAAAAGTAGAGGAGAAGATGATTTTTCAGATTTGAGCCGAATTTGTCAGGGTTGGCAAGGGGTCCTAATTACTCTTTGCGTTTAGCCGTTTTTGGAATAGTGAGGCGCGGCAAAAAAGCGCAGACAATGTAACATTGGCAAGATTTTTTAACAAAGCCGAGCCCAAAAACGGCTAAACCCTCCGGGCCGCGTTCTTTTTAGTCTATGACTTCCCTTTTTTGCTTGGCATAGGGGACTATGCCGGCGCAAAAAGCAGTGTGCCCTAACCTAAAAATTACAGCGGCGCAAAGGCAAGAAGGGCCCCTTGCCAACCCCTAGTTGCCCGCATAGGCGTACCTGGATGGTACGTCAAGGGCAAGGGACCGCAAAGGCGGCCAAATGTGGAAAATTGTATCGCAGGGAAGCAACAAAATTTAAAAATCTTTTGTTTTTAAATTTTGTGCGTAAAATCGCACGT
>JAZNXF010000023.1:0-1868 GCA_045593745.1 Elusimicrobiaceae bacterium | reverse complement strand
CATACCACGGTGCTGTACCAAAAGCAGGCTAAAAGCTTTTCCGGCCTGGCGGCAAAATTCATGGGTAGGCCCATGAAGCCGGAAGCCCTGGCGGCGTTGATTTATAAAGCCACCATTGCAAAGCATCCCAAGCTGATTTATTATAAAAACCGCAACGCAGGCCTGGTGCTGTTAAATCTGTTGCCTAAAAGCCTGCAATGTGCTATTATTAAATTGTTGTTAAAGTTGGATTTCTGACGATTCACTTTATATATACTTATTGTGGAGGGGAAATTATGCGATTACTGGAACAACATAAGAAGAAATTTTTCATTCTAAGCGGCCTGCTATTTGTATTGGCTATTGTAGGCGTTTTATTGGAAGCTTTTTTGAAGGGTATAATTTCAACCATATTTTTGGGTTTCCTGCAAAATGGAGCTTTCCTTCGGTTTGATTTTGAACGCCTTTTGCGTATGGCCTGGAGGTTAGTGGAAAGAAATTTCATGTCTTATCTTGCTGCATGGCTGGGTATATTTGTTGGTGCGTTGGGTATTATCTTGTATATTGCTTGCTACGGAGCGGGTGCATTCCATTCAGCAAAGACAGGAAAACGCAGTGTATTTACTCTTATTGGTTCTGGTTGGGTGATTTTGTTTATTGCTCTTTCAGTTGTGCTGGGCGTGGTTTATTTTATTATGACCAAGAACTGGGGATTACTGTTGAATATGCTTGTTAAGGGGCCGTCTATTTTTATTTTAGCGGTTTGTTTATTTGTGTTTGGTATTGTGAAACCGAAAGGTCCTGCCATTCCAATTATTAGCGCAATTTTGATCCTGTTAACCGGTGGTGTTATTTCTGTTTTCCAGATCATTTCGGCAATCGTAAACTTATTTTCTAGTTATTGGCCCTTTGTTTATAACTTGTTTGGATTCATCTGTTCTGCGATTGCAATTTGCAGTAGTTTGTGCTTCTATTTGGGTTTACTTCTGCATGTGCCTTTGGCTTATTATCAACCCAAGGCCGCTGAGCAAATCCCGGAAACCGTTATTGAAATTGAAGAAAACTAAGTATAATGGCACCCAAAGCGGGTGCCATTATGTTATAAGAGGTGAAACCCATGGATAATTATGATTTGCAGGTAGATATTGCCAAACGGATCTTTTTGGAATATGACCAGGCGCACTTGATCCGAAAATTTAGGCTGAAAGCCGATGGGCAGTATATTTATCTGACTTATTTGCATACGCCTTGCCGCATCAGCCGGGAGACCGGGGCGGTGGAGGAGTTTTCTCAAAATCAATGGCAGGAATGCCGGGATTACAGCACGGTGATGACTGTTTATGACCTTTTGTGTTTTTCCAAAGGGGAGCTTGCGCCCGTTTTGGCGGGGCAGTGGTGCACCGTGGGTACATTTATTGTGGCGGGGATCACCAAGACCGAAGGCTTCACGGGAAAGTATGCCCGGCTTTTTGACGGGCGGCTGGAAGAATTGAAGGCTGCTTGCAAACGCCTTGGGGGTACGGTGCAGCCGCCTATGGCCGGGGCAGATCTGACCTGCCGGTTTGCGGTGACGGATTTCTTTCCGGTGCTGCTGCAATTCTGGCAGGGGGACGAGGATTTTCCGCCCAAGCTGCTGATCCTGTGGGACCGCAGCACAGACCAATTTATGCATTTTGAAACCACCTTTTATTTGCAGGGCGATCTGCTGGAACGCTTGAAAAATTGCATAGAATAAAAGCACCCGCTTTGGGTGCTTTTACAGCTTTATGTAACTGCCCAGGCCATATTCCAGCAGACGCATGATCTGCAGCTCGTCCATGGCGTCATAAAGGGCGTTATGGGTTTCGTGATAGCAGCGGTCGTTGGAAAGCAGCCGCAGCATGGGCTCC
>JAZNXF010000022.1:0-5329 GCA_045593745.1 Elusimicrobiaceae bacterium | reverse complement strand
CACTAGCAGCTCAATAAGCGTAAAGCCGATATGCCCGCTATACCCCGCATACCGCCCCTGCGGGATGACGGAGCGGGCGGTAAACCCACCGTGGGTCGTTCTCCTCGCCCCTTGAGGGAGAGGATGCCCGCTAGGGCAGGTGAGGGGATATAAATTAGCCGTCATCCCCGAGGCCTGTAATCGGGGATCTTCCACGCACTTATTTAATAAGGATTTTCCCTTAATTTTACAACAGCAAGCGTTGTAGATTCCCGATAAAAGCATTCGGGAATGACAATTTTTGTTTATAACTACATTTTTGTTTTGCATCATACGTCTCCTTTTATATTATGTCATCCTGAATTTAATTCAGGATCTCACCTTATATTTCTAAAAGTGGTGAGATTCCAAATCAAGTTTGCAATGACATTTTGTTTAATGTTGGGTTGACACCCAACCTATAATTTCAATTTTTCTGCTTAGGAAACGCATGCAAAAACGGCTGATAGATTTGGGCTTACTAACATGAGCCAAAAACAAACAGCCGCGGATTACCGCCAAAGCGATAAACACTCGGCACAAAACAAACGGGTAATTAGTCCGTTTATTTTGCGCCTCAAACAGCTGTTTTTGGTTGTTAGTAAACACGCTTCCGTGCCAGTTATATAGCATAACTCCAAAAACAGAAAAAATTGTACCTACAGTATATAAAAAAACGCCCCCCAAAACAAGCAGGCGCGCCCTTACTAAAAACAACCAGTAACTATACTATTTTATTTTGTTCTGGTTGGGATTTTTCCAACTCTTTATCCACACGCACAAGCAAACGGCGTAACACGCTTTGCGTGTTTTTCTTCCATTCTTTTAGTTCGCGCAGTTGGGCTTGTAATTCTTTTAACTGGACGGTGTTTTCTTCCAGGTGGCGCAACCGGTTTTTAAGTGACGCATTCTCTGCCGCCAATTCTTTTTGGCGGCAGAGGGTTTGCGTGATTAAAAGTTCCAGTTGCTTTAACTTTTCTTGCATTAGCGCAACTCAGCCCCTACTTGGGTTTTTAATTGCTCTACAATGCGGTTAAAGGCCGCATCAGTTTCTTTATCTTTTAGCGTACCGTCCTGCTTACTAAACGCTAAACTAAACGTAACGCTCTTTTGGCCCGCCGGCAAGTGTTCCCCTTGGTAGACGTCAATTAAATGATACGACAAATTAACATCTAACGGCGTTTTATCTAATGCGCTGGTGATTTGGGCATAGGTAATGTCTGCCGGGAGTACAACGGACAAATCCCGCAAAGAAGGCGGGAAAACCGCCACCCCTTGCGCGGGTTTAAAATCTTGCGCACAATACGTTTTTTCCAATAGTTTAGTGGCAAATTCAAAGCACCATACCTCTGCTGTTTTAATCCCCATGGCCTTAAGCGTAAGCGGGTGAACTTTACCAAATACACCCATCGTTTTGCCGCCGCAACCAATTTCCATACAAATTTTAGGATGCATGTAAACAGGGGTATTCTTGGGTAATGCAAACGTAATATTTGCCCCGCGCAATACTGTTTGCAAAAGCCCTTTTAACCAGTAAAAATCAACCGGGCGGGAATTTGCAGCGAAGAATTTTTCCTCTTCCACGTTTCCGCAAAGTACGCCGGCTACCGTGTAGTTTTCTACCGGGAACCCTTTCATATTTTGGAAGGTTTTGCTGGTTTCAAACAGTTTTAAGTCACTGCTGCCAAAACGCAGGTTACTTTCTACATTTTTAAGTAGAGAAGGGAGCAACGTCGGGCGCAGATAATCCCACCCTTGCGCCAGAGCGTTTTTGACACGGATGCAAAACTTTTCATCCGCACCAAAGAGTTTTAATTCTTTTTCACCTAAAAAATCAATATTTTTACATTCGCAAAATCCAGCCCCGATAAGCGCGTTAGCATAAATTTTGCCCAAGTCAATGCCTTTGGGGTTATCGGCAAAGGCAACGTGTGCGCGCGTGGATGAAACCGGGATTGTATCATACCCGGCAAAGCGGGCGGCCTCTTCGGCCAGGTCCCACTTGTGGTTTAGGTCGCGCCGGTGCGTGGGGGCTTGAAATTGCCACGTCTCTCCGCTCGCATCAAATTTAGCCGCCAATCGGGCAAAAATATCTTTAAGTTTTTCCTCCGGGATATCAGCCCCCAAAATAGCATTGATTTCTGCGGGCGTAAATGTGACGGTTTTGTTTTCAAATTTTTGCGGATAGACGTCGTTTATTTCACTGGCAGTGCCGCCGCAAATTTGCACAAATAATTCACTGGCGCGGCGCATAGCGAGTAAAGCCCCTTCAATATCGCTGCCGCGTTCAAAGCGTTGGGAAGAATCCGACGAAATAGCAAATTTTTTGACGGTTTTGTTAATGGTGGGCGGGTTAAAATATGCGGCCTCAATAAAAATATCTTGCGTATCTTCTTTAATTCCGCTATTTAGGCCGCCCATAATGCCGGCCAGGGCCGTGGCTTTTTGTTCATCTGCAATTAACAGACAGTTTTCAGTCAGTTCTAATTCGCGCCCGCCTAAAACGGTAAACTTTTCGCCTTCTTTGGCATTGCGCACCATAATTTTATTTCCTTGCACTTCGCGCAAATCAAATGCGTGTAAGGGGTTGCCTAGTTCAAACATGACATAGTTGGTAATGTCCACCAGGGCATTTTTAGGGTTGAGGCCCATAGCGGCTAACCGCTCTTTCATCCACTCTGGGGATTCTGCATTTTTTACCCCGCGGATAATGCGCCCAATATAGCGGCCGCATCCTTCGGGGTTTTGAATTTCTACATCTAATGCTTTTCCTTGGCTGGGAATATCTTTAATTTCCGGCAGTTTGACCGGTTTATTAAGTAACACGCCTAGTTCGCGCGCTACCCCTAAATGAGAGAGTAAATCCGGGCGGTTAGAAGTAATTTCCAATTCAAAAACGGTATCGGCTTTGCCGTACAATGTGGAGACATCTGTACCCAATGGAATGTTTTCATCTAATACTAAAATGCCGTGCGCGCGGGTATGGGTAAGGCCCAATTCATCCGACGAGCAAATCATTCCTTCGGATTCTACGCCGCGGATAACAGCGGGCTTCATTACCATTTTACCTAAGCGGGCCCCTACGCGGGCAAGCGGCACTTTCTGGCCGAGGGCTACGTTAGGCGCACCGCATACGACACGTTGTGTAATGCCGTTGCCGCGGTCTAGCGTTACCAAATGTAAATGGTCGGAATTGGGGTGATCTTCAATTTTAATAATTTGAGCAACGTACACGCCTTCAAAATCGGCCCCGGTTTTTTCAAAAGAGGCCACTTCAATGCCCAGGTCTGTTAGTTTTTTAGACAGTTCTTCGGGCGTTAAATCCACGTCAATAAAATCTTTTAACCAAGAATATAAAATTTTCATATCTTCTCCTAGAACTGTTTTAATAAGCGCACGTCATTTTCATAAAATGCGCGGATGTCTTTCATGTTAAGCATCATCATAGCCAGGCGTTCCACGCCCATACCAAAGGCATACCCGCTAAACTCGTTAGGGTCAATGCCGCAGTTTTTTAAGACGTTGGGGTGAACCACTCCCGCGCCCAGCATTTCAATCCAGCCGTTTTGTTTACACACATTGCACCCTTTGCCCTGGCAGAAGACGCATTTTACGTCTACCTCTACGCTGGGCTCCGTAAATGGGAAGAACGAGGGGCGGAAACGGATTTCTGCTTTGTTACCAAAGAGCCCTTTCATAAAGGCAGTTAAATCACTTTTTAAATCTGCCAGCGATACATTTTTATCTACATATAACCCTTCAATTTGGTGAAATACCGGGCTGTGGGTAGCATCCAAACTGTCGTTGCGAAAAACCCGCCCCGGGGCCATAATGCGTAACGGCGGTTTGTGTTTTTCCATGTACCGGCTTTGCACATTAGAGGTGTGGGAACGCAAGACAAGCGGGGCTTTGGTATCTACAAAAAACGTATCTTGCGCGTCACGCGCCGGATGGTGTAAGGGCACGTTTAACAAGTCAAAATTATGTTTTTCATCTTCCACCCAAGGTCCTTCGGCCCACTCAAACCCTAAACGTGCTAAAATAGTGGTCATGCGGTCCTGCGCTACGGAAAGCGGGTGTTTATGCCCGCAAGAAACTGGGTAGCCGGGCAAGGTCAAATCCAAATTCACTTTGTTTAGTTCGTCGTTAATTTCTTTAGCAGCAAAAAACTGTGCTTTTTCATCTAAAATGGCAGTGAGTTCGGTTTTTAAGGCGTTGCCCATAGGTCCGGCTTGTTTTTTGTCTTCAATAGAAAAATCTTTGAGGCCTTTTAATAATTCCGTTAGGGCTCCTTTGCGTCCTAGGGCAGCCACGCGCAATTCTTCCACCTCGGCGGCGGAGGTTGCGGCGTTAATTTTGGTTTCGTATTCTTGTGCGATCGTTGCGCATGCGGTTTTAAATTCTAAAATAGTCATAATACTATTATAGTAAATTCCGCACGCGTATAAGAAAAATAAACGACGGACATAAAGTTCCGTATTTCCTAGCGATACAATTTTCCAAATTCGGCTTATTTTTTGGTGACTTGGCTCTCACGTACTTGCCGCACTTCGTGCGGTCCGGCAGACGTACGCCACGAGCCAACTTTTCCCCACAAACTAAGCACGAATTTGAAAAATCATCTTATCCTCTATTTCCCCCGGTGATGAAATCCCGCACGCGTACACACGCGTGCGGAATAAGTGCAAAATAATAGTATATGGCTTCCCTATAAATAATAACAAACGTTTCCGTCTCCTCCATCTGCACCCTCGCAGGTCTTTGAATTTGATGCGAACATTTTGCAAAATTTTTCGTCAGAACTAGAGGCCTCCCCGCCCCCATAAGTTTTGCAAGCCATTTGGTTAGTACGCAAAAAATACACAAACCCTACATGTAAGTTGAATTTATTAGCATCCATCCAAATAGATACGGAATAATCATCCGTTTCGGCTTCATCATCTAAATTCCAAGGGAGAATTTCTACAACTGCCCAATTTTGCAATACAGGAATTTTCACATCCAGAGCCGATATATTGGATGCATATTGTCCATGCTCCAAGAAATATCTTTGTTCGGCCGATGCGATAGTTTTTATGATAGTAATTGCTTCGGCTGCTCTTGCTTTCCATACTGCTTTTTGATATTGTGGCAACGCTACCGCGGCTAAGCTTCCGATGATTAATACGACCACTAGCAGCTCAATAAGCGTAAAGCCGATATGCCCGCTATACCCCGCATACCGCCCCTGCGGGATGACGGAGCGGGCGGTAAACCCACCGTGGGTCGTTCTCCTCGCCCCTTGAGGGAGAGGATGCCCGCTAGGGCAGGT
>JAZNXF010000021.1:0-81706 GCA_045593745.1 Elusimicrobiaceae bacterium | reverse complement strand
TTTTTAACTACTCTTCCTTCTTGCGTTTCTCCCCGCCGGGTCTTATTGTTTTGCATGATACGTCTCCTTTTTAACGTTGGGTTGCACCCAACCTATAATTTCAATTTGTTCCGCTTCTGAAGAACGCATGCAAAAACGGCTATCACAGCCGGACTGAAAAGAGGTCGCCCGAAATGCAACAGCCGTAGTTTGCCATCTTTTCAAATGACAAACACTCGGCACAGTATCACATGGGGATCAACCATGAAATACTGTACCTTTAACGACTGTTTTTGGCCTCTTTTCAAACTTTTACAAGCTGACTGTACCTTGCGTACAATTCCAAAAACAGAATAAATTGTATGTATAGTATACTACAAAAAAGCCGGAAGCACAACTACAAACTAATTACCTCGGGGATTCCCTGGTCGGTAATCTGCAAGTATTGTAATTTGCGGTACATCCCCACATCCAGCGCAATCATACGCATGGCGTGGTCAATCACCATCGTTTCTATGGGGGTATGCCCAAACACTTGCCATACAGGGCTTCCTTGTGGGTAGGAGTTAATTAAATCTTCTAAATCTTCCCAGAAAATACCGCCAAAGCGGTCTGGTCCTTTACGGCTGTGGCTAATGTTAAAGATGGGATGTTTAAAAAAGGAATGTTTTAGCGATTCTTTAAAAATGAAATTAATTAAAATAGCCAAGTTAGCCGCTGTAGGGTTTTCTTCCAGTTGTAAGTTGAAAATATGCAGTAATTTGTTTGTTAGCCCGGCGTGGGTAAATAAAAAACCTTTGTATGCAAAGGCCGCTTTTAATTCTCCTGCCAGGGCTTGCCCCAGCAGTTTATCACGCATTTGAACGGCTTGTTCACGCTGGAACTCAGAAATTAGATAATTTTCTAACATAAGTTCCAATTCATGGTTTCCTATTAAACGGATCACTTCCCCGCCGCTTTGCAGTGCTTCTTTTTGTAAATGGTCCAACAGGGCATCTACGCGTAAAGAAAAAGGACCCCGGTCTAAAATATCGCCAATTTGTATGAACCGGTGATGTCCGCCACACCAGTGATTTTTGGTATCAATTAATTTAGCATGGCGTAAGATTTTTACAAGGCCGTCAAAGTGTCCGTGTACATCCCCTATGGCAATTAATTTACGCGCATTTTTCTGCATATATACCACCTGAAATACTATAATACTAGTATAGCAAATATGAAACTAACGCCTAAAGTTATACACGCGCTTGCGCATCTTGTAGGGGCTCAAAACGTCTGCACAGACGAGGTTTCTTTGTCCTTATACGGCTATGATTGTTCCCTTTCGCGTACCCGGCCCGATGGCGTTGTTCATATTCAACAGGCCGCGCAAGTAGCACCGGTGCTAGAAGTATTATCTCGTTATAACATTCCCTTTGTACCCCGCGCCAGTGCCACGAACCACGCCGGCAGTTGTACGGCATTACGCGGCGGGGTCATTTTAAATTTAACGCAGTTAAACCATATATTAGAAATTAACACGCGGGAAGGTTTTGCTGTTGTAGAACCTGGAGTAATTACAGGGGATTTACAACGCAACTTAAACGCACTTGGTTATTTTTATGCGCCCGATCCGGCCAGCCAAGAGGTGAGTACATTAGGCGGTAATTTGGCCCAAAACGCCAGCGGTGCGCGCTGTATGAAATATGGGGGAACGATTGACCATGTGCTAGAAGCCACCGTAGTCCTTGCTGACGGAACAGTACAAACGCTTTCCCGCGCATCAGAAGGGCCGGATTTAATTGGTTTATGGGCGGGTAGTGAAGGAACATTGGGGGTTATCACACAACTCAAAGTAAAAATTTTGCCGCTTGCTAAACATGTGCAAACATTTTTGGTGACATTTCCTTCCTTAACCGCAAGCGTTCATACGGTGCGGGAATTAGTGGCACAAGGCATTATTCCGCGGTGTGTGGAAGCCATGGATAAAGTAACGGCACAAGCGGTGGAAGCATTTGCACATGCCAGGTATCCTACCGGGGCAGAGGCCTTGCTTATTTTGGAGTTAGACGGAACCCCAGCGCAAATAAAAAAAGATGCCGCACGGTTGGAAGTAATTTGCCGTAACCAGGGATGTTTACACATGGAACATGCCAAAACCGAAGAACAACGTGCCCGCCTCTGGCGCGGACGGCGCAGTGCGTACGCGGCTATGGCACGCCTGGCTCCGAATGTCATGGTGGGAGATGGCACTGTTGCGCGCAGTGAACTACCCCATGCGTTAGCACAAGTGCAGCAGGTACTTTCCAAATATAATGTACAGTATAGTTTACTTTTTCATGCCGGGGATGGTAATTTCCACCCGCATATTTTGTTTGATCAACGCAACAAACTGGCTGTGCGTAATGTATCTAAAATTGTGCATGAAATTTTGCAAATCTGCGTAGATTGTAAAGGAACAATTTCGGGAGAACATGGAGTAGGCGTGGAAAAACGTGCGTTAATGGCACAGCAGTATGATGTAGCTACTTTGTCTGCCATGGTGCATATCAAGCACGCATTTGACCCCAAGGGGCTGGCTAATCCCCTCAAAATTATTCCCTATCAGTTTGAAGAAAAGGCACAACCGGGTTTGCCTATTGGGGAAGATATAAAACCTGTTTTGGCCCAACTTCAACATTTTTTCACGCAGCAAATTCCCTTTGTAATTGTAGGCAGTAATTCACAATTACGCTCGGGGCATCCGCACCAATTATCGGCCCGTACACTTACCAAAATGATAGAAATTGATACCCAAAATTATACAGCTACTGCCCAGGCGGGTATTCCACTGGACGTATTACAAAAAGCACTTAAAAAAGCAGGGGTCTATGCGGCACTTCCCACGCGGGCGGGGACGTTGGGAGGGCTTTTTTGTGCCGGAAGAAAGGATGTGTTTTTTACTCACGTCACCGGGATTGAGGTGCTTCTGCCGGATGGAACATATGTACGTTACGGCGGGAAACTTACAAAAAATGCGGCGGGTTATTCGCTGGTACGCTTATGGGCTGGCTCGCAGGGAACGTTGGGGCTAGTCACACAACTTACATTTAAAATTTTTGCTTCACCTGTTAAACTGTCCCGGGAAAAACCGTTTCATCCCGCTCCCGACAACTTGTTGTGGGCGCGGTTGCGTAAGGAATTTAACACAAATTGCCTGCTCTTAAACGCGCCCCAAGGAGCCGCCCTATATGCAGAAAAATAACCTTACTCACTTACAAACACCGTTTGGTATGCGTACATTAGAGGACAGTGTGGCCTATTGTAACCGCTGCGGGATGTGTTCTTCTTCTTGCCCGACGTATCAACTTACCCAGCAAGAAACCTTTTCTCCGCGCGGGCGCAACCAAGCACTACGCCTGGTGTTAGAAGGGAAACTGCATCCCCGCCGTCAACACAAAGAACTGGAGCCGCTAGTTACTTCCTGTATGCTTTGCGGAAAATGTACGCAAAATTGTCCGGGGCAAATCCCTACCGCAGAACATGTGTTGGAACTGGGACGCCGTTTAAAAATCACGTTGCTCCCCAGTATATTGGTTCAATTTTATAGATTGCGTGCTAATTATCCGCGTATTTTTGGATATGCCGTACGAATCGTACACCTTTTGCATCTTGCCGGATTACTGCGTTGGGGACAAGTAGTGCCTGGCTTTTCATTTTTGCAAAAAGCGGGAGATTATTTGCCCAGTAAATTACAGAAAAAATTCAAACCGGCTGAATGTCTCCGCCCCACGTTATTTTATTTACCATCCGTGGAAGCAGAATACCTTCACCCGGATATAGCGCGCCAAGTGTATATATTAGCCCAAAAAAAATACCGCGTACGTGTGTGGCAACAGATGCCAAGCGGTTTGTTTGAATATGTATATGGGGATATTCGTCGGGCGCGCACGCAAGTACGCCGTTTAATTCTGCGCCATGAAAAAGAAGGAAAGAAAGCCCCTATTCTTACGGATAGCATAGATGTGTATCAGTTTTTAAAAAAGGCCCCCCAACTTTTTGAGGGATTTGCCCATTGGAAAGAACGAGCCGTTGAATTTGCTAAAAAAGTATGTTTTGTGGACAATATACTGGCTAAAAAGCCGCGGCAAATTGCTCGTTTTGCACCGCCGGTGATGTGGATGCCTGCTGTACTAGTTAATCCCCCAGTTGAAACCCTTTGGCAGGTGGAGCAAAACATGCATACACTTTTTAAGAAAAATTTTGTAAAGTGTGGATATAGGGACACGGCTTTTTCTTCAGCCGGGTATGGGTTATATAATAATGAGTTGGATGAGAAAAATATGCTGCAGGTGGTGCGCTACTTGGCAGAACATCACATTCAAACGGTGTTTGTACCCAGCATACTAGCCAAACAAAAATTGCAAGCCCAAGTAAACCGGTTTTATCCGAAGGTGCGTGTCTGTTATCTCATAGAATTAAACGGATAAGGTATGCAATTTTATCACGAAAGTAACAAATTAACTGCCGAGCAAAAACTCAACCTCCTGGTGGAGTTTGGCACGCGTGTTTCGGGCGAAATCCGCCTGGAAAAATTACTGGATATTATTGCCCAGCAAATCACGGCTATTTTAGATGTAGGCCGCTGTACCATTTATTTAAAAGATGTAGAAAAAAATGAACTCTGGTCTAAAATTGCGCAAGGCCGTGGGTTAGAGCATACTGAAATCCGTGTGCCTCTTCAAAGTGATAATGTTATTTCCATCGTGGCGCGTACGGGTGAAATTATCAATTTGCCCAATGCCTATGAAGACCCGCGGTTCTCTATGGATGTGGACATGGTCACGGATTTTCGCACGCATACCATGTTGGCTGTTCCGCTTAAAAATAATACGGGAAAAGTGTTAGGTGTATTCCAAGTGGCGAATAAAGCGGATGGAGGTATTTTTGATAAAAATGACGAAGGTATTTTAACGCTACTGGCCACACTGGCGGGCAGTTCTATTGAAGTTGCCAAATTATATCAGGATGTTCGGGTTTCCCAATTAGAAACTATTTACCGCTTGGCTGTAACGGCCGAATATAGGGATCAGCAGGATACTCGTTCCCATCTAAAAAATATTAGTATTATTTCATATCTGTTGGCGCGTGCTTTGGGCATGAGTAGTAAAGATTCCGAACTTATCAAAAATGCAAGTCCGCTTCACGACATTGGTAAGGTGGCCTTGGCAGACCATATTTTATTAAAGCCCGGGAAATTGACGGATGAAGAATTTGAAATTATGAAATCCCATACTACGTATGGCGGCCGGATTTTGGAAGGGGCCCATTCCAAGGTTCTTAAAATTGCGCATAAAGTAAGTTTGTATCACCATGAAAAATGGAACGGCTCGGGTTATCCGCACGGCCTTAAGGGGGAAAACATTCCGTTAGAGGCACGGATTGTAACGGTAGCAGATGTATTTGATGCGTTATGCCAGTGCCGGGTTTATAAAAAAGCGTGGAAGACCGATGAGGCCTATGAGTATATTTTAAATGAGGCAGGCATTTCCTTTGATCCCCGCATGGTAGCGGCATTTAAAAAGATTTATCCTTCTGTACGTAAATTGTATGCCCATATTTCTATTAACCAAGCTGTTCCTTCCGAAGAATCATTAGATACTTTTCATTCGGCAGATACTACGGTTACGGATGAAATGTTCAAACACATTATTGAACACGATAAAAATTAAATGAAGTATTTTGAACCACCGGCTACACCGGGGGTTATTTTGGGTAGAATGACGTTAAATCAATATCTTGAGTTTTTGGGCTAGGGCTCGTAAAAGGTCTTTTTTGCGGGCTTCTTGCCCTAGGGATTTTAGCCCAAAATAGACAAACTCTTGTGCTTTTACCGTATCAGGAGCAAACCCAAAAATTTCCATATAGTTTAAGAAATCTAGTAGTTTATAGACATTTTTTTTATCTGCCGGGTTTCGGGCAAATGCAAACGCTAGGAAGGTTAATTTGTCTTGAACGGCTTGTAATACATTTCCTTTGAAAACATCTAATCCCAATGTTTTCACATCTTCCATTAATTCTTCTATTTCTTCGCCATTTAATTCATTAGCACGAAATTCAGCCACTAAATCCGTCGTTAGCACAAAATGGGCAACTTCTACAAATGTGTTTGGCAGCGGCGTGCCCAGTAACTGAAGTTCTCGTACAATAGGATATTCCCGCTCAAATAGTTTGCTGTAAACCTGATCGGTATCGGCATGCATTTTTTTAAGGACTTGGTTTACCACCTTACGCCGCACGTCTGTGAACATGGCAGTTAGCGGAACCAACTGTTTAAATTGTTGGTGAATGTAAGAGGTGCATTCTTCGTATCTGTTTTCTTCAAATAATTGGTGTAATTTTTCAAACGTTTCTTGCGGTTGTTCTATTTCCGCACCACAAGTAAGCATCACCGTTCCCCGGCGTAAAATAGCAAATGGAATATTTTTTTCTTCCAATGTAACGCGGGATTTTAGGCGGATAAATCCGTAAAGTAAAAGCATATTTCCGGAAGTTAGTTTAGTAGGTTGATAGTCCAGCACGTCACAGGAGTAGGCCTTGTGCGGGTTTGCTGTTTCGTCTGCCAGTAAGGTAACGATATGGGAAAGGGCAATTTTTTCCAAGGAGGCGCGTTGCGGTTGCACATAACGGCGGTAGGCCTCTGCCCCGGTTTTTAATGAAGGCAAATTGCTGGGCGCACTTTCCAGGCGTTTAATAAATTGCGGTTCTAAATCTTTGCCGCAAATTGTTTTGTTTAGTTCCAACGCGCGGCAAGCATATTGCATAATTTGTACGGTTTCTAATCCGCTTATTTCGTCAAAGAACCAACCGCAACTGGTGTACATCAGCATGGCCATGCGCTGCATTTCTAACAGCATGAGCGCGGTGGAGCGGTTATTCCAGGCCTTTTCAGTAGCGTGTCTTAAAAAGAATTTATGTTGGGCATCTAACGAGCGGTCCAAAATTAGTTCAATATAATCGTTGCGGGCATCCCACACATTTTTGAAATACTCTTTACCAACATTTTCAAACGTGTAAATCATTTCATCGCGGATAAAGTCCAACGCTTGGCGTAAAGGGGCGCGCCATTTTTGGTGCCACCCGGCATGCATGCCGGAATTACATCCGCAATCGGCACGCCAGCGTTCTATTCCATGAAAGCAACTCCAGGAAGAATTTTCCCGGATTTGGGCTTCATATTGCGGCGGATTTTTTTCTAAAAATTCCCCATATACAGTAAGTTGTACTTCCGGATTTTCTTCAACAGTTTTTAAACAGTAGGCCAAAGCCATTTCCGCAAATTTTTGGTGGTGACCGTAGGTTTCCCCATCGGTGGCAATATGCATCAGTTGCGCTTCATCCCCGGTGTTATACGTGCTTAAAAGGCGCGCGGCAAATTTTTCGCCGGAGGAAAGCGTGTCCGCAAATGCAATCCCTTGCGAAATCGGGCCGTCATAAAAAAATAACGCAATTTTTCTGCCGCTGGGTAAATTACACTGATAAGCGCGCTTGGGGTCCACACCGCCGCCCACTTCTTGCCAATCCTTCTCCCCTAGTTTGCGTACCCGCAAACACTGCCCGGGGGCTAAAATTACAAACTTCATACCGTTGGCGGCTAACACTTCTAATGTTTCTGTATTACAAGCGGTTTCGGCTAACCATAGGGCTTCTGGTTTGCGGCCAAAGCGTTTTTCAAAATCATAAATGCCCCATTTAATTTGGGTTTCTTTGTCATGGCCGTTGGCAAGCGGTAAAATCATGTGATTGTAGGCCTGGGCAATTGCACTGCCGTGACCGCTAAAATGGGATTGACTTTGCCGGTCGGCTTCTAAAATGGCCTGATATACTTCAGGTTCTTTTTCTTCCAACCAAGAAAGTAGTGTCGGCCCAAAATTAAAACTGATATGTGCATAGTTATTTGTTAATTGCACTAATTCTTTTTTCCCATTTAGTACACGTGCCAGGGCATTGGGGGAGTAACACTCCGCACAAATCCGCGCGTTCCAATCGTGGTATGGGGCCGCGCTTTGCTGTAGTTCAATTTCTTCCAACCACGCGTTTTCGCGGGGCGGTTGGTAAAAATGGCCGTGTATACAAAGGTATTTCATAAAAATCACTAAATAATGCTACAATAAGCACAAGGGAACTTGATTTTACCCTTTACAGGATTATACTATAAATGGGGCAACCTTGCACGGAGGGAAATATGAAAAAAACATTTATTATTGATACCAACGTTTTACTACATGATGTAAACTGTTTACGTGCGTTTGATGATAATGACATCATCATTCCTATGGCAGTGATTGAAGAACTGGATGCGTTCAAAACCGAAGGGGACACCCGCGGTAAAAATGCGCGTATGGTGTCGCGCATGTTGGATGAACTTCGTAAAAAGGGCCGCTTGAATGAAGGCGTCAAATTAGATGACGGCGGCACACTTAAAATTGTGTTGGATTTGCCCAATTCTCTTCCTTCCTCTATGGCATTTAATAAGGCCGATAATGCTATTTTAAATATCGCCTACACGTTGGGTAAAAAAGAAGGGTCCTATAAGAAAAATGCCGCCCCGGTGATTGTGGTAACTAAGGACATTAACATGCGCTTAAAAGCCGAAGCGTTGGGCTTAAACGCGCAGGACTATACCACCGATAAAGTCAACGTGGATGAACTGTACAGCGGGGTAACGGAGTGGGAAGTTTCTCCGGCGGAAATTGATGCGTTTTATCACGAAAAAAAATTAGCACTAGATCCGGCCCTTTTTAGGGCGAACCAGTTTGTTATTTTAAAAACCAACGACGGCAGTAAAAAATCCGCCATTGGGCGTGTGGCCAATAATGGGGAATTTGTGCTTCGCCCGCTCTCCTCGCAAGAACCGGTTGCCTGGGGGATTAAACCCTTAAATAAAGAGCAACGCTTTGCTATGGAACTACTCTTAGATGATAGTTTGGACTTAGTTACCCTCGTCGGTACTGCCGGGACCGGGAAAACTTTAATTACCTTGGCTACCGGGCTCCAACGTACGATGGATGATAATGCCTACCGCCGCATGGTGGTGTGCCGCTCCATTGTGCCGGTGGGGAAGGACTTGGGTTTCTTGCCGGGCACAAAAGAAGAAAAACTGGAAGCGTGGATGGGAGCCATTTACGATAACTTGGCCTTTTTGGCGGACCGGAAAAACCCGGATGAAGGCGAAGAAAAAGCGCATTATTTGTTAGATAGCGGTAAAATTGAAATTGCCTCTGTTACCCACATGCGCGGGCGCAGTTTGCCAGGGCAATATATGATTGTGGACGACGCCCAAAACTTGACCCCGCACGAAATGAAAACCATTTTAACCCGCGCGGGCGAAGGCACCAAAGTAGTGGTAACCGGGGACCCATACCAAATTGATACGCCGTATTTGGACGTGGAATCCAACGGCCTTACCTACTTGGTGGACCGCTTAAAAGGGCAAAAAAATTACGGTCATATTACGTTTACCAAGACCGAACGCAGCCGCCTAGCCGACCTGGCCGGCAAGTTGCTGTAAGCAAGTTTGCAGTATAGAAAACTCCGGGGCCAACTATTTGTTGACCCCGGGTTTTTTATAGGTTGGGTATAAGCCCACTCAAATCCCTGGTAGTTTACTTATTTATATAACACTGTACACAACCTTGTCCTGTACACCCAGGAAATACTAATTCACATTCAGCCTGAAAATACGCTTTACAATTAACAGCAGCTTCCGTTCTATCTTCCAAATCATAACATGTAATTTCAGGCTTCTTGTTATATTTTCCCCAATATGCTAATAAATATAATTTCTTATCTGGTGCAATCAACGTTGCCACCACAGCATTATTTCCTTCTGGGCCAGTTGTACTTTCCTTTAACATTCCAGACTGTAGTTTGGCACTCGTACTCTCATACGAAACATAACTGCCTACCGCATACCGTATCGTTTTAGATTCCGGAATTTCTACTTCAAACTTATCTACATCTGCCCCTAAATAAGTTCCATGATCCAAATAATACATAGATAATGCTTGGTCCAAAGCATACAACGAATTTAAGGCCTCTGCCCCTTGGGCCTTTTTTACCGCCTTATTATACTGCGGCAACGCCACGGCGGCCAATATCCCAATAATTAAAACTACTACCAACAGTTCAATGAGCGTAAACGCTCGTATGTTTTTTGTCATATAATTCTCCCATTGTGTTTATTCAACATTACCTGCTGGCGGGCGTAAAAAAACGGCAGTTGTACTTGTGGCTACTTACTTCCACGCATACAACAGCCGTAGTTCACCGAAAAAACGATAAACATTGAGCATAAAGACATGGGTTTCGAAGGTCCATCTCTTTATGCCTATGAGCAGTTGTTTTGGAGTAAGTAGCCCCTTGTTAAAACAAGGGATACGTTTCTTAAACGCTTCCAAAAACAGATAAAATTGTACCTACAGTATAACAAAAAAAGAGGGGGTAGTAAAAATTTTACTATCCCCCTTATGTAAACACAATCGTTTTATCTACGCCGCCGTGCGCCGCGTACCCGTCCGGACGAACGAGTAGGAGAGAAGGAATTTGGCTGTGTTGTGGAAAAACTATCTTGCAGTTCCATCATTTCCCTTTCTCTTCTATCCCAAATAGTGCCGCTGGCAACAATTTCTGAAAACAAACGCTTGGCCGGGGTTTCTGTTTGGGGTTTTAACCAACGGCTGCTGCGGGAAGTTTCTGCATCCGCTTGAACGGATGTTTCCGGCAGAATACCTTGTAATTGCCTGCTAAAGCGTTCATAATCGGTCCTGCTTGTAAACCGCCGGAAGGGTTTTTCCTCTTTAAATGCTACAAACCAGGAATCGGGTAATTGGTAAATATTGTATGGCAGTTTATCTTCCACACTTACTACCACAGCGGGGGTTACCTGGGGATATTCTTGCTTAAAATCCTGCTCGGTAAGGCCCAAATTCACCCCAAACTGACGGTAGATGTCTATTTTCCCGGTGAGATCTTGCGCCACGGCAACAAGCGGTTGTTCAATACCGCTTTTAAATAAAAATAAACGGTAATTTTGTTTGGGGTTTCCAAAGGTAACCAGTGCATATTCCTGCCTGTCATCGGCCAGTACAATCGTATCAGCGGTGGGAGGCATATTGGCATTAAATAATATATCAAAGCGGTTTTTCCCTTTTAATCGTGCCAAAAGTTGGGCGGCGGACAGGTTCATAATGGCTATTTCTTTGATGTCTTTGGTGGACGTAGCCAACCCATAAGCCGGGCCGGATAGTTGTACTTCCAGTTCTGGTTCTTTAGATTTGGCAGTAGTTTGTTTTTCTACAGCAACGGCCGGTTTGGGGGTAGGTTTAGGGGCTGGTTTTGCCTGTTCTTCTTCGTCGGGCAATTGCCAACTGTCTAAATCGGTTAATGACGGCAACGCCCACAACGGCATAGCCATACATAATAAAATAAAAAGGAAAAATGTTCTCATATATTTATTATACGGATTTTTGCGCTTTTTGCCATTATTTTTTAAAAGGGTTGCTATATGGGGCACAATTTCATAGAATTTTAAAAATTCCCTATTAAGGAGAAAAACATGCGTAAATTAGTAGTTTTTTTATGTGGCTTCTCGCTTTTTCTTATATCTTGTCAAAAACAACAAGAGTCCGCTCCGGCGGCGGTGAATGTAACAGCAGTAAAAGTTCTCCAGCAAAATTTGCCGTGGAATATTGAATATCCGGCCCAAGTGGCGGGTTCATTAGAAATTCAAATCCGTGCCCGGGTGGGGGGTATTTTGCAAAGCCGTCTGTATAACGAAGGAGAATTTGTAACAGCGGGAACACAACTGTTTCAAATAGATGATGCCGAATATAAAGTGGCCCTGGAAAAAGCCCTGGGTGCGTTGGCACAAGCCCAGGCCGAAGAAAAGCGCACCTACCGCACCTATCAGCGGATGAAAACGTTGCGGGCTTCCAATGCGGTAAGCCAGCAAGATTACGATAACGCCCTTTCGGCTTATGAAACCGCCCAGGCCAATGTGAAAGTGGCCCAGGCCGCGGTAGAGGGGGCGGAAATTAACTTAAGTTATACCAAAGTAACAGCCCCCATTTCCGGCATTGTAGGGCAGGCGGTCCCCTCGGTAGGAAGTTTAGTTTCTCCGTCTAACGAATCGGGCTATTTAACCAACATGGTGCAAATCAATCCGCTCTATGTTAAATTTTCTATGCCGGGCAGCCAGTTTACCAAATTAGCCGATGGGTTTATCTCTGGGCAAATTGCCTTTGGGGATATGCAACCCGGCCAAGAAGAAAATGACGACGAATACTGGGATAAAGATGTAAATGAGGTTTCCGTGTATGTAGAGGCCATTTTGCCCAATGGGGAAGTGTACCCCCAACGCGGTAAAATTATCTTTTTTGACAGTTCCGAAAATGCCCAAACTTCCAGTATTGCCATG
Source organism: Elusimicrobiaceae bacterium (assembly GCA_045593745.1). GTDB lineage: Bacteria > Elusimicrobiota > Elusimicrobia > Elusimicrobiales > Elusimicrobiaceae > Avelusimicrobium. The sequence continues at coordinate 69,291 of JAZNXF010000021.1, read as the reverse complement.
AAAGCTGAATTTGCCAACCCGCAGGACTCGCGCGAACTAATGCCCGGCCAATTTGTGCGGGTGCATTTAGTCGGTGCCACCTATAAAAATGCTATTTTAATTCCTTCTTCTGCCGTGTTACATACGGCTAAAGAATTGTTGGTGTATGTAGTGGATGCTAACAATGCCGTAGAAGCCCGCCCGATTACCGGGGAACTATTAAATGACGTTTACATTGTTTCTAATGGGCTAAAAGCCGGGGAAACGGTCATTAGCGAAGGGCTGACCCGCATTCGTCCCGGGCAAACGGTTCACGCAGAATTGCAAGATTTTTCCATTCCTGTGGTGCAGGAGCGTACGGCCCCTGTGGCAGATGCTACTAAAATGGACCTGTTAGAACAAGCCATTTCGGATGCCGAAGCCCCGGATGCCCAAGCCCTGCCGGAAGATGCCGCGCAAGCAAAATAGGGGGAAATATGTTTTCTAAATTTTTTATTGACCGCCCTATTTTTGCATCGGTAATTTCCCTTTTAATTACCTTAGCGGGGATTGTGTCTATTAAATCCCTTCCGGTGGAGCAATACCCGAACTTAACCCCGCCCACGATTGAAGTTTCCGCCAGTTATCCCGGGGCCAGCCCGGAGGTAATTGCCAATACGGTAGCCGCCCCTTTAGAGCAAGAAATTAATGGGGTGGAAGATATGCTGTACATGAACTCCACGTCCTCTGCCAATGGGGATATGAGTTTAATGGTGTACTTTAAAGTAGGTACCGACCCGGATCAAGCCATGATTAACGTCAATAACCGCGTGCAAGGAGCCACGGCTACCTTGCCGGAAGATGTGCGGCGTTATGGGGTCAGCGTGGAAAAAAAATCATCCGCCATTTTGCAGATGATAGCATTTTATTCACCGTCGGGCCGTTCGGATACTACCACCATTGGAAACTATGTACTGATTAACGTAGTTGACGATTTAAAACGTATTGAAGGGGTAGGGGATGCGACGGTAATGTCCGCCAACGACTATGCCATCCGTATATGGGTTAAGCCGGATGTACTTTCCCAGCGTAACTTGTCTATTGCGGAGGTTGCTGCGGCCGTACAGGCGCAAAATGCCCAGCGTGCTGCCGGGAAAATCGGCCAAGCCCCTATGCCGGTGCATGTGGACCGCAGTTACTCTATTATTGCCCCCGGCCGTTTTTCTACGGTGGAAGAATTTGAAAACATCATTTTACGCGCCAATACAGACGGCACAACCCTCCGCCTAAAAGACGTAGCGCGCGTGGAACTGGGCAGCCAAACCTATGAATTTAACGGTAGTTTTAACCGCAAGCCGGCTGTTCCGGTGGGGATTTATCTTTCTCCGGGTGCCAATGCGGTTGCCACTGCCAAAGCCGTGCAAGCGCATTTGGCAGAAGTAGCCAAAAACTTCCCGGCGGAAATGGACCTGGCCTATGATACCGCCTACGATACTACCTTATTTGTAAACGAGTCCATTAAAGAAGTAATCCACACCTTGGTGGAAGCCATGGTGCTCGTATTTTTAGTGGTATATTTATTTTTAAAGGACTGGCGGGCCACGCTGATTCCGTGTTTAGCGGTGCCGGTTTCTATTGTGGGTGCCTTTGCCGGGATGATGGTAATGGGGTTCTCCATTAACACGCTTACCTTGTTTGGGTTGGTGCTGGCTATTGGGATGGTGGTAGATGATGCGATTGTGGTGATTGAAAACGTGGAACGCATTATGCACGAGGATAATTTGCCTGTGCGTGAAGCCACTATTAAAGCCATGCAAGAAGTGTCCGGCCCGGTGGTAGCCATTGTGCTGGTGTTGTGTTCGGTATTTGTGCCCGTGGCTTTTATGGGCGGTCTTACCGGGGTGATGTACAAACAGTTTGCTATTACGATTGCCGTATCTGTTATCATTTCCGGTTTGGTGGCGTTAACATTAACGCCTGCGTTGTGTGTTTTGCTTCTTAAAAAGCAGCAACGCCCCACCCGCGGTTTCTTCTATCAATTTGACCAATTTTTTGATAAATTAACTGCACGGTATGGCAAATTAGTAGGCGGTCTAGTGCGTAAGGGGGCTGTATCCGGCATTTTGATGGTGGTATTACTGGTACTTACGTTCGGATTATTTAAAATTGTGCCCGGCAGTTTACTGCCGACCGAAGACCAAGGGATTATTATGGTGGCTTCCCAGTTAGACCCGGCTTCTTCACTTGCCACTAGCGATAAGACAGCCCAACAACTTGAAAACGTGCTTTTGTCTATTCCCTCTGTGGAAAAAGAAATGACGTTTGCCGGGTTTGATATGCTAACAGGCGCGCAAAAGAATAATTCGGTTGCATCCTTTGTGATGTTAAAACCGTGGGACAAACGTAAAAAGAAAGACGAATCTTCTACGGCTACGGTGATGCAAGTATACCAAAAAGCCCTTGCGCAAGTAACTGGGGCAAACGTGATGCCGTTTAACCCGCCGCCGATTATGGGGATGAGTACCACCGGCGGATTAGAGGGGTATATTCAAAACCGTTCGGAAGGGGGTTCTACAGCACTTTCCGAACAAGTGTCTAAATTTTTAGAGCGTGCCCGCCAACGCCCGGAACTCACCAGTGTGTCTTCTTCTTTCTCCGCTTCCGTTCCGCAATATGCGCTAACGGTAGATGAAGTAAAGGCGCAATCTATGGGGGTATCCCTAGATGCGTTATATGCCACACTTCAAGGTACGTTTGGCAGTATGTATATTAACGATTTTACCTACCTGGGCCGTAGTTTTAAGGTAATGATGCAGGCGGAAGGGCAATATCGCGCCCGGCCGGAACAAATTAGCGGGATTTATGTAAAATCCGCTACCGGGGCCATGGTGCCGCTTTCCTCACTTATTACGTTAAAACCGTCTCTCGGTCCAGACGTGGTAGAACGGTTTAACGTGTTCCCTTCTGCTAAAATTATGGCAAGCCCGGCCCCGGGGTATAGTTCCGGGGATGCGATCCGTGCTGTAGAAGAAACTGCCAAAGAAACCTTAGACAGCGGGTTTACCCTGGCGTGGACAGGTACTACCTATCAAGAAAAAATTGCAGGCAGTTCCTCGGTTTCGGCGTTACTGTTGGGGATGTTGGTAGTGTTTTTGATTTTAGCCGCGCAGTATGAAAAATGGAGTTTGCCGATTGCTGTACTCTTGGCCGTACCGTTTGCTATTTTCGGGGCTTTGGCCGGTACATGGATACGCGGACTCAGTAACGATATTTACTTTCAAATTGCACTGGTGGCCCTGGTGGGGTTGGCCGCTAAAAATGCTATTTTGATTGTAGAGTTTGCCGTGCTGCTCAAAGAACAAGGCATGCAAAAAGCGGCCGCCGCTGTTCACGCGGCGGAAATGCGTTTCCGCCCGATTGTGATGACGTCACTTGCATTTATTTTAGGGTGTGTGCCGTTAGCCATTAGTTCCGGGGCCGGGGCGGCTAGCCGCCACTCCATTGGCACGGCGGTGGTTTGCGGGATGTTAATTGCCACCGGGGTCGCACCGTTATTTATCCCCTGGTTTTTTACGTTATTTGCCGGAAAAGATAAGGAGCAAAAATGAAATTAGTAAGTTTATTTATAAGTTGTGCAGTGTTGTCTGCCGGGTGCATGCTAGGCCCCAATTACAAACGGCCGGAGAATGAGTTACCCACCGGAACGGATGTTAAAAATGTAGCCGTTTTTACGCAACAAAATTGGTGGAGTATGTTTAATGACCCGGTGTTAAACGCTATGGAAGAAACCGCGTTAACCTACAACTGGGATTTAAAGGCCGCCGTTGCGCGCGTGGACCAGGCGCGCGCCGCTGTAACGGAAGCGGGGGCCAACCAACTGCCCAGCATTTCTGCTACCGGCACAAGCGGGCGGGAAGGAAACAGCAGCGGCTCGGGTGAAAGTATGAGCCGGGCCGGGTTGAACCTTTCGTTTGAGTTAGACCTGTGGGGCAAATACCGCCGTATGAAAGAATCTGCCCGCGCCAAACTTTTAGCCACTGAGGCCGCGCGCGATACCGTAAAACTTACGCTTACGGCGGATGTGGCCAAGCAGTATTTCACCATGCTCCGGTTAGATGCGCAAATTAAAATTGCCGAGCAAACCGTTACCGCACGCAAAGAAAACGTGCGCATTTATCAAAACCGGTATGATGCCGGGGCCGCCACAGAAGTGGATTTGCGCCGCGTACAGGCCAACCTGGCAAGCGTGCAAGCCGAAGAAGAAAACTTGCGTTTGCAACTTTCTAAAACGGAAACTTCTTTGGCGGTTTTATTAGGTAAATCCCCGCGTGCAATCGTAGATGCGCAACTGCTCCGCGGTAAGACACTCAATGAAGAAACGTTAGTTCCCGACGTTCCTGCCGATTTACCGTCTGATTTGTTGGAACGCCGCCCGGACGTAATGACAGCGGAACAAAATTTAATAGCCGCTAATGCGGATATTGGCGTAGCGCGTGCGTCTTACTTCCCGGATATTTCACTGACTGCGGCGGCTGGGTATGCCAGCAGTGCGCTTAGCAATTTGTTTACCGGCAATGCAGGCGTGTGGAATATGGCGGGCAGTGTAGCAACCCCGATTTTTGAAGGCGGAAAAATCAAGGCAGAAAACGAGCAAGCACAGGCCAAATACCGGGAAGAATATGCTAATTATCAAAAAACCGTACAACTGGCCTTTAAAGAAGCGTTAGATGCGTTAAACTCCAACCAACGCTACCGCCAAATTTATGATGCGTACCTGGCCCAAACTACCGATATGCGCCGCAGTTACGAACTGACCAAAAAGCAGGAAGATGCGGGCCTAATCGGTGTGACGGATTTACTGTTGGTGGAGGAAAATTTATTATCTGCTGAAATGAACCTGGCCAATGCGCGTAACAATGAATTAGATGCGGTGGTGGACCTAGCCAAAGCGTTAGGCGGCGGGTGGACTAACCAAGAAAACAAATCAAGTACAAAAAAGTAAGTAGTAAATTTTAAACTTCTGCCCACTCCCCGGGATAACCCGGGGAGTGGATTCTTTAATTTTCAATAATCACTTCCGGCACCAAGGCCTGGTATATTTCACACATCTTTTGTCCCCAATCTTCAAAAGGAATGCAAGTATAGTTTTTTTGTCCCTGGTCTATTTCTAAACGAATCCAAACATAGGATGTTCCTTGGAATGCTGTAACGGAACTTCCGTAATAATCATTCGTGCCGCTACCGTCATTATATATATCATATATAAAATGGTCATCATAACAAGAATTATTTTGTTTATCGCAATTCAGGCCATTGGTAAGGTCTATATCCAAATGGGCATCTGGGTTTTTGCCTATAAAGTACATTTCTTCCGTTCCTTTTCCGTGTTCTAAACGCCAGGCCTCTAGTGCTTTTTGTGCATTGGCATGAAATAGGGCCACTTTAGTTAAACGGCTTTTCCAAACTGCTTTTTGATACTGCGGCACAGCCACCGCGGCCAAAATGCCGATAATTAACACCACAACTAATAACTCAATGAGCGTAAACCCGCGCGGGCCACACACTACGTCATCCCGCAGAGTTGTAGTGCGGGATATAGTGTGGGGACCGCCCCTATACCCCGCACAGAGAGCTTGCGGGGTGACGAGGGGCGTAAACCCGCGGGTCATTCTCATCATATTGTCATCCTGAACTTGATTCAGGATCTCATCCTTTTTATCAAGTGTTTGAGTAAGGTGGGGATGCTGAAACGAGTTCAGCATGACATTTTTTGTGTTACTTATTTTCATACTTTTTCCTTTTGCTTTTTTGGTCGGATTAGCATAACAAAACGGCCATTCTGCTAATCTGCAAAAGGGGTAGATTAACTAAACAGCCGTGGTTTGCCATATAAATGACAAACACTCGGCACAAAACCCGCAAGGAGCGACCCTGCCTAGTTTTGTGCCTCTAACGCCTGTCTTTGACCCTTTTGCGTATTCACATACACGTTACACCCAGGTGTAACTTCAAAAACAGAATAAATTGTAATTTATGCGCCCGGCGGCGCGTGTAACTCCTCCCATTTTTAGGATAATTTATTATACAAAAATTACTTATCTAAAAAACTCGTACCCACCGGCAAGGCAGGCAAATTAAAATAATCTGCTATCGTTTGCCCCAAATCCGCATAGGTGTTCCGCCCGCCGATAAATTGCGGACGAACACGCTTGCCAAACATCAGTACCGGCACATGTTCGCGTGTATGGTCGGTGCCGGTATACGTCGGGTCGCAACCATGGTCCGCGGTGATAAATACCAAATCATCCTCTTGCAGTTGCGCGGCCAGTTCGGGCAGGCGGGAATCAAAATACTCCAGGCCTTGTGCATAGCCGTTTACGTCGCGGCGGTGTCCGTAGACCATGTCAAAATCCACAAAGTTGGTAAACACAATACTGCGCGCGGGGGCTTGGTTTGCCTCGCGTAAAGTAACATCCCACAGTTCGGGTAAGCCGGATGCTTTGACGGCCTTGGTAATCCCTTGGTGTGCAAAAATATCGGCAATTTTACCGACAGAGATAACTTGCCCGCCCGCATTTTTAAGCGCGTCTAACACCGTGGCGCGGGGCGGTTTAACGGAATAATCATGCCGGTTTTTGGTGCGCGTAAATGCACCCTTTTTTTCACCTACAAAGGGGCGCGCAATTACGCGGGCAATACGGTAGGGGGCCACCTGTTTAAAGGCAATTTCACATACGTGGTAAAGGCGTTCTAATCCAAAATGTTCTTCATGCGCGGCAATTTGAAACACACTATCTGCCGACGTGTAACAAATGGGTTTACCGGTTCTAATATGTTCTTCCCCCAGTTCATCTAAAATCACCGTTCCGCTGGCGGCTTTGTTGCCTAAAATGCCGGGCAAGTGGGCTTCAGCGCAAATTTTTTCTATCAGTTCTTGCGGAAAAGAAGGGTAATTGGGCGGGAAATATCCCCATTCAAAATCTACAGGTGCGCCGGCCATTTCCCAATGCCCGGAAGAAGTATCTTTCCCATGGCTGATTTCCCGCATAAATCCGTATTTGGCGGGTAGTTGCAGTTGCGCGTGTGGTTGCGGACCTAAGGCCAGTTCCCGGCCGGTAGAGGCCTGGGCGGCTTGGGCCAGGCCTAAAGACACCAAATTGGGTATTTTTAAAAATCCGCGTTGGCGAATCAGATTACCCAGGGTATCAGCCCCCGCATCCCCAAACTTGGCGGCATCTTCTGCCCCCCCAATGCCGACGGAATCCAACATCAAAATAACCACACGTTTACCAGTCATAAAAAACTCCTTTCTTTAATTATAGCCAAAAAATGCGCGTACGTCTAACCAAAATGCTATAGTAAACAAGAGGGGGAATTTTATGAATAAAGCGTATCAAAACATGCGGGCCTTTTGGTTAGATGCCAAAAATATGGAGAACCGCAAAGGCGTGTTGGAAATCGGCCCGGAAAAAATTGTCGGTGCCGGGGTAGAAATGGCCCTTGGTGACGGAAATACTGTGAAACATTTGTTCATTGCCACCAACTCCCTAGGGGACAGTAGTTTATATTTTGAAAATAACAGTAAAAGCGGCTTGGGCGGCATGATCGGCGGGCACGGAAACGAACCCTTGCAAACGGCGGCCGCGCACATGCTTGCGCACGCCAGTAAACTTGCTGGCCAAATGGCTAAACTATCTACCGGGCAAACAATCCCCGCGCCCTCGTCCGTTGGGAATGTGTGCTTGTTTGCGGTTTCTAAAGAGTACGTATTCTATAAAGAAATAACCGAAACGCAAGCCCGCAACCCGGAAAACCCCTTTTACCCCATGTTTGCTTATTCCCAGCAGGTCATCGGGCTATTTAAAACACAAGAAGAAAAAACCCCGCCTGCTAAAGCATAAATTTCGGCGGGGAAATGACTTAAAATGGTATAATATAAAAAATCCTGTTTTTGGATTATTATGCAAAAAGTTTCCTTCCGTTCGTTTTTTGTGTTTGCATTAGTGGCCGCCGTCATTATTACGGCGGGTGTTATTTTGTACTGGCGGGAAGTAAACATTTTGCTGGAAAAAGACGTTAAAACCCATATCGCAGATGCGGGTAAAGAGGCCGCCGCGGACTTTGACCGCTTACTGCAAACCGACCGGGAAATTTTATCCACCAGTGCCTTGTCTATTGAAGATTCCTACCCGTGGAGAGATGAATCCTTTTTAGCGGAAACATTAGCCCGCTATGGGCAAAATGACCCTTTTTCTGTGCTAGGCCTTGTTTTAAAAGACGGTACGGCGTTGTACGCAAACCCTACCGAACACCGCTTAAGTAAAGAGGCCCTTGCTTCTATTTTAGAAAACACCCAACATAAAAATTTTTTTGTAGACGTTCGCCCCCGGCAAGAAGGGAAATATCCTTCGGCTATTTTAATTCAGGCCATTGCATTGGATCCCAACGACTCCCAGCCCGTAGGGGCTTTGTTCGCAGTTCAAAAAGAAGGATATTATAAAGACGTATTAGCCCTTTCTGCCTTAGGGGAAGAAGGGCATGCTGTTATTATCCGCCGAGATGGAAGCATTGTGCTGACTTATGAGTCCCCTAAATATATTAACGTGTTTTCCTATCTGGACAATGTTACGCTGGACGAACCTTTTACCCTTGCCAAAATCCGTACGGACATTCAGGGCGGACAAACTATTTTAGTGGGGTATCGCACGGATGACGGCCTTCATCACTTTTTACAATTTGTACCATTAAAGGCAAATGGGTGGTATTTGGTTTCTTCCGTACCGGCCCAATATGTAGAAGCGCAAGCCACACAAGTAGCTAAATTATCGCTTATTTTGTTTGGCGTTGTGTTTTTGGTATTTTATTACCTGCTTTTTTTAATTATGCGTATCCGGGATGATAGCAACCGTCGTTTATTTACAACGGCATTTGTAGATCCATTAACCGGGGCGGATAACTTTAGCCGTATGTGTGAACAATTTGATAGCAAATTGGCGGCATTGAACCGCCAGGCCGCACTGGTGATTTTTGACATCAATAAATTTAAAGTCATCAATGATTTGCATGGTTACGAACGCGGCAACGAAGTGTTAAAACGGGTCGCGCAGGTATTGCAGGAAGAATTGTCTAACGAGGAAATTTTCTGCCGGTTATCTGCGGACAATTTTATTTTACTGTTAACATATCAAGACCGTAAAACTTTTGTCAAACGCTTAAAAACATTATCCACCAAACTAAAACGTGATTGTACGGTAGAGGACTCCTGCCTGATGCTAGACGTGGCCTTTGGTATTTATGAAATTAACGAGGATTTACCCTTTTATATCATGCTGGACCGTGCCAATCTGGCCCTGGAACACGCCAAACAACGTCCTTTTGATAAATGTGAATTTTACGATGCCGAAGACCGCAGCCGCTTGGTGGCTGAACGGCAGATAGAAGGCGAAATGGAAAATGCACTTGTTAACGGAGAATTTGAAATTTATTTACAGCCCAAGTGTGATTTTTCAACAGGACAAATCCGCGGGGCAGAGGCATTGGTGCGTTGGAACCGCGGGGAAGGACGCATCGTGCGCCCGGATGAATTTATCCCGGTATTTGAGCGTAACGGATTTATTTTGCAGTTAGATATGTTTATTATGGAAGAAGCCGCGCGTCTGCTTTCCACTTGGCGTGCTAATCAAATGCCGGTGGTCCCGCTGGCGGTTAATTTTTCGCGTTTACACTTAAATGATGCGCGTTTTATTCCGCATATGCGCCGCATTATGGCACAGTATAACGTGCCTAATCACTTGCTTGAAGCAGAAATTACCGAAAGTGTCATCTTTAACAACCTAGAGCGTGCACAAGAAGTAATCGGGCAACTGCATTTGTACGGTTTCCCGGTGGCGATGGACGATTTTGGTTCCGGGTATTCTTCCCTCAATGTGCTAAAAGAACTGAAGTTTGACAGTATTAAACTAGACAAGGAATTTTTATCCGGCTTTGAAGAAAATGCGCGCGCCCAAAAAGTGATTGAAGGGGCCGTGCGGATGATTAAAACCCTGGGTGTAAAAGTAGTTACCGAAGGGGTGGAAACGCGCGAACAGGCCGAATTTTTACGCAAATGCGGGGCAGACCTGGCACAAGGATATTTCTTTAGCCGCCCGGTTACAACGGCCACGTTTGAGCAACTTTTGCAAAAGAAAAATTTACTGTAAATTACCATCGTGAAATGGGGCTGTTACATGCGGGTAGTTTTGCATTTTAAAAATTAGGCCTTGAAATTTTTTAAAAAACCATTAGTATACTAATAACTAGATGTACTTGGGATAAGGGCTTACTCCTTGGTTGTAGTTGTGCGTTCACTGCGTGGGTGCCGATTACGTCAAGACCCGGAGATGTACCATCCCTAGGAAATAGGAACATGGAGTCATACTAATGACACGAATGAGCTAAACCCCCGAATTGGTACGCGGGGGTTTATTGTTGCCGAAATGAAACTTGGAATGGATATGTTAGAAGGCCTGCGTTTATTCTTCCCACACGCCGGGGCCCTTAAATACCGGGTCTTTTCCGTGGGCTTTTTGGATGCGGTAATCATCTAGCGCGCTTATTACCTGTTTGCGCAACCGAAAAATAGCATAAATGTTAATTAACGCCAGTAGTGTCATAAACAGGTCGGCTAGGCCCCAGACCAGATTCAATTTTAATACCGCACCTACCCAAATTAACGCGCATACCAGGATACGGAATCCCGTCATAACGGTTCGCCGGCGGATTAAAAATTCCAAGTTGGCTTGCCCATAGTAGTAGTTCCCAATAATAGAGGTAAAGGCAAACAAGAGTACACTGGCCGAAATAAAATAGTTCCCAAAGATTCCTAATTCAGACGTTAATGCCGCTTGTGTTAGTGCAATCCCCTCCACGCCGGGAAATTGAGTATAATCTGCCAGCAAAATAATAAAGGCCGTACAACTGCAAATAATAAGTGTATCTACAAAAACGCCAATGGCTTGTACATAGCCCTGTTTGACCGGATGGGAAGTGTGGGCAGTAGCCGCCGCGTTCGGGGCAGATCCCATACCGGCTTCGTTAGAAAATAATCCCCGGCGTGCCCCTATCATGATAGTAGCCCCCAGCGTGCCTGCGCATAACTTCTGCCAACTAAACGCATCTGCAACAATCAGGCCTACAATATGCGGGAGTTGCGCTATGTGGATTACCACTAGTACAAGTGTAACAGCAATGTAGGTTAATGCAAATACCGGTACAATCACAGCGGAAAACGCGGCAATACGCCGTAGACCGCCAAAAATAATGATACCTGTTAATGCGGCTAATACAAGCCCTGTAATAAAAGGACTAATTTGAAAAGTGGTTTGCATGGATAGGGCAATCGTGTTGGATTGTACTGTGTTAAATACTAGTGCAAACGTGATCAAAAACAAAACAGAAAAAACAACGGCCAACTTTTTATTATGTAAGGCCGTGCGGATGTAATAGGCCGGGCCCCCGCGGAAGTTGCTCCCGGTATGTACTTTATAGATTTGTGCCAAGGTGCTTTCGGCAAAGGCACTTGCGGCCCCAAACAGCGCAATTAACCACATCCAAAAAACAGCACCCGGCCCGCCGATAGAAATGGCTAACGCTACGCCGGCAATGTTTCCGGTTCCCACGCGGGAAGCGGTACTAATCGCAAAGGCCTGAAAGGGGGAAATATGCTCTTTAGCGGTGTGATTTCCCAACAACAAACGGCCCATTTCTTTAAAACGGATGAATTGAACGCCGCGTAATGCAAATGTAAAGTAAGCACCGCACCCAATCAGGGCGGCAATCAGCAAATATCCTAAAATGCGGTCATTTATAAAGGATATTGCGTAAGATACACTATCCAACATAAACTTCTCCTCTGTATTGCGGGTACAAACAAAGGGTACGGTATAGTATACCTTATTTCAAGAAAGTTAGGGGAGTTTATTTAATTTATGTGACAGCCATTTTTTAAAACAAGTATTGCTGATAAGTAGTAAAGGCGTCACTAGTATGGTGGCATACACACGCAGGCGGGAGATTTTAACCCGTTTTTGGGGGTTTAGCAAATCCGGCGTGCGGGAGAGTTTTACAAAGGTGTCTGCCGTCCATAACATCGGCCATGCCACCGCGGCACGCACCCGCGCATGTTTTTTGGGGATGGAGGCATAATAGTCCGCGGCACTTTGTAAATTTTGTTTTCCCCAGTGGGTCCATTTTTTTTGAATTACGTGAAATTTAGTACCATTTCTTTCGTCCAATAAATCCGTCGCGGTAAGAGTTGCTTTTTCTAAATCGGTTTGCGGGAAATAGCACCGCCCCTGTTGTAAGTCCTTCGGGGCATCCCGCAAGATATTAACAATTTGCAAACTGTCCCCTATCTGTTGGCCCAGTGCATAAAATGTTTCCTTCGGTAAGATGGTCATCCCCGCATGAAAGATAAGTTGGCTCCAAAACAGGCCGGGTTTCCCGCCCATTAAGCGGCAATAGTGGGTTAAATCACTTTCCAACAAAAACGCATGCGGGGCCGCGTGGGGGATATGGGGAAATTGGGTTAAATCAATTTTCATCCCTTCGCACACGGCTTCTACTACTTCATAAATAAATTGTTTGTGTTGGGCGGAAATCCCCTTTAGTGCTTGCAAACAATCCGGTAAATGGGTTAAGAGAATTTTTTCATAGGGGTTATTGGTATGGCCTGCAAGAAGGGAGTTAATTTCACTGGTACTGGGGGCTTTGCCGCTGCGTACAATTTGCGGAAAGCGCAAAATAGCGTGAATGCGCTGTTGGGCAGGAAGCAGGGTAGTATCGGCAATGGTATCGGCATACCGGCACAACAAATACGCTAGCCCAAAGGCGGGGCGGATGGAGTGTGGCAGCATTTTTACACTTAAATATAAACTGCGGGAAGTATGTTTTAAAAGGGTGTTAAGGTCCATATATATATACTATAGCATTTTCGGGGAAGAAACCGGATTAAAAAAGGGTTGCATTTACCAAAAGTTTTTTGTAATATATAAACATGCAAAGCATAATTATTTCCCTAAAACATAATCCGTACTTTAACCAATATAATTGGCTAGAGTGCTTGTGTGTTGGGCGGAAATAATTGTTTTTGTTGGTTTTCATAACGTATCCCGCCTAACTGTAAAAAGTAGGCGGGTCTCCTTTTTATAGGACAGATTTTACAGCTTTGCCTTGCCAAGCAGGGCAATAAAAAACAAAACGGGTACAACAAAAAAGAAGGTTTGCGCTCATCATGGGCGCGGGCCTTTTTTATGGGATATTGGCAAACCGTGTAATTTTTATTATACTGTAAGTACAATTTCATCTGTTTTTGGAAGCGTTTAAGAAACGCGAACCCGAAAGGGGGATCACAACTCCAAAGGCAACTGCTTAGGCATAAAATAAACGGACTAATTACCCGGTTATTTTGTGCTTAATGTTTATCGTTTTGTGCGATAAATTACGGCTGTTGTATTTTTGATTTGTTGTGATCTCATAAGTACAAGAGCCGTTTCTTTTGGTTCGCGTTTACTGGGACAGAAGAATTGAAAATTAAACAGAAAGAGGTAAACGTATGAACACAAGCAATACCCGGCGGGGTTTTACGCTCATAGAGTTGTTAGTGGTAGTCCTCATCATTGGTATTTTGGCGGCGGTGGCCTTGCCGCAATATAACAAGGCAATTCTAAAAGCTCGGTTTGCAGAAATTGAAACGAACTTGCACACACTGGCCCAAGCGCAAGAGCGTTATTATTTGGAACATAACGAATATGCTACTGATATAGCCGACCTAGATATTGAAATGCCAGAATGTAAATGTTTGCCAGGCGTTTGTGAAACGTGCAGATATACAACAGGATCTGACGGAATTTTTTATTTAACTCAATTTCCTGTTTTTTTTATTACTTTTAATCCAAATTATTATGGGGTAAAACTAAAAACATGGACAACAGTATATGCAGGGGCCTCCAGTACACCTCAAATTAGGAATCCATTAGGTTTTACAATTTCTAAAGGTGGTATGGGCTTCTATGCACGGCCGGAGTAAACAACAAATCCTTTCCCCGCAGTTTTTCTGCGGGGATATGTTTTCCCTTTTTGTTTTTAATTTGCTATACTTATATATGTAATCAGTACAGCGGTTTAGGTGTGTGGCGAGTTTGACCCAACAACACACAAGCCATTTGAAAATTTGTCAAAATATAAAATTCCCCGACGGGGAAAATAAATGTTGACAAAAGTTTCTAAAACTGCTATACTAATTAGGTAAGGAAACAAAAACGGATTTGTTTCCAGCAAATTTCAAGACCCTTTTTCCAGTTTTGAAAAAATAAAGAAAATAGGGTGCTTGACTTTTCTGCCCCTTTTTTGCTAAACTATATTTGTAGTTGGAATTGCTCTTTTAAATAAAAATAACAAAACATCTTTTAGCTAAAGTTTGTAATCAGAAAACTTTTCTGCACCGAAACATCACCTACACATTATATAAAGGTTCAAACGATGGGCTGAGGCCAGCGGATCAAGTTAAGTATTATAAACCTAAGCAATTTAAAGTCAATCTTACCCTTTGGTTCAAAGCGACCGTGACTAGTTTGAATAATCAAACAGTGTATAAAAGGTTGACAAATGTAGTAAAAAATGCTTTAATATATAGGTAGCCGATTAGCAGGCGCAAAAGGAAGTCAAAAAAATAGTTGACAAACTTTTTAAAATATGCTAAACTAGTAGTATAGTGATTGACAAGCCGTGTTTTAGTAGCAAATAAGCCAATCTAAAAAAGGGCTTGACAAATTACTAAGATTTTGTTATACTATCTATGTAGCAAATGAGTGCTACAAGAAGATGAAAATTTCCTTGCTTTTTTCCAAAGCGGAAAAGAGCTTGGGGAAATTTGTTCTGTGAAAATTTGACACAATATGTGCGAATGGGCGATTTGAAATGACAGCGCCGCAAGGCAAAACAGTTCAAAGCTCATTAAAGTTAAGTTCTATACTTTAAAAATAGAACACCAAGTTAATTCAAACAAAGTAGAGTCAAAAGTCAACAGCTCACTGTTAAGGATTGTTTGTCTTTAAATTCTTTGAGTTTAAAGATAAATAATTTTAATGGAGAGTTTGATCCTGGCTCAGAGTTAACGCTGGCATCGTGCATAACACATGCAAGTCGAACGGGACTTAGTTTGTAGCTTGCTACAAGTTAAGTTTAGTGGCAGACGGGTGAGTAATGTATAAGAAACCTACCTTTGAGTGGGGAATAACAGTCCGAAAGGGTTGCTAATACCCCATAACATAATCAAGTGGCATCACTTGATTATCAAAGATTTATCGCTTGAAGATGGTCTTATATTCTATCAGCTAGTTGGCAGTGTAACGGACTACCAAGGCAACGACGGATAGCCGGCCTGAAAGGGCGACCGGCCACAAGGGCACTGAGACACGGGCCCTACTCCTACGGGAGGCAGCAGTGGGGAATTTTGGACAATGGGCGCAAGCCTGATCCAGCAACGATGCGTGGAGGACGAAGGTTTTCGGATTGTAAACTCCTTTTGTGAGGGAAGAAACAAATGACGGTACCTCACGAATAAGCCACGGCTAACTACGTGCCAGCAGCCGCGGTAAGACGTAGGTGGCAAGCGTTACTCGGAATTACTAGGCGTAAAGCGCGCGTAGGCGGAATGTTAAGTCTGTTGTGTAATCTCTGGGCTCAACCCAGAAACTGCAACGGAAACTGGCGTTCTTGAGTGAGGCAGAGGAAATCGGAATTCCTAGTGTAGCAGTGAAATGCGTAGATATTAGGAGGAACACCGGTGGCGAAAGCGGATTTCTGGGCCTTTACTGACGCTCAAGTGCGAAAGCTAGGGGAGCAAACGGGATTAGATACCCCGGTAGTCCTAGCCGTAAACGATGATAACTAGTTGTGGGAGGTATCGACCCCTTCCGTGACGCCGCAAACGCATTAAGTTATCCGCCTGGGGAGTACGGCCGCAAGGTTACAACTCAAAGGAATTGACGGGGACCCGCACAAGAGGTGGAGTATGTGGTTTAATTCGACGCTACGCGAAAAACCTTACCTGGGCTCGAACGACTGGTGGTAGTTCTTATGAAAGTAGGAGCGACCCGCAAGGGAGCCAGCCGAGGTGCTGCATGGTTGTCGTCAGCTCGTGTCGTGAGATGTTGGGTTAAGTCCCGCAACGAGCGCAACCCCTATCCTGTGTTGCCTAGCAATAGGATCTCTCAGGAGACCGCCGCGGATAACGTGGAGGAAGGTGGGGATGACGTCAAATCATCATGGCCTTTATGTCCAGGGCTACACACGTACTACAATGGTATAGACAGAGGGCAGCAATACCGTAAGGTGGAGCCAATCCCTAAACTATGCCCCAGTTCAGATTGTGGGCTGCAATTCGCCCACATGAAGCCGGAATCTCTAGTAATCGCAGATCAGCACGCTGCGGTGAATACGTTCCCGGGTCTTGTACACACCGCCCGTCACACCACGAAAGTCAATGGCAACAGAAGTATCCAGGTCGTCTGGGTCCTAAGTTGTGATTGGTGATTGGGGTGAAGTCGTAACAAGGTAGCCGTACCGGAAGGTGCGGCTGGATCACCTCCTTTATTCTATTTTCTTCGGAATTTAGAATAGGTCGGTAGCTTTCACTGGTACATCGCAAGATGTTAGTTATTTCAAGTCGGCCACTCGCACATAAATAGAGCTTCGGGCTCTTAGCAAAGTTTTGAATATCCTGGGCTCGTAGCTCAGCTGGTTAGAGCGCACGCTTGATAAGCGTGAGGTCGAAGGTTCGATCCCTTCCGGGCCCACGGTACTTATTAAGGGGCTGTAGCTCAGTTGGGAGAGCGCCTGCTTTGCAAGCAGGAGGTCGTCGGTTCGATCCCGATCAGCTCCAAAGAAATTTGGGCTGTAAGGCGCTAGCGAACGTTGTCGCAAAGATTGAAGAAGGTCTTGCGCCGATCAGCTCCACAACTTTCCAGTTCAAAACGAAATCATGTTGCGTCAAATTTGTAGTTCTTTGAAAATCAGATAACTTATAGTCAATCGTCTCTTGTAAATCTCCAGTAGCAAGAAGGTTTTATAGAAACCTGACGGCGGGTAGTAAAGAGAATGAAACTATATTTTAGAAAAGCCAAGCGTTTGTATATTAGATATGTGATAATAATATACTTACACTTACACAATTAAGCAACCAATTAACGAGAGTTAATGGTTATCTATTAGATAAGCAATTATCTAGCATTTATAGGCCGTATTTAAATCTGTAAGATTAAAGAATATGGTCAAGCTACAAGGGTGTATGGTGAATGCCTTGGTGCCAGAAGTCGATGAAAGACGTGATAAGCTGCGATAAGCTGCGGGTAGGAGCAAATATCCTGTGATCCGCAGATTTCTGAATGGGGGAACCCTTACGGGTGAGAGCTCGTAAACCATCACTTGAAGGTTAGGCCTTCGGGCCTGAAGATAGGGTGATAGGAGACAACGTAGGGAAGTGAAACATCTCAGTACCTACAGGAAAAGAAATCAACGAGATTCCCTGAGTAGTGGCGAGCGAAATGGGAACAGCCTAAACCAACCTCCGCACGGTGCGCATTACGGTGCGTAGCGTGCGTGGGTTGGGGTTGCAGGGCTTGCGATATGGAATGTGTTAACGGTTAGTTGAATGGTCTGGAAAGTCCAACCATAGCGGGTGATAGTCCCTTAAACGAAAACTGAAGACCTCCTAGCGAGTACCTAAGTATCACTGGTCACGTGCAATCCGGTGAGAATCTGGGGAGACCACTCTCCAAGGCTAAATACTCTCTGGCAACCGATAGTGAACCAGTACCGCGAGGGAAAGGCGAAAAGAACCCCGAGAGGGGAGTGAAATAGAACCTGAAACCGTACATCTACAAGCTATTGTAGCACTATGCCCGCAAGGGAATGTGCGACAGTGTGCCTGTTGAAGAATGATCCAGCGAGTTAATGTGCCGAGCAAGGTTAAGGGCTGATGAGGTCCGCAGCCGTAGTGAAAGCGAGCTCGAATAGAGCGATTAGTTCGTCATATTAGACCCGAAGCCAAGTGATCTAACCCTGTCCAGGCTGAAGTTCGCGTAACAGTGAATGGAGGGCCGGAGTGTTAAACGTTGAAAAGTTTCTACATGAGGTGGGGTTAGGGGTGAAAGGCCAATCGAACTTGGTGATAGCTGGTTCTCCCCGAAATAGCTTTAGGGCTAGCGTTGAAATTTAACCCGAGGGGGTAAAGCACTGGTAGATTTAGGGGGAGCGACCCTCCTTCCGATGTCTGTCAAACTCTGAATACCTCGGCGTATATTTCAGCAGTCAGTTCGTGAGGGATAAGCTTCACGTGCGAGAGGGAAACAGCCCAGACCGTCAATTTAGGTCCCAAAATGTATGCTAAGTGGTAAAGGATGTAGATTTACTTAAACAGCTAGGAGGTTGGCTTAGAAGCAGCCACCCTTTGAAGAGTGCGTAATAGCTCACTAGTCGAGTGAATCTGCGCCGAAGATGACTCGGGGCTAAGCATACTACCGAAATTACGGATTGTACATTAGTTCGCTTTTGTACAGTGGTAGGGGAGCGTTATTAGCAGCTGCGAAGGTATACCGTAAGGAGTGCTGGAGCGCTAATAAGTGAGAATGCTGGAATGAGTAGCGATAAGGAAGGTGAGAATCCTTCCCGCCGAAAATCTAAGGTTTCCTTGAGCAACGTTCGTCGGCTCAGGGTCAGTCGGGCCTAAGCTCAGGCCGAAAGGCGTAGGCGAAGGACATCCGGTTAATATTCCGGAACCATAGTAAGCGCGTCATAACCTAAGGAGGGACGCAGTAGAGTAAACCCGTTGGCTACATGCCAATGAAAGGCCGTAGGCATCTTCGGATAGGCAAATCCGTCCGGAGGTCAAGCCGAAAACCGAGACGAGGGATCGAAAGATTCCAAAGGGGTCCAATCACACTGCCTAGAAAAACTTCGTAGGGAGTTCTTACTATGACCGTACCGTAATCCGACACAGGTGGATGGGGTGAAAATCCTAAGGCGCGCGAGATAACCATCGTCAAGGAACTAGGCAAACTAGCTCCGTAACTTCGGAAGAAGGAGTGCCTGAGTATTGGTGTAGCAATACATTGAGAAAAGGTCGCAGTGAATTGGGCTTCGTGACTGTTTAACAAAAACTTAGGGCTCTGCTGAAATCTCAAGATGATGTATAGGGCCTGATGCCTGCCCGGTGCCGGAAGGTCAAGGGGAGTGGTTAGCCGCAAGGCGAAGCTGCGAACTTAAGCCCCGGTAAACGGCGGCGGTAACTATAACCGTCCTAAGGTAGCGAAATTCCTTGTCGGGTAAGTTCCGACCTGCACGAATGGCATAACAAAGAAGCCGCTGTCTCGACGATGGGCTCGGCGAAATTGTGGTTCAAGTGAAGACGCTTGATGCATGCAACAAGACGAAAAGACCCTATGGAGCTTTACTGTAGCTTGTTATTGGATTACGGTCTTCAATACGTAGTATAGCTGGGAGCCATTGATACATTCCTTGCGGGGGGTGTGGAGGCAACAGTGAAATACCAGCTTTTGTGGATTGTGGTTCTAACCTAGTACCCGTGAATCCGGGTTGGGGACAGTGGCAGGTGGGCAGTTTGACTGGGGCGGTCGCCTCCTAAAGAGTAACGGAGGCGTTCTAAGGTTCCTTCAGGCCGTATAGAAATCGGCCATTGAGCGCAAAGGTAGAAAGGAGCTTGACTGTGAGGACGACGGTCCGAACAGGTGCGAAAGCAGGACTTAGTGATCCGGTGGTCCCTCGTGGGAGGGCCATCGCTCAACGGACAAAAGCTACCCTGGGGATAACAGGCTGATCGGGCCCAAGAGTTCACATCGACGGCTCGGTTTGGCACCTCGATGTCGGCTCATCACATCCTCCCGCTGAAGCAGGTGGGAAGGGTTGGGCTGTTCGCCCATTAAAGTGGTACGTGAGCTGGGTTCAGTACGTCGTGAGACAGTACGGTCTCTATCTGTTGTATGCGCAGGAAACTTGAGAGGAGTTGTCCATAGTACGAGAGGGCCTGGATGAACGAACCTCCTGTATATCAGTTGTCTGTAAACAGGCATAGCTGATTAGCGGTGTTCGGTAGGGATAAACGCTGAAAGCATATAAGCGTGAAACCCGCCTCAAGATAAGGTTTCCCTGGTAGATTAACTACCCAGAAGACCCGCAGAAGACTACTGCGTTGATAGGCAGAGTGTGTAAGCACAGTAATGTGTTCAGCTAATCTGTACTAATAGGTCGTGAGGCTTGGCCGTATTCTTTAATCCTATAGATGAGAATATAAGTGTAATAACACTTGTGCTTTTCTAGTTATCTGACGTTGGAAGTGATGTGATGACCCGCCTAGTAAGCGGCGAACAGGGTTCCAGCGGGAAAGGAGGAGTTGAGATGTAACAAATCCTTTCTAACCATTTGTTCTTTTATAATAAGAGGTCTTAATGAGAGTGATATTAATTCCGACAAGGTCACACCCGTTCCCATTCCGAACACGGCAGTTAAGCTTGTCAGGGTCGATGGTATTGGCGCCCAATTCGGCGCTGAGAGAGTAGATCGGTGTCGCTCTCATTAAGACCTCTTTCCAATTAAAAAGGGAGCCATCAGCGGCTCCCTTTTTAATTGGAAAGGTTGTAGGCGTAAACGAACGGTTTCCAAATTTGAGCCCTTAGCCACCGACTTTCGCTCGCGTACCTGCAACGCTGCGCGTTGTCTTGCAGACGTACGCCACGCTCAACTTGCGGTGGCTAATCATCTCAAATTTGAAAACAGGATAATACTTGCGTTTTCTACACGTTCATCTGAAAAATCATCTTATCTTCTATTTTCCCCGGTGTTTGGGGATATACTGAACGCCGTACAGGTCCTATTATGCGGTGCTGTTGTAGGTCAGGCATTGCCCCGCACAGAAACCTTGCGGGGCAGGCGCTGACAAAGCTTCGTAAGAGGCTTATCTACTAACATTTATCTCCGGGGCTTGTTTGCGCCGGAATTATTTTGCTATAATAAATATGTAGTACCGCGCGTGTAGCGCAGACAATTTGCTATTGTTGGAAAGTAGTTGGGTTCCGCTCCGTTACTAAAGCGGAGTGGCCCGCAAGAAGAAACCAAGAATAGTCGTTTTGAAGGCACAACCTTAATGGGAAATCTAGAACCCATCGGGGTTGTGCCGAGTGCTTGCCGTTTTAAACGGTGGGCCACGGCTATTATATTGGGCTAACTTTCTTCTTGCGGCTTGGTATAAGAGCCGTATTTTTATACCACAAAAAAGTTGGTCTTATAAAGCCAACTGTTTAAAGCGAGAAGAAATGAAAACTGAAAACACCCGGCGGGGTTATACGCAAACAGTAACTTATAGGTCAGGTGCTAACCTGACATTACATAAAGGAAAAACCTATTATCATGTTGGGTTAACACCCAACCTATATGGGAGGTTACGCTCCGGTTTTACGCTACGCCCCTCGTCACCCCGCAGGATTGGTATGCGGGAACAAGGTAAGGGGGGTGTAAATAAGGTAACCTTATTGGATAACCCCCCTTCGGCACTGCGTGCCACTTCCCCCACACGAGGAGGGAAGAAAACGGCCTGCGGGATGACAATAAAAAAAGTCATCCTGAACTTGATTCAGGATCTCACCTTAGATTTAAAAGCGGTGAGATTGCAAATCAAGTTTGCAATGACACCTTTGTATAACGGCGGGTTTACGCTCATTGAGTTGTTGGTCGTGGTACTTATCATTGGCATTTTGGCGGCGGTAGCATTACCGCAATATAACAATGCTGCAAGAAAAGCACATGGGACGGAAGCCTTGGCGGCGGCCGATGCTTTGAATAAGGCCGTTTCGGCGTACTATTTAGAGCATGGTACTTATGAGGGAATTACCTCCGATACCTTAACTATTGCCCTGCCGGAATTAAAATATTTTCGGTATCTTCAGAATGGGTGTGATTATTCTCAAGGAAGCAGTAATTTTCAAGGGGGTGTATTCAACGGATCTGATTTGAAAACATCTATAGTAGAAAAAGATGCGGTTCTCCTAATGCTTGAGTGGTCGGGTGGGAAACTTTCTAATTATCATTGTAGCAAAGGCACTTTAGGTAAAGGGAATCATACTTGCAAAGATTATTTTAAATGCACTGAAAAGCAATCAGGGGACCTTACCCACTGTTACTTTGATTAAAAGAAAATCTTGTATTTGATAAGTATTTTTTGTTACAATATAAATACATTCCGCGGATAAAACGTTTGCAAAATAAGTTGCATTTGGCGGATAAAATTGATAAAATAATAGTGTAGTTAGTATCCGATTTTTTTACGAGAACCATAACTCTCCCGACGGGAAACCAAAAGGGCGGAGTTTGTGGCTGTCGTGTTCTCTGTCTTTAGGGAGCGCAAAACAGCCCGGTTCTTTTAAGAAAAACAGGCAAATAAAATGAACCTGACAAAAGACCAAAAGAAACAAAAGTCGCAAGACCTTGCTTCTGAAATTAAAACCACAGGCACGTTATTTTTTACCTCTTACCAGGGGTTAAAATTCGTGGATATGGCCGAACTGCGCGCGACGCTCGCTCCTACCGGGGCGAAATTCCGCGTGGAAAGAAACGCCATTGTGGAACATGCTATCAGCCAGGCCAAAATTGAAGGAGCCGATACAAAACTCTTTCAAGGGCCTACTGCTATTGCCGTCGGTGGTGATATTGCCGCCGTGGCCAAAGCCCTGGTAGATTTTCAGAAGAAGAATGCGGCTTTGAAGCTGCGTGCTTGCTACAGTGAAGGCGTCTGGTACGACGAAGCACAAGTCAAACAACTTTCTGCCATTGGCACGAAAGAAGAAAACTTGTCCAAGTTGGCCGGTGCGTTATACAACGCGGTTGCCCAATCTGCACAAGTGTTGCAAGCTCCGATCCGGGATTTTGCCTACGTTATTAAGGCCTTGGAAGAAAAACAAGGTAAATAGTAGCGTGCGCATCAGCGTTGCTGATGCGGGGAAAAGTTGCGTACTTGAAAATTTTAGAAAGCGATTTTGGATTTTTGAGGCAAGATTTGCGTTTTCTTTGTGACGAAGCATAGTTTTAAATGCTATGTGAGAAGCAAAAAAACGCAAAGACGCCCAAAAATACGAAATAGTGCGATTTGAAAAAGTGCAAGTTGCGTAACATTTTCAAAAAGGTAAAATCTAAACCCGCCACGTGCGGTAGTAGCCCCGCAAGGGATAAAGGTACGGGCTTAACTGGGTTAAGCAGAAGGCCGCTACTCTAGAAATAAAAGGAAAAACTAAAAATGGCTAAAATGACCAAAGAAGAATTAGTAAACGCGATTGCGGAATTAACCGTATTGGAACTTTCCGAACTCGTGAAAGCAATTGAAGAAAAATTCGGCGTAAAAGCTGCTGCCCCGGCCGTAGCTGTTGCCGCTGCCCCCGCTGCTGCTGGTGCTGCTGCCGCTGAAGAAAAAGACGAATTCAACGTCGTATTAACCGCCGTTGATGCCGCCAAAAAAATTGCGGTAATCAAAGTAGTGCGCGAAATCACCGGCTTGGGCCTCAAAGAAGCCAAAGACCTGGTTGAAGGCGCCCCCAAAGCGGTAAAAGAAAACGTTGCCAAAGCCGAAGCTGAAGAAATGAAAAAGAAAATCACCGAAGCCGGCGGCACCGTAGAACTCAAATAAGACGGCGTACTTATTATACCCTGCCCCCTTTGCGGGGGCGGGGTTCCGTACCGAAAGGTACTGGCGGTAGAACGTGGTGCGTTGCGTAATCCGCCCAACACAGCAGGAAGAATTAGAAATGATAGAAAAACAAACAAATTTCGGCAAAATTCCAACCCAACTTCCCTTACCTGATTTGCTGGACATGCAAAAAGATTCCTTTAAGGATTTCTTGCAACTTGATAAAAAAGTAAATGAACGCGAACTGAAAGGTTTGCAAGCCGCTTTTGAAGATGTATTTCCCATAGATGCCCCTGACGGTAGCATGCGGCTTGATTTTGTTAAATATGATATTGATACTCCGCGTTACGCCAATCCGGCAGAAGCTACCGAACGTGACAGCACCTTTGATGCCCCATTAAAGGCAACCATGCGTCTGTATTTAAAAAATGCAAAAAAGAAAAATTCCAAAGCCAAAGAAGGGGAATTTGACGAAGTAATTGACCAAGAAGTAACGCTTTGTAATTTGCCGCTTATGACGGAATCGGGCTGTTTTGTGTTTAACGGTGCCGAACGTGTAGTAGTAAGCCAGATGCACCGCTCTCCGGGGATTATTTTTGAAGAAGATGAAGAAAAGAAACAGTCCACGTTAGGTAAACGCTTGTATGTTGCCCGCATTATTCCCTACCGCGGGGCTTGGATTGAATTTTCCTTTGACTTAAACAATACGCTATGGGTTCGCATTGACCGTAAGAAAAAAGTTGCCGCTTCCACGTTTTTGCGTGCTTGCGGATTGGAAACCAACGCACAAATTATCCAAACTTTTTACAAATGCGAAGATATTGCCGTTAAACCCGCTAATGTGGATAGCGTAATCGGGCGCTATGCTGCCGAAGATATTTATGACCCGCAAACCGGCGAAGTCCTTTGGAATTTAGACGATAAAGCCGCCCTGCCGATTGACGACAAATTATTCCGCACGTTAATTGAAAAACAGGTAAAAACCATTAAAGTGATTGCCGGTAAACCGCGTCAGGAAGACCCGGCCATTTTGGCATCTTTGGAACGCAAAGAAACGACCCACACTGCCAAAGAAGCGCAGGCCGAAATTTATAAAAAGATGCGCGGGCAGGACTTTGTGGTGCAATCCCAAGCCGAATCCTTCTTAGATAACTTGATTTTTAATAATTTGCGCCGTTACGATTTAAGTTTTGTCGGCCGTTATAAAATCAATAAAAAATTTGCTAATATGTTTGACTTGATTCGCAAGTTACATATTCCGGGATTGTCGTTGGGCGAAGGAAAAAATCACCGGGATCATTTTGTGCAACCGAACAAAAATCACCGCACGTTAACTGCGGAAGATGTGATTGTAGCGGTAAAATATCTCTTGGCCTTGAATGCCGGAGAAGATGCCCAAAAAATGTATGGGGATAACTTTGTCTTTAAAGTAGACGATATTGACCACTTAGGCAACCGCCGTGTACGTGGTATTGGGGAATTGTTAGAAAACCAAATCCGTATCGGGTTAAGCCAAATGGCAAAAACGGCGCGTGACCGCATGAACCGCGACTTAACTACCCCTAGCCCGCGTGCCTTAATCAATGCACAGCCGGTACAGGCCATTATTCGTAAGTTTTTCGGTACGTCTCAACTTTCCCAGTTTATGGACCAGATTAACCCGCTGGGGGAACTTACCCACAAACGCCGTTTGTCTGCGTTGGGGCCGGGGGGACTCAACCGTAAACGTGCCGGATTTGAAGTGCGTGACGTACACTATACGCATTACGGACGTGTGTGCCCGATTGAAACACCGGAAGGCCCAAACATTGGGTTAATTACTTCTTTGGCATGTTATTCCAAAGTAAACGAATATGGTTTAATAGAAACTCCCTACCGTAAAGTGAAAGACGGTAAAGTTACGAACCAAATTGAAAGATTAACGGCCGATGCGGAAGATGACCAGTATGTAGCCCAGGCCAATACGCCGTTGGCAACGGATGGTAAAATTGCTAATTCCTCGGTGGCTTGCCGTGTCCGTGCGGATTATCCGATGGTTTCCCCTCAACAGGTAAACTATATGGATGTTTCCCCGCTGCAAGTTATTAGTGTATCTGCCGCGCTTATTCCGTTCTTAGAGCATGATGATGCGAACCGTGCTTTGATGGGTTGTAACATGCAACGCCAAGGGGTTCCGCTCATTATGCCGGAAGCACCCTATGTAGGTACGGGTATTGAGCATGAAGTGGCGCGTGATTCGGGTACTTCTGTAGTGGCCAAACGCGCAGGACGCGTATGTTTTGCGGACGGTTCTTGCATTGTAATTAAAGCCAAAGAAGAAAAATCAGAAAAACAAATAACCTGGTGGAATGGAAGTTCTTGTACCGTGATTAAAACGAAAGACGGCGAATACGATATCTATGACTTGCTAAAATACAAACGTTCTAACGCGGATACTTGTATAGACCAACATCCCATTGTAAAAACCGGGGATGAGGTAAAGGCCCGTCAGGTAATTGCGGACGGTCCTTCTATGGACAATGGTTACTTGGCGTTAGGGCGCAATATGCTCGTTGGTTTTATGTGTTGGGAAGGGTACAACTACGAAGATGCTATTTTAGTGTCTAGCCGGTTGATTAAAGAAGATGTGTTCACCTCTGTCCACTTGCATGAGTTTACCGTAGATGCGCGTAACACTAAATTAGGGGCGGAAGAAATTACCAAAGATATTCCCAACATTAGTACAGATGCTTTATCGCATTTGGATGAGGATGGAATTATTGTTCCTGCTACTGTGGTAGAACCTGGAGATATTTTAGTTGGAAAGGTGACCCCCAAAGGGGAACAACAGTTAACTCCGGAAGAGCGTCTTTTAAAAGTCATCTTTGGAAAAAAGGCAGATGACGTGGTGGACGCTTCCTTGCGTGTACCTCCCGGTACAAGCGGGAAAGTGGTAGGCACCCGTGTTTTTGTGCGCAAAGAGAAGGAAATTATCTCTTTTGAGGATTTAACATTACGATTAGAAGCCGCTCTAAAGCGTTCCGATTTACAGGACGATACCCGCAAAATCTTGACGCTTTTATTAAATGTGGCCCGCCGTTGCAAACACGTGAAGCGTGACACTCGTTTAAACAAGGAAGAAAAGAAAGACCTTGTCAAATTGTTGCGTAAAGTGTTAGACGTAAAAGAATATACGGAAGATGAAGATTTGCTTGCCTTTTTAGGTTTGGGCGAATTTAACATTAACGTATGGGTCAAAGCACTGGAACTGTTTATTGAAAGAGATCAACAGGTAACATTGATTAAAGAACAGCGTGCAAACGCTTTGGAAAATGCGAAAGAAACCTGCAAGGGAAGCAGTGCTTATACCAAAGAAGCGGACCGTTTGAATACGTTATACGACTTGTTTGTTCGCAAAGCATTAGAACACTGCAAACGTGAACTTCACTTTGCCGGACAAGGCGATGAATTGCCTGTAACTGTTAACAAATCCGTCAAAGTATATATTGCTTCCAAACGCAAATTGCATGTGGGGGACAAAATGTCTGGCCGCCATGGGAACAAAGGGGTGGTTGCCCGTATCTTGCCGGAAGAAGATATGCCTTTCTTACCGGACGGAACACCGCTTGATATTGTGTTGTCTCCGTTGGGTATTCCCTCTCGTATGAATGTGGGCCAGTTATTAGAAACAATGCTCGGTTGGGCAGCGCACTATTTGCATTATAACGCCGCTACCCCTGTGTTTGACGGCCCCAGTGAAGAAGAAGTCGTGAGCGAAATTCGCAAAGCAAAAGAAAAAATCTTAGATGACAAAGGATTAAAGGGAAAAGCACGCGAAGAGTATGCTGCCAAGTATTTGCCGGATGATTATTGCCGTATTACGTTATACGATGGCCGTACGGGGGAACCGTTTGAAGAAAAAGTCACCATCGGGTATATGTATATGATGAAACTTATCCACTTGGTAGAAGACAAAGTCCACTCCCGCTCCACGGGGCCGTACAGTTTAATTACACGCCAGCCGTTAGGCGGTAAGGCACAGTTCGGCGGTCAACGTTTCGGGGAAATGGAAGTGTGGGCCATGGAAGGATATGGTGCTACCTATACGTTGCAAGAATTCCTAACTGTCAAATCAGATGATTTTGATGGCCGCACAAAGATGTATGAAGCCATTGTAAAAGGAAAGACACCTGCTGCCCCAGGGGTCCCCGAATCCTTTAAAGTGCTAATTAAAGAATTACAGGCCTTGGGCTTAAGTGTGGATTTAGTACAAAAACACGATAATGGTGAATCCACCGTTGTTGAAACAGAAACCAAAGAAGAACCTGCCGCTGAAGTAGCCGCGGCTGAGAATGCTGAGGAAACAAAATAAGGCAGGAGAGAGAACATGCAAACGAAAAAAGTGAAACATAGTGAACTAAACTTTTTTGACTTTGATGCCATCCGATTAGGCATCGCCAGTCCGGAGCAAATCCGCACATGGACTTTTGGTGAAGTGAAAAAACCGGAAACCATCAATTACCGTACCCTAAAGCCGGAACGAGACGGTTTGTTTTGTGAACGTATTTTCGGGCCGATTAAGGACTTTGAATGTGCGTGTGGTAAATACCGTTGGCCGAAATACCGTGGTATTAAATGTGACCGCTGCGGGGTAGAAGTAACCGAGGCCAAAGTGCGCCGTGAACGCATGGGGCATATTGAATTGGCGGTACCCGTGGCACATGTGTGGTTTCTGCGCAAAAATCCTTCTCGTATCGGAATTTTGCTAGACAAGCGTATCAGTGAATTGGAACGTGTTGTTTACTATGCGGCGTATATCGTGCTGGAAGATTGCGTAGACAATGTAACCGGCCGTACGGATTTTAAAAAAGGGACGCTTCTTTCCGATGCCCAAGTGCGCGAGGCCCGCAAGAAACATGGGGACCGCTTGAAGGTGGATATTGGGGCCCCGGCTATCAAAACACTGCTGGAAGGGATTGACTTTGATAAAGAAATTCCTGCTTTACATGAACAACTCAAAAATACCCAAAGCGAAATGGAACGCACCAAACTCGTTCGTCGCATTAAAACGATGGAAGAGTTTAAAGACAGCGGTAACCGCCCGGAATGGATGATATTAAGTGTGTTGCCGGTTATCCCGCCGGATTTACGCCCGCTTGTCGCGTTAGATGGGGGTCGTTTTGCGGCGTCTGATTTAAATGACTTGTACCGCCGTATTATTAACCGAAACAACCGCTTAAAACATATTGAATCGTTGCATGCGCCGGAAGTCATGATTTTCAATGAAAAACGCTTGTTGCAAGAGGCAGTAGATGCACTCATTGAAAACGGTGCGCGCGGGAAAGTATTTTTAGGCCCCGGCGGTCGTCCGCTCAAATCCTTGTCCGATAGCATTAAGGGTAAACATGGGCGTTTCCGTCAAAACTTACTTGGTAAACGTGTGGACTATTCGGGCCGTTCCGTCATTGTTGTCGGGCCTAATTTGAAAATTCACCAGTGTGGCTTGCCCAAACTGATGGCTTTGGAACTTTTCAAACCGTTTATTATTGGTGAACTGATGAAGCGTGAAGGAACGACGCTGAAATCTGCCAAGAAAATGTTGGAAAAAGTTCGTCCGGAGATTTGGGATATTTTAGAGCAAGTAACCAAAGCACACCCGGTTATGCTCAACCGTGCGCCTACCCTGCACCGTTTGGGTATTCAGGCCTTTGAGCCGGTACTCATTGAAGGTAAGGCCATTCAACTGCATCCGTTGACTTGTGCTGCCTTTAACGCCGACTTTGACGGTGACCAGATGGCTGTACATGTGCCGCTATCCTTGGAATCCCAGATGGAAGCCCGCACGCTCATGTTGGCTTCTAACAATATTTTGTCTCCTGCTTCCGGTAAACCGATTGCGGCTCCGTCTCATGATATGGTATTGGGGGTCAGCTGGATTACCACCATTAAAGATGGTGATATTGGGGAAGGGGCTGTCTACGGCTCTAAAGAGGAAGCATTAGTTGCCTTGGAATATGGGAAACTTTCTTACCATGCCAAAATTAAAGTTCGCGGGATGAATGCGATCCCGGAATTAGATGATAAAGGCAAAGTCGTTACGGACCCGGCCCAATGGAAAGATTTTACCTCTGTGGGACGGATTATCTTCAACCAAGCATTGCCAAAAGGGTGGGAATTTATTAACAAAACCATTGGCAAAAAAGAATTGGGTGCTTTGGTAGATGAATGTTATAAGAGTAAAAAGTATGGCCGTGCTGCTGCCGTGCAACTACTAGATAACATCATGAAGATGGGCTATCATTATGCTACGCTGTCCGGCTTGTCTATTTCTATTGCAGATATGACGATTCCGGCGGCTAAAAAAGAGTTGATAAAAAAAGCATCGGCCGAAGTTGCCAAAATTCAGGAACAGGCCGAAGCCGGTATTATTACCGAAGGGGAACGCTACAATAAGGTAATTGATATTTGGACCCGCGTTACTGACGACGTAGCCAACGAACTGTTTAAAGAAATGAAACAGTTTGAACAGTCCAAATACGATCCCACCAACAAAGAACACAGCGGGCAGCGTTTTAACTCCGTCTATTTAATGGCGGACTCCGGTGCTCGCGGTTCTCGCCAGCAGGTACGCCAGTTGGCTGGTATGCGCGGATTAATGGCTAAACCGCAGAAGAAACTTACCGGCGGACAGGGGGAAATTATTGAAAACCCGATTACGGCTAACTTCCGTGAAGGGTTGTCTGTGTTGGAATACTTCATTTCCACGCACGGGGGCCGTAAAGGTCTTTCCGATACTGCCTTAAAAACGGCTGATGCCGGTTATTTAACCCGCCGCTTGGTAGATGTAGCCCACAACGTGGTAATTACAGAGCAAGATTGTGGCACGCATAACGGTATTGTTGTTAAATCCCTCATGAGCGGGGAAGAAATGGTGGAACCGTTGGATGAACGTATTTTGGGCCGCACTTCATTAGAAGACGTGGTTGTAAAAATACAAAAAGGGGATAAAGAAGAAGAGAAAACCATCATCAAAGAAGGCGATTTAATTACGTTAGAACAAGCCAAAGAAGTAAAGAAATACGGGGTGGAATCGGTGCGTATCCGTTCTGTGCTTACCTGCGAGGCCCCCTTTGGTGTCTGTGCCAAATGCTATGGTTTGTCTCTGGCAACGGCTTCTAACAGCAATCCGGGGGATTCAGTAGGTATCATTGCCGCCCAATCCATTGGGGAACCTGGTACCCAGTTAACCTTGCGTACGTTCCATATCGGTGGTACGGCCTCTCGCGTGCTTTCGCGCAGCCAGGCCGTTGCAGAAATTGACGGAAATATAACGTTCAAGGATATCAAACTGATTACGAACCGTTTTGATAACAAAATCTGTATTTCCAGAAACGGGTCTATCTTTGTTACCTCAATAAAAGGTATAATAAAAGAATACAAGATCCAGTATGGGGCCACTATTCATGTGGAAGATGGCTCTGTAGTAAAAAAAGGATCCTTGCTTGCCGAGTGGGACCCGCACTCCATCCCCGTGTTGGCGGAAATTAAAGGTACCGTCAAATTAACGGATGTGATTGAAGGTATCACTTTGCAAGAGGAACGCAACAAAGTAACCGGGGTAATTGAACGCAAGATTGCTGGGCGTGGTGGTAAAAACAACCCGCGTATCAGCATTACGAGCAAAAGTGCCTCTAAAACAATGAACCTGCCCTTGCCGATTGACACCATCTTAATGGTAGAAGACGGCGAAGAGGTGGAACCCGGAGATATTTTGGCTAAAATCGGTCGTGAGGCCGGCGGTACCAAAGATATTACCGGTGGTTTACCCCGTATTACGGAGATGTTTGAAGCGCGCCGTCCCCATAACCCGGCTATTATTTCCGAGTTTGAAGGGATTGTAAGTTTGGAAACATCCCCCAAAGGTTTGATAGAAGTTGTCGTGCGGAATGAAGAGACCAATCAAGTCAAGCAATACAGCATTCCACAAGGCAAACACTTAGTAGTATATGAAGGCGACCATGTCGGCGTAGGGGAAGCCCTGACCGACGGCGCGATTGACCCTCACGACGTGCTGCGCGTGAAAGGGGAAAAGGAAGCACAAGAGTTCCTATTAAACGCCATCCAAGAAGTGTACCGCTTGCAGGGCGTAACTATCAACGACCGCCATATTGAGGTTATTGTGCGGCAGATGTTAGGGAACGTGAAAATTCTGGATGCGGGGGATACCCGGTTCCTGAAGGGAGAAACCGTCAGCCGCGGACGTTGGATGCGTGAAAATGCCCGCGTCAAAGCGGAAGGCAAACGCATGGCGGATGCCGCGACGATCCTTTTAGGTATCAGTAAAGCATCTATCGCATCTGAATCATTCATATCCGCGGCTTCGTTCCAAGAAACCACCAAGGTTTTAACGGATGCCGCCATTGAAGGCAAGATTGACGAATTGCAAGGCCTGAAAGAAAACGTCATTGTAGGCCATTTGATCCCCGCGGGAACTGGTATTTCCGCGCGGCAAATTGCCAAAGAGTTTAACCAAAAACGCAACGAAACTAAATAGGAGAGAAGTTAAATGCCAACAGTAAACCAATTAGTAAAATACGGCCGGGCAAAAGAACAAAATAGAACCAAATCGCCCGCGTTGCAAGCGTGCCCCCAACGGCGCGGCGTTTGCACCCGTGTTTACACCACTACCCCTAAAAAGCCGAACTCTGCTTTACGCAAAGTGGCCCGTGTAAAACTGACTTCCAAAATGGAAGTAACCGCTTACATTCCGGGCGTGGGACATAACCTGCAGGAACACTCCATCGTGTTAGTACGCGGTGGCCGTGTGAAAGACCTTCCGGGTGTGCGTTACCACATCATCCGCGGCGCATTAGATGCCGCCGGCGTTGAAAACAGAAAACAAGGCCGCTCGCTTTATGGCGTAAAACGCCCGAAAGCCGGTAAATAATTTTTAGGAGTGAAAAAGAAAGAATATGCCAAGAAAAGGTTTAAGACCCAGAGACAGAAGACCGCTTCCTAACCCGGATTATAAATATAATTCCGTATTAGTCAGCCGGTTTATTAACAAATTAAATTTTGAAGGCAAAACGGCCACCGCTGAACGTATTTTAGATGATGCCATGGCTATTATTGCTGAAAAAACCAAAGAAAATGCCCTAGACGTTTTTAACAAATGTATTGAAAACGTCCGCCCGCTGGTGGAAGTAAAAGCCCGCCGCGTGGGTGGAGCCAACTACCAGGTTCCTACCGAAGTAAAACCCTTACGCAGCACCTCTTTAGCCATGCGCTGGCTGATTGGGGCTGCCCAAAGCCGCAAAGGCCGCCCGATGGCTGAAAAATTAGCCGAAGAAATTATCTTGGGCTCTAAAAAAGAAGGGACCGCGTTTAAAAAACGCGAAGATGTGCACCGCATGGCGGAAGCCAACCGCGCGTTTGCCCATTTTAAATGGTAATTGGGAACTAAGATATGGCTGAATTTAAAACCTATCCGTTAGAGAAAATCCGCAACATTGGTATTATCGCGCACATTGACGCGGGTAAAACCACCACTTCCGAACGTATTTTGTATTATACGGGAAAAGTGCACAAAATCGGTGAAACGCACGACGGCGCATCTGTAACCGACTGGATGGAACAGGAACGCGAAAGAGGTATTACCATTACCTCCGCCGCTATTTACTGTGTGTGGAAAGATTGCCAATTAAACATTATTGACACTCCCGGCCACGTGGACTTCACTGCCGAAGTAGAACGCTCTTTGCGCGTGCTAGACGGTGCTGTATGCTGTTTTGACGGCGTGCAGGGTGTGGAACCCCAGTCCGAAACGGTATGGCGCCAGGCCGATAAATACCACGTACCGCGGATTGCCTACATCAACAAAATGGACCGCATCGGCGCGGACTTTATCCGCTCGGCCAACTCCATTAAAGAAAAACTCGGCGGTAACGCCTGCCCGATCCAGTTGCCTATCGGTGCCGAAGATAAATTCGTCGGTGTGGTAGACCTGGTAAAAATGAAAGGGATTGTATGGGACGGTGACCACAACGGTGCCACCTTCACCGAAGGCGAAATTCCGGCTGAACTCAAAGAACAAGCCGAACAATACCGCAACGAAATGTTGGAAAAACTGGCGGACTTTGATGAAGCCATTATGGAACGCTACTTAAACGGCGAAACCAACTTTACCGAAAAAGAAATCAAAACGGCGATCCGCAAAGGTACACTTACGGGGAAATTCTTCCCGGTTATTTGTGGTTCTTCGTACAAAAACAAAGGCGTGCAACCGCTCTTGGACTGTGTAAACGACTATCTACCCTCTCCTGTAGATGTGCCGGCCGTCAAAGGGACCAACCCCAATACCGGTGAAGAAGAATTCCGCAAACCGTCTAACAGCGAACCGTTCTGCGGTTTAATCTTTAAAGTGCAGACCGACCCCTTTGTAGGGAAATTGAGTTTCTTCCGTATTTATTCCGGTACGATTAAAGCCGGGGATGCGGTATACTTCCCAGGCAAAAACGCCACGGAACGCTTTGGCCGTATGATGCGTATGATGGCCGATAAACGTGAAGAAGTAAAAGAACTCTCCGCCGGGGAAATTGCCGCTACGGTGGCTATTAAAAACTCCCGCGTGGGGCAAACTATTTGCTCTCCTGATCATCCAATCGTGTTGGAAAGCATTACCTTCCCGGAACCGGTAATTTCTATTGCCGTAGAACCTAAATCTAAAGCCGACGAAGAAAAAATGTCCAACGCCTTGGCGCGCTTGGCGGAAGAAGACCAAACTTTCCGTGTCCGCACGGATGAAGAAACCGGTCAAACCGTTATTAGCGGGATGGGCGAACTTCACTTGGATATTATTGTGGACCGCATGAAACGCGAATTTAACGTGCAAGCCAACGTAGGCGCGCCGCAAGTGGCCTACCGCGAAACCATTACCAAGACCGTGGAACAGGAAACCAAGTTTGTCCGTCAGTCCGGTGGTCGTGGTCAATATGGGCACGTGTTCTTGCGCTTAGAACCACAGGAAAAAGGCAAAGGGTTTGAATTCGTCAACGAAATCACCCAGGGCCGTATTCCCAAAGAATACATCCCGGCTATTGAAAAAGGTTGCCGCGAAGCACTGGATTCCGGTGCTATGGCAGGGTATCCGTTAGTGGACATTAAAGTAGCCGTGTTTGACGGTTCGTTCCACGAGGTGGACTCCTCCGAAATGGCCTTTAAAATTGCCGCTTCCATGGCTTTAAAAGACGGTGCCAAAAAAGCCGCTCCGGTTATTTTGGAACCGATTATGAAAGTGGAAGTAGTCGCTCCGGAAGCCAACCTCGGTGATATCATTGGGGACTTGAGTTCCCGCCGCGGTCAAATCGGTGAAATGGGTGTACGCGGAAACGTACGCTACGTACGCGCCGAAGTCCCGCTGGCTGAAATGTTCGGGTATGCCACCAACGTGCGCTCCTTATCTCAAGGCCGCGCTTCGTTTACGATGGAACCGAGCCACTACGCCGAAGTGCCCTCTAACGTCGCCAAAGCGATTGTAGAGAAACGCACTGCTGAAAAAGTAGCGGCGTAAATTAAAATATAGATGCAAAAACCCCCTCACGCAGAGGGGGTTTTTGCATCTATAAGTCCGCGCTCTAACAGTTTCCAAATTTGGCTCATCTAAAGCCGACTTTCGCTCGCGGTACCGTATGTTTCCTTCCCCCTTGAGGGGGAAGGTGTCCGCAGGACAGATGAGGGGGTACAGATAGGGTTAGCCTTTTTAACTTTCCCCCTCACCCGGCACTTCGTGCCACCCTCTCCCTCAAGGGCGAGGTGGAAAAGTTATCTTGTCCCCTTTTATCTCGTCATCCCGCAAGGTTGGTATGCGGGATGACGAGCGGGGGAAAATCTGTGAGGCAGTAAAACCATCCCCACCTAGTGTGGGGATGGTTGCGCTTCTTCATAAAATATCCTGGGGCAGGAGGGCTGATCTACTCATTATGAAATATTTACCAATAATAAGCTTCCCAATTGGCAGATGAAGCATTTGGAGAAGAAAGACCGGAATCTACTTGACATATTTGTCTTGGGATAGAGGTAGAATTTTTATGGTCGTAATCAGCACACATCTGCAGATTGGCATCTTGCTCTGAGTGCGAGAATACTTGTGCATAAGCTATATAAACGGAAGATGTTCCTGGGCGGTCATAAGTGCAAAAGACCCAATTCTTTTGACTAGAGATATTAAGGAAACAACTTCCCCAATCAAAGTACATGGCGTGGGGGGCCCCCGGTACTATTGTCCCATTTAATTGAATGGATAGATTAGGCCAGCTTGCTGTATATTCCCCTGTTTCCAAAAAATACACTTCTTCTGCTTGTTTAACAGCTTGTGCAATAGATTTGAGCGATGCATATCGGCTTTTCCATACTGCTTTTTGATACTGCGGCAAGGCCACGGCGGCTAATATGCCAATAATCAGCACCACAACCAACAGTTCAATGAGGGTAAACCCTCTGTGTCCGCCGTTATTACATAAAGACGTCATGCCAAACTTGATTTGGCATCTTCCACGCACGTTGTTTTTTAACTGTAACAGCCAGCGTGGAAGATCCTGAAATCTATAATTTACTAGACCTCGTACAAAAACACTATGGGGCGCGGCCCAGCGGTAAAGGCCGCGGTTCAGGATGACCTGATTTTTTATAACTACATTCTTATTTTTCATTGTTCTTCTCCTTATTTTCTGTTTAAGGAGCCAACAAAAACGGCAGTCCAACACTGGGGCTTACCAGAGACCCAGACATCAAACAGCCGTAATCCGCATATAAAATATGCGAACATTGAGCACCACACGCACAAGGGATCGGCTCGCGCGAGCAGTGCCTTTATTTGGCCGTTTTCGGTCTGGTAAGCCCTTCAAGAGGTCTTCCTGCAAAGCAGGAACCAAAAACAGAAAAAATTGTAATTTTTACGTCTTTAAGAGTATAGCAAATTTTAAGGGGAAAGCAATAGAAAAAAGGGCAGATTACACTGCCCTTACGTTAAATCACTTCTTTGGTTGGTAATCCTTTTAAGGCGGGGGTGCTGTTACGGATGCCCTTTAATGCCGGCACCGCCGTCACATGTAAGGCCAGCGAAATCTTTTTGCCCTTTTTGGTCAGTGCTTCTTGAATACCGGCTAATGTCTGCCCAGTGGCAAAAACATCATCTATATAAATGTAGTGCTGATGTTGGACCAGTAACTCGCTATCCAGTTCCATATCGTAACTGTCGTATTCGTTGGTGATATGGAAGGAAAAGGGCTTGTTAGGGATTTTGCCTTTCTTGCGTACCACCAATAAAGGCAGGCCCATTTTATAAGCCACCGGGGCGGCAAACAAAAAACCGCGTGCTTGCGGCGTGATGATAGCCGCGGTTTTGAGCACGTCTGCGGGGATACCCGCCGTTACCAGGGCACACATACTATCAATGGCGGCTTGAAAGCAGGCCGGGTCATTTAATAGGCCGTTAATGTCAATAAAATTAACGCCCCGGATGGGGAAATCTTTTACAATCGTAAGTCCGTAGTTTGGTTTCATAGTAACGTGTCTAGTATAGCAAATTTAAGGAAAGTATTTTAAATAAAGCACTATTCCCGAATTTATTTCGGGATCTTCAACGCTTGTTGTTACTAAACAGCAACAACCATAACAAGCGTGGAAGACCCTAAACCGAGTTCAGGGATAATTTATTTATAAGGGCTTATTTGTTGTCTAACAGCAGGACAATTTCCGTGAAACCTTTCTCGCGCGCCAAGTCCAACGCCGTATGCCCCGCGTTGTTTGTGTGGGTAGTATCAAGGTTGGGATGCTCCAAAAGAAGGCGCACAATATTGGTATAGCCATTTAGGGCCGCCACATGCAGAGGCGTGTTGCCGTTTTGGGCATAAGCGGTGTTTAGTTGTTCCGGGTGGTCGGCTAGTGCGGTCTGAACAAGTGCTATATCACCCGTAATAATGGCCCCTAAAAGAGGTGTAATTGTTGGAGATACTTTGGGTGTGGGCGTTTCGGAAGGAGGGAATACAGCGGGTGGAAAAGCAGGGGGAGGGACAACGGAAGTTGTAGATGTGGCATCAGAATCTTTCCCGGATATGGCAGAAATAATGGCCGCAACAATTGTTGCCACTAACGAAATTACGAATACAGGCCCGGCTACAACGGCAGTCAAAAGACCAAGCCAACCGAACGCTTGTCCCGCGGTAGGATCGTTACTAAGCCCATTAAAAACGGCCCCTATCATCCAAGGACCAATGAGAGCTAGAAAGGAGAATAGTGTAATTATAGAAACGATAGATAGAAAAGACCTCTTCCTTGTGTTTTGTGGGTAAGGATTGGATGTTTTAGTTTCATTTTGAAGCATCAATTGCTCTCCTCTTTACAAAAATTCCCAATTATTATACAATATATACAAGGAAAAAGTGTCCCTTTCAGGTGCAAGGGTGAACGCATTAAATAAGTGGACACAAAACTGAGTAATTTAGTATAATAAACTGTACTGAGTTATTTTTATGGCAGTAATTTCCTAACCCGCCCGACGGAAACAAGGGCAGGTGTGGGATTTTCTGCCGATAAATAATTTACAAAAAGTAATTAAGGAAAAAACTAAAAATGGCAGAAAAAACAGCAAAAAAAGCCAATGTAATTGGCCAAGAAAGAATCCGTATTAAACTACGTTCTTATGACCATCGCATGTTAGATGCTTCTGTTTCGCGCATTGTAGAAACCGCGCAAAAAACGGGTGCTATTGTGGCGGGTCCTGTTTTGTTACCGGTTCGGATTAAAAAGTACACCGTGCTTCGCTCTCCCCATACCGATAAAAAAAGCAGAGAACAGTTTGAAATGCGTATTCACAAACGCTTAATTGATCTAAAAAGCCCCACCTCTAAAACCGTGGACGAGTTAATGAAGTTGGACTTGCCCGCCGGTGTAGATGTGGCCATTAAAAGCAACTAAGGAAACTAAACACGTATGACAGAAGAAAACAAACAAGCTGCTGGTGCGCAAGAGGCAACGAAGGTTGCTGAAGTCGCCAAAGCAGAAACTGTCAAAGAGGCCCCGGCTACGTTCCGTTTTGTAATCGGTGAAAAAGTGGGCATGACCCAACTCTTTGATGAAAAAGGCAACCTGCATGGCGTATCCGTTGTAAAAGCGGGCGATTGCAAAGTTGTGCGTGTCAGAACCCAGGAAAAAGACGGCTACAACGCCGTTTGCGTGGGTTTTGGCGAAGTGAAAGAAAACAAACTCAACAAACCCGAACTTGGGTATTTCAAAAAAGCCAATGTCGCTCCGGTCAGACACATGAAAGAGTGCCGTGTCGCGGACGTAAACGGTTTTGAAATCGGTCAAGTCATTTCACTTGAAAAAATCTTTAAACCCGGCGACTATGTAGACGTGCAGGGCAAAATTAAAGGCCACGGCTTTGCCGGCGGTATGAAACGCCACGGCTTTGCCGGTCAACCGGATTCGCACGGTCAGTCCGACCGCAGCCGCGCTCCGGGGTCTTTGGGTTCCCGCCGCTCTTTGGGTAAGGTAATTTCCGGTCAGCGCATGGCCGGCCACTATGGTACCACCACCCATACCGTTGCCAAGATTGAAGTCATTAAGGTAGATAACGAAAACGGTCTTTTATTCTTAAAAGGTTCCGTTCCGGGGGCCCGCGGGTCTATCGTGTCTGTCTTAGAAACTTCTAAATACAAAAAACACTATGTGGCGCCGCAAGAAATGAAGATTTCTGCTTCTAAGGCCGCCAACAAGAAGTAAGGACTTGGACCTATGGAAACAAAAGTTTTAGATTTGAAAGGAAAAGAAACGGGAACGATTGCTTTGCCGGAATCTTTGTTCGGCGTGAAGGCCAACCCCACTTTCTTGCACGAAGTCATTACCGCGTTTTTGGCTAACCAAAGAAGCGGTACCGCGGATGTAAAAACCCGCGCTGAAGTGTCCGGCACTGGTAAAAAACCGTGGAAACAGAAAGGCACCGGCCGCGCCCGCCAAGGGTCTTTGCGTGCTGTGCAATTCCGCCACGGGGGCGTAGCGTGGGGTCCTACTCCGCACTCGTACCGCCAGGATTTACCGGCCGCCAAACGCCGCGCTGCGTTAGCGATGGCATTATCTACCAAATTAGCCGAAGGAAACGTAGTGGTAGTGGAAAATTTGAAATTCAAAGAACCCAAAACCAAAGCGTTTGCTGATGTGTTAGTGGCACTTTCCGCCGGGCGCAAACCGCTCGTGTTAGATAACTTTGCCGACGAAAACGCCAAACTGGCTTGCCGCAACGTAGCAGGTTTAACCCACCTGCAAACGCAAGACATCAACGCGTATGAAGTGTTAAACAGCTCCAAAGTGATTTTCACCAAAGATGCTGTAGACACGCTTACCAAAACGTTTGCTAAGGAGGCCAACTAATGTCCGGTGCTTACGATACACTCAAAAAGCCCCTCTTAACGGAGAAAAGTTTAATTGAACGCGATACCCACAACCGTTATGGTTTTATCGTGGGGAAAAATGCGTCCAAGGGCGAAATCAAAACCGCGGTGGAAAAAATCTTCAACGTAACTGTTGTAAAAGTAAACACAATTTCCGTCACGGGTAAGACCCACCGCATGGGTCGCTTTGAGGGCAAACGGCCCGATTATAAAAAGGCCTTTGTAACCTTGAAAGAAGGCGATAAAATCGAAGTGGTAGAAGCCACTGCGAAGTAGAGAAGGAGACACTACGAACTATGCCTATTAAATCGTTTAGACCTTATACCCCGTCTCGCCGCACGATCACGGTGTCGGATTATTCCGATATTACCAAGACCACGCCTGAGAAACGGTTAACCAAAGGTCTTCGCAAAACCGGTGGAAGAAACAATACCGGTATGGTGATGGTACGCCACATTGGGGGCGGACATCGCCGTGCATACAGACAAATTGATTTTAAAAGAGAAAAATACGGCGTGCCGGCTAAAGTCGTTTCTGTGGAATACGACCCGAACCGCAGCGCGCGCATTTGTCTTTTAAATTATGCCGACGGCGACAAGAGATATATCTTGCAACCGTTAGGCGTACAAGTGGGCGATACGCTTATGTCCGGCCCGCAAGCCGATATTAAAGTGGGTAACTGCCTTGCACTTAAATATATCCCGGAAGGTACTTTTATCCACGCCATTGAACTGAAAGTTGGCAAAGGGGCTCAATTAGCCCGCAGTGCTGGTTCCCAAGCCCAACTGATGGCCAAAGAAGCCGGATATGCCCATATTAAAATGCCGTCTGGCGAAATCCGCTTAGTACCCAGTGATTGCTGTGCAACCATTGGACAAGTGGGTAACGTAGACCACGGCAACATTGTAATCGGTAATGCCGGCCGCAACCGCCACCTGGGCAACCGCCCGACTGTGCGCGGTAGCGCGATGAACGCGGTAGATCACCCGATGGGTGGTGGCCGCGGACACGGTAAAGGCGGAAACATCCCGCGCTCTCCGTGGAACCAACCGGCCCGCGGTCTAAAGACCCGCTCTACCAAAAAAGCGTTCGGCTGGATGATTATCAGCGACAGAAGAAAAAACAAGGTTAAATAAGTATGGGAAGATCAACTAAAAAAGGTCCGTTTGTGGACTTAAACCTGTTGGAAAAAGTTCAAAAAATGAACCAGTCCAACGAAAAGAAACCTATTAAAACATGGGCAAGAGCGTGCACAATCGTGCCGGAATTTGTCGGTCATACATTTCTGGTACACAACGGCCGCAAATTCCTTCCCATCTACGTTTCCGAACGTATGGTAGGTTTTAAACTCGGTGAATTCTCGTTCACCCGGTTATTCAAAGGCCACGGTGGTATTACCAAAGATTCCACCGCCTTGAAATAAGAGTTGAGGATTTACTATGGAAGCTTGTGCAAAAGCTAAATTTCAACGCTACGGTAGCCGCCGTGTAAACTTAGTGTTGGACCAAATCCGCGGTAAAAATGTTCAAGCGGCTGAAGAAGTATTGCCGTTTGTGGCCAAACGTACCGCCGAATTGGTAGCCAAAACGTTACACAGTGCCGCCGCCAACTTGCAAGTCAAAGCCGCTAAAGAAGGCAAAAATATTGACTTTGCCCACGTCTATATTAAAGAGGCGTTTGCGAACTTAGGCCCCAGCGGTCACCTTCGCAGAGTGCAGCCCGGTCCGCAGGGCCGTGCAATGCCCTACAAAAAAAGTATGTGTCATTTAACGGTAATTGTTACCGATGAAAAGAAAGGAGGCCGCTAATTTATGGGACATAAGATTCATCCCCGGTCTATTCGTTTAGGATACATCCAGGACTGGCGTTCCCGCTGGTTTGCGCCCAAAAATATGCCGGCGCTTATTCTGGAAGATGCCCAAATCCGCAAACACATTGACGGAAAATTTGAGATGGCGGCTATCAGTTATGTCGGTATTGAAAGAGCCGGTGCGTTCTTGCGCGTAAACATTCACACGGCCCGCCCGGGTGTGGTGATTGGTAAAAAAGGTGCTGATATTGAAGCCCTTCGCAAAGAACTGGAAGCCATGACCGGGAGCAAAACGTTTGTAAACGTGATTGAAATTAAAAACCCGGAAACGGATGCCCAATTAGTTGCGCAAAATATTGCCCAACAGTTGGAAAAACGCGCTCACTATGGGGCCGCTATGAAAAAGGCCATTGAAAAGGCCTTATCTGGTAAAGCCCTGGGTATTAAAATTATGGTATCTGGCCGTTTAGGCGGTGCCGAAATTGCCCGTACGGAATGGAAACGTGAAGGCCGCGTACCGTTACATACCTTGTGCGCGGATATTGACTATGGTTTTACCGAAGCCAATACCATCAGCGGTAAAATCGGCGTGAAAGTGTGGATCTTTAAACGGACGCACTTTGCTAAATCTCCCAAAGAGATTATGCACGAACTGAAAAAACACCGCGACATGGAAAACGGTGCTACCGAAGGGGCTGTAGAAACGGCCGCTACGGAAGCAAAATAGAGGAATCTGAACTATGTTGATGCCGAAAAGAGTAAAATACCGTAAACCTTTCAGCGCGCCGCGCATTAAAGGCAATGCCAAACGCGGAACGGAAGTGGTCTTTGGGGAATATGGTTTAAAAGCCCTGGAACCCAAATGGATCACTGCGCGCCAAATTGAAGCGGCTCGTATTACCTTATCTCGTTTTATTAAGAAAAAAGGTAAATTGTGGATCCGCATTTTCCCGGATAAAGCCATTACCAAACACCCTGCCGAAACGCGTATGGGTAAAGGCAAAGGCGCGCCCGAATACTGGGCTGCCGTGGTAAAACCGGGCCGGATTTTGTTTGAATTGGAAGGTGCTAGTGAAGAAGACACGAAACGTGCTATGCGCTTGGCTTCCGACAAACTGCCGATCAAAACCAAATTGGTAACCAGAAGGTAAGGTATGAAAACCAACGAAAAAGCAGATTTAAAGAAAAAATCTTTGGCCGACTTAAATGAAATGCTCGGCAAAGCTCAAGAAAAGAAATTTAACCTTCTTTTCAAACACAGCACCACTCCTTTGGCTAACCCCATGGAATTACGTGCTGTAAGACGCGAAATTGCCCTTCTGCAGACGTTAATTAACCAGAAGGCCGCGGCGAAATAGAGGTTTACTATGGAAAATAATCAAACCCGCGCTAAACGCAAAGTGCTCACCGGCGTAGTAGTGTCTGACAAGATGAACAAAACCCGCACCGTACGTGTAGAACGCCTGGTGCATGATGAACGCTACGGCAAAACGCTAAAAAGAGCGGCCAAATTCCACGCGCACGACGAAGCCAACGAAAGCAAACTCGGCGACAAAGTGGAAATTATGAGCACCCGCCCTGTTTCCAAAACAACGAAATGGCGTGTGTGTAAAGTAGTGGAAAAAGCCAGAGTATAGTTTTTAAAACTACGGAGTAACAAACGTATGATTCAATTAAGAAGCATCCTCAATGTGGCCGATAATTCCGGCGCGCGTAAAGTACAATGCTTTAAAGTGCGCGGCGGCCACCACCGGGATATTGCAACCCTCGGAGACGTGATTATGTGTTCCGTACGGGATGCAATCCCTACTTCCGCCATTAAAAAAGGCGACGTGGTACGTGCTGTAGTAGTGCGCGTAGCTCGTGAAAAAAGACGCAAAGACGGTTCCTATATCCGCTTTGATGACAATGCTGTTTGCATCATTAACGATAATGGCGAACCCAAAGGTACCCGTGTATTCGGCCCGATTGCCCGCGAATTAAGAGAAAAGAATTTTTTGAAAATCATTTCTCTGGCACCGGAGGTAGTATAGGTATGAACGTAAAAACGAAAGATACTGTGCTTATATTAGCCGGTAAAGATAAAGGCAAAAAAGGCGAGGTGAAATCCGTAAATCCGTCCAAAAACACTGTTGTAGTGGCGGGCGTGAATATGGTTTCCAAACACACGAAACCTTCCCAAAATAAGCAAGGCGGCATTGTGCAGGTAGAAGCCCCGATTCACGCGTCTAACGTAGCGGTGGTCTGCCAAAAATGTAAAAAAGCCATGACGCCCAAGATGCAAATTACGGCCGACGGTAAAAAAACGCGTGTCTGCCGCAAATGCAACGAAGCAATTATCTAAGTAGGTACTGAAAAATGACTGCTAAGAAAGAAACGAAAACTACCAAGGCCCCCGAAGGATATGTTCCTGCCTTGCAGGCCCTGTATAAGGAAAAAGTGCTTCCGGCCTTGCTCAAGGAAATGGGGGTAAAGAGCCCCATGGCCGCGCCGAAACTGACCAAAATTGTGATTAATATCGGTGTAAAAGAAGCCCGCGAAGATATCAAAGCAATGGAAATCGCCAAGAATGACTTAACCGCTATTGCCGGTCAGGCCGCGCAAGTGCGCCGTGCGAAAAAATCCATTTCTAACTTCAAATTAAGAGAAGGCATGCCCATCGGCGTACGTGTTACGTTGCGCGGTGCGCGGATGTATGAATTTATGGAACGCTTTATTTCTATTGCGTGCCCCCGCATCCGTGACTTCCAAGGTTTCAACCCGAGTTTTGACGGGCGCGGAAACCTGAACTTGGGGATTAAAGAACATTATATTTTCCCGGAAATTGATGTGGAAAAATCCCCCAAAGCATACGGTATGAACATTACGTTTGTTACCACTGCCGACAACGATAAGAACGGCCGCTTACTCATGGACTACATGGGGCTTCCGTTCCGCAAATCGGGTAAATAAGGAGCAAAGAACTTATGGCTACGAAAGCATGGGTTGCAAAAATGGCAAAAGACCAAAAGTTTGCCGTG
This sequence comes from Elusimicrobiaceae bacterium, assembly GCA_045593745.1. Lineage (GTDB taxonomy): Bacteria > Elusimicrobiota > Elusimicrobia > Elusimicrobiales > Elusimicrobiaceae > Avelusimicrobium. The sequence goes on along the minus strand of JAZNXF010000021.1, from coordinate 24,354 downwards.
CGTTACCACAACAGATGCCAAATCTGTGGCCGCGCAAGAGGTTACTACCGCGACTTCGGTCTCTGCCGTATCTGCCTGAGAAAGATGGCGCACCAGGGATTGATCCCCGGTCTTAAAAAATCCAGTTGGTAATTTAACAGGAGGAGCTGCCTAGCCGGGCCAACTCTATACAAAGTAGAAAGTAGTTTAGGCGGGCAACTTAAAATATGGATCCAATCGCAGATTTCTTAACCAGAATAAGAAACGCAAATATGAAGAAAAAAGAAAAAGTGGACATTCCTTTTTCTAAAATCAAAACTGAAATTGCGCGCATCCTCAAAGAAGAAGGATACATTGCCAATTTCAAAGCCGTTCACAATGAAACAAAAGGCGGCGTGGTGCGGGTATTTTTGAAATACACGCCTGAAAACGAATGTGTCATTCAAGGTTTGAAACGTGTTTCTAAACCGGGTTCCCGCGTATACAGCGCGTATGACAATATTCCTAAAGTGCGCGGTGCGTTCGGCATTTCTATCTTATCCACTTCTAAAGGTTTAATGACGGATGCACAAGCCAAAGCAGCCAAAATCGGCGGCGAAGTATTGTGCCAGGTTTGGTAAGGGGGAAGTATGAGCAGAATTGGTAAAAAAGTAATCAATATTCCCGCTAAAACCAAAGTGGAAATTAAAGATAGTGTTATTACCGCTACCGGTGCGTTAGGTTCTTTATCCTACACCGTGCCTGCCGGTATTACGCCCAAATTAGATAACGGCGTTCTCACCTTTTCTATTGATGAAAAGGATTACAAAGCCCTTAATGCCTTGCATGGTACGACTCGTGCCAATGTTTTCAACATTATTGAAGGTGTGACCAATGGTTTTACCAAAGTGTTGGAAATTAACGGTTTAGGGTACCGCGCCAATGTAGCCGGTACGAAATTAAACCTGGAATTAGGTTTTTCGCACCCGGTTAATTTGGACATTCCCACCGGCCTTACGGTTACCGTAGACGGTAAAACCGGGTTTGTTACCATCAAAGGCAGCAACAAATTCTTGGTAGGTGATTTTGCCGCTAAGATCCGCCGTATCCGCCCGCCGGAACCCTATAAAGGCAGCGGTATTAAATACCAGGGCGAACACATTGTACGCAAAGCCGGTAAGACCGCGGCGGGAGGTAAATAAGTATGGCTACTAAACAAGAAAGATACCAGTATCGTAAAGACCGCAGCCGCGGGCATCTGTTAAAAAACGGTGCGCATCGTCCGCGTCTGTCCGTTTACAGAAGTTTGAAATATATGTATGCCCAAATTGTAGACGACAACACACACAGCACGTTAGTGTCTGCTACCACGTTGTCTAAAGAATTTGAAGGCAAATTTGAGGCATCCGCCAAAAGCATTGAGGCCGCTAAGGCATTAGGTGCTGCCATTGCCAAAAAAGCAATTGATAAAGGCATTACGCAAGTAATGTTTGACCGCGGCGGACGCGTCTACCACGGCAGAATCAAAGCGTTAGCTGATGCTGCCCGCGAAGCAGGATTGAAATTCTAAGGTCATAGGTGAATTTAATGTCCAACGAAATGAAAGAAGCGAAAGGCAAAAAAGCCGAGTTTCAAAAAACCAGACCCGCTGCCGAAGGAAAAACGACGGTAATTAACGTCGCCCGCACCACCAAAGTGGTAAAAGGCGGTAAACGCATGGGGTTCCGTGCGCTCGTCGTTGTCGGTAACGGACAAGGTAAGGTCGGGGTGGCTATTGGTAAGGCCAATCAAGTGCAGGCCGCTATCGCCAAAGCCGAAACCCACGCCCGCAAACACATGATTACCTTTCCGGTAGTCGGTGATACCATCCCGCACGAAGTAATCGGTAAATTTGGTGCGGCTTCTGTATGGATGAAGCCCGCTGCCCCTGGTACCGGGGTAATTGCCGGTTCCGGTGCGCGCCTTCTGTTTGAAGCCGCCGGAATTAAAGACGTGTTGGCTAAAAGTTTAGGCAGCACCAATCCGTGCAACTTGGTATACGCTACGATGGAGGCCTTCAAGCAATTAAAAAGCAAAGAAGCCGTCAACGTACTTCGCGGTAAAGCTGAAAAAGTAGAAGCCGCTACGGAAGAAAAGACGGAAGAAAAGGCCGCCTAGTGTGAAGGAGAATAAATCATGGTAACTTTAAATAAACTTTTCCCGAAACACGGTTCCCGCAAAGCCAAACGCCGCTTAGGCATTGGGCCGGGTTCTGGTCTAGGTAATTACTGCACGAAAGGAATGAAAGGGCAAACCTCTCGTTCCGGTAACACCCGCAAAGAAAGCAAAGAAGGCGGACAGATGCCTTTAATCCGCCATACGCCTAAAAGCGGTTTTTCCAATAAAGATTTTGCCACTCGTTACGATTATGTAAACGTTGGCTCCTTGGAAAAACTCTTTGCTGCCGGTGCGGAAGTAACCCCGGAAGCACTCAAAAAAGCCGGTGTAATTCACTGTGCTTGCCGTGTGAAAGTGCTTGCCAATGGGACTTTAACCAAAGCCCTTAAAGTGTCTGCTCATGGCTTTTCTGCTACGGCCAAAGCCGCGATTGAAAAAGCCGGCGGCACCGCTACCGTTATTGAGAAAAAATAATGGAAAACAATACAGTAGCAAATATTTTTAACGCCCCCGAACTCAAAAAGCGCCTGCTCTTTGTGATCGGGGCGTTAGCCGTTTTCCGGATTGCGGCTGCAATCCCGATACCTGGTATCAATACGGAAGTATTGCGCCAACTTTTTGCCGCGCACCAAAACGGTATTCTGGGTTTTATGAATATCTTTTCGGGCGGGGCGTTGGGGCGTTTCTCCATTTTGGCACTGGGTATTATGCCGTATATTAACGCTTCCATTATCATGGGGCTGGTGCGCGGGGCGCATATTTTCCCGGCACTGGACCGTATGCATAAAGAAGGCGAAAGCGGACGGAGAAAAGAAAACCAAATTACCCGTATTTTTGCACTGTTTTTGGCCTTGTTACAAGGCGGTATGATGACGTTTGCCATTTCGCGCGTAACAGGTGCGGGTGGTGTACCTGCGGTAGTCACCCCGAACTTTTTGTTCTTTTTAACCACGCTCATTACGTTAGCAGCCGGCACGATGTTTGTTATGTGGCTGGGGGAGCAAATTACCGAAAAAGGGGTGGGCAATGGTATTTCGCTCATCATCTTTGCCGGGATTGTGGACCGCTTGCCCAGTGCTGTGCTGGAAATTAAAGAACGTGTGGCAACCGGGGAAATGGATTTCTTCATGGCCCTGGTGATTTGTGCCGCGGCGGTAGTGATTACTGCACTGGTCGTTTGGTTGGAAACAGCCCAACGCCAAATTCCGGTGCAATATGCCAAACGTCAAGTAGGTAATAAAATGTATGGTGGCCAAACCAGTTACTTGCCGCTCAAAGTGGACCAGAGCGGGGTAATTGCTGTCATTTTTGCCTCCTCTGTAATTTCCTTACCGCTGACGGTTGCCAGTTTTAACCAAGAAGCGCAGTGGGCGCAGAAAATTTTAAATATGTTTAACCACGGAAATGTGTGGTACATGTTATTATTTTCCGCACTCATTATTTTCTTCTGTTATTTTTATAACTCCATGACGTTTAACCCGGCAGATATTGCCGATAACATGAAGAAATGGGGTGGCTTTATTCCTGGTATTCGTCCTGGTGAACCTACCAAAAACTACATTGAATGGGTCATGAACCGCATTACATTCTGCGGTGCCATTTTTGTTTGTTTGGTGGCGGTGTTGCCGGATGCGTTCCGCTCGTACTTTGGAGTAGATTTTTACTTCGGCGGTACGGCGTTACTCATTGTTGTTGGTGTGGCATTAGATACGGTTAGCCAGGTGCAGGCGCACTTGTTAGCGCGTAACTATGAACCTTTGATGAAAGGTTCTAAACGGATTAAAGGCCGTTGGTTTAACGTGCAATAAATTTTACGGATTTTATCTCTTGCGCGTTGTCGTTACGTTGCTCACTTAACTTATAGTAAGCTTCGCAACTAGACTCCTAGCGCAAGAGCAAAATCCTAGAAATTTATCTGTTGGTTAAAGTTTTTGGAAGGATTGTTGTGAATATCGTTTTAATGGGATGCCCGGGTGCTGGGAAAGGTACCCAATCGGCTAAATTGCAAGATGTATATCATCTTAAGCATATTTCCACGGGGGACGAATTACGTGGAGAGATTGCTTCGGGGTCTGCTCTTGGCAAGCAAATTGCTGGGATTATTAACCAGGGTAATTTAGTGCCGGATGAACTGATGATTTCTATGTTGGAAAAAATCGTCAGTAGTACGGACAAAGATATTATTTTTGACGGATTTCCGCGTACGGTAGCGCAAGCAAAAGCACTAGATGATATGATGCGGCGGCTAGGGCGTAACGTAGACCGTGTAATTATGATTACCTTGCCGGAAAGTGAGGTGGTGGGGCGGATTTCTTCGCGCCGCCAATGCCGTAAATGCGGGGAAATTTTACACGTTGGGCCGGAAAGTGCCCATAGCACTTGCCCGGTATGCGGGGGGGAACTATACACCCGCCCGGATGATACGGCAGAACGTGTAAAGCACCGTTTAGAAGTGTATCACAAAGATACATTGCCGGTAAAAAATTATTATCAGAATTCTGGTAAATATGTGGAAGTAAACGGCAACCAGACGCCGGACCAAGTTTTTAAGGAGATGCAACAAACACTCCTTGAGAAGGTAAAATGATTGAAGTAAAAAGTAAAAGCGAACTGGATAAAATGCGGGCAGCCGGTAAAGTGACGGCAGCGGTTTTAAAGTTAATGACCCAAATCGTCAAACCGGGCCTGTCTACATTGGACCTGGACCGCGAAGCCGAAAAAACAATCCGCTCCTTCGGGGCGACCCCATTGTTTTTAGGATATTATGGGTTTCCGGGCAGTATTTGCGCGTCTGTCAATGAAGAAGTCGTGCATGGAATCCCAAAAAAAGATAAAATATTAAAGAGTGGTGATATTATCAGTATTGATACAGGAGCCCGCCTTGACGGTTTCTGTTCAGATGCCGCAATCACCCTCGCTGTAGGAAAAGTTTCCGATGAAGCCCAGCGGCTGATGGATGTAACAAAAAAGTCGCTCTACAAAGCAATCGGGCAAGTCAAAGCCGGGCGTCGCCTTGGTGACGTACAACATGCGGTGGAAACTTTTGCTATGGAAAACGGCATGGGGGTCGTGCGCGATTATTGCGGACACGGAATCGGCCGCAATATGCACGAAGAACCCAGCATCCCCAATTTCGGCAAACCCGGAACAGGGCCTGTGTTAGAAGCAGGCATGGTGCTGGCCATAGAACCCATGTTGACTGCGGGAACGTATAAGGTCAGGGAGTTGGCTAACGGTTGGACTGTAGTAACCCAAGATGGCAGTTTGGCTGCCCATTTTGAACATACGGTTGCCGTTACAACTAACGGCAGTGAAATTTTTACTGCTTTTGAATAACGGGCGCGGTGGCTCGCGTTCGGTGTTCCGAATTTAATCCGAACTCGGAGTTGTATGAGCGATAAAATCGAAATTGAAGGTAAAGTCCTAGAGGCGTTGCCCAATGCCATGTTTAAAATTGAAATTGCAGGCGGCAAAGTGATTCTGGGGCATATATCCGGCAAAATGAGAGTTCATCATATAAGAATTCTTCCGGGGGATAAAGTCAAGTTGGAACTTTCCCCATACGACTTAACCCGCGGTAGAATAACTTATAGGGAGAAATAAATGAAAGTTAGAGCCAGTGTAAAAAAAATATGTCAGAAATGCAAAATCATTAAACGTAACGGCGTAGTGCGTGTGGTTTGCGAAGTAGCAAAACACAAACAACGCCAAGGTTAATTTAAGGAGTTCTAAAAAGTTATGGCTAGAGTCGCAGGTATTGATTTACCGAAAAACAAAAGAATTGATGTCGCCTTGGAATACATTTACGGCATCGGCAAGAAAAACGCCAAAGAAGTGCTCGCTAAGTTGGAAGGCCAAATTGACCCGGCAACCCGTGTCAAAGATTTAACCGAACAACAAGCCGGTTTACTTAACACCATTTTGCAGAAGGAATACAAAGTGGAAGGGGAACTGCGTCGCGAAGTAGCACAAAACATTCACCGCGCTATTGAAATTGGTTCCTATCGTGGGCAACGCCACCGCCGCAATTTGCCGGTCCGCGGGCAGCGCACCAAAACCAACAGCCGGACCCGCCGCGGAAGAAGAAAAACGGTCGGTTCTAAAGTTAAATAAATTTAAAGGAATTTAAATATGGCAGAAGAAAAAGAAACAAAAACCGTCACGGCCCAAGCCCCGGCGGCTAAAGCAAAAAAGAAAAATGCCAAAGCACCGGTATTCGGTGTGGTACACATTTTTTGTTCGTTTAATAATACCATTGTAACCGTATCGGATGATAAAGGTAACACGCTTGCGTGGTCTACCGCCGGTTCCCATGGGTTTAAAGGCACCAAAAAATCTACACCGTTTGCCGCACAAATTACAAGCAATACGGCTGCAGAAAAAGCAGTGTCTATGGGTATGCGCGAAGTGGCCGTAAAAGTATGCGGCCCGGGCCAAGGGCGTGAAACCGCTGTACGCGCATTAGCACAAGCCGGGTTAGTCGTATCTTCTATTAAAGACGTAACCCCGATTCCTCATAACGGATGCAGACCGCCCAAAGCACGGAGAGTATAGTTTTATGTCAAGAAATATTGGACCTACCTGCAAAAAATGCAGAAAATTAGATTGCAAATTGTTCCTGAAAGGAACCAAATGTTACACCAATTGTGTGATTGACAAATTGGCCGCTGCTACCAAACGTGGCGGTAAAGTGCGTAAAGCCAAAGTGTCTGAATACGGTATCCGCTTGCAAGAAAAACAAAAAGCACGCTTGCAATCCGGCATGTCCGAAATTCCGTTCCACAATATGTTTGCTAACGCCGCGAAAGCCGAAGGACAAACCGGTGAAAATTTCTTACGCAAATTGGAAACCCGTTTAGATAACGTGGTACGCCGGTTAGGTTTTGCGGTTTCTTTAAAGACCGCGCGCCAACTGGTATTGCACGGTTATGTAACTGTCAACGGCAAAGCCGTTAACGTGCCTTCCTACCAATTGCGTATTGGTGATAAAGTGGCCTTGAAAGATGCGTCCTTGGCGGAAAATGCCATGGTAAAGCAAGGGTTAACCGAAGCCGAAAAACACAATCCGCGCCCCAGTTTTATTGAATATGACGCGGAAAAATTGACCGGTAAACTTTTAAGATGGCCCGACAGAGAGGAAATGTCCTACCCTGTCAATGAGCAGCTGATTGTAGAATATTATTCTAGATAGTTTGGAGGCATTACATGGCTTTAAACGAATTAGTCCTTCCCCAAAAGATTCAGTTAGAAGAAAAAACAGCTTCTGACTTTTACGGCAAATTTATTGCAGAACCATACGAAAGCGGATATGGCCATACAGTAGGGAACTCCCTGCGCCGTATTTTGCTTTCCGGAATGGAAGGTGCAGCCGTAACAGCAGTACGTATCCAAGGGGCGGTGCATGAATTTAGCACAGTCCCCCATGTGCGGGAAGATGTTATTAACATTCTGCTAAATTTTAAACACTTGCGTGTTAAAATGGAAGGCAAAACCAGTGAAACCTTACAACTTCATACTACTAAAGCCGGTGTAGTGACGGCGGCGGATATTGAAGAAGTGGATGGCGTGGAAATTATCAATAAAGATTTAGTGCTGGCTACGTTAGAAGTGGGCGGTGAACTCAATATTGAAATAGAAGTTTCCCGCGGGAAAGGATATGTACCCGGTGAAGAATTGGCCAAGGTACAGCGTCCTGCCGGTTTTATTGCGGTAGATGCTTTGTTTTCCCCCATTGTTAAAGTTCACTATGATGTGGAACCTGCTCGTGTCGGTCAAAAGACGGACTATGACCGCTTGATCTTGGAAATCACCACAGATGGCACGTTGTCTCCTGCGCTTGCTTTGCACCGGGCGGCAGTGTTGTTGTCTGGCTCTTTGCATATCTTTACCATTGAAGGGGCGGATGAAGGGGTCAAAACTGTTAGTGATGAAGCCGTAGAGGAACCTATCTCATCGGCAGTTACCGAGGCCGCAGCAGCCCACAACAAACAGGAAGATTTACTAAACCAATCTATTGAGTTTATTGAATTATCTTCTCGTTCCATTAACTGTTTGAAATCTGAAAATATTCGTACGGTGCGTGACTTAGTCAAAATGACCGAGAATGACTTGAATATGATTAAGAATTTCGGCGCAAAATCAATGGAAGAAATTAAAAACAGATTGGCCGCGATGGAATTATCGCTGGGCATGAAAATTTAAGGAGTATTTGTTGTATGATTAAAAATACCGGATACAGAAAACTGGGCAAAACGGCATCTCATCGCCGGGCCATGCTAAAGAATATGGCTACCAGTATTATTCTGCACGAAGAAGTGACTACCACGCTCCCCAAAGCCAAAGAGGTGCGCCGTGTGGTGGAAGGGTTAATTACCCTGGCCAAAGCAAAAAACGAACGTGCTGTTAAAGATACGCTCAAAGATGCTGCGGCTGTGAAGAAAGTGTGTGATGTGTTGGCTGCTCGTTATGCCAATCGTCCCGGCGGATTCTGCCGCATTTACCGCGCTGGTTTACGCCAAGGTGATAACGCACAAGTAGCTATCGTTAAATTGGTGGACTAATTTATGGTACTTGACTATCTGGGGGGGCTGTTTTCTTCTGACTTAGGAATGGATCTAGGTACGGCTAATTGTTTGATATATGTCAAAGACAAAGGCATTGTACTTAATGAACCTTCTGTAGTTGCGATGGAAAAAGAAACCGGCGAAGTAAAAGCCGTCGGTTGGCAAGCCAAGCAAATGTTAGGCCGCACCCCGGCCAACATAGTGGCTGTGCGCCCGATGAAAAATGGGGTCATTGCGGACTTTGAAGTCACGCAGGAAATGATTCGCTATTTTATCCGCAAAGTGCACACCCGCAGCAGTTTGTTGCGCCCCCGGATTGTCATTGGCATTCCGTCGGATATTACAGGCGTGGAACGCCGTGCCGTAGATGATGCGGCCCGCCAAGCAGGAGCGCGTGAAGTATATCTGATAGAGGAACCTATGGCTTCAGCCATGGGGGCAGATCTTCCGGTAGCAGAGCCGCATGCTAGTATGATTGTTGATATTGGTGGCGGCACTACCGAAGTGGCTGTCATTTCCTTAGGGGGAATGGTGGTTGCAAAATCAATTGACGTAGCCGGAGATGAACTGACCGAGTGCATTGTGCAATATTTTCGCAAAAAGTATAACCTCATTGTGGGGGAAACCACTGCGGAAGAAGTGAAGATCAATTTAGGTTCCGTTTATCCGTTAAAAGAAGAAAAATCTATGGAAGTAAAAGGGCGTGACCAAACACAAGGTTTACCGCGTACGCTAACAGTTACTTCTGAAGAAATTCGTCAAGCACTGATGGAACCGGTACGGCTTATTTTGGACGTTATTAAGAGTACCTTGGAAGAAACCCCGCCGGAGTTAGCGGCTGATCTTGTAGACAGGGGCCTTATGGTAGCCGGTGGCGGCAGTTTATTGCGCGGCATAACTGAACTTATCCGTAAAGAGACGGACATTCCGGTCCATCGTGCCGCCGATCCGCTTAATTGTGTGGCACTGGGCACAGGGAAGTTTTTGGAGCAGTTAAACGAAAAAGGGTCCCGCTTTTTCGGTGCGCGTCATAAATCGTTCTAGTTTTTACTAAAACTATTGACCAAACGGACACAGTTCAGTAAAAGGGACCGTGTCCGTTTTGAGTAATTAGAAACAGTTCTTGTAATTATGAATTTTCCCTATGCAAAAAGTTCTCTTTATAAACATGCCACGGCAAGATACCGCCGTTTAGGATGGCCGGTGTCATTTCTGTTGCTTTCTTTTTTGCTTATGATTTTGCCGCTGGAAGGATTGGTTTCTTCCGTCAAGGCCGTGCTTGCGTATGCGTTTATTCCGCAAGTACGTGTAGCGCATGGGGCGGTGGCCTACGCAGAGGATGTTTCCTATACCGTGCGCGAGTTATTACATGCGCACCAAGAAAATGAACAACTCAAGCAACAACAAGAACATATTCAATTGTTATCTTCTCAAGCCAACAGTGTGTTTGCAGAAAATAAACGCTTGTCCCAATTATTGAACCTAACACCCACCCTTCCCTGGAAAGGGGTATGGGCGAAGGTGGCCTATCGTGAACCAACGCGTTGGAATACGGTGGTGATAGATAAAGGATCTGCCGATGGAATTGAAGAGCGTAGTGCGGTGGTTGCCTTGGAAAATGGACAGGAAGGGCTGGCCGGGGTAGTGATAGAGGTTACCGAGCAAACGGCAAAAGTCCTTTTATTACGAGATGAAGATTTTTCGGCGGCCGTTCAAATAGCGCGTAGCGGTGAAGAAGGGTTGTTGGTGGGAGATGGCCCGCGTGCTGTGCAAATAAAGTATATTCCGCTTTTGGCACAGATAGAAAAAGGGGATAAAGTATATACTTCTTCCTCCAGCAGCGTATTCCCGGCAGGCATTTTGGTAGGGGAAGTAAGCGGACAACGTGAAGAAAATGAATTACAAACCTCACTCACGGTGTACGTGACCCCTCAAGTACGTTCCTCTGCTGTCCAAGAACTATTTGTTATCGTGAATCAGGGGGCAGATTAGTGTTTGGAAATACCGTCAAATTGTTTGTGTTGTTTGTGTTGGCCACAGTATGTCATTGGGCGTTTGCATCTTTTTTTGCGCCTTTGGGCGTCAGTGTGAATATAATGCTGGTATTTGTAACTGCATTTTGCGTGCGTTTAAAACCACCATACGCGTATAGTGGTGCATTTGTATGCGGATTATTTTTGGACTTTTTCAGTACAAAATTATTTGGAAATAATGCTTTTACGTTCACGATAAGTGCTTGTTTGATTGACGGTATGGTAGATCGGTTTGATTTTGAAGCATTTTTCCCGCAAATGGTGGCGGTATTTGGCTTAACGTTTCTGGTGGGGTTTCTCAATACCGGGCTGGTGGCTTTGTTCGCATCCGCAAATATGTGGCCCGGTTTTTTTAGTTTACTGGGCGGGGCCTTGCTGGATGCTTGTTGCGCCCCTTTTGTATTTTGGATAGTAGGTAAAATTCTGGGGCAATCCTCGCTGTGCCGTCAGGGGTAACTAAGTATGGCCGTTATTAAAATTCATTTTAACGGACGGTTAAAAATCCTTTGGTTGTTGGCTATGCTGGCAGGTTGTATTATTGCTATGCGTTTGGTGGATATTCAAGTATTTCGGCACAAAAACTATGTGCAATTAGCAGAGCGTAACCGCACGCAAATTCTTTATCAAACAGCCCCGCGCGGGCGCATCTTTACGGCAGATGGGGTGGCTATTGCCTCTAATGCCCCTGCATTTGGCCTATACTATTTATCAGCAGGGGGACAAATGGAGGAAAATACCCAGCGTTTTGTGGAAGACATGGCTCCTCGTTTGCGTCTTACTCCCAACACATTACTGGCTAAATTAGAGCAAGGGCGCAAAACCGGAAAAGCCACATTATTAGTGGAAAATCTGTCTGTTAAAACGGCGGCTGCCCTGCAGGAATTATTGCAGTATTATCCGGGGCTTTATTTGTTGGAGGAAACCAAGCGGGATTATCCGCACCAAACGCTGGCCAGCCACCTGGTAGGATATATTGGCAGTATGGATGAGAGCGAATGGAAAAAACGGGACGTCAATGCCGGTTACCGTCTTTCATCTAAAATTGGGAAAAACGGGATTGAAAAAAAATTTGAAAAAGAACTTAAGGGCAAAGACGGTGGTGTTTATTTGGAAGTGGACTACCGCGGGCGTGTAAAACGTATTATTCAGGATAAAAAATGGCAAGCAGGCAGTGATGTTTATTTAACACTCAATTTCGCCGTACAAAAAGCGGCTGAGGAAGCATTGAAGAATACCAAAACAGGAAGAGGGGCTGCCGTTGCGCTGGATCCTCGTACAGGGGCAGTTTTGGCCCTTGCCAGTGCGCCGGCGTATAATCCAAACATTTTTGTATCTTATACGGATGAAGTGACGGATACCCTCTCCAAACGTATTGATGAATATAATTTGGCTGTTCAAGGGGTATATCCCCCGGCCTCTACGTTTAAAGTAATTACTGCAGCAGCCGCACTGGAGGAAGGTGCGTTGGATATTTCCCATAAAATAAACTGCACCGGCAAATATGATTCCGGCCCCCGGGTTTTTAAATGTTGGGGGACACACGGCCCGGTAGATTTTTTTGATGGGATGAGCAATTCCTGCGACGTGTATTTTTATGCAGTGGCGGCGGCTTTGGGGCCGGCTGCTATTGAACGCATGGAACGTAAATTTATGTTTGGGCGGCCCACCGGGATTGATCTGCCCGGTGAAAAAGCCGGCAATATCTACGGCCCTACCCGGCGCGCCCGCAATAAAACGTATTGGTTTGTAGGGGATACACTTAATTTATCCATTGGGCAAGGGGAACTGCTGGTGACCCCCATTAAACTGGCCCAGTTTGCTGCGGCATTAGCCAGCCGCGGAAATGTTTACCGGCCCTATTATGTGGAAAAAATAGTAAGTAACCAAACCGGCAAAGTAGAACAAAAAGGGCAAAAGGAAGTATTGCAGGTAGCGGATTTAAAACCGCAAACATACGATTTATTATATAAGGCCCTCAAGCATACCGTGGATGACGGAACGGCCCGCCGTGTTAAAATAAAAGGGTTAGACGTATATGCCAAAACAGGCACAGCACAAAATCCGCATGGGGCAGACCATGGGTGGTTTATGGCCTTTGCGGGATTAGAAGGGCAAGAACCTTCCATTGCGCTTGCGGTTTTTGTAGAATTTGGAGAGGGCGGCAGTTCTGCGGCCGGCCCGGTTGCCCGGGAAATGTTAGAGGCCTATTTCCAGGTAGGTAAATATGCGGTGGCGGAGTCCTAAATGTCTATCTTAAGAACCATTCCAAGTGCAGTGCGTAGCCCCAAGAATTCCATTCTATTTTACGCGATGTTAGGACTATTGCTTTTAGGGGCCTTGTGTATTATGTCTGCTGTAAATAGTTTGTCTTGGTCTAATTCCATTGTCCGTACGCATTTGGTGGCGTTACCTATGGGACTAATTGCCTTTGCGTTTGGTTGGAGTTTTAATTACCAGATTTACAACGAACAGTGGAAATATGTGTATGGTTTTGTGCTTCTTCTTTTAGTGGGGGTGTTACTTTTTGGTTCTTACCAACGCGGGAGCCGTTCCTGGTTTGTGTTGCCCTTTTTTTCCATGCAACCTTCGGAAATTTGCCGTATATGTACCCTGTTGGTAGCAGCCGCATTTTTGGATAGGCGCGGGCGTAAAGTGCAAGACCCCTCTACTTTATTTGGCATAGGCATACTTTTGGCTCCTATTTTTGGGCTGATTATGCTTCAGCCGGATTTTTCATCCGTAGTGGTTACGTTGCCGGCATTAGTTGTACTTTTGTATTGTGCAGGCGCACATGTTTTTTATTTGTGTTTGGGGTGTGTGTTAGGGGCCGTGGCAGGGTTCTTTACCATTGCGTGGACATTTATTTATTTGCACCCGGAAATCACAGATTCCTGGCTAGGGCACACTTTCTACCAGTTGGCGCATAATGGGTGGTATATGGTGGGTTTTTCGCTTCTAGTGGCCTTTTTGGGCTATATTGCTTGGTGGCTATGTAAGCAACTGCGTATGTTTTTGTCTCCCATCTATTTTGTGCTAATGACCCTGGCCATTTTGGCAGGATTATTTGGAGGAATTGTGGTAGAAAACCACATGAAGCCCCACCAACGCAAACGTATTGAAACCTTTTTGGCCCCTTCGGCTGATCCGCAGGGGGCAGGGTATAACGTATTGCAAGCACAAATTGCCATGGGATCCGGCGGGGTATTGGGGAAGGGGTTGTTCTCGGGCACCCAATCGCGCTTGGGGTTCGTGCCGGAGAAACATACCGATTTTATTTTAGCTGTCGTTGGGGAAGAATTGGGGCTTTGGGGAATGCTACTGGTGTTAGGACTATATTTGCTGATTTTGTGGCAGGCCGTTGTGATTGGGTATATGTCTAGCGACCGCTACGGATATTTGGTCTGTGCAGGCATATTTGGGATGTTTTTAACTTATATGCTGGTGAACTTTGGAATGTTGTTGGGAATTGTGCCGGTAGCGGGAATTCCGCTCCCGTTTATTTCGTATGGCGGGTCTAATCTGGTGGCTAGTTTATGGGCATTAGGAATTTTGCAATCCGTCTATGCGCGGCGCATACGAGCATAAAAAAGATGATAAACACGCCAAAAATTTATAAAATGCGTATAGTATTCCGCTTGGTCCAAAAAGGGCCCAATAAGCAGGACCCGGTTGTTGTGTTGCGTCAGCAGATCCGGCAAAGCGGGCTAGTATATGCACCGGCCAAGGGTGGCGAAAGTTACCCGCGTGTGGCGTATGGGCCGGCGGCCGGGCGGGGAGTACGCACCGAGCGGGAATACGCCGATATTTATTTAAAGCAACCTGTTTTGCCCGGACAACTGCAGAATTTGTTGTCCAACCCGGAAATAGGATTAGAAGTATTAGCAGTTATGCGCGTGCCGTATGCATTTGCATCGGTGCAGTATTTAGCAACGGCGGCGGTGTACCGGGTGGAAGGGAATTTTGAAGCATATCCCGCCCACCTGTCTGCAGAGGAATTTTTCAATGCCCCGCAAGTAAAAATCACGCGCACATTTGCTAACGGAATGACGTGGGTGGTAGATGAACGCCCTTTCATTGTTCGTGCAGAGACATCTGATGGGACAAACGTGTTGCTTACGTTGCAAAGTGTAGAAGGAAAGTGGGCCAACCCGCAAGAGTTGGTTGCCGCCTGGTTGGGAATGAACCCTACGGAACTGGGCGGGATACAAATTATACGGGAAGGGCTTTACTGGCAGGATAGTGCCGGCGAACTTCACCGAATTTAGGCCCTGGGCCAAGAGAGGATTTTGAACATGACACAAGTTGTACAAGAAGAAAAACCAAATACAGTAGAAGTGTTAGTTAATACGTCATTTGAAGAAACGCGTATTGCTATTTTGGAAAATGACCGTGTAAACGAGATTTTATGGGAACGCCGCGGCGCGCTTAACATTGTAGGAAACATTTACAAAGGGGTGGTAGAGAATGTTTTGCCCGGTATTTCCAGTGCGTTTTTAAATATTGGGTATGAAAAAAATGCTTATTTGTATATCTCAGATGTAATTGGCGGGGATAAAAAGAATATTGATAAGGTTTTACACAAAGGCCAAGAAGTAATGGTACAGGTAGTCAAAGATGCTATTAGTACCAAAGGGATGAAAGTGACGATGGATGTCACGTTGCCGGGCCGCTATTTGGTATTGACTCCCAACCAGAGTTTTGTAGGTCTCTCTAAAAATATAGAAGATGCCGATGTGCGCCATAAACTCAATGATTTAATCCAAGAACTGGCCGAAAAACACTTAAACGGCATGGGTTGTATCGTTCGTACGGAAGCCGAAGAGGCCACCAAAGATGAGTTGGAACGCGAAATTAAATACCTTTACCGCCAATGGCAATCTGTTTCTAAAAAGTTTGCATCTGTACGCGGGGCGCACTTATTGCATGAAGATATGGATGCGGTGTTGCAAGTAGCGCGGGACGTACTTTCCGAAGATGCCAAAGTGTATTTACTGGATAACAAAAAGGATTACGAGCGGGTGCGCGATTTTGTGGGCAAAAACTCCCCGGAACTAGTGGACCGCGTACAACTTTATAAGGGGAAAACCCCCATTTTTGAGGCCTACAATATTGAACCGGAAATTGAGAACTTACGCAAAATTAAATTACCCTTACCCAATGGCGGAAGTATCATTATCCAAGAAGCCGAAAGTTTGTGTGCGATTGATGTGAACACCGGGAAATTTACGGGCAGTAAATCCCAGGAAGAAACCGTTACCCAAACTAATATAGAAGCCGCCAACGAGATTGCCCACCAGTTGCGCTTGCGTAACATTGGGGGAATTATTGTGATTGACTTTATTGATATGCGCAAGGCCTCCAGCCGCCACCGCGTGGTAGAGGCATTATCCCAAGCCGTTCAGGGAGACCGGGCCAAAATCCGTATTTTGCCTATTACCAAACTGGGGTTAGTGGAAATGACGCGCGAGCGCAAACGCGCCAGCACCGGCAGTTTTATTAGTGAGGAATGCCCCGAGTGCCACGGTTCCGGGAGGGTGCTGTCTGCGGAAAGTATGCGCATTAAAATTCAACGTGAAATTTACGATTTGACGAACGGCCGTCCCGGCGGAAATTTGCGGGTGGTTTTACATCCGGTGTTAGCCGAGGCCATCCGTCACCGCCAACAGGACATTGAGGAAAATATCCACCGTTCGCTTAAAATCCAGGCGGATCCGCAACTGGCGTGGGAAGATTATAAAATCGTATTAGAGTAGCAAAATACGGCGTGCGCCAAGCGCGCGCCGGGTTTTATATAGGGTTTATGAAACGTATCCGGGCTATTTTGTTAGGTATTTTCTGCATGTTACTTGCCGGCGTATTATATGCGCAAGGCAAAGTGTATGTGCAAGTAGAAGGCCGCCAGTCCGGGTCGGTTTCTTCGGTTGAACTCAATGGTCTTACCTACGTTAATGTGCAAACTACGGCCCGCAAATTAGGGGCCAGTGTGGAACTGTTTGCCGCCTCTAAACAAGCCAAAATTACCACCAAAGGATTTTTTGCCATTTTAACGGCTCCATTAAGCGAAATTATTGTAAATGGAAAAAATGTTTCTATACCGGGCGAGGTGGTGGTGCGGGGCGGGCAGTTAATGGCCCCGGTAGATGTATTTCTATTAGAATCTTTTCAGCAGGCCGTGAACCGATATATATCTTTTGAAGACGGTTCTTTATGGGTAGAGCGGCGGTATACGGCGCAACTGGCCCCGCCGGTAGTAAACCAAGAGGAAACGCTCCTGGTGCTAGATACCCGGCAAGATACCCAATTTACTACCCAGCAAACCAACGCCCATACGGTGATTATTACCTTACAAAACGCCGTGCTAAAGCGTGACACCTATAAACGCTTGCATACGGATTATATTGCTTCCGTAGATGCGCGCCAAGTGCGTGGAAACGTGCAATTAAAGGTAATCTTAGGCAGTAAAGCCCGCGCCTGGAGTTTTACTCCCCAGCAGGATAATATGCTTGTATTTCGCGCTGCTGCTACGCAAGGACCTGCCCAATTGCCCGAAAAACCTGCCCCGGTTGCACTTGTGCAAGAAACGCCGTCTGTCTTGGTTGAACCGGACACAACTGCACCTACCGCGGATGCTGTAGCCGAAGTGAATACGGCCCAGGAGCAATCTGCCGCTACGCCGGAAGATGATTTTGAAGAAATGGCATTGCACGCCGAACCAAATCCTTTGGCAATATCAGCGGTGGAAGAAAGCATTCCTCCCGCCAAACCGGCCCCTGCCGTAACGCCCATTATAAAGGAGGAACCGCACCCGCTCGCCATTAGCGCGCATAAAAAAATGCGCATTGTGGTGGACCCGGGGCATGGCGGCAAAGATGCCGGGGCCGTGCGCGGAAAATACCGCGAAAAGGATTGGAATTTGTCTGTGGGAAAGGAACTAGCGCGCCTGCTTAAAAAGGGAAATTTTGAAGTAAAAATTACGCGCGATACCGATACGTTTATTGCCTTGTCGGACCGTTCTAAACTGGCCAATAATTTTAAGGCAGATTTATTTGTTTCCGTGCATGTAAACGCCACGAAAAAATCCCAGGCCAACGGATTTCAGGTGTATTTCCGATCGGAAAATCCTACCGATAAAGAGGCCGCTGCCACCGCCGCGTTAGAAAACGAAGCCATGCAATATGAAGAAGTTCACTATAATTTTGTAGATGCTTTGTTGCAATCCCTGGCCAAAAATGAATATATTAACGAAAGTTCCAAACTGGCCGGATATATCAAAAATGCTGTTTATAAACAACCCGGTATCGGAATCTCGGTCAGCCAAAACAATTCTATCCGCCAGGCCAATTTTTATGTGCTAAAAGGCGTGCAAAGCCCTGCTGTTTTAGTAGAAATGGGCTTTATCAGTAGTCCCAAAGACCGCGTTCGTTTGGCCCAAAGTGCCGTCCAGAAGAAAATGGCGCAGGGTATTTATAATGGGATTGTAAACTACGCCAAGCAAGAGGGCTGGTTGAAGTAACGTCCCCGGTGAAATTGCGTTTTAGCCCAGCAACAATTTTCCAAATTTGGTTTATTTTGTGGTGATTTGGGCCTTACGTACTTGCCGCGCTTTGCGCGGGCGAAATGACGTACGCTACGGCCCAACTTTTCCCCGCAAACTAAACTCAAATTTGAAAAATCAGCATACTTTTAGTTTTATCCGGTGATGTTACGGACGACAAATTTTCCTTCGCTCAACTGGTTTGCTTACAACCGCCAAATTTGCTTTTTGTGTTTTGTTTAAAACAACTCCTTTTCGGTAATTTTAAGCCCTTTGGCAATTTTGCGGATGTTGAGTAGTGCCAAATTGCGTTCCCCGCGTTCTATGCCGCCCATGTAGGTTCTATCCAGGCCGATTTCCAACGCAAAATCTTCTTGGGAATATCCCGCCGCTTTACGTAGGGCTCGTACCCGCGCACCAAATTTTTGCAAATATGCTTTATCTTGTTTAGTATATGTATTTTTCATACATATACGGTACGGATTTGCATCTTATAAGTACACGGACTATAAGTATCATTTTATGCTATAATAGTTATATCTTAAACGAGGAGGAAGATATGAAACAAGCATTTACGCTTATAGAGTTGCTGGTGGTAGTGCTTATAATCGGTATTTTGGCTGCCGTTGCCCTGCCGCAATACCAAAAAGCAGTAAATAAAAGCCGTATCGCAGGGGAGGAGTTGGTACGTCACACACTTTCCAAAGCCATAGATGTATGGGTGCTAGAAAACGGATTACCGGACAGTGATTTTTATTTTACGGGTGCTAATGCTACGGGGAAACTAGACATTGACATTCCTTGGAAAGGATGTGACACTAATCACTGTTCTACTGAATTTGTGGCATGGGAGGTATTATGTAACGATGGAGGTTGTTTTATTAATGCAGATTCCTATGGTGTAGAAAATTCTCCATTAAACTATGAAGGAGGATGGGAAAATCGGTATGATGGTGCAGGTTGGAACACCCCTTCTTAAGGAGTCGTGTCGGGGAAAATTCTTTCATCTGCGGGGGTTGTTAAAACCCCCGCTAAATTATACAATGAACTTATGACACATACACTTAAAAAAACCGCCCTGTGCGGCGCGTGCGAACAAGCCGGCGGTAAAATGGTAGATTTCCACGGATGGTTGTTGCCCGTCCAGTTTGATAGCATTATCGCCGAACACAAAGCCGTGCGCGAAGCGTGCGGGATGTTTGATGTGTCCCACATGGGGCAAATCCGCGTGAAGGGAAAACAAGCCCTGCACTTTTTGCAATACATAAGTTGCAACATTATTAAAAGCGGCGCGGGCGAAGGAACCTATTTTCACCTGTTAACCGAAGAGGGCACTATTATTGATGATGCCATTGCCTTTTGCCTTAGTTTGGAAGAATTTTTAGTGGTTGTCAACGCCGCATGCATAGAGGAAGATTTTGCCTGGTTTACCAAGCAATCCTCCGCATTTGACGTAACCGTCACCAACGAAAGTGCCCAGTGGAGCATGCTGGCTGTGCAGGGGCCTACTTCTGTAGGTATTGTGGATAAAATTCTGCCCGGCGTACTGGATTTGCCGCGCTTTCATATTAAAGAAATTGAACTGTTTGGGGCCAAGGGGTACGTTACCCGCACCGGTTATACCGGGGAAGACGGCGTAGAAATTATGCTACCTAACGGCCAAATTGAAGCGTTGTGGAACACACTTGTTAAAATGGGGGTAAAACCTTGCGGGTTGGGCGCGCGTGACGTACTGCGCCTGGAAGCCGGATATCTTCTAAACGGAGCCGATGCCAACCAAACCAAAACCCCCTATGAAGCCAACTGCGGGTGGGTGGTAAAACTCACCAAAGAAAATTTTATCGGTAAAAAAGCACTGGAAGAAAAAAAAGCCGCGGGATTTGCCACCAAGTTGCGTGCCTTTAAATTAAAAGTGCCGGGCGTTCCGCGTGAAGGGTGCAAAGTATTCTACCAAGGAGTAGAAACCGGTATTGTAACCAGTGGCACCTATTCCCCCTTATTTAAAGGAATTGCTGTTGGGTATGCCTCCAGCGAAATCCCGCTCGGCGCAGAAGTGGAAATAGAAATCCACGGCCGCAAACTGGCGGCGGAAGTCGTCAAAACCCCATTTTATAAAAATAGAGTTTAAGGAGTAACTATGTATAATGAAGAAAATTGCCGTTTTTTAAAAACCCATGAATGGGCCTTTGTGGAAGGTGAAAATGCCGTAGTAGGTATCTCTAACCACGCGCAAGAAGAAATTAGCGATATTGTCTTTGTGGACCTGCCCAAAGTTGGCCGCGTAGTAAAAGCGGGCGAAAACTGCTGTGTGATTGAATCCGTCAAATCCGCCAGTGAAATTTACGCCCCGGTATCCGGTGAAATTGTAGCCGTAAACGAGGCCTTAACCAATGACCCGGCCCTAGTAAACCGCGAACCGCACGCCGGTGGGTGGTTGTTTAAAATTAAAATGACAGACCCGGCCGAAGTCAACGCATTACTAGACCTGGCGGCCTATAAAGCCACGATTGAAAAATAATCAACTCCCCCGCCACGCGCGGGGGATTTTTTATATAGGAGTTTTATGTTTATCCCACATACCCCAGAAGAACAACAACAAATGCTTGCCAAAATTGGCGCAAAAAACATCAAAGAACTTTTGGCTCAAATTCCGCAAGCATTCTTATACCCGGCTCTTAATTTGCCCGCCGCTTTGACGGAAAGCGAACTAACCGCCCACCTACAAGACCTGTCCGCCAAAAACAAACCTTTAAAAAATTTTATCGGCGCGGGCATGTATGAGCATTTTATCCCAGCGGCAGTGCCGGCGTTATCTTCCCGCGGGGAATTTTTAACCGCCTACACGCCTTACCAAGCCGAAGCCAGCCAAGGCACGTTACAAACTATTTATGAATTTCAAAGTTGTATCTGCGCACTTATGGATATGGATGTGGCAACCGCTTCCCATTATGACGGAGCCACTGCCATGACCGAGGCCGCGCTAGCCGCTTGCCGCATTACCGGCAAAACGCGTGTAGTAGTTTCGGCACAGTTGCATCCGCATTATAAAGAAGTGTTAGAAACTTACACCCGCCACGCAGGCATTACGGTGGTGCAACTGCCGGATACCTCCGCCCACACGGTAGCAGTTTCTTCCCTTAAAACGCATCTTGCAGAGGCCGCCTGTTTTGTGTTGCAAACGCCCAACTTCCGCGGAAATATAGAAGACGCGCAAGCAATTTCTACCGCGGTGCATGAGGCGGGGGCGTTATTGGTGGCGGTCGTCAATCCCATTTCATTAGGCATCTTGCAAACGCCCGGGGAATATGGGGCCGATTTTGCCGTAGCCGAAGGGCAGCCCTTGGGCAACCCGATTAGTTTTGGCGGGCCGGGCCTGGGTATTTTAGCCGCTAAAAAAGCGTATGTGCGCCAGTTGCCGGGGCGCATCGTAGGGATTGCCAAAGATAAACAAGGCCGCCGCGCATTTGTGCTTACCTTGCAAGCGCGCGAACAGCACATCCGCCGGGAAAAAGCATCTTCTAACATTTGCTCTAACGAGGCGTTATGCGCGTTAAATGCCGTTATTTATCTTACGTTGTTAGGGCCGAAAGGATTGCAAGAAGTAGCCGAACTCAACCTGGAGCGCGCCCACCAACTGGCCGAACAAATCAGCCAAGTAAAAGGGTTTGACGTAGCAAAAACACCGTTTTTTAACGAGTTTGTTGTATCCTGCCCCAAGAATGCTTCCCAGGTGATAGCCGCATTAGAAAAACAAGGCATTGCCGCCGGGTATGATTTGGGCGGCAACGAACTGTTAGTATGCGCGACCGAACTGCGCACTGAAAAGGACGTACAAGCATACGTGCACGCGTTAGGAGGGATTTAATATGGAACCCATTTTACAAACCAGCCGACTTTCTATTGAAAAATCCCGCGCAGGCCGCCGGGGAGTACGGTTTGCACAACCCCAAAAGCATGCGGCAGATTATCTGCCCGCCGCGTGTTTGCGTAAAACGGCCCCGCGTTTGCCGGAACTTAGCGAATTTGACACGGTGCGGCATTTTACCCGCCTGTCCCAACAAAACTACAGTTTAGATGGGCAGTTTTATCCGCTGGGCTCCTGTACCATGAAGTACAATCCCAAGGCGTACGACACGTTAAGTGTATTGCCCGGTTTTGCCCATGCACATCCGTTCGCGCCGGAAAGTGCCGTGCAAGGCACGCTGGAACTGGCGTACAAGTTGCAAGAACTGTTACAAGAAATTACCGGGTTAGCGGCATTCACGTTGCAACCGGCCGCCGGGGCCCATGGTGAATTAACCGGCATTTTGACCGCACGCTCTTATCATGATGCTACCGGCGGAAAAGACCGCACGGAAGTAATCGTGCCCGATACCGCCCACGGCACCAACCCGGCTACCGCCAACATGGCGGGATATACGGTAGTAAACATTAAGTCCGCCCCCAACGGGTGTGTGGATAAAGAAGCGCTGAAAGCCGCACTTTCTAACAAAACTGCGGTGGTGATGCTGACGGTTCCCAACACGGTGGGGCTTTTTGAAAGTGACATTAAAGAAATTGCCGACATGGTACACAGCGTGGGGGCCCTTTTGTATATGGATGGGGCCAACTTTAACGCGCTAATCGGCCTAGCCAAACCGGCGGATTTTGGGGTGGATATTATGCACCTTAATTTGCATAAAACGTTTGCCGCCCCGCATGGCGGCGGTGGGCCCGGTTCCGGCCCGGTAGGCGCGGCCAAACATGTGGCCCCCTACTTGCCGCACCCGATAGTTTCACGCGTAAACGGAAAATACACGCTACAAGATAACCGCCCGGAAAGTAACAACCGCATGAAAGCATTTTACGGTAATATGGCGGTAGTCATCCGCGGGTATTGCTATTTGCGCCAGTTTGATGCAAACACGCTTAAAACGATTGCTGAAAATGCCATTCTAAACGCCAACTATGTACGCGCGTGCTTGAAAGGAAAATTCAATGCGTTTTTTGACAGAACTTGTATGCACGAATGTGTCCTTGTCCCGCCGGATCCTCACGTCACCGGGGTACATACCAGCGATATTGCCAAACGTTTATTAGATTACGGCTTTTACGCGCCGACGATTTATTTCCCGCTTATCGTACCGGAGGCCCTGATGGTAGAGCCGACGGAGACGGAAAATAAAGATATGTTGGACGCGTTTATAACGGCTATGGAGCGGATTTACGACGAAATCCAAACGGACCCGCAAGTCGTGAAGGAGGCCCCGCATACGCAACCTGTTACCCGCATTGATGAAGTAAGCGCGGCAAGACAGCCGAATTTAAGGTGGTAAGTGCAAAAATATGTTTCTTCCCCGGTCCGGTAAGGCCGGGGATTTTTTATAACGTGCCGCTGGCATTTAATTGCGCGCATAATTTACGTTGGATAGCCGTGGCATTGTCATAAGTATTACAAGAGATTTTATCAGGGGTGGCTTGTTGTATAAAAATAAGATATTGAACTGTCCATTGGCCGTCCACCGCCCGCTGTGCAAGAGCCAGATGTCCAGCTCCGTCTCCATTTGGCGAATATATCCAATCTTTTGTCAAAATACGACGGGATCCCTTTACCGTTGTATTAAGTGTGCCCGGAATTTGGATATCCAATTTGTCTATATCGTTCATGGTTAAATACTCCCCGGTTTCTAAATAATAGCGTTGGTGGGCATTGGCAATCGCGCGCACGTTGGCTACGGCCTCCACCATGCGTGCTTTTTCCACCGCCGTTTGGTATTGCGGGACGGCCACCGCCGCTAAAATACCGATAATTAGAACAACTACTAACAATTCAATGAGCGTAAATCCTATACGCCCGCTATACCCCGCATACCGCTCCTGCGGGGTGACGGAGCGGGTAAATCCTTTTATGCCGTCATGCTGAACTTGTTTCAGCATCTTGTTGTTATAACGACTAGACCCTGAAATAAATTCAGGATGACAACTTTGTGTAAAGCCGTGGAACATCTCCCTGCCTTGTGGAGGGAGTACCGCCGATAGGCGGGGTAGGAGGGGCCATAAAGCACTTTTCCTATTTTGCCCCTCTTTTGCCGCTACCGCGACCCCCGGATTAAAACCTTCCGGGGCTAAC
>JAZNXF010000020.1:0-10306 GCA_045593745.1 Elusimicrobiaceae bacterium | reverse complement strand
ACACGCTCCCAGTGGGCTGATTTTTCAAATTTAAGAAAATAAACCGCCGTAAGTTGAACGCCGCGTACGTCTGCCGGACCGCGCGCAGCGCGGCATGTACGCAAGTGAAAGACAGCGGTTTAGGGCTTAAATTTGGAAAATGGTTGCCGTTACCTAGCGCAATCGTCGCGGTGCCGTTATTCCAACCAAGTTGCTACTAGTTAATAAATGCTATAATATAAATAATATCAAGGAGAGCACTATGTGGGATTATACAGATAAAGTAATGGATCATTTTAAACATCCTCGTAACGTGGGTTCTATCCCCAAAGCGGACGGTACCGGCCAGGTAGGCAGTTTAGTGTGCGGCGACGCCCTGCGCCTAACTATCAAAGTAAACAAAGAAACAGACGTGATTGAAGACGCCAAATTTGAAACCTTTGGGTGTGCCAGCGCGATTGCCTCCTCCTCTATTTTAACCGAAATGGTAAAAGGTAAAACGATTGCGGATGCCTCCAAAATCACCAACCAGGATATTGCCAACGCGCTGGGCAGTTTGCCGGCGGAAAAAATGCACTGCTCGGTGATGGGCATGGAAGCGTTGGAAGCCGCCGTGCAAAGTTACCGCCAGGGGGGCAAGCCCGTTATTTTTGAACAAGAGGCAGAAAAAATTGTCTGCAAGTGTTTTAACGTCAGCGAGGAAGCCATTATTAAGGCCATCCGCACCAACCATTTGACTACGGTGGAAGACGTAACCCACTTTACCAAAGCCGGCGGGGCTTGCGGCAAATGCAAAGGGGAAATCCAGAAAATTTTAGACAAAGTAAACCACACGGCCGCCCCGGCCCAGCAAACGCCTAAAACCTACGACCAAATGACATTAGTGGAAAAAATTAAAACCTTGGAAAATGTACTGGAAACCGACATCCGCCCCAAACTAAATTTAGACGGCGGTTCTGTGGAACTGGTGGACCTTTCCGGCGACGTCGTTAAAGTGCGTTTAGTGGGTATGTGCAGCGGGTGTGCCGGTGCGCAAGGGACACTTAAAAACTTTATTGAAAAAGTCATCCAGGACCGCGTTTCTAAAAACCTTACGGTGGAGCAGGCCTAATGTCCAAAATCGTGTATTTAGACAACAATGCCACTACCCAGTGCGCCCCCGCGGTGGTAGAGGCCATGTTGCCCTATTTTAGCGACAAATACGGCAACGCTTCCAGCATGCACAATTTTGGCGGGGAAAACCGCCACGTCATTGACCGCGCCCGCCACACGGTGGCCGGGTTTATTAACGCGGCGTATGATGATGAAATTATCTTTACATCCTGCGCATCGGAAAGTGACAATACGGCTATTTTTTCCGCCGTGCGCGCTAACCGCACCAAAAAACATATTATTACTTCCGCGGTGGAACATCCGGCTGTGATGGAACCCTTCCGCTATTTGCAAACGCAGGGCTACCGCGTGGATTACATAGGGGTAGACGAACTGGGCCGCTTTAACATGGACCAGTTTGAGCGCGTGTTAGATGAAGATACCGCGCTTGTATCTATTATGTGGGCTAACAGTGAAACAGGCACTATTTTCCCCATTGAAGAAATTGCCAAACTGGCTCACGCCAAGGGCGCGCTCTTTCATACAGATGCGGTGCAGGCCGTGGGCAAAATCCCGGTAGACGTGCAAAAAGCCGGGGTGGATATGCTTTCGCTATCGGCGCATAAATTTCATGGTCCTAAAGGTATTGGCGTGTTATACGTCAAACGCGGTACCCGCTTTCTGCCCTATCTGATGGGCGGACATCAGGAAAAACACCGCCGCGCCGGTACAGAAAACGTGCCCTACATTGTGGGAATTGCCAAGGCCGCCGAATTGGCCCAAAAACGCCTTGCAGACGGAACCATGGACCGCGTGGCCTTGTTGCGCGACCGTTTAGAGCAAGGTATTTTAAACACTATCCCAGACGTAAAAGTAAATGGGGATCCCGCCCACCGCGTCCCCAACACGACTAACATTAGTTTTGGATATATTGAGGGAGAATCCATTTTAATGTACTTAAATGATTTTGGAATATGCGCCTCGTCCGGCTCGGCGTGTACGTCGGGCTCGTTGGAACCTTCGCACGTCCTGCGCGCGATGAACGTGCCGTTCCAGTTTGCCCACGGTTCTATCCGTTTTTCACTCTCGGACCAAACCACTAATCAAGATATTGACTTGGTACTGAAAGAATTACCGCCCATTGTGGCGCGCCTGCGGGAAATTTCCCCCTTTTCGCGCATGGCCTAACAACCTAACTTTGTACCCGCCCGGCGGGAAGGAGCATTATGAAAAAAATTAGTTTACTCTTAGCCGTACTTCTTTTGCCTATTGTTTTACTGGCTAAGACCACGGTTATTTATCACACCAGTGATACACACGGTTTCTTTTTCCCGCGCAACGGACAGGGCGGTTTTGCCGCGTTGGCTGCCGTCTTAAAAAGCGGTCCGCAGCCCTACCTTTTGTTAGACAGCGGGGACTTTGCCAACGGCACCGTGGAAACCCGCAACTCTAAAGGCATTAAAGCCGTGCAAATTATGAATAAACTGGGCTATGATGCTACTACCCTGGGAAACCATGAGTTTGATTTTAAGGCAAAAAATTTTCCTGCGATTGTAGACGCGTTGGACTTCCCGATGCTGGCGGCGAACTTTTTTGAAAAAGATACCCAAAAATATCCGCCGCATATTTTGCCGTATTTGATTACGGAAAAAAATGGAGTGAAGTTTGCCGTTATCGGCCTGGGCAACCGCACGCCCACTAACCCGGCAGATGGGTATTATTTTACCAAACCTTTAGTGGCCTTGGGTAACGCCTTAAACGAAGTGGAAAAACAACACCCCGATGTAGTGGTGGTGATTGTGCATGACTCTATTGCCGACGACAAACACGGTACAAAATCTTACCTGGCTGATATTGCTAAAGAATATGCAGGGCGCGTGCATGTAGTGTTTGGCGGGCATGCCCATAAACAAGTGCAAAACCGCTACGTAAACGGCGTACTGTTTGTAGAAAGCGGCTGCTATGTGGATAACGTAAGCAAAGTAACCGTAACTACCGACGATAAAACAGGCAAATTTGTTTCTGCCAAAAGCGAACTTATCCCGCTTATTGTAGCCAAAACCGGGGAAGATAAAGAGATTAAAAAATACGTAGACACGTTGCGCGAACCCGGCGTGGATGAAGTAGTAGGCACGACGAGTGACGTAATTTCCAAAATGCCTACCGCTAAAGACCGGTTGGATTCCCCCTTAAATAACCTGGTGGCAGACCAAATGCGTGCCTATGCCCACGCACCGATTGCCATTCACAACAACGGCGGCACCCGCGTGGATATGCCCAAAGGGCCTGTTACCAAGCGCGATATTATTGAAATTCACCCATTTGATAACACGATTACGCGCGTAAAAGTGAGCGGGAAATTTTTAAAGAAATTTATTAAAAAGGGTTTTGCCCCGCGCAGTTTGTTTACGTATTCCGGACTGGAAATTACCTACAAAACTAGTAAGAAAGGCAAAATTAAAGACATTCAAATTTTCTTTAACGGGAAACCGCTGGAAAATAAAAAAGAGTATGAGATTGTCACCAACTCATATATTGCCGGCGGCGGCAGTGAAGGGCATTTATTTAAACAAATCCCGGCCAGTGCCAAAGAACAGGTGGGCAACACCACCATTCGCGATTTAGTGGAACAAGCCCTTCGCAAAGGCCCGGTGGTTCCGCCGGCTACAGGGCGCATCCGGGAAGTAAAATAACGTATGCGGCGGTTCGGGTGGGTACTGGCACTGTGCTTATTAGCCGGATGTGGCCGGGAACCTTTAACCACGGTGGATATTTTCTTTGTGGCGGATGTACAAGGGTTTTATTTCTCCCGCCCGGAACCCCGGTTGGACAACCGCGAGGCCGGCGGTTATGGCGTGTTAAAAAACTTTTTGGCGGCACAGCAAGAAGGGTTTCTTCTTTTTGATGGGGGAAACTGGTTTGGATCCAGCGCGGAAGCCATGCTTTCTAAAGGGGCTTACCTGCCGGAACTGACAGGCACGCTGCCGTTTACGGCCGGTACGCTGGCAGATAAGGACCTTGTTTATGGTTGGCCGTCTGCGCGTAACTTAGTCAAAGAACTTCCCTATCCGTTTGTCGTGTCTAATTTACGTTTGGATAACCAAATGCCTTGGCCCCTGCATGATTACCAAATCCGTACGGTGCGGGGCCTTAAAATCGGCATTTTCGGGCTGATGCCGCCCTTACATAAAGACCGCGAACGCTCCCCCGGGTTAAAGACATTAGATCCATTGGAAACCGCCCAGCAGATGACGGCACTTCTCAAAGAAAAAGGCGTGGACTATATTGTTGTGCTTAGTTCGCTGGGCCTTACCAACGAAAAAGGCCTGGGAAACACTGCCCTGGCTACCGAAGTGGAGGGGATTCACCTCATTTTAAGTTCCAACCAGGATAGCGAAACCCCCGAAACCGAAACCGTAAAAAATACGTTTATTGTTTACCCCGGTTCGCGGTTAGACAGTGTGGGACATGTGATGGTCTCTTTTGATAAAAATAAGCAAGTTAAAGATGTCACTTTTACCGATGAACCGCTACTCAAACAAACCTATGGCGAAGATGAAAAAATTGCTACTCGCGCCGCTACCCTGTTAAACGATACCCGCCACCACATGAAACGCCCGCTCACCTATGCTCCCGCCAGTGTGGCTACAGATTTGAAAGCCCAATCCTCCCTGGGTAGTTTACTGTCCCAATGCTTGCACAAATGGGCCAAATTAGATGGGGCACTGCTTAATGCGGCCTCAATTCGCAGTGCGCTACCACAAGGGCAATTAACAGAGTTTGACCTCTACAAAACGTATCCGTATGCCGATAACATTACTTTTATCACCATTAAAGGCGCGGCTTTTTACCGCGCGTTGGAGGCCTCGGCCAATGCGCAGGACAACTTCCCGCAGATTGCCGGGTTTACCGTGCAGTACAAACTATTGCCAGACGGTAAAAAACAAATCACCCGCGTGACGTTAGACAATGGGCGCATTGTCCGCCCGAACGAAACCTACCGTTTTGCCGTAACGGATCACATTTTAGCCGGCGGGTTTGGACATGATGAATTTATTAACGCACTGGAATTTAAAAGCACCTTTGTGGAAGCACGCCAAATTATGCGTTCCTGTTTGGTTCGGCAAAAAAAGCTAGAAGTGCCTTCCCCCCAGGGGCGTTGGATACACGTATCATGAGTTTGATTCACCCGCTACAAATCGGCTCCTTTACAGCACCCAATAATTTGGTATTGGCTCCCATGGCCGGCATTACGGATGCACCGTTTCGTATTTTATGTTTACGCGGCGGGGCCGGACTGGTGTGCGCGGAAATGGTGTCTGCCCATGCACTTCACTACGGCAACCCCAAAAGCGGGCGTATGTTGGTGGTATCTGCCAAAGAACACCCGGTTTCTATGCAAATTTTTGGGGCCGATGAAGAAACCATTGCCCAGGCCGCCCGGCAAGCCCAAGCATGTGGGGCTGATATTATTGACTTAAACGCCGGCTGCCCGGTGAAAAAAATCAATAAAGCCGGGGCCGGATGCGTGCTGATGAAAGACGAAGTAAAACTGGGCCGCTTGTTAGAAGCCGCCGTAAAAGCGGTATCTATCCCGGTAACGCTTAAAACACGTATTGCGCTTAATCACCACGAGGTGTTGGCCGTACGCTTGGCTAAACTGGCGCAAAATGCCGGGGCCAGTGCAATCACCCTGCACGCCCGCGCGGCGGTAGACGTGCATACCGGTGCGCCTAACATAGAGGCCGTAGCCCAGGCCTGTGCGGCAGTAAACATCCCGGTCATCGGAAACGGCGGTGTGGTCAATACAACGGTAGCCAAACAGTTTTTAGAAGCCGGATGCGCCGGTGTAATGATAGGGCGAGGGGCCATTGGCAACCCATTTATTTTTAAGGACATTCAGAGCGAACTGGCCGGAGGGAATATTTCCCCTTTGACGGCCCAAAAACGCCTGCAAATTTACCTCTCTTTAATCCGCGAGAATGTGGCCTACTATGGTGAGCGCATTGGCGTAAACCGGGCGCGTAAAACAGCCGGGTATTGGATGAACTGCTTCCCCGGTGCGGCAGAAGTGCGCGCGCAGTTTGTACGCTTGGACATGCTGGGCGAGATTGAAGAATTATTTGCCCGTACACTGCAACAACTGTAATATTTTCCCCGCATCTGTTTGCGTTTCTGCTACACTGGTTTGCGTATCCCCCACCTGCCCTACCGGGCATCCGCTCCCTCTAGGGAGAGGGGCCTTCCCCATGAGGGGAAGTTGGCTGAAAGCCGGATGAAGGGGAAGAAGGGACGAAGGACCTTTGCGCCAGGTTGTTTATCCCCCGCAAGCATATAGGTCAGGTGAAACCTGACATAAACTCTTCCCACCCCGGCTTTATTTATTTGTCACCCGGTCGGAAATGCGTGTAAAATTTGCGGCAGAATTGGACCTTAATGCCTTGTTGTTTTAAACTCTCTTGCAATTGCCGGTCATCGGTTACGGCAATCACCCGTTGGTTGGTTTGGGCCAGGTATCCTGCGCGTTCGTAAATGACCTCATCTGCGCTCAACCCTTCCGAAAACGAAATATGTACTCCGCCCCGCACCAGCGGCCCTACCGGGCGGTAGGAACCGTCAAAAATTACTTCGTACGTGTGCATGCTGTAGCGCGGCTCGCCAGACATTTCTTCTAAAAAGTCCAAAAATTCGGCGGTAGTTTCTTCTTCACTTTGGGCAAACTGTTGTAAAAAACTGCGTACTAGGTTTAAGCCGTCAATCAAATAAATCGTGGGTTTGGTGCTAATATACATAACTTGCCTTTTTATTTTTAAAACAGTATAAGAAAATGATACAATATAATGCTAAGATTTGCAGGATCTTTGACAATTTCTGTATTTCGGGGGTGTACTAGATTTGACGGGTATCTGTCATCTTCCGGGAGCAAGTACTGGTTGGCTAGGCCAGTTAAAATAGAGCCAAAAAAATAACTAACGACAATCAAGTCGCTTGGGCTAACGCTTAGTCCACTGCCTCTTTTCTGCTTCCCGCGCGGAAAGGAACGGCGGTCAAATACGCGGGATGCCACTGTGTTGGCGCGGTTCGTCCGGCACGGTGAAAGACAAACGGACCAAACTAAAGGCGTGCTTCCTTGCGCGTAGCCCTTAGTTACTTAGCAAGGATAAACTTGTAGGGCCTGTTAGATAAAGATGTTCGGACGGGGGTGCGAATCCCCCCACCTCCACTTGTTATAAACACACAAATACAGAAATTGCATGGTTAATGAGGAGAATTTATGGTAAATATCACTTTTGGAACCGACGGTTGGCGGGGTATTATCGCGTGGGATTTTACATTTGAAAACGTATACCTTTTGGCGCAAGCCATGGCGGATTACATTAACGCCAATGCTCCGGTTTTAGACAATGGCAAAATGCCGAAAATTTTTGTAGGGTATGACCGTCGTTTTATGTCGGACAAGTTTGCCGCCGATATTGCCGCTATTTTCCGTTCCAACAAAATTGATGTAGTGTTGGCAGATAAACCTGTTTCCACCCCGATGGCGGCTGTATTAAGCATCCAAAAATGTTGGCTTGCCGTCATGGTAACAGCCAGCCACAATCCCGCACACTTTAATGGGATTAAAATTAAACTGGCCGGGCGTACTGCTCCCCAACGCGTTACCAAGGATATGGAAGCGTTGCTAGGGCAAAATTCCGTTCTTAAATTATACGGACAGTATGCTGAACAAAAAGACCTGACAGACGTATATTTTAAATACTTGCAAACCCATTTAAACCTAAAAAAATTAAAGACCTGGAAAGGCAAAGTAGTGGTGGATTATATGTATGGGGCGGCTGCCGGATATATGGAGAAGTTCCTGCCATCCAAGCAAGTGCTATCCTTGCACAGCGAGCATGACCCTTGCTTTGGGCATGTGCAACCCGAACCGGTGGAGAAAAATTTAGGTGAACTAAAAAAGGCCGTACCTGCTAATAAGGCCGCTCTAGGGATTGCCTTTGACGGAGATGCCGACCGCGTGGCCTTGGTAGATGAACAGGGAACCTATTTGACCCCTTGTTTGATTGCGGCGGTTATCTGTGACTATTTAATTAAACACAAAAAACTGACCGGGAACATCGTACAAACAGTTTCTATGGGGTATTTACTGAAACGGATTGCCCGGGCACATGAGATGAAATTTGAGGAAGTACCGGTGGGTTTTAAACATGTGGCTGAACGCATGAATCTGGACGATGTGGCTTTTGGAGTAGAGGAAGCCGGCGGTTTTGCTTGGAAAGGCGGGCTGCCCGATAGGGACGGCCTGGCAGTGGCTCTTGTATTTTTAAACATCATGGCCGAAAGCGGGAAAAAAGCCAGTGAATTGTGCGCCGGTATTACGAAGGAATATGGAGTTTCTGTATATTTGCGGCAAGATTACCCGCTTGCTAAACCGCTAGACAAAGATACCTGGGCGGAAAAATTACGCAAAAAATGTCCCAAAAAGATCGGCACACATAAAGTAGCGCAATTTAACACGTTAGACGGCCTGAAAGTAATTTTAGATAATGACGATTGGTTTCTCATCCGCCCATCCGGCACGGAAAAACTCCTGCGCATCTATGCTGAAAGTGCCACTAAAAAAGAAACCCTGGCTTTATTAGAGGTGGGGGCCAAACTGGCCGGAGTGAAATAATATGGTAAAAATTGCATTAGTAGACGATTCTGTGATCTTGCGTACGGCCTTAAAAAACGTGTTGGAGGAGGCCGGCTTTCAGGTGGTAATGGAGGCATCTAACTCTGCTGAATTATTTGCCAAGGTAGAAAAAAGTAAAGCAGAACTGATACTGCTGGATGTGTTCTTCCCTACGGAAAACGGCCTGGATATGCTTGCCAAATTAAAACACATTGCCCCGCAGGTAAAAGTGCTGTTAGTAACCGGCATGCGCCAAGAAACCATTTTGGCCGAGGCCCAACGCCTGGGTGCCGATGGCGTGCTTTATAAGCCCTTTGATACGGATGATTTACTTTCTGCTATAGAGTGGCTGAAGTAATTGGAGTGTAATCCGTCACACGCTTGGTTGATTATAAACAGACCCCTTTTAGTTTGACTGCTTGTCCAACTAGAAGGGGTTAGTTTACTTATCAGGGAGGATTGAGACCGGTATACCGCAAGCAGGTTAGAAACCCATATTATTTTAATACGAACTTCCTTCCTACAGTTCCAATCTGGATTTCCTCTCCCTCAAAATATTTACTGCATGCTTCTGTAGGATAACATGTAACATATCGCAAACTTCCATCCTTCCAACAAGCATCTACTTCTATGTCAGAATTTGGGTTAGTCCCTACTTGAATGCCCGTCTTTCTCTTTTCAATAGCCACACACGGCTCACCCTGTGATCCGAACTGCAGGAGTGAAGAAGAAAGCGTACCATCTTGACGAAAATAAAAATGTTTCAATGTAGGAATTTCTATATTTAATGCTTCCTGGGGTAGCGGCTCCTTATTACTCCCTGCTTGCGGCCAATAACGTCCATGTTCTAAGTAATAGTCCGCTAATGCTTTATCCAATGCGTCAATGACGGCATATACTTCCCTTCCTTGGGCTTTTCTCACAGCATTCTGGTACTGCGGAACCGCCACGGCGGCTAATACGCCGATAATAAGCACGACGACTAACAGTTCAATGAGGGTGAATCCTGTACGCCCGCTATACCCCGCATACCGACCCTGCGGGGTGACAGCGCGGGCGGAGTCCTCTTTATAGGTCGGGTGCGAACCCGACAATTTCCTAGCATTGCGCTGTACGTTTTCATTCTTACTTGAAACTTCTGTTGGGCTAACGCCCAACCTATAAGAGGGGGCGGAGTCCCCTTTATAGGTCGGGTGCAAACCCGACAATTTCCTAGCATTGCGCTGTACGTTTTCCTTCTTACTTGCAACTCCTGTTGGGCTAACGCCCAACCTATAAGAGCGGGCGGAGTCCCCTTTATAGTTCGGGTGCAAGCCCGACAATTTCCCAGCATTGCACTGTACGTTTTCATTCTCACTTGCAACTTCTGTTGGGCTAACGCCCAACCTATAAGACGAGGGGGCGGAGTTCCCTTTATAGGTCGGGTGCAAACCCGACAATTTCCTAGCATTGCGCTGTACGTTTTCCTTCTTACTTGCAACTTCTGTTGGGCTAACGCCCAACCTATAAGACGAGGGGGCGGACGACCCTTTATAGGTCGGGTGCAAACCCGACAATTTC
>JAZNXF010000019.1:0-171139 GCA_045593745.1 Elusimicrobiaceae bacterium | reverse complement strand
TAACATAACAGGGCATGTGTTTTTATGTTTTTTAAGCGTATCTAGCAGGGTAGAGGCAAAACCGAAATTCCCTTGCATAAATTCCTTCGGATCTTGCGGACGGTTCACCCCGGCCAGGTTAAATACAAAATCGGCTTGGGCGCAAAATTGGTCCAACTCTTGTGGTGTGGTATCTACATCACATTCCAAAATACGCTCAATATGCAAATTCGGGCGCGTACGGTTTTTGCCCTCTTTAATGGCTTGCAGGTTGGCTACTAAATTGCGCCCTACAAATCCTTTGGCTCCGGTAATTAGTATCTTCATTTGTTTACCTGTTTTAACTCGTTTTGTACATAATCCGTAGTAAGGATTTTCTGAACAGTTCCTTCCACGTCTAAACGGTTCGTGTTGTGGCTGGTATAGGCCTCGTCTGCCATGGTTTTTACTTGGCCTTTGACTACAAATTTATCGTAATTTAAGTCCCGGCTGTCTGTTGCCACGCGGAAATACTTCCCCATATCTTCTGCGCGCAACCGTTCCTCGCGTGTCATGAGGGTTTCAAAGAGTTTTTCCCCATGGCGCGTACCGATAATTTGTGTGCCCGTATCCCCAAACAGTTTTTGCACCGCTTTGGCTAAATCCCCAATCGTAGAGGCATCTGCTTTTTGAATGAACAAATCCCCCGGGTTGGCGTGTTCAAACGCAAATTGCACCAAAGAAACGGCCTCATCTAAGTTCATTAAAAAGCGCGTCATTTCCGGGTTGGTAATGGTGATAGGTTGCCCCTTTTTAATTTGGTCAATAAACAAGGGAATAACCGAACCGCGGCTACACATTACATTTCCATAGCGTGTACAGCAGATAACCGTATTTCCCCGGTCCGCGGCTACGCGGGCATTGGCGTAAATGACGTGCTCCATCATGGCTTTGGAAATACCCATCGCGTTAATGGGATACGCCGCTTTATCGGTAGATAAACATACTACGCGTTTTACCCCACATTCCATGGCCGCATGGAGCATATTGTCCGTTCCCATCACGTTGGTGCGTACGGCCTCCATTGGGAAAAATTCACAAGAAGGGACCTGTTTTAGGGCCGCCGCGTGGAATACAAAGTCCACCCCATGCATCGCATCTTTAATGGCTTGCGCGTTACGTACGTCTCCAATGTAGAATTTTACTTTGCGCGCATGTTCCGGGTGCTTGGCCTGCAGTTCGTGACGCATATCGTCTTGCTTTTTTTCATCACGCGAGAATATGCGTATTTGCCCAATATCACTTGTTAAAAAGTGCTTGAGGACGGTATTGCCAAAACTGCCTGTACCGCCGGTAATCATAAGTGTTGCTCCGTTAAATGCTGTCATAATATGAACTCCTTTTTTGTTTTAACGTTTTCCCATTAGCCAAGGAAAATGTTTTGATATAACTGAAATCATTGGGATGAATACAAGCATAATGCCCATAGCAAACAAAGCATCCCACAAAGAACGAACCGGAAATATCTTCACAACCGTCCGAATAAATATCATTTGGAAGCCCAAAATAATAATACATCCACGAGCCACGAGCTCTATATATCTTGAATTGACAAAATTTAATTGTTTTGCCATTAGATAAATAAGATTTGTTCCCGAAAAACCTCCTACTAAAAATAACAAAAAGTTATTTCCAAATTCATTTTTGTACATCCATACAGGTGTATTGTACAAAGCACACACAACAATTCCCCCACCCGCAATCATGGAATAAAATATAGTCCTGGTAAACCCAAAAGTACAGCTATTGAGTTGCGTGGTATATTTCTGTAATATATACCCAATCATAAAAAAAGGATATGCAGTACATATATTTAAAATTGCATTGGGCTGCTCAATAAAATTGAATACTCCAATACGATAGTGGTGAATATACAAATAACCCAATATCCCAGTTAATCCCAAGAAACATAAAAAATAATAGAAATTTTTTTTAGGGGTAAACTGTAATAAAATTTTAAGTACCAACAACGTATATACAAACCACATACCCCCTAATGCCCGCCAAGAACCCCCAACAATTAAAAATGGGAAAGAGAGGATCTCATCAAAAATAAATTTCCCATGGAAAGCAGAATTAGTTGTATGCATTAAAAAATTGATACTACTAATCAGTATTATCGGAATACAAAGAGTATTAAACATTTTATGCCAAAATAGTTTTGAATTTTCTTCAATTTTGGATAAAAACCCCGATATGACAAAAAACACAGGTACGCTAAATACATATAAATAAACATATCCTGTGGAAAAGAAATGTCCCCACACAATCGCATACATTCCCAGTACCTTCATCCAATCTATCCATCGAAAGCGTTTTGTCATAGGATTCTCCCCCTTCTTTGTGATTTGATGAATCGGTACTTTTCAATTATGTAACGCAGATTTGGGTTATGCGTCAGCCACGATAACAAGATATAACAAAGAATACCTATACAGGGTTGTATCAATAAATAGGCCCAGGTTGGCAGATTAAAATGCAGCGCATAATAGGTCGGAATACACATCAAAAGAGCCAGTATTAAATTAGGCAAAATATCAATTAGCATTTCTTTGGGCTCATAATGAAGCAAGCGTATATTGGCTGGTAAATTGATCAAAATTCCCAAAATCTCAATAAAAAAACAAGCCCAAATCACGGAGAAAGGCGTATTAAACAGTAGCACAGCTAACGCCAAAATGATAACTCCTCCAGCCCGCTTCCATAGCATTAACTTAAAATATACATCACTGCGCCCAATAGCATTTATTGCTTGTAAATTAGCCGTTTGCAGAGGAAAACACATACTAATTAAACAATACAGTTGTACGTAGGGAATGGCCGGGGCCCATTTCTCCCCTAATACAAATAAAATAAGGGGTTTGGCTGTGCAGGCAAGCCCCAACATGGCCGGGAATACCAAAAATGTGCTGGTTGCCATGGTGCGGCGTAACATTTGTTTGATAACAGAAATTTCATCCTGCCGTTTGGAATAAACAGAAAACATCACATTTTGAATAGCTCCGTCAATATTATTGATTAAAATTAACGGAAACATTTTCCCTTTATTGCAAAAAGCCAGGGTTTCAGCAGAATATTTTTTGCCGAGAATCAAACTCTCTAAATTATGATAAACCGTATCTATAAGGGTGGCCCCTAATAATTTACTTCCAAAATGAAGTAGTGTTTTGGTGCGCGTGTATGAAAAAAGCAACTTAGGCCGCCAAGGGACCAAAAACCATAATAAAATACACAAAAAAACTTGGTAACTAAGCTGCTGAAAAACTAGTGCCCACGCCCCATAGTGTGAATATGCCAAATAAATTCCTACTATTCCCGACAAAATAGCCGTAGTGATACTGGCATAAAATTGTGTTTTAAACAATAATTGTTTAGTTAGTATAGCCAATTGAATAGAACTCAAGGCCCCCGGGAACAGTATTAAAGCCATTGCACGTAAAATTGAAACCAGTTGCGGCATTTTGTAAAAAGCGGCAATAGCTGGGGCGGACATAAATAGTAAAGCGTAAAGCAAGGTTGCTAATGTAAAACAATAAATAGCGACGGAGGAAAAGTCGGTTTCTGTTGTGTCATTTTTTTGAATAAGTGCGGAACTTAAACCGGACTGTACAAACACACTGGCAATGCTGGTAAATATGACAAGTAAGGCAACACTCCCATAATCGGTAGGCGTGAGCAGGCGGGCCAGTATGATAGAAATAATAAACTGTACAACTTGCACCCCGCCCCGCTCAAAAAATTTCCAAGCAAGTGATTTAACAACCGTACCTACAGAAAAAGAAGTGCCTACGGTATTCATGCGTTCTCCAGCAAGTTATTGATTTCTTCCACATAGGCCTGTGGTGTATTGGCATAAAAAAGCGGGGCTATTTGTTCGTAAGGAACGTATTTATTAGCATTTTGTTCTATAAATGCACGCAGTTGGGCAATCTGTGTTGGATCATCGGCCTTGCGTTCATCCAACAAAAAAGAAAGTGGATATTTTTGAAGGTAAGGTATGCACGCTTCATTATCAATGGAATAAGTGGATATAATTGGTTTTCCAAACCCCATATATTCAAAAATTTTTCCAGAAATTGCATTCGGATTTTTTACACCGAAATTCAACAAAATAGATGATTGAGTTAATAATTCTCCTAATTTACTATGTGGCACGAAATCGAGGTATTGAGTGTCAATATGGTATGTATGTGCCAAAGATTCTATATGTGCTTTCCGTCGAGAACCGGATATGATCCATATCTTTACGTTGCTTATATTACATTTATGTAAAATCTGGAACAGTGGTTCTGGGTTGCGCTCCCATAAGTTCCCGGCGAACACAATATTACATACATGTGTAGATAGGTGGTATATAGATTTTCTATTTAATTTTGGTTTTACAAAGTATGGGATATTTAGGAAAATTACTTTTTTTAATATAAGTGTACTGTCAAAACATGAACGGATATGCTGCTCATGCGATTGCATTGCGATCACTTTATCCGCAGTTTTAAAAATTTTCAACTCTAAGTTTTTTCTTCGTTTCAAGGAAAAAAATTTTGGAAGATACTTGGGACTAAACCCACCTGATAACGCGTCCCAAAAAATGGGCATAAACTTCACTTGCGGAAATTTCTTTTTTAGTAAATAGCCGGCCATTAATCTGTCTAATCCATGATGTTCGGCAATGACTAAATCAAAGTGTTCTCTTTGCATCAATTTACATGCACGAAAATAATAAATTAATATGGTAATTGGGCAAAAATACGGATAAATAGGAATAGTTAATATTTGTTTGATGCGAAGGCATATGCGGTTCACCATCAGAATTAACTTTGTCAATTTTGTCTGGGCTTTATTAGTATTCTGATCAATTACATATTGCCACCATCCGCGGCTTATGCGGTGCACATGTACACCTTGAAATATATCTTCTGCTGGCTGGCCCCAATATCGTGATCCTAGAACATGTATTTCATATTTTCCCATTTCTAATAACGCGTGTATGATTTGGGTATCGCATAACACATTGGCCGATTTTTCTACAGGATATGATTGGATAATAAATAAAATTTTTTTCTTTTTCATAATTATTTATTTTCTTGCTCGCTAGATGAGCGAAGCTTTAAATCTTGTTTAATTTGGGTTGTACTAATTTCCGGTGTACGCGAAAGATAAATAACTTCCACTCCTT
The DNA here is from genome assembly GCA_045593745.1 of Elusimicrobiaceae bacterium. GTDB lineage: Bacteria > Elusimicrobiota > Elusimicrobia > Elusimicrobiales > Elusimicrobiaceae > Avelusimicrobium. The sequence continues at coordinate 165,945 of JAZNXF010000019.1, read as the reverse complement.
CTTCTTTTAAGAAATCAAACTTTCCTTTCCAATCATCTCCCATTACAAATGTATCTACATGGTATTCACGCATATCGGATCTTTTTTGTTCCCAAGAAATTTCGGGAATTACCAAATCTACATAGCGGATGGCCTCTAGTAGCAACTTACGTTTTTCGTAGGGGAAATAGCATTTTTTTGACTTAAGTGCGTTAAATTCATCCGTCGATAACGCAACAATCAAATAATCTCCTAACGCTTTGGCACGCTTTAATAACTGAATATGCCCATAATGCAACAAATCAAAAGTTCCATAGGTAATTACTTTTTTCATATTTAAATTTCCTTCATAATGTTTGTTATATGTTTTGCTACTTGGAATGAAGCGGTTCCGTTTAGATAAACATTTAACTTATTAGAAAATTTTTTAACCTTTTTTGTGTATGAAACTTGATCCCACGTATTAATCACATGCCATAGTTCCTTATTAGAACACGCAATTGGAAATGGCAAATTTTCTAATTCAAAATAGAAATTTCGTTCTTGGCGATATTTCTCAATGTCCGTAGCAAATAGTATTACCGGTATATTCGCAAATGCAGCTTCAAACATTAAACTTGAATAATCCGTAATTAACATGTCAAATACTTCAAATAATTCATATAGATCAGGATATGAAGAAATGTTTGTAACCCCTAATGATGAAAAATCTATATTTGCATTTGTAATATTGGGATGAAAACGTACGCATATATGCCAGGATTGTCCCGTTTTTTCTTCTAGTATTCGTTTAAGATGCTGATAATCCAGCATATAACTTTCTGACGACATATTAGCACGAAAAGTAGGGGCGTAAAGTAATACTTTTTTTTCTGTAATGCACAATAATTGTTTTAACCTAAACTTACTCTCTGCCGTACGATTGAGGAGCGGATCTAATCTTGGCTGACCACATTCCAAAATAGGACCATCATACCAAAAAACAGATTTAATTTGCTCACTCCAATATTTACTATTTGAAATGAAAAGATCGGCTTTTTTTGAATCTTCTTTAGCAGATTCTACGTAGTATGCTGGCAAACGGTCTTGAACGTCTTTTTCAATACGTTTAAGGGCGGGCGCCCCATGCCACAACTGAATATAGTATTGATTGCGTCGCTTTTTTAGAAAGCATGGAATACGAGAATTAGATAACCATATTTTTGACGTAACCAAATGATAGAAAAATCGCATCGAAAGGTATGGAACTGCTCGCACCTGTGCCGGGGCATTTCCTAATTGATTCCCAGCAGAAATCGGCCAAATAATTCGCATATTCGGATTCATCTTCAATAACGCATTGCACACATATTTTCCATTATCCCCATACCCTCTCCCAGAAAAATTAAGTGATATTACTTTGTTTTGAGTAATAGGGAAAATACGCAATACTATTTGTAATAAAACAACACTAAAACATTTAAATTGAAACAAAATATTATCCATACTTAAAACTCCAATTTTCCGTTTTTAATTTGACTACGGTTTTTGAAACAAAAGCAAATAGCGTTCCACATATCTCGCGGGTTTTGCTTTTTTAGCACACGTAATAGCAGCATCCAAAAATTACACCAAGCCATCGCCAGGCACCCACGCCAACCCAATTGATGTTTATGGGCCAAATAATACCGGTTACACACATACATATAAGTGGCTTTTTTAGACGGAATGCGATATTCCTGGCTGGCTAAATGCTTTACGTGCACTTTATCACTCATAACGCAACGGAAGCCCTCTTTTTTAGCGCATTTATAATAACTATAACTAAAGTCCAAATCTTCCGCATAGGCATAACTGGTGAGGTTTTCGTCCCATTTAATATTCCATTTTTTGAGTAATGGGGTACGCACGGCAAAGAAAAAGCCCATGGCCCACTGGGTATCCACTTCCCCTTTTACTTGTTGTGCCGGAAAACGCCCCAACATAGAGGCCGTTACATGCCCCATGTTACGCTTAAAAAATGATTTTGTCCCTAACAAATAGCCGATTTTGCTGGTGTTAGAGGTGGGGGCGCAATCATCCAGACCCGCTATCATGGCAATTTGCGGGTTTTGAAATAAGTCATAGACGTTTTTAAGGGTATCGGCATACACATCCACGTCGTCATCGGAACATACAAGCAACTTTTGAACTGTTTTTTGCAAGGCATAATTCCTAGCCATAGTCAAAGATGGATTTTTCTGGAAAATATAATTAACTTGGATATCCTCGGGTATTTGTTCAAGCACTTGTTTATTTTGTTGTTGCATTTGCTGGGTTTGCGACTGGTCCACCACAATAATTTGTGCGGGTAAGTAATCCGCATTCAAATAACCTTGTAGCGTGCGCCGCAATGCTTGCGGACGATTCATAGTGGGAATAGCTACGGTAATGGGTAAAGTTTTTTTCATTTGCCCTTCTCCTTAAATAAGGGTTGCATAAAGGGGATACTAACTATAAAAAGGGTGATAAAATTGCCATCTAATCCCGTTGATGCAGTTGCCAGGCCCAAAAAAGTTATTCCACCTATGTAATACATATACCGAAAACAACCATATTCTTCCGGGTGTTTACGTATATACCCTACACATTGTTTTACAAATAAAATAAGCAAGATAACCCCTATAACCCCATACCCCGATATAAAAGCCGGAATAAATGCCCCTCCATTTACAATGCCTACGTTTCCATCCAACTTATCGGATAATTCACCATATTGTAATGCCTGGGAAGATAGTGCTTGTTCTACCGCACTATTATAAAAATATCCTTGGTTTCCGTTACCAACTCCCGTTAGCGGATAATGCAAAAACGCTTGCCAATCGGCACGTATGGAAGAATAGCGCGTTAAAGTAGATAAATTTTCCTGTGAGGTCGTTTTCTTGAATACTAATTCCTCTATTTTATTCCCTACCGAAGTATGTTGCCACAGATAGGGACCACAAAAAAGCAAAATAAGTCCTGCAAAAGAACAACATGTCAATAGTTGCAATATTAGTTTATTTGTAGCATGTTCCTTAGCATAAAAATAGCCAAATATAACAAGTCCAACGGCAACGCCAATATATACCGTACTACTAAAGGTAAAGAACAGAAGAACAATAAACATCATAGCATACAACTTATACTTGGGAGCCCTTGTAGTTAAAATTTTACTGTAAATATACGGTAGAAGAAGCACGGTAACAATGCTGCCCGCAGAGGCCGGCTCCGAGCCGGTAAAGCAAATACGCCCCATCCGTTGCACAAATGAACTGTCCGCCAATATGCCTAAAAAATTAATCAAGTCATATAGCGTCGCCACACCAGGAATTTTGAGAACAGCTACTTGCAAAAATCCAACTCCTAGCACAATCAGTACAAGCCAATCAAATATACGTTCAATTTCTTCTTTTGTAATTCGTTGAAACATCATGGCGTTGTAGTAGAACGTCACAGCGGTTAAAAACATAAAAACAATAGAAGGAAAACTTGCACGCACTGTATTTTCCCCATTAAGCGGGCCAAATGGAATGAATAGGACCAAACTAGTTATAAAACAGATAACATTCAAAACGCAACATAAATAAACCCCCTTTTTCACAAGGGATTTTTGGGGAAAGGGGAATCTTCCACGTTGAAAAAGTGCAAAAAGAAATAGCCCAAGTGATAATAAAATTAAATTATTAGATATGGGTGAGTTTGGAGCAATAGCTTTGCGAAGATGTGAAACCCCAGGCAATGCCATAAATGGCAATACAAACAAATACAGTTTGAAGATCGTTTTTTGAATGTTCATACTTATTTTGTCAATATCTCCTGATGTTTATGAGCCATGTTTTCTATGGTATAGGGTTTGATAAGTTCAAGGGATTTTTGGCCCATAGCCCGGTAATCTTGGGCAAAAAGACGAGTAATGGCATAAGTTAAAGCGGGTACATCTTCAACCGGCACGATATAGCCGTTTGCACCCTTTTTGACAAGTTCCAACCCCGCCACGCATTTATCAGTAGTGATAATGGGTAATCCCTGGCCCATGGCCTCGTTAATCACAAGGCCCCAAATATCTTCCCGCGTAGGCAGTACAAATACGTCTGCGGCTTGATACCATTTTTGGAGTTTTTCTTTGGATTGGAACCCTACAAAATGAACTTGTGTTAAATTCAGTTCTTTTTGTAAGGCCAAATATTCTGCCGTTGGTTTGTCTCCAATGATATAAATGCCAATATCTTTAGGCAAGTGATTCGCGGCCTGTAATAGAAGATCATACCCTTTGCGGTGAATAAATTGCCCTACCGAAATGAGTACCTTTTCTTCCGTAATGCCTAATTCTTTGCGCACCAGTTGTTTTTGCTCATCAGTAGGTATTCCCGGTAAAATATCTTTTTCCATAAGAGAGGTAAACGGATATTCGTAAATTTTGGCCGGATTGGCCCCATAATGTGTAAGATACTTGGTAGTCTCTTTGCCGCTACTAAACCAACCGCTAGCCGCGGAAATAAAATGTTTTTTAAGTTTAAATTTTAGTTTATTATCTGCGCGAATAAGCCCGCCATCCACTTCTAAATAAAATGGAATTTTTTTAAGGCGCATGTATTCTATGGCCAACATATAGGTGGGAGAAGTATATCCACCTAGAATAATTTGATCCCATTCTTGGTGAAATAATTTATATACATGGGGACAAAAAAAGTGTCCGGCTTTCAATTGGAACCCATTCATCCAAACAGGTGTAAAATGTGTGAAAAGTACATTTTGCCAAGCAGAATTTCTGTCGGATGAAAATTTTCCGCAAAAAGCTACTGTTAATTGGCATAGTTTGCCCAATTCATTAAAAAATGAGACCCGATATGGCGCAGGAACATTAGTTAAAAATAAAATTTTCATATCACTTCCTTTTCACTTTTCTTATATACTGCTTCTAATTTTTGGGCTACATGGTTAATGTCATACCCGGCTTCTGCTATTATTTCCGAACAGTCGGTCCGATTAAAAGAAAGAGAGTTTCCTAATATCGTATCGGCCCATTGAACAGGGGATACCGTTAAGGCAAGCCGCATTGTATTGCAAAGGATGGTTTCTGCGGGTACTCCATCAGAGATAAAGCACGCAAGTCCATTACACTGGGCTTCTATAGCTACAATTCCCAATCCTTCAAAATGTGAAGGTAGTAGAAAACAATCAAACGCGTTGTAATACTCGTTTACCTGGGGGCAAGGAGGCAAAATATGCACCTGTTTTTGTAATCCTAAATTCTTAACTTGTTCTTCAAAATCCCTTTGGGTATTCCCCTTACCGATACAAATCAGATGTGCATTTTTATTTTGTTTATAAATCTCATAAAAAATTTGGAGCAACAAAGGATGATTCTTTTGATAATCAAATCTTCCTACATGCCCTACCACAAAATCAGTATCAATAAATCCTAATTTGTGACGTATCTGCTGCCGGGTTTGCGGATTATAGGCAAAGCGTTTTACATCTATAGCGTTTGGAATAACTCGAAAAGAGGTCTGTTTCCCATAGAGCCATTCTCCAGCAGCTTTGGAGCATGCAAATAAATGGGTAGCAACCCCCGCAATTTGGGATTTAGCATAATCGTTAAGCCAAATTTTAATCCTATTATTAGTTAAATGATTGGTATTGTGGCTATGAGAAATACGCTGTGGAATGCCACATTGTTTGGCCACCCATAGCGGGATAACATTCATAGCATCCATATGTGCATGAACGGTGCGGTACGGATACGAACGCATAATTTGGTGTAACTGTTTCCAGTTTTGTATTGGGTTTTTAGTTTTTACCGGTACATGAAATATACGCCCCCCCATTTGTAGAATTTCATCATCATAAACGCCTTTTTCATAACCATGTACCACAAAATCCAATTGGATTTGCGTGCGGTCAAAATGACGGTAATAATTCATGACATAACTTTCTATACCACCATAATTCATAACGCCGCCTAAAACGTACAGAATGCGGAGAGGTACTTGTAATAAAGATAGAACCGCAGTTAAATTACCTATGGGAACAACTTTTGAATTTTCCGTATAAATGGTTTCCTTGGCTCCGCCCACATCATACGTAATAACCGGGGTACCGCAGGCTTGGGCTTCTAAATTTACCGTTGGATAGTTATCCTCATAGGTTGGGTTAAAAAAGACGTCCGCCGCTGTATAAATAGCCGCTAGTTCCTGCGGGCTATTGGTGCGCTTAATGCCCAGGCAGTTTTTGGGCAATATTTTCATTTGTTTGTCCGTTAATCCCACAAGCACAATGGCATAGTTGTCATCTAGCATATTGGCAAGTTTGATAAAATCGTTTAGTCCTTTGCGTTCGTCCCAAACGCTAGCCACACCTAGAATAATTTTTTTGTTTTCTAGGCCGTGTTTTTGCCTAAAATCACTGGGGGTGGGTTTGAAAATTGTTTTATCAATCGTATTATATACTACCTCTACCGGGTATTCTTTTAAAAAACTTTGTTTGACGAGGACAGCCAGCCACTTGGAAGGCGTAATTAACGTCATATTCTTTACACCGGTAAAAGCGGCCTTTTTGCGGTCAAAATTATTTTTGGAATTGTCGGTAAAACTGGCCGGATAGCGGTTTAGTTGTGGGCATTTTTCACAATGGGTTTGCCATTTATCACACTTTACAAACGAAAAATGACTACAATGCCCCGTAAATGCCCAGCAATCGTGCAACGTCCATTTTACTTGCATATTCGGGCGGCTCTTAATCCACGCAAACAACATTTCTACGTTAATATAATAGCCGTGGATATTGTGTAGCCACACTAAATCCGGGTTGTACTGGTCCGCCCATTGTAAAAACTGTTTGGTAGCACGTTTAGAGCCAAAACCATGCGTATCAAATAACCGGGTTTGCAGTGCGTGGAGTTTTACGTCCCAATCCGTGCCAATACGCACCGCATACTTTTGAAATTGTTCCGGCACCTGGCTACTGCGCCCATAGGCAATTTTAACCGTATGCCCTTCTTTTTCAAACTGTTGCGCCAGGTCCGTACAAATGCGCCCAGTACTGCCAATGCCACAAACGGAGTTAATCAGTAAAATTTTCATAAGGATAATTCCTTGCGTAAATTAGCAGACGAACGTGGCTTATCCGCCATTTCCCCCAATAAATGTTCTAATCGGGCTAAATGCTCCCTTTTTGTAAAATGGATTTTAAAATATTCGCGCCCTTTAGGTCCGCACGCGGTATATTGCTGCGGATGTTGCACAAACTCCTTCATAATGCGCGCCAGACCGGGAACATCCCCTGCGCCCACAACTAAGCCGCAACCGCTTTCTTCTACCACTTCTCTGCCTGCCCCATTGATGGCTGCCAATATGGGCTTTCCCGCCGCCATATAACCCTGCATTTTGACAGGCAAGGTGTCTCCAATTTTGCTACTGCCGTCTAATGTCAATAGGCAGGCATCCGCTAATTTATAAAATTCCGTCATTTTTCCGGCAGGAACCCGGCCATGAAAGGTAATTTTATCCATTAAATTTTTGTCTTTAGCCAATTTTTCAAACTGATACTTTGCAGAACCGTCCCCTACAATATGCACATGAAACCCGGGAAGATCCCTAATAAGAAAAGCGGCCTCTATGATTTTATCTATATCCTGCACAAAACCGATGTTTCCGGCAAAAAGTAAATCCACAATGCCATTATCCAAAGAGGTAAAATCTTGAGTTAAATATTGTTCCGCACCGTATTGCGGCAAATAAGTTATTTTCTCAAGCGGGTATTTATTGATTGTATGGATATAATCTATAAAAGGTTTAGAGGTAACAGCTACCCGGTCAAACTGGCGGTAAATCCAACGTGTTAGGTAGTACACTGCTTTAAAAATAGGACTTTTTTCTCCTACCTTAAATGCTTTCATGCTTTCCGGCCACAGGTCCAGGCAATAAAAGAAAAGCGGTTTTTTATAGCGTTTTTTGAGCATAATTGCAGGCACAGCAGCTGTTATCGGCGAAATACCCCAAACATAAATTACATCCATGGGCGGTAATTTTTTAAAAAGGGCAAACATCCCCCCCGTAATCATAAAAGAAAGATAACTAAAAAAACGCATTACCGCCCCTTTACGCCGGGCAACTGTCGGAACGCGCCACACTTCTACCGGCCCCATACATTCGTGCGACTTTTTAAATCCCCGATATTCCGCAGGAACCGTACCGGTTGCATAATCGGGAAGTCCGGTTAGCACCGTTACCTGGTGTCCCCTTGCAGAAATATCCTGCACCATTTGGTTGATATGGTAATTATCCGGATAAAATCCCGCCGTAACCACAAAAATACGCATATTTACATTCCTTTCGTATCAGACAAAACACGATAGAACCGATAGTTGAACGGTACGAAAATAAAAAAACCGCTATAGATACCCAAATCACAGGTATAACTAATAGCGGCCGCACCCTCCTTATTCTAGAAGATGATTCTAAATAGGAGGAACACAAACACCCGGCAGAAAATACCCCCGGCAAAACCCGGGTTTCTTTTCTGCCCCAATTACCGCTTATAGATCTGACTTGGAACCGGGTCCCCCCGATTACCATCCTATTCTTCAATAGGATTCCAAAAACGGATTAAACTACAATTGTAAACTGACCCATTCCAGGGCTATACTACAAAAACGCTTCCTTTTTCAAATTTTCCCTTATATTTTACAAAAAATCAAAATACTTTTACAAATGATGTGTTAGGGTTCAGAAAGATACGAGACAGGTTCAAGACCTATGAGACAAAAAAGTACAATAGTACAAAGCAGTAAATATATCTGAACAAGACACTCAAATGCCGGTTAAATGCTCCCGGGAAGATAAAATAACAACAAGGGTGTACATTAAAAGCGATAGGTAGGGCCTTACACTCATCCGCAAACCAAGTAATGAAGCGCCTGCTGATAAAACTGGGCTTTACGCGTTGCGGCATTATCACCTAGTGCAAGATGATATGCCGCGCCTTGCTTTTGAAAAATAATTTCACGCAAATCCTTTCTCAGTGTCCGCCGGTATGTAGCTTTGCATAAACAAGCCCCTTACAATTAGGTAAGGGGCTTTATAGTGCCTAAGCGGTGCGGTAAAGGGATCATTTCATGTGTTTGTGACTCGCGCACAAAAGTTCCACAAGTAATTTTGTACTTTCGCGCTTATCATTTGCGTGCGTGCAGAGCACACAGTTAAAATGCTCCTCACACGCAAAAGGCGTCCACGCAAACTCCCCGGTAAAATCGTTAAAGAAACTGGGCGATAAACACACCGCTTTCCCGGCCGCTACCTGCACGAGCGTCGTATCGTGATTAGCGCTATTAAAATAATGCACTTTTCCACTTTGCATAAGGCGTTTTTGCACACGCGCCAAAGCCGGCGGACTTCCCCCACCCACCAACAGGGTGCGCCCATACAAATCTTTTTCTTGAATTATTTTCTTTTTGGCAAGCAGGTCGTCTTTTCGGCTTACCAACTGGATATGGCTAGTATAGAGCGGATGGACTTTGATATTGGGCACGTGTTTCATTTCAAAATCCATTGCAAACAAAATATCTTGCTCTCCGCGCAAGAATGCCTCGCTTGCATAAAACCCATTAAATTTGGGCGAAACAGACACTTGCGGAAATTTTTTGGCAAACTGTTGCATGACTTTAGGCAAGTACGCAAGCACCGAGCGTACCGGAAGGCCGATAGATAAATCATCATCATATTTTTGGCTAAAGTTCTGCCCTTGCTCTATGGCGTTTTTTAACTCCTCGCGTATCGCACGCAACGCTACGCAAAACTGCGCTCCTGCCGGAGTGAGTACTGCCCCTTTTCCCGAACGCTCAAAAATGGCAAAGCCGATTTCACGCTCGGCCTCTTTAATCTCGTAGGAGAGCGTGGGCTGGGAAACGTAGAGTTTTTCAGCTGCGCGGTTAAAGTTTAAGGTTTTGGACAGTTCCAAAATAGCATCTATTTGTTTGGTATTCATAATAAAATAATTTAATTGATTATAGCATATTTCAATTGGACTTTTATATTAAAAAACCGCTATCCTATAACTATCTTACTTTAGGAGGATGTATGCAATACGTTAAATTAGGTCATAGCGGGGCAGACGTATCCCGCATTTGTTTAGGTTGTATGAGTTTTGGTAAACCGGGAAGCGAAAACGGTGTTTTCCCCTGGGCAAAAGATTTTGAGGACGCCAAACCCATTTTCAAAAAAGCGGTGGAGCTGGGCATTAACTACTTTGACACCGCCAACGTCTACCAACTGGGCACAAGCGAAGAAATTACCGGGCGTTTAATTAAAGAATTTGGTCTAAACCGCGACGATATTGTAGTGGCTACCAAAGTTAACTTTGCTATGCGCGAAGGCAAACCCAACGGCTCGGGCTCTTCGCGCAAAGCAATTTTAAGCGAAATTGACCACAGCTTAAAACGCCTGGGTATGGACTATGTGGACCTGTACCAAATCCACCGTTTAGACCCCAACACCCCCATGGAAGAAATCATGGAAGCGTTGCACGACGTAGTCAAAAGCGGCAAGGCACGCTATATTGGTGCTTCCAGTATGTTTGCGTGGCAGTTTGAACGCTTAAATAACATTGCCGAAAAACACAATTGGACGAAGTTTATTACGATGCAAAACCAATATAATTTAATCTACCGTGAAGAAGAACGGGAAATGATGCCGCTGTGCATGGACCGTAAAATCGGTGTTGTGCCGTGGAGCCCGCTGGCCGGCGGACGTACGACCCGCCCTTGGGGCACGCAAACGGACCGCAGTAAAATTGACGAAGTATCTCCCATGGTATGGGGTGCCACGCAAGCCGAAGACAAAAAGGTAGTGGATAACTTGGAAAAAATCGCGAAAGAGTTAGGTTACTCCATGGCGCAAGTGTCCTTGGCGTGGATGCTCTCTAAACCCTACATTACGGCCCCGATCGTGGGTTGCACAGACCCCAAACACGTGGAAGAAGCTGTCCGCGCGTTAGACATTAAACTCTCTGACGAAACGATTAAAGCATTAGAAGCCCCCTACGTACCGCATATCAAAACAGGTGCTTTCTAAACATGAGGGCCGCTTGGTGCGGTCCCTTGACTTAGAGTTTACTCTAACTGATACAATATTTTTATAGGAGAAACTATGAAAACCATTCAACTAAACGACGGCAATTTAATCCCGCAATTTGGCACAGGGGTATTTCAAGTGCCAGACGGCAAAGAAACCTTAGACGTAGTTACAAATGCCCTTCACTTAGGCATCCGGCATATTGACACCGCCCATGCCTACCAAAATGAACGCAGCGTAGGTAAAGCCGTTAAAGAAAGTGGCATCAACCGAAAAGAAATTTGGATTACCACCAAACTGTGGCCCAGTGAATATGGCGAAGGGGTTACCTCACAGGCCATTGATAAGATGCTCACACGCTTGGACACCAATTATATTGATTTACTTTTATTACACCAACAATTTGGCGATTATTTGGGCGCCTGGAAAGATATGGAGCGTGCCGTCAAAGACGGGCGTGTCAAATCCATTGGGCTAAGCAACTTTGAGTCCCACCGCTTAGAAGACGTGCTGGAACACGCCGCCATTCCCCCCTCTGTACTGCAAGTAGAATGTCACCCCTACTATCAGCAAAACGAACTTAAAAAAAGAATCGCTAAGTATGGCACCGTCATTGAAAGCTGGTACCCTATCGGCCATGGCGATAAAGGGCTCATCCAAGAGCCGCTTTTTACGCGCCTGGCTCAAAAGTACCATAAAACCAATGTACAAATCATTTTGCGCTGGCACATTCAAGAAGGAACCATTGTTTTCCCGCGCACCCTAAACCCGGTGCACATGAAGGAAAACTTTGACATCTTTGACTTTGAACTAACTAACGAGGAAATGAACGAAATCCGCGCCCTGGATAACGGCAAGCGTTTCTTTACCATGACCTTGGAAGAACAAGAGCGCAATTTAGGCGCATGGAAACCGGAAGATTAAACATGGACTACAAGAAAGGATATGTGTACGAACTGATGGACAAGGGCGGCCCGACGGACATCCGCGAGCCGTACTTTAAAGAAGCCGTAGATGAAATGATGCGGGCCAGAACGCTCTGCGCCAGAGCCAATGCCAAACTGCCCGACGACCCCACCTATGTGGCTGATTTGGAAGAATTGTTCGGCCGCAAATTGGAGGATGTGCGTATCCTCACGCCGTTCACGTGCGACTTTGGCAACCGCGTCAAATTTGGCAAAGGCGTGTTTATCAATCACTCGGCCATTTTGTCTGCCTCGGGCGGCATTGAGTTTGAAGACGGTGTGATGGCCGCCCCCGGGCTTAAAATCGCTACCATTAACCACGACATGTACGACCGTCATTTGACCTACACCTATGGCAAAGTGCTCGTTAAGAAAAACGCCTGGCTAGGGCTAGGCGCCACCATTTGCCCCGGAGTCACCATCGGCAAATACGCCGTGGTAGCCGCCGGAGCCGTGGTAACCAAAGACGTGCCCGATTATGCGGTGGTGGGTGGCGTACCGGCCAAAGTTATTAAAATGCTAGACCCTGATAAAATGAAAGATTAAGGAAAGGAGCATAAAATGAAAAAAATACTGACACTTTTACTAACCGCATTATTGGCTACCGCCTGTAATGCAAAACCTAAACCGCAGGAGACAAAACCTATGAATACAAACAGCAAAACCGCCGTGGTGTATTTTTCTGCCACCGGCACAACTAAACGGGTCGCGCAAAACTTAGCCCAAGCCCTTGGCGCAGACCTGCATGAAATTAAACCGCTTGCCCCTTACACCAGTGCCGACTTGGATTGGACAAATAAGAGTTCCCGAAGTTCTGCGGAAATGAACGATAAATCTTTCCGTCCGGCCCTGGCGGCCAGTGATTTTTCTGTCAAAGAATATGACAAAGTGTTCCTCGGCTTTCCAATTTGGTGGGGCACGGCTCCGCGCGTGGTGCAAACTTTCTTAGAAAGCCAAGATTTTGCGGGCAAAACCATTGTCCTGTTTGCCACATCCGGCAGTAGCGGTATGGGCAGTACGGATAAGGATTTAAAACCCAGCGTGGATGTTTCCACCACTATCAAAAAAGGCAAAGTATTAAACGGCAACCCATCCGCTAGCGAATTAAAACAATGGGCCTCCGCCTTTTAGTGCGCCAACTAACTTGTTGTAAACAACCCCTTACTACGTGTAAGGGGTTGTTTATCGTGCCCCCAACAAGCACAGAACCTTCGACGAGAACCTGGTAAATATAGTGTACCATTCTTTTGGTGTACATTTTGGGCCATTTTTAATTCCTTTTTACTTCTCAAAAGTAGGGTTTTCAAAGGTGCACCGAACTAGCGCATTAAAAGTGGGTAAAAGTGTGTTTTTAAACCAAATTGTAAAAAGTGCTTACAAAGCGCATAGAACTCGGGAATTTTGGGAACTTGCCCCACAAATCAAGGACAAAGCCATATGCGGGAAAACCTAGGTCTCTGGCCTTAAAACCTGTTTACGCTTCATTACAGAACTTTATAACAAAAATTTTTTTACTGATAGCAACTTAAATTTGCTTTGATATGACGATTAAGATATAATACGTTTTAGAGTATTTGTATTGGCATCATATTATTACTGATAAAGCCATAGGTAAACTCAATCAGCAAAACAATTTATGAATTTTAAAAAGAACGTTCTATTTAATATCGCCCATGCCACATAATTTAAAATACAATCCGTCCTTTAAAAACTTTGTATGGAATTTGATTCTTATTGCCATCATTTCGGTTATTTTTAATTATTCACTTTCAATACATTCTAAATTCATAATTTCTTCCTTCTGTATTTTACTTTTATCTCAAGTTTCCAAATGGTCCCTATGGGTAACAACCATTATATTTTCGCTTATTGCTTTGATATTCCCTATCACACTCAATTTTGGTATTCCAACTAAGGCCCATTTATTAAATACCGCACATACTACTTTTCAAGAAACTCTTGAGTTTATATTCATGGTTTTATCCGTCAAATCCTGTCTCATGCTTCTACTCGCTCTTGTTCTACTGTCTTTATATTTAAAAAACGGCCTACAAACGTTAAATATGAGAAAAAATCTACCGAAAAAGAAATATTACAGATATATCCGCATGGCACTATTACTGTTAACGCTAGTATTGGCATATAAATGTTACCCTCCCAAAATCCTGGTGGATACTTATATCAATTTGTCTTGGGTAAAACAGGAGAACAATACATTTGCACAAAATATGAAGAAACCTACAGATGTAATTATTACAAAAAACAAGAAAAAATTTAAAAATGTAGTTGTTATAATAGGCGAAAGCACCGTCTCCGATTATTTACAAGTAATGGGTTACCCGCATGCAACTACTCCCAATTTGCAGAAACTGAATGGGCATTTTTATAAGAATTTTATTTCCGCTGCTCCTTATACCAATCACGCACTTTATAGGACATTAAACAATTGCCCTGATAAACACAATTATCAAATGAATAACAATTTGGTTAACATAGCAAACCAGGCCGGTTTTGCAACTTACTATTTTGCCGCGGAACCTGGGGATGATATAAACATGTCCTATTCGTCTATTTCTAAATATAATGCCGGCAACCTTCCGCAATCACCTGAACTAGGGAAAATCTCGTTGGCCAACCCATATCGTGACGATATGCCTATTCTAAACTATGTACGTTTAGCGTTAAGTGATCACGAGGAAAACAGAATGATTTTATTGCATATGATGGGGCACCACCCCAGAGTATGTAAAAGGCTACGCGGTTATCCAAATGATTTCAAAGAATTGCGACACGAAAACATGCCTGGAGGATGGGAACTTAATTGCTATCTAGCCGTAACAAAAAAATTGGATAGTTTTATAGCAGATATACATACACAACTAAAAAAACTTAATGACCCATATGCCCTTTTTTATTTATCGGATCATGGATTGGTGTTTGATATGAATTCTAAAGGTGGGGCTTTTATCCACCATGGCACAGAATACAAATCAAACTATAGGGTGCCGTATATTGTGCTATCTTCCGATATTCACGAACATAAAATTTTTGAAAATTATGTCAGCGGCTTTGATTTTCTGCCAAACCTGCTCTATTATCTTGGAATAGAAACAAATATCATTAAATCTAAATCCATTCAGGAAATCATGACTGATAATCCTGCGGATATTGTCATTTTTGATGGAAATGTCCTCCGACCTTATGTTTCACTTAAAGACAGCCAGATAGTGTATTAGAATTTGAAGTAAAGTTAGTAACGAGGAAATTCCTTTTACAATTCTTCCGTTAGTCGAGAAAATATTTTTACTAAATAGTCCCCCCCAAATTTTGCTCGATACCACGACGAGCCAGTCCTTATTCAATCCCATATTTCTTATACAAAAACTACTGAAAATGCTTAAAATTTAATGATTTTTATAAAACAGTAAGAGTATGTAGTGCAGATAATTTTGTTAATTTTTTCCCGCTCGGGAATATTTTAAGAGAAATGACGGAAATTTGGAAAAATCTTCCCATTCGGGAATTTTTATCTTAACATTTTTTTAGTGATAATCTTAACATTTATGCTTATTTATCGTCTAAAAGATGATTTTATAAATCTTAACATTTTGCGATAAAAAACCCCGCACACGCGGGGCTTATTACTTATTTTTTCTCAATAAACTCCCAATGATAACCATATGCTTTTTGTCTTCTTCCCAAACATACAGCTCCTATGGATCCGGCTGCATTCTTTGATTTGGTTTTTCCTTTATCCAACAACCATTTTGCGGCCGCTCTAGCATTGATAAATTCTTTTATAACATTCCCTGTTGTCAAATCTTTCATAACGACTGGTTTGCTATTTACTTTTGACGAAGCTGCAGCTCTTTTTTGCGCATTTCTCTTGGATTCTTCAGGGTGCTCTTTCACCCAGTTCCTTATGGATTTTTTATGTTTTTCGCGACTTTCTTTGCTTTGGCAAGCTAACTTCCTATTTTGCTCCCACTTTTGATATTCTTCAGGATGTTTTTCCTTCCATTGAGCTAAAGAACGTTGACGTTTTTCTTGTGTCTCTTTTTTTCGTACACTCTCTGCATTTTTTTGCCTGGCATTTTTATACTCTTCTGGATGCTCCTTTTGCCATTTTAAAATACGTTTACGCGTCATTTCTCTATATTTTTCTGTATTCATAACTTGAGAAATTCTTTGACTCCGAGCCTGTAATGCCGGGGTAGTCCCAGACGCAAACATTGCTTTCGCTGTCTTTATCATCTTCTGATAGCGTTCTGGATGTTGCTTCATGTACTGCCGCTTTTTCTCACGCAACTCTTGCATGGACGGATGTTTGTTAGTGCCTCCGCCTCCTTGAACTAAATTCAGACACTTATCATCATCCAATAGAGAAGCATTTACTATGGAGGATTCTAGTTGTTCCGTTTCCTCTGCCGATTGGCATACCGCTATATAATATCGAGAGAATTCATCCCTATGCTTTTTATATTTCCCTTGAAATTTTAATCCAGATCCCTGATAGCGTTGAAGTTGTTTCCATGTCGGCCTGTTAGCTTTTCCAATATAGTATTCTCCTGTGGAGAAATTAATTTGAATATATATGACTCTGTAATAGCCATCTTTGTCATTTCGCTTGCGAAACAATTCACTGTGATTAAGAATGCGAAAACGCTTCCCTTGAATCCAAATGTATTGATCTTCGAAAAAATTTATCTTCGGTGAAGGATTCAATAAAGAATTTGATTCGAATCTCGGCAAATTGAAATTACTGCTAATACTAATGTTACGATTGATCTCTATTTTCATGGTCTTACAGAGTATACTGCTTAATAGTGGATATTACCTAGTTGTATGATAGCATTTTTGTTTTTATTTCCCCATTAAATCCCCAAAATCCAAGCCAATTTGTTTGCACGCTTTGTTTGGCTCGCAGGCAGTCCTTTCTTCTGCACCTACTAATGTCATTCCGCGCTTGGGCAAATTCATAACCGCCTTGTGTAAGTGAGCAGGGGCTAAATGTGCGTAAATTTCGGTCATTTGGATGGTCCGGTGGCCCAGTAACTTGCATACCGTATAGAGTTCCACCCCATTTTGCACCAGTTGGCTAGCGAATGTATGGCGCAGTTTGTGCAGGAAACTATCCACTCCTGCCGCTTTGGCTACTTCTTGATAAAAGGTTGTTAAATAATCGGGGTTACAACGGTTCCCTTTCATGGGCTGGCATACAGTGACCACGTATTCGTGTTTAGCGCGTTTATGGGCCTCTTCTAGGGCATTTCTAAGGTCTTGTGTCATGGGTACAAAGCGGTGGTTTTCTGTCTTATTAGGGGCAATATACAGTTGGTTGTTGGCAAAATCAACATCTTCCCACTTTAAATTAGACATTTCTCCTCTGCGTAGTCCGGCATCTGCCCCCAGTAATACCACAATCTTCCACGCTTCAGAGGGGCAAGCGGCTAATAGTTTGTCTATTTCTTCCGGGGTGTGGAACACAACTCTACCCCGGGCTGTCTTAATCTTTGTGACAGTAGTCCAATCTCGCTTGGGCACATATTGCCATTTTTCACCCCTATGCATAGCGGTTTTAATACATATCACTAAACTGTTGATATGCCTGGCACTGATGTTTTTCTTAATAAGATGCTCTTTATAGGTTTGTAGTAACTCGGGAGTAATATCCTGTAAAAAACGAGGCTTTTTCATTTCTTCTAAATACCGGATAGCCAATTTCATACGGTTACACGTATTACGGGCCTTATCAATAGACATGTGATAGAGTAATTTGGCCTTAAATGCATCCCAAGTAATATGTACAGGCATCCTCTCTTTAACAGCATTCCGGCGGCGAATAAGTTCCTGATATTTTAGCAGGGCTACCTGTTTGTTTTCGGTTTGAAGTGAGATCCGCCTTCTCACTCCATTGAAATCGTAAAAATCTGCGTAATAGTACGCCCCTTTTTTGATTTTGTGTACACTCATATGCACTCCTGTAAGAAGTGTTTTTACATACACATTCACGCTTCTTCTAGGGAGAGAAGTCAAGTAGAAAATGACGGTTTCAGGAAATTAGGAAAGTATATCCACGCGGGTTAAGTCATCGAGGTTAATGCGCGTGTCATCAGCCAGCACAAGCAGGCGTTTGTAGAGGTCCATCTTTTTAACAGGGCCCGTGTAGGTACGGTACGCACCGCCTGTTTTGTAATCGTCCTCTTCAAAGTATTCCAAGGTTACGCGCGGCGAGTGTTGGGTGGTAGCAAGCACCTCGGCCAGTTGGGTTAAATGCTCGTTAATGAGGTTTTTTTCACTATCGTCCAGTTCCCGTTTGTGGGTGGTCTTGCGGGCCGTTTCTTGGAGTCCTTCTTCAAACCCGCTAAGTGCGGCAAACGGTGAGAACTGCGCCGCTCGGTTTAAAAGCGACATTTTGGGATGCCTTTTAGAAACCGGACGCGACAAGTGAATAATGTCCTTGTATTCTGTATCACTCATGCTTTGTGGCCCCCTATCTGTTTGTTGCGCTCCATGGCCTTGGCACCCTTTTGCAGGTTCATGCCTTTGACAATAGCATTTTTGCCAAACTGCTCTTTAATGTCTAAAATCGTCTCTTGCAGGTCATGCTCGCGCTGGAGTTCTTCCTGCTCCTGGGCTCTTTGTTTTTCAAGTGCTTCGTAATCGGTAAACAGGTCCAGTTGCTCTGCGGTTGGCTTGTCTTGCGCTTGGCTGGCCGGGATGACTCTGCCCGCAGTCACATAGATCTTACGCACAAGCAGGTGCTCATCCACCACTTCCTCATACAACTGGCTCATAGCATCCATGATGATTTTGGTAGATGAGGTAAATGCGTCCAGCGTCACGCTCCCATGCGCGGGCTTTGGCAGTTTGCGTCCGTAGCGGTCCACAGCATAGCCCCCTGTATAACCCCGTGCGATAGTCGGGTTAGAGAGGTTTTCCACATCATACTCCACCGTTAGTACCAGTTGGTCGGTTACAAGCCCTTTTTCTACTAAATCAAGCACCAGCAAATCGGTCATCTCGCGCGTGATTAAGTGGCCCTCTTCATAGTTATAGGGTCTATCTAACACCTGACCGGAACCCAAGCTATGGCCCGAGGGTTTGTAGGCCTTGATTTCTTTCATGGTGCAGGGCTCAACGCCCCAGGCATGGTCTATTAAAAGCTCGGCATTTACGCCAAATGTTTGATAGAGCAGTTCTTCGTTATAATATTCATCATCTTTGCCCAGTGAACACCGCGCAATATCGCCCATGGTGTAGAGCCCCAGTTTTTCCAGCCGCTCGGCAATCCCCCCGCCTACACGCCAAAAGTCGGTAATGGGCGAGTGAGACCAAAGGGTTTCTTTGTAGGTTTGTTCATTTAGCTCGGCAATGCGCACACCGTCTTTATCAGCCGGGATGTGTTTAGCCACAATGTCCATGGCTACTTTAGCCAGGTACAGGTTCGTGCCTATCCCGGCGGTAGCGGTGATGCCGGTAGTTTGCAGGACCTCGCGGATGAGTTTCATGGCAAAATCGTGTGCGGAGAGTTTATAGAGCTTTAGATAGTCCGTAGCGTCAATAAACACCTCGTCTACTGAATAGTTATGGATGTCCTCCGGTGCTACGTATTTGAGGTAAATATCGTAAATTTGGTTGCTAATCTCCATGTACTTGGCCATTTGGGGCGGAGCGGCCACGTAATCCGCCGCCAAACTGGGGTTTTGGACTAGTTCAGGGGCGTGGATGGATTTGCCCGTTAGACGGCGATTTGGGGCCTTGGCTTGGCGTTTGCGGTTGACCTCTTTACGCGCTGGACCACCTCAAACAAGCGGGCACGGCCACCGATCCCATAGGTTTTAAGGGATGGAGACACGGCCAGGCAGATGGTTTTTTCGGTACGGCTGGCATCGGCCACCACCAGGTTGGTGGTAAGCGGGTTTAAGCCCCTTTGCACGCACTCCACAGACGCATAAAAGGACTTGAGATCAATTGCCAGGTAGGTCTTTTGCTTTGCCATATGTCTATTTTATCAAATGCGGAAAAGAGGCATGGGATAAGGTGGGCTATGCAGAGGCACACGCTTCTTATAGGGAGAAGGCAAGTTAAATATAGAGAGAATCTAAAGAGGCCAACTATCCTAAAACTTTGAGTTCCAATTCAGTTTTAAGAGCTTTATAATTGGGACATTTTTGATCAAGGAGTGAGAAAAATTTTTGATTATGGCTTTTATGCGTTTGATGGCATAATTCATGACAAATCACATAATCAATACAACGCTTGGGAGCTTTGATTAATTCGGGATTTAACAGAATATCCCCATTAACATGATAACTTCCCCAACGTTTATTCATCTTACGAACCTTAACGTGAAAAATGTTTTTAGAAAGAGATGGAAATAGTTTCAAACATTCTTTCAATCGTTCTGCAAATATGCTTTCCGCACGTTGTTTCATAAAAGCATCTAACAGCGTTTTAGAAGAGATCGTTGAGTGGACAACTATTTTGTTAGCCGCAAAAGATACTTTCTCAGGTTTTTTCGTCTTTACAATAAGTTGATAGCGTCTTCCCAGATAAAGAATATCACTACCACTACTAAAATACTGCTTTTTACAAGGGAACTGTTTAAAAAAAGCTTGTTGTTTTGTTATCCATCCACTCTTTTTGAGTAGAAAACGTTTTCTTTCTGACAGTGATGATTTTTGCGGCACTTTATAAACGATTTTTCCGGAAGGATAAACCGTTACAGAAAAGCTTTTACGATTTTCTGCTACTTCCTCATAACGTAGTTTATTTTTATCAGTTAGTAACGTTTTAGTCATTTTTTGTTGCCAAATTCCATACGTTTTCAATGAAATTTTCAATAAATTCGACTGAAATGTCAATGTCCATTCCTTTTTTTACTTCATCAAAAAAGAAGTCTTCTAATCGGTCCCGTACTTGTCGTTTAACTTCAATATTTTCTTTCCAATCGACAATTTTTTCTTGCTGGATTATCTTATTAATACTTTTGGCAATCTGTATTAGTTTCTCCTGCGAAGCATTCTCTTTGAGTTCTTGGCTTAACAAGCGATAATAGGGATGCAACGGTTTTTGTTCCCGAATAGATTCTGGGATATCATTGTCCTCGTAATCATCCACTTCTTTTTGTATTTTTTTAGCTTGTTGTAATAAGGAATCCAAATCTTCCTTCTTAGCCATACGTAATGATTCAATGATGGCCTTAACTTGCCTGCTGAATTTATCATAGAAGATCGGATCTTGTTCCCAACGTTCCGAGATAGTTTTTTGGGTTTGAGCCGCAATTGCTTCAGCTTTTGAACGTGCGGAAAGGCCATTATTTGCGTCCTCAATAAATCGGTTGAATTCCATCACATCACTTAAATTAATGGGTTTAGATAGAACTTCTACACCTTCTGCGGTTACATACTTGTCCAAAATCTTTCTGATTTGATCTTCATATTTGGAGAAATCCACGCGTTCGGCCATGACAGTTTGGGTAATTTTCTTAATTTCTATGAAACGTTTAAGATCTTTAGTCAAATAATCTAACTTCTCTGGAGTAATTTTACTATAGAAATCAGGCAAGCTACGGCAGACGTTTAATTCTTTAATCATGGTGCTAACATCTTCATAAAACTTTTTGCGTCTATCCTCATCTTCCTTTAGATATTCAATATAATCTTCGTAACTCTCCTTGTTTTGAATCGTACTAAAAGAAGTTAAAAGTTTATTATGAATTTTCTCTAAATCTGCAATTTTTTCCGTTGTATCTAATAAAGCTTTTTCGATGTCATTGGCGTCAAAATTCGAGAATAATTCTAGTGCACTTTTTAAATTCTTTGCATTCTTAGAGTAGTCAAATATAAATCCGTTTACCTTCATTTGCTTGCCAGCTTTTCCTTCATAAATGCGGTTTACACGTGCAATAGCCTGTAATAGGTTGTGATCTTTAAGCTGTTTAGCCAAATAGAGGGCAGTATTTACTGGCGCATCAAACCCAGTAAGTAGTTTGTCGACAACAATCAACAGTTCTACTCCTTCAGGATCTTCTTTGAAAGATCGAATTTGTTGTTGCTCATATACATCCAAGGAACCATGTTGCCGTTTAATCTCTGCTAAGAATTGGTTAATTTCCTTCTTGTGTTCCGGCAATTCGTCTTCTGTTTCGTCCAAATTAGCAGAGTCCGAGATAATCACTACGCTATTAATTCCACCTAGCAAATCTAGAGCTTTTTTAAAGCAAATAGCGGCATATTTGGAAGGCAATACCGCTTGCGCTTTAAGACCCATACCCTGAAAATTATTTTTAAAGTGTTGATGCACGTTAAGCGCAATCATTTCCACCCGCTGAGACGTTTCTTCTATCAGTTTAGAACTGACAAATTTGCGAGAGAGTTCCGCCTTTTGCTCTTTGGTAAGGTCAGCGGCAACTTGTTCAAAAAAGCTATCCATTGCTTTGTTAGCATCTTGCTCCACAAATAGCCCTTGATAGACAAGCGGCAATACAGCCCCGTCATCTTGCGCCTCGGAAATAGTATAGGCATCAATTAGTCCGCCAAATTGGCTGATAGATGTGGCTTTATCTTTTTTTAATAGTGGAGTCCCCGTGAAACCTAAAACGCAGGCATTGGGTAGCATTTGAAGCATTTTTTCGCGTCCTACACCACTTTGAGTACGATGGGCTTCATCAACTAGTACAAAGATATCTGTATCTTGATCTACATACAGCGGTTTTTTCATCTCTTCAAACTTTTGAATTAATGTTGTTACCACGTCAGAACTTTTTTGTTCAATCAATTGGCGCAAATGGTCGGACGTTTTGGCTTGTTCAACACCTTTTTTGATATTACATGCCGCAAAAGTGTCTTTAATCTGTTTATCTAACTGTTTGCGGTCTGTAACTACGATGATGCGCGGGTTATTTACTAGTTCGATTAGGTTTTTAACGAGCATTACCATGGTTAAACTTTTACCGGAGCCCTGGGTATGCCAAATAAGTCCACCTTTGCGTTTGCCATCCTCAAAGATTTGGACTTTTTCTAATATACGTTTAATGGCATAATACTGCTGATAACGAGCAATCTTTTTAACATTGTTATCGTAAATGATGAAATTACGCACAATATCCAACAATCGTTCAGGGTGGAGTAGACAAAAAATACCTAGATTTTGTGCATTCAAAGCAATTTCATGTTGTTTGTAAGAAGAACGCAATAAATCTTGTCCGATGGCATTTAATACTTCTGCCGGAACTTCTTTGTTTTGGCTGGCAAAGGCGTCGTTTTTAATTTGCTGTACGAAATTCTTTTCGCCACGTACTTTCCATTCTGAATAGAAAGAGGCCGGAGTAAGCATGGTACCATATTTTAATTCTTCGCGGTTAGTAGCCACCAAAATTTGCGGGTATAGAAAGAATTTTGGCACTTGGCTACCTTGCTGATTCCGAAGCATCTGTACAATAGCGTCTTTTACAGAAACAGAAGGTTTCTTGTTTTCAATAACCGCAAAGGGGATACCATTTACAAATAGCACGATATCAGGGCGGCGATTGGCACCCTCTGTGATTTCAAATTCTGAAGTTACATGGAAGGTATTTTTGGAAAAATCTTCAAAATCAATAAAGCGTAATTGGGGAGATTGCTTCTTGCCATTGATAAACTCCTGCACACTTTGCCCTGCCATAAGGGCCGTATAGACGTATTCAGATGCTTTAATGATGCCATTGTCTAGGCGTGGTTTTTCTAAATCCGCCAAGGCCTCATAAATGCTTTGGTCGGATATATGAGCCGGGTTAATACGGCGTAATGCCTTAAAAGCGATATCCTTTAGGATATAAGCGCGAGGATCATTGTTGCGCAAATCGCGTACTTGCTGGCGTGACAAGTACGTATAGCCCATATTCACCAATTGAATAAGGGCAGGTATTTGGCTAGAATTCGCCTCGTCTAAATCCGGTAATTGGTAAAAAGAAGTATTGTCATTCATAAATTATTATCCTTCCACAAATGGAATATATGTCCTTTGGTCGTATATTTTATTGATATTGAACCCATTCGGTAGAGTAATACTTGAGGAAAAACTATCGGAATAAGGACGTATTCCCTCAAATATCGGTATATAGAAATCATCACTATCTTCTAATCTAAAATCCAAAGAGTTTCGAACCAAATTGGAACAAATGTCATTTTCATTGTATAACATCGAAGGGGAATATCGTACAGCAAACAAAACAATATTAGCCGCAATAGCGTTAATACAGTTCTCTAAAGTAGCTAAGTGGAAAGAATCACCCTTATTATGTTTAACTTGATTATAAGCATCATACCACGGTAAAGATTTCGTTGGCTGTGTTGCATCCCATTTTTCGAAAGGGCAACATTTATAGGGATTTGTATAGCCAACTAATGAAAGTTTATGTTTGGCTAAATTAACCATAGAGAGAATTTTTACATAATCTTTCATGCCTTGATTTTTGCCCAAATTATATGTTTTAAATGTGCATTCTAATTCCGTGCAAGCGAGGATTAAAAGTTCTCTTATTTTGTGGCTATAAGTTTCTAATCCATTTTTACTAGGCTCTACATATAATAAAATATCCTGAAGTTTTTGGATTAAAATTCCTAAATCTCTTTTTGCTTTACACAAATCAACTATTGTGTAATCCAGCTCCTTCATGGGGTCCTGCTGTAGCAAAGGTTTCCAAATGTGTCGCTTTTTTATTCCGATGGTCATACTCTTTTTAGAAAAATCTTTAAAGCCAAGAGCATGAATAACAGTTTCAATTTCATGAGCGGAGTTGTCGCATATCAATATGCCTTCCAAACTAGGGGCATAGTTTGCTTTTAGAATTTGTAAAAACACATTCTGTTTTTTAGCATTTTGGTATGCTATCAACATTTTGTTTTCTTTTTTCGCCCAATACACTTCTGTTTTCATATTGCTTTTCCAATTTTGATTAAAATTCGGTCACATCCAACTCCAATTACTGCCAGCTTATCCTTTTGTATTCCCCGGGGCTTTGCAAATTGGACATCTGTATTCAGAACCAAAATCAACAAATTGATCCCCAACAGCATATCCACCCAACCCATATTCTTTGAGATGAATCAATTTTCTTTCTCGTTCCCAACAAACCGAACAAAAGGGACCTTCTTTGCTGCCATCCTCTTTGATCTCAAAATAGGCACCATTTTCAAAAATTAAATTGTTTTTATTTTTTTCTAAAAGTTTTTCTTTTAATTTTTGATTTTCTTCCCGTAATTCTAATATTTGATCGCGCAAATCTGCCATTTTTTCTAGTAAATCTTGTTGATTTAATTTCTTAATCAAATTATAAATATCTTTCGCGTTTTCCAAAATATCCATATAACCTCCTTCATTTTAACCTTACTTTGCCTGTTAGGAGGACTTGCATGAGGCCCTTCTTTTGCTCTTCTAGTTTGGCAAGTTTTTGCTTTAATAAATCTATTTCGCGATCACAAGAGGATAAAATATCCGTAATTTTGTTCTGTTCTCGGAGAGATGGCAACTCCAACTTAATACTGTAGAAATCTGTTGAACTTAGATTGAGTAAGCCATTATTGCGCACCCCAGAATTTATTAAACGAAGTAATTGTTTGCTATGTAAATTAGCCTTGAAATATTGTTTCAAATACAAGGGAGACACTTTTTGCTCATTTGCAGAAAAACATTCAAACACATTAGGAACAGCAGCTTCCTTATAATTTTCCAAACGATATACACATCCTTGAGGATAAGTGTAAGAATTCCCTTTGTTATAGGCAAAATTTCCATATTTCAACAAAGTATACTTTGTATATTGTTCCCCTGAAATATCTCTTCCAAATTTTTCTTTCTGTGGCACAAATCCCACTTTAGCAGAAATACTCAGGGCGACAAGCTGCTTGTTTCCTACTAAACAGTTGATGGGAGTTACAATTTGCGAAAGAGAATATATTTCCCATTTACCGGTAAAACCCTTGAGACGAATGCGGCCGGTAAGGAGTTGCTGCATTAAATACTTCTTTTGCAGTTCCTTTTGCTCTATCAGCTGTTTTGTCAGCCCAATCGCCTTATCCCACGTTTCCAATACCTCCACAATCTTCCGTTGCTCTTCAATGGGAGGGAGGAGTACTTTTAATTTTTGAATTAGAGTGAAACTAATAGAAAATACTTTAGTTCCTTGGGCAATAGCCTTCAACCTTTTAGAGACAAGTGGGTGTTTAAGTAAATATCTTCCAAACCCTGGGGCTAAATTGGTTGCATCAATAGGTCGTAGCGCAATGGTGTGAAGTCCAGCAACTATTTTCTTGTTTTGAATGGCCGAGATTTCTATGCTTTTTCCAACGCCTTCATAATCTTCGGAAGCATCTACCAAAACAATGTCTCCTTCCTTAAGCAAATATTTTTCCTCGCTAGAAATGGATATGGAATCCAACAAAAACGACATAGCGGTTTCAGCTGAAACCACTTCAGCAATTTTATTGGTATGTATATCTCCATAGTGAATGTAAGCTAATCGTTGGGGCGTTTCCGTCAAACATTCTCGAGCGTAACTTAAATTGCTCAGAGGAGTATACAACTGATTTAAGGTTTTAACTTGCCAATTATTAATCTGCTTCATAACTTTATCAAACGACGCTTTGCTTAGATTTTAGATAATTGATAAAACTTGAGCAGGCAATAAGCATAAAATATGCTTCAGCTTGTCCTATTTTTGGGTCATCCATTAAAGCATGACGGATACCTTCCTCTCCATTCGTAAAATAATATAGTTTTTCTATAGATTCCTTTAACATGTGCGGAATTATAATTCCTTTGGCTTGTAATTTCTTCAGAGAGCGATCCAAAGTTGATTCTCCTGTAATTTTGCGACAAAACGTCTCTACCGCCGAAATACTTTCCTTTATAGAATTTCTATAATTGGGGTTCGTTTTATCGGAAAAGAAAGTTAGTGCACTTGTCAGATGAATACTAATTTCTTTATAGGGAGAAGTATCTATTGCTTGTTGTATTACTTTTATTTCATTCTTATCAGTAATAGGGGCAATGCTTCCCTCTATCATTCGATATCCCGCATGATTATTCTCCAAAATTTGATTAATATAGAAAGAAAATGATGATGCGTTTGTAATGAAAGGACTTCTTTGAAGTAGATCATAGAAAAATTCTAAAAAATCATACACTATATACCATTCAGTTTTTAAAATTATATTCTCGAATATTTTTAATTGATACTCACCAAAATAGGGAATTTTATCTACCCTTTTGTGTAAAAAAACCGTATATGTTTTCGTGACAAAGTCTGGATAGTACCCATCTTTTAACCGTTTAAACCAGATGCCGTAAAAATAGTTCCAAATCTCATTTCTTGTATATTCATCCAATGAGTCGATCTGTATTTTATTATTTACTTCGACATAACCACTGCGTTCAGAGAAAAGTAGTTTTTCTTGTGTCATCATCATCATAGCGGGAATAAGCAATTATGTTGCTTATTCCCTTCTCTCACCTAGTTAATTATTTTCAATATATCCTCTTTTCCCAGCTATTTCACAACAAAAAATACGCGAAATTGTGCAACGAGAAAAGGGCTTATTGTGCTTAGCTCCTAAGAATGCCTTTTTAAAAGCATTAGCTGCCCCTTCAGCTGTGAGGATTTGACTAGTTTCTAAAGTGGTATTTGGCAAATGATATTTTGTACGATTTTGCATTACGATAGAAGTACAGAATACCCCATTACTTGCATTTGCTATTTCTTGTGCGGATATATCATTGTTGCTCAAATCATATGTCACAATCACCTTAGAAACTCTAAGATTTATAGTTGTACTTGCCATTTTACTTCTCCTCGGGGAATTTTCCCCTTTTATTTTAATTTAACCATGGTGTCGTATAAGTAAGAAATCTATTTCAAAATCTCCGCTAAGTATTTTTGCATTTGTTTTTCTACGTCTTTTAGCTCGCTATCAATGTGGGCAATCTCGGCTTGGACGGCTTTAATGTCCACCGGGGCTTCTTCTTCAAACGTATCCACATAGCGCGGTATATTTAAGTTAAAATCGTTCTCTTCTATTTCTTTGGGCGTGGCCTTATGAGAATACTTTTCTACCTCTTTGCGTTTGGTATAGGTATCCACAATTTTGGCGATGTGTTCATCAGTCAGCTCATTTTGTGCTTTGGCGGGTTTGAACTCCTTACTAGCGTCAATAAACAACACGTCCTTGCGGTTTTCGTTTGCACCGCCTTTTTCACGGCTGCGGTCAAAAATTAAAATAGCTACCGGGATGCTTGTAGTTGTAAATAAGTTAGCAGGCAACCCAATAACCGCGTCCAATAAATTTTCTTTAATAAGGGCTGTGCGGATAACGCCTTCTTTGCCGCCACGGAACAATACCCCATGCGGTACAATAACCGCTACACGGCCTAATTTGGGCTTAGCGGTTTCAATCATGTGGCTGATAAAGGCGTAATCGCCTTTGCTGGCGGGTGGCATGCCACGATGAAAGCGGTTGTATTTGTCTTCTTCCAAGTGTTTCTCGCCCCATTTATCCAAACTAAAGGGCGGATTTGCTACAACGACATCAAATTGCATCAATTTGTCGTTTTCCAAAAGGCGGGGGTTGTTTAAAGTGTCGCCCCATTCCAACCGAGCAGAATCCTTGCCGTGCAAGAACATGTTCATGCGTGCTAGATTCCACGTAGAACCTGTTTTTTCTTGACCATACAAAGCATAATTTTTAGATCCTTGCTTTTCAATTTCTTCCCCTGCTAAAAGCAAGAGAGAGCCGGACCCCATAGCGGGATCACAAATGCGATTGCCCGGTTTGGGTTGGGCTAATTGGGCGAGCAACTTGGCTACCTGTCTAACGGTAAAGAATTCTCCGGCCTTTTTGCCCGCATCACTGCCAAAACGTTCAATCAAGTACATGTAGGCATTGCCTAGAATATCATCGTCCACTTCGGTTAAATCCAGCGTGTAAAAATCGTGGATGAGGTTGCGTAGCATTTTGTTTTTTTGCTGAGTATCCCCAAGAGCTTGGGAGTTAAAATCTGCTAAGAACAAATTTTCCAAGCTGGATTGGTTGGCACTTTCAATAGCGTGCAATGCTTGGTTAATGATTTCCCCGATATTGTCTTTGTTTTGCTGTTCGTAAATGTCGTAGAAACTAGCACCTTCCGGTATAGAAAAGCGAGAGTTCTTCATTTTAAGTGCAATACGTTCTTTATCATTTCCGTAACGCTCAACCAATTTGGCCTTTTCTTTTTTGTGCAGGTCGCTGATGTATTTATAGAAAAGGAAAGAAAGAATATAATCTTTAAAAACGCCACCATCCACGGTACCACGGGAAGAATCCGCGGCAGCCCAAAGCTTATTATTAATTTCGTCTTGAGTGTATTTCATAACTCTCCTATAGTTGCGTTGCTAGGGTATTTAGTAACTGTTGTTGTAAATTCAATCGTTTTTCCTGTAATTGTTTTTGCTTTACATAACAGGTGTATAAGTTTGCCAATTGCTCTTGTTTGACCATAGAGGGTAACGGAACGCTTAGACCTTCTAGGTCGTCTTTGCGAATAAATTTTATAGTTGTAAATTCATTGCCTAACCCCTGTAAGGATTTTTGCCCTTGTGTTGAATTTAGCCAAAACGTTAAAAAGCCAGGGTGCAAACGACTTTGGTCAGGGCGGATAATCCATATACCTACCGAAGCCAGCGTGGGCATTGATGTGGGCTCTGAAATCAATGCTGCTTTAAAATTAACGCGACTCGTTAGCAACACGTCTCCTGCTTGTAAAACCGTTATATTTTTTGCTAATTTAACTGTAATACGTGGCAAATTGATAAAGTTTTGCGCGGTAACATGACTGGGTTGTATCCACTCTACGTTGGGCAGTATGAACTCCTCAAAAGGGTTCCTTAGGGAGTAGCCGCTATGAATCGTGGCGAGTTCTTTCAGAAGACAATTTTGTTGCATATAAGTAAGTATAGTAGATTTGAGTTATATTTGTCAAGTCCATTATTAAATAATGTAGATTTAACCACTAAGTAAGAAAATAAGCATTTTGGCATTGTTCGAATGTGATAAAATTTAAAGAGAAATTGTTTTAATATCAAGGGGTTATTATGGATGCTCATAAAATTTGGATGTTACGGGACTTTATCGGAGCTAGAAAAGTAGTGTTTCGGATTCCGGTTTACCAACGTAACTATGACTGGTCAGAAGAAAACTGTAACAGATTATTAGACGATATTAAAACGATTATAGATACCGGAGAAAAGCATTTTTTGGGAACAATCGTTTTTATGGCTCCCAGAGGCGGCGGGTTCGCTTTAAAAGAATATACAATTATTGACGGCCAACAACGTTTGACAACCCTTATGCTTCTCTTAAAAGCATTAGCAGATATTTCACTCGATATAGACCCATCTTGCTCAGAAGAGATTAGCGAATCCTATTTACACAATCAACATTGTGAAGAAAAATTTAAAGTAAAACTTAAGCCCATTTCTTCAGACAACGAACAATTTCTATTATTGCTAAAAAATCACTTTGATGAACTAGATTCCGAAGGACATATATTCAAAAATTATACGCTATGCAAAGAAAGAATCCTGCGTTGGCATAAAAGTGGCATTAGCCTAAGCTTAATACTTGAAGCACTAACAAAACTGGAAATTGTAGAAATCGTTCTAATAGAAGGAGAGGATGACCCTCAAATAATATTTGAAAGTATTAACTCTACCGGGTTAGAGTTATCAAATGCGGACCTTATTAGAAACTTTCTTCTTATGAACTCCCCTGAGCAGGAAGATTTGTATGAGAATTACTGGCTACCAATCGAGAGGAATCTTAAGCAAGGGGCAGATTATAAAAACCTAAACCTATTTTTTACGCAATACATTATTTATAAAACAAGATCAACAGTAAATTCTCAGACGTTATATCGCACTTTCGTCAATTTCTACAAACAAAACAACTACTCCAATCGCTCATTATTGGAAGAATTAAAATACTATTCCGAAATATTCAAAGCATTCGTGTATGACGATTATTCGTATGCCCCAAGCATCCAGCGTGCACTAAAAAAGCTAAGGTTTCTTAAGCAGACAACAAGTTATCCATTTCTATTGCAGATTTTTAATGATTATGAACAAGATGTTATTAATGAGAAAGAACTTTTAGATGTACTTAATTTTCTAGTTTCTTATCTTTTGAGACGTATGATATGTGGTGTACCGTCTAATAGCTTGCGTGGATTATTTACACGTCTATATGGAAGAGTGTTTAAGGTTCCAACCAACAAAAGCAAATATTACAAGTCAATCAATAAGTTCCTTTTCACAATTACTTCAAAGGACGCCGTCCCATCAGAGTCTGAATTCTTCCGCAATCTACAGATAGCAAACATCTATACCAATCCCGTTCTGTGTAAATTTTTGCTCATGGATATAGAGAATGGTGACGGTAAAGAAATTCTATCAGCCGAAAACCTGACAATTGAACATGTGATGCCGCAGACATTAAACAAATATTGGACCCACATCCCGCCAGATAAGCATGAGGAGTTTTTACACACCATCGGGAACCTGACAATTACCGGTTATAATTCTGAACTCTCTAATAAAAGCTTTGAAGAAAAAAAGAAAATTATACAAGAGAATTCTAAAGCGATTGTGTTAAATAGCGATATCCTCGACAAAAATGAATGGAATCCTGCCAATATAGAGACACGAGCCCAACGATTAGCCCATATCGTTCTAGAGCATTATCCCATTGCACCTGTTCAAGACGATACGATTGAGTTTGAATATACAGATACTCTCGGGGTAGAGGCCTATAAGGAAGTCAAAGGA
This sequence comes from Elusimicrobiaceae bacterium, assembly GCA_045593745.1. Taxonomy (GTDB): domain Bacteria; phylum Elusimicrobiota; class Elusimicrobia; order Elusimicrobiales; family Elusimicrobiaceae; genus Avelusimicrobium. The sequence goes on along the minus strand of JAZNXF010000019.1, from coordinate 134,092 downwards.
AAAGAGCTCGTATCTTTTAATTTCAAAGGCAAAATCTACCGGGAAAATACATTTATTGCTATGCTCTTGGATATGATTTCTATTTTGAACCAAGAAAATCCTGAACTACTACAAAAATTGGCCGATTCTAAATTTAATTTTAGACCCACATCAGGTTGTGTTAAACAACGTAGGCCACATATTTCGCGAGAAGCAAAAGAGCTCGCTACTTCATCTGAGATTATCCCCGGTATTTTTATAGAGACGAACCTTTCAGCACAGGACATTATGAGGTTTTTAAAGGCATTGCTCCAACAATATCAAGTAGATCAAGACCTCTTTTCTATCAATGTCATTGCAGATAATGATGAGGATTTAGACTCAGAAGATACGGACGAATAATTTCGAAATATATACCACATCTAAATTGGATACAAAAAGTTGCGTTCCTTTCGGTTTAGTGTCAAAACCCTGTCCAGCGTTAGTATAGCTTACTATAGTTAACTTACTTAACTTTGCATAAACGATATGGCAGAAAATACGGCAGAAAGTTTTTCTGCCATTTTTCTGCCGAGCGTTTGTATAGCTTTGTATACATAATGTTGCTTATGTTGCTTAATTTATAGTGTCCAAAAGTATGTAGGTATGCTCGTAATGTGCTACAATAGAAACAATAACATAAGGAGGATAAGATGAAAATTTGTATTCCTACAGCAGAAGGTAAGTTGTGCAGTCATTTTGGGCATTGTGAAACGTTCACTTTTGCCGAAGTAAACCCCGAAACAAAAACAATTTTAAGTATAGAAGAAAGAGTTCCTGTGGAAGGAATCTCTTGTCAAAGTGCTTCGTGGATTGCCGAGCAGGGAGTTAGCACGATACTCGCAGGGGGTATGGGCGGCAGACCGCTCATGGCCTTTGCACAAAGTGGGGTAGAAGTGGTTACGGGTTGTCCGGAACTGCCTATTAAAGAAGTTTTGGAGAAATATTTATCTAATACGCTTACCACCGGAGAAAATGCCTGCGGTGGCGAAGGACACGACCACGCTCATTGCCATCATCACGGCAACTGTCATCACTAAGGATTATTCCCGTTAGATAGCCGCTCCTAGCAATAGGGGCGGTTTTCTTTTAGATTATAGTGCCTAAAAGTATGTAGGTTGGCACTATCATGGCACAAGTATGGCCTTAACTGCTACAATAAATACTAGGAGGAAGAAATGAAAAAACTAATCTTATTAGCAATAACTTTTTGTTTTACAGGTATATTTACCTTTGCACATGATACCCATTATTTTATGCAGGGTGAGCAAGACATTGTAAGTGCTACACCGTATGGCAACAACCCTGCTGCAGGGAAATACGTGAGTGTAGGCGATACCAAGATTTATTATGAGGTTTATGGAAAAGGCGAACCGTTACTGGTTTTACATGGTGGCGGAGTAGGATGCACCTATGAGATGGGACGGTTTATAGACGAACTTTCCAAAGATTATATGGTCCTTGCTCCCTCTACACGCGGACAAGGTAAGTCCGGTATTGGGACAAAAGCAATTACTTATGAGCAGAAAGCCAAAGATATCATGGCGGCTGTAAATAAAGTAACGAAAAAACCTATGATTATTTTAGGGTTTTCTGACGGAGCATTTACGGCCTATAAAATTGCCTCTATGTATCCTAAACGTGTCAAAAAAATAGTGGCTATTGGGGCCGGAGAGTTGGACCCTGCCACCCATCAGTTCCCTGTGTTAACCCTAGATGCGCTTGCCCAGTATGATAAACGTTTCATAGAAGAAAAGAAAGCATTAAGCCCCGAGCCCGAAAAACTACCGGATTTTCTAAACCGTTATTATGCATTCTTTAATAGCGTAAAAGTGGGGAAGGAATTATTTAGTAGTATTAAATGCCCTGTACTGTTAATTGCCGGAGAGTTAGATGCCAACGCTCCATTAGATACAGTTATTTCCGCGTATAAGATGCTACCCAACGCGCAACTTGCCATTATCGCCAATGCACCGCACCAAGCGTTCATTGTGAACTATGATGCGGTATGGGCTAACATTAAACCGTTCTTAAATAGCAAGTAATATATCCATTAGACCATAAGCCCCTTACTTAAGTGTAGGGGGTTTTTAGTGTCCAAACTCTGTCCATTCTCCGTATAGCTTATTTGCTTAATCTTGCTTATTTACTGTGACCAAAAAGCGCACAAGGCACAATAAAAGCCATGAACAGCGATCTTAGCAATAGGGGCGGTTTTTAGTCGCCTATACGCAATTTGTGCTACAATACCTTTAAGTAGGAACAAAAGGGAGAATCATATATGCGTAAAATACTAGGGCTATTCGTTTTATTACTCCTGCCTATTTGTATGTGGGCGGCAAATAATCCTGCAGATAAAGTGCAATACTTCCAAGCAGGGGATGAAAAATACTACAAAGAAAATGTAGTGGTCCCGAAAGTAAGTGACCCCGTAGATGCGGATCCAAGCGATGCGGTGGACGTTGGCGGCGGTACGAAAGGCACAAAAGTAAATAAGCCCAAGACCCAAGCCGTTGTCCCTGCACAAAGAGTCCCTACCAATGTAACCCCTACTAACAACCCCAAGGAAGTGCAATTACAAGGCGGGGCTAAAGTGGTTACTCCGCATAATTCTTCCCCGAAGGTCGCTATGCCTAAAGGGAAACCGATGCCTATGATTGGGGAAACCCAAGATACCAAAGACGTAAAACCCGCTCCAAAACCCGTAGAGCCAAAAGTTGTCACTCCTACGCAACCCAAAGAGCAAAAATTAACCCCACAAGAGGTAAAGAAAGTAGCACCCGTACAAGAGCCCAAAGCTACAATCCCTGCTACTCAAGAGGGAAAATATGCTAGACCCAAGAAAGTGCATTTGAAAGATTTTGAAGTAGAATTCTTTTGCAATAAAAATGGCAAGTCCGTAAGATGTACGGAAGCGGAATGGAATAAAGAGCAAGAAGCCAAGAAAGCCCCAAAGCCTGCTAAAGCTACCAAACCCACTCAAACGGTTAAAGGTAGCACTTCCGTAAAGGTTTCTACTCCCACAGGGCCGACCATGACAGGTAATGGCGTAATTATCCCTGCCGAGCCACTTAAATACGGGATTAAAACCAAGTGCGTACCTTTGCCTGGGAAGACCACTTGTGAAGAAGAAAAGACGGAAACAAAGCCCACGAATAAGTTGGCAGGTTATAAACCTAGTGCAGGTGTAGAGTTACCGGAAGCTACTATTCCGGAAGGAGTTAGAACTACGGAAAGTTTCACAAATGCGAAGCCCCAAAAAGATAAAGTGAAAACTCCACAGCGTAGAGGCATGAGTACAAAGGTTTCTTTTGAGGACCAAAGAACTAAAAGTAATCTATTACAAGGATATGAGGCCACGCTTAATAGCAATGTGGAAATACCCGAGGCAAGTTTACCCACAGAAGCGGAAATGGATGCACAAGATGCTAAAGCAAGAGCGGAAATGGAAGCAGAACAATTATTAGCAGAAATGGAATACAACAAGGCCAAAGCCGCCGCAGAACAAGCAAAGAAGCAAGCACAAGCCGCAAAGAATCAAGCCAAACAACAACAAAATGCCGCCAATTTGACTTGTTCTTACATGGGTACATACTTTAGAGGGAACACCTGTAAGTATTGCGTGAACCACAAACCCAGTAACTCTATGGAATGTAACCAATGCTGTCAATCTTTCGGTCGTCCGTTAATGCAACCTGCAAGCTATAGTGCTTTCTCGTCGGGTGGCAGACCTGCAGGTTGTCTGTGCAGATTCGGTCCAACGTCCGGATATAACTTTTAATTTTACAAGGAGAGGATATGAAGAAATTAGTAACCAGTTTATTTGCCGTACTCATTCTCGTGGGGATAGGTAATGCTAAACCTGCAGAGACGAAGTATGAACTCGCCCTTATTAATGCCGCCAAAGAGGGTAATGCCGCACAGGTTAGAGGTCTATTAGAGGCAGGCACGGACCCGAACGTAACAGATAAAGACGGCAACACTCCGCTTATTTATGCCGCCAAAGAAAACCTTGCCGCTGTGGATATGCTTTTATTCGCAGGTGCAGACGTAAATGCCAAGGGCGAATATGGAATTACACCGTTGATTAACAGTTTTTCTATCTTTGGCCCAGAAGCAAATGCCATTCGACAACGGTTACTTAAAGCAAAAGCAGATGTCAATGCAATCATGTATGTGCGTGTAGGTGTTGAGGCAAGAGATAGAGCTTGGGGAGCATCTACAGCCGGTGAATATGACTTCCAATATCACAGAGATGCAGACCAACGAGAGAGTGATTATCCTGTTTACGGAAGTGCTACGGCCTTATCCTTTGCAGCCGCTTCCAATGACGTAAGCGCTGTAGAAATGTTACTCAAAAATGGCGCAAATGTTAATATTGCTTTAATGCATCCTGTACTTCATACTGCCATCTACAGCAAGCGTCCTAACTCTACTAAAATTGTAGAGCTCTTACTCAAAGCCGGAGCCGACCCGTGGCAAGGCGGAGCCGGGGCAGATGCATATCTTACAAATCGTTATAAAAAAGAAGGATTACCGTCAGCAAAGTGGGCCGCTTTTGATGCCCTGCATGCGTGTAATGACGTAGGTGTAACAGATGCCGACAATAAAAAAGCACTTATTGAAAAGGCAATGGCTACTCCTACGGGCAAACAACAAAAATTAGATAAAAAATTACTTGCTGCGGCTAGAAAGGGTAACGCCAAACAAGTAAAGAAATTATTGGAACAAGGCGCAAATCCCAATAGCCGTGGATCTTATGGCGAAACACCCCTAACGGAAAACATAGACGGAAATAAGGTCAACGTAGAAGTAGTACAAGCCCTTTTGGACGCAGGGGCTAACCCGAATGCTCGTTATGGTATCAAATACGAAACGCCTTTAATGCTTGCCATGTGTCCTAAAGATATGAGTGCACAGAAAGTGGAACCCATTTTAGACAAAGGAATGGACGTAAGAACGCAAGTAGTAAAAACTCTTTTGAGTAAAGGAGCCGATGTCAATGCGCGTAACCGTTCTTATTCCACCGCCCTGTACTATTGTGATGAAAGTGAGGGATTAGAAAAAACAAAACTACTCATCAAAGCCGGAGCAGATGTAAATGCCCGCAATATGTATGGCAGAACCCCCTTGTTTGATGCAAATGCAGAAAAAATACAACTTCTCGTAAAGGCAGGGGCAGACGTCAATGCGCGTGATTATGAGGGATTCAGTGCACTATTTGCTCCCAGTTTGTTTCCTAAAAAGTATGATGATAGAATTGAAGCATTACAAACGTACGGTGTAAAACTTACTCCATACGAAAAGCAACAAATGCCGCTTCAAAAACAAATATTTGAAAAACATCTAGCCATGTATGAGGCAATTCCTACGAACGAGGGAAGTGGTTTGGGGCAAATCCTATTACAGGGATTACTAAATGCCGCCAATGATACTGCCAACTATGCCATAAACAATGCCGGAAAGTTTTAAGGGATAGAAATCCTCTGTTAGATAAGCCCTCTACCCAAAAAGTAGGGGGTTTATTTTTTTAACTTATAGTGCCCACATTTATGTAGTTTGGGCATAATAAAAGCCGCAAGGATTTTGCAGGACAACAAAGAACGAGCCGTGGTTATAGTGTCCAAACTGTGCCTATTCTTATTTTGGCTCCACTTCTAGGATCTTTGTCTTGACTTAAAGTGCACTCCAACTGTTAAAATATATATATATGGAAACTATCAAATTACATAATGGCATTTTACTTCCTAAAATAGGATATGGGGTATATCAAATTCCGCCTTCTATTACGCAGCGTTGTGTGCGGGAGGCATTAGAGGTTGGGTACCGAAGTATTGATACCGCACAGTGTTACGGTAACGAAGCAGAAGTAGGCAAAGCTATTCGGGCAAGTAAAATACAGCGCGAAGATATTTTTGTTACTACCAAATTATGGGGTGGACAGGGATACGATGATACTGTTTTGTCTATTGAGCGTTCCTTGCGGACATTGGATCTAGGATACATTGATTTACTTTTAATCCACGAGCCGACCGGAGATTACCATGAAATTTACCGGGCCATGGAAGATGCATATCAAGCAGGTCAATTAAAGGCAATCGGAGTAGCCAATTTCTTGGAAAGAGATTATAAATCTCTACTGACAACCGCTAAAATCGTTCCCATGGTCAACCAAGTTGAAACGCATGTATTTCGCCAACAAACAGCCTTACGACCGTTGTTAAAGGCCCATGGAACCATTCACGAAGCATGGTCCCCCTTAGCCTGTGGTCAAAACGGCTTTTTTACAAATCCCGTATTAAAACAAATAGGGCAAAAATACGGTAAGACCAATGCACAGGTCGGGCTACGGTTTTTATATCAACAAGATATCGTGGTTATTCCAAAATCTACTCATAAAGAGCGTATGCAGGAGAATCGGAATATTTTAGACTTCTCACTTTCTCCAAAAGATATGGAAGAACTTAAAAAATTAGATTTAAATAAAAGTATGTTTAACTGGTGGTGAAATATATGAATAAAAAAAAATTGTAATAGTCGGGGCCGGGAAAGGATGTGGCAATCACGTTGCACGAAAATTTGGGAAAGAAGGGTTTCGCGTAATTTTAATGTCACGTAATTTAGAACACCTTAAGCAATATGAAGAAGAGTTTAAAGCACAAAATATAGAAGTAGATACACAAACCGTGGACGCAAGCAACTTGAACAGTATTACACAGGCTTTTAACAGCGTAAAGGCAAAATGGGGTGTGCCAGATGTGCTGTTTTACAATGTAGGTGTTACTACAGCAGATGCGGATTTGACGGAACCAAAAGATGCCGCTCTATTACTCCAGCGTTATCAAGTAGATGTGGCTGGGGCCTACCATGCCATTCAACAGGTAGTAGGGCCTGAATTTAGCCAAAAGAAAGGTGCTATTTTGGTAACAGGCGGTGGATTAGGGCTTTATCCCATGGAAGAATATCTACCCTTATCTATGGATAAGGCCGCCCTGCGTGCCATGTGCATTGCCTTGCATAATAAGTTAAAGGAGCAGAACGTATATGTAGGAATTTTGACCGTAACGGATAGTATTAAGCAAGGTGGCAAGTGCGACCCAACGCTGTTGGCGGAAGATTTCTGGAAGCTGTATACGCTTCGAGAAACTTGTGAATTGGTTCGTTAATATCCTGTCAAAATGTCCTGTTCCTAGGTAAAAAATATAACCGTCTCTTAATGGGGGCGGTTTTCTTTTGGGTTATAGTGCCCAAAAGTATGTAGGTTGGCATAATAAAAAGGGGCCATTTGGGACTTTTTTCTTGACTTAGAGTTTACTTTACCTGTTATAATTATTTTAGAGGATGCTTTATGACAGAAAATGACTTACTAACACTAGCTCTAAAACGACGTTCCATACGTAAATACACCAACGAACCCATTGATGATCATATGCTCAATGAAATCCTATATTTTGCCCTAACTGCCCCTAATTCGTTTGGCCATAGACCCGTTGAATTCATAGTGGTTAAAGATAAACATACCATAAGGGATTTAGCCGGTTGTAAAAGTCTGGGTGGAAGCCAAATCATTGGGGCAAATGCCGTTATTGTAGTCATGGTGCGATTAGATAGAGGCGAGTTTTGGATTGAAGATGGCGCAATCGCCTCCACCTATATCCTCTTAGCTGCACAACAGCATAATATCGGTGCTTGTTGGGTACATATACGCAATCGTAAGGGCAAGAAAAAATCGTCCGAAGCCGAAATACAAGACTTGTTAAATATCCCCAAAGATTACGCTATTCTTAACTTAGTTGCCTTGGGATACAAAGGTGAAACAAAAAGAGCGTACTCCATGGAAGATTTTGATAAAAGTAAAATTCATGTAGAAAAGTTTTGAACTTTACTTATAGGCATTACTAGATATTCGTAAATAACTCTATTATCTAGACTATCGTGTCCAAAAGTATGTAGGTTGGCATAAGAAAATTAGTATACGCAAAACAATCTTAGCCCACGACCTCCGCATATACTGGAGGTTTTTTATCAACAACATATTGACAAATATAGATATGTTTAATATACTTATTTTATGGATTACGAACAAACCGCTAAAATCTTTAAGGCATTGTGCGACCCAAACAGAGTGCATATCTTCCATATCTTGCACGACGGGGAAAAGTGCGCTTGTCATTTATTAGATGTGCTACATATCGGGCAATCTACGCTCTCACACCATATGAAGATTTTATGCGATAGCGGTCTTGTTTCCGCTCGTAAAGACGGTAAATGGGTACACTATATGATTAACCAAAAATCCCTCATGTTGGCAATTAAAATCTTACAGGGATTTGCAGATAAAGAAAGTAAGTAATCTATATTTTTTTGCTAATCATATCTACATATTTAGATATATGGATAAAAGGAGAACCGTATGTTACAAGTATTTACAAAACTTGCTGATTGGACAGTAGGACTGATGGGACTAGATACCACTACGCAATTAGGTACATCCGTACATTTCTTTATAGAGGACGTAGTTAAAATCTTTGTGCTTATCTATGTGCTCATTTTCGTTATATCGTTATTCCGTTCCCAACTATCCGCAGACAAAGTACGCACCTATTTGTCCGGTAAGAACCGTTGGTATGGGTATTTACTTGCGGTATTTTTAGGGGTAGTAACTCCGTTTTGTTCCTGTTCGTCTATCCCGTTATTTATCGGGTTTCTTTCCGCAGGTATTCCGTTTGGCATTACAATGGCGTTTCTGATTAGTTCGCCGCTAATTAGTGAGATTGCTACTGTATTGCTAGTAGGTATGAAAGGGGCGGGTCCGCTAGTGGCTCTTGTCTATGTGCTCGTGGGTACGGTTATTGCGGTCATTGGCGGTTATTTGGTGGACTTACTGCACTTGGAAAAATACCTGGACTTTGTTCCCACAGAGCCATCTAGGAAAGGAAACTGTTCGTGCGGTTGCGGGTGTGGATGTAAAAAGAGCCGCACGCAAAAACTTGCTAATCTGCTTAAATACGCGCATTACTTTGCGTGGAATACGTTAAAGAGCATAGCACTTTATGTATTATTAGGTTTAATCGTAGGGGCCGCCATACATGGATATGTACCTGTGGAGTTTTTTGGAAAGTATTTAGGGCCTTCTAATCCATTTGCTGTGCCGCTTGCCGCTGTAATAGGTGCACCCATTTATGCTAACCATGTGGGAGTAGTACCGATAGTACAAGCGTTACTGTTAAAGGGCGTGCCTGTGGGAACTGCGCTTGTTATTTTAATGAGCATTACGGCTATATCCTTACCCGAAACAATGATGTTAAAAAAAGTCCTATCGTGGAAGTTAATCGGGTTATTTTTAGGGTATTTGATAGTGGCATTTATTATGGTGGGATATTTACTTAACTGGATTTTATAGTGTCCAAAAGTGTGTAGGTTGGCATAATAAAAAGCGGCCATTTTCTCGTATAATTACGGGCTTGTCGATATACTTTATAGTGTCCAAACTGTGCCCAGTATATTCATAGTTTTCGAGAATTTTTTTAGTAGTTTTTATAGTTCTTCGACGAGAACTAATAATTATAGTATGTAAAAAATTTTCGGGAATTTTGGCGTTGTGGATAGTAGTGCCACATTTTAGACGTATAATTTAGATTTTGTCGACGAGAAAAGTAAAGAATTGTAGCGTTTACTGTGTACCATAAGGGTCCACTAACAATATACAAGATTTGCGTAATTTTGCTCGTTTTGCTCAAAAAGTGTCGTCGAGGAAGTATAAGAAAAAACCCGCTCTCGACGGAGAACGGGTATATTTTAAGACGTGCGCCCAACAGGAATCGAACTTGTATCTTCAGCTCCGCAGGCTGACACTCTATCCATTGAGCTATGGGCGCGTAAATCGTTGCGGATAATGTGCCTCAACTGGCTACTTATTTAGTATATCATTTTTAAAAACTCATTGCAATTACTTTTACAAATGTATACGTCACTTAGTTTTATTGTAGCATTTTGGAAACATCTTTTCCCCATTCTGTGAATGCGTACAAAGATTTACACAACGCCCCCATAATTTTGCTGAAAGTATGTTATAATGAAAGGGTAGTAAACAAACAATTTTTTTCTGTTTTTGGAACCGTATGCAGAATACGGAAGTACCGAATAGGTTCTTTTCTCCTCTAAAAACAGCCTTTTTAAGGTACACGGATATAGGCCTTATAACCCTATGCTCGTGTGCCGAGTGTTTGCCGCCTTGCGGTAAGCCACGGCTGTTACTATACTGACTGGAGAAAAGACATGTATAATGACCGCCGTTTTTGTGGTTTCATAAATGGAAAATTGAATCTAACACATAAGGAGTTGTTTATGAAATACACAAATACCCGGCGGGGTAGTACGCAAGACATAACTGTAGGAATCAAAAAAGAGATACTTGCCAATTTTAGTTCGGGATCTTCCACTCCTGTTGTTACGAAACGACAAGCGTTGAATACCCTGAAACCAGTTCGGGGACTATCTAATTTTACAACAACCTGCGGCTTTACCCTTATTGAATTATTGGTTGTGGTGCTAATTATTGGCATTTTGACAGCAGTGGCATTGCCGCAATATCAAAAAGCGGTTTGGAAATCACGGTTAGCTACACCTGTTTTATTTGCAAAAAATATAGAACAAGCATTTGCTTTGTATGTATTAACACATGGATTTCCGACAGGGCAAAATGAACGTCATAATGCCTTAGGATCCACCTCGGATATTCAGTTAGATATAGATATACCACTATCCAACTGTGATTCTACCTTTTCTTGTAAAGATGATTTTTTCATCTATTCCGCTGACGTAGATGGATATAACAATGGCCTTGGAGAGTATACCTGGCGTGTTGCATTACAAGAAGATCCCGTGGATAGCTATTTTGAGTGTATTACATACGATAACGGAAACCAAGAATGTACCTGCACCTATGATGAAGAAGCGGCTCCTCATGGTAAAATAACGTGCGATTTAATAAAACAACTCTTGCCGCGAAATTGGGACTAAACCGGACTACCGGCCCGTTATAACTATGGGCCGGTTTTACAACACATCATATTCGCTTTGGGCAAATTCGCTCTGCAAAGACATCCGTCCGCTCCCGGCACGTACCGGGGCGGCAAAGGTAAGGGCTAACGCATCTGCCAGGTCCGGGCTTTTGCCGGTGCGCTCTTTAAGTTTTTCTTTGCTTTCTAATCGCATACGGCCTTGCACGTCATAGCTGTAACATACTTGGCATAAATCGGCCTTTAATTCTGCTATGTCCGGCAATTGCCCAACGGTTTTAATCCATCGGGCCATTTCCCCCCACATTTCAGCGCGTTTGTTAGCGTATTGCCCCGGCCGTGAGGCACTACCTCCAAAAGGAACTTCTATAATTTGCCGGTAGCCCAGTTGGCGCAAGCGGTCAATCACCCCCCCGCCACACCCGGCATCCACAAATACTCCGTCAGCATGAATACGTTCTATCTCATGTGCCACACGGTCGGCAAATGTCATATTATCTATTTCTTGAAAGACCAGCGGTTCAAATGCCCTCACCCCCTGGCGGCAAAAAATAACACTGCGGTCCGAGCCAAAGCGGGCCGGATCCACCCCAATGATTTTGGCACTGTGGCGGTATTCCTGCACATCTACCCGGCGCGCACAGGCCTGTTGCACCGCATCAATGGGGATAAGTACATCCTCTGCACTGGCCGTAAAATCACACAAATACTCCTGTCGGAAAATAACAGCCGGCGTATCTTTTTGCAGTTGTGCCAGTTCGGTAGAAGAAATCACGCCGGATTCCCCCGCCCGGAACACCCCCACCCACCAATTGGGGTCGGTTTGGCTGTTTTTTTGCGCCTGGTTAAACAGTTCAAAAAAAGCGTTCTGTCCTTTAGGGGTTCCCATAAACACCGCCCACCCTGCACGAGAGAGAAGCATCGGGCGGATAATTTCGGTAAATACGTCTGGTTTTATTTGAGCATATTCGTCTAGCACCACCCCATCGGCATACGTACCGCGCAATGCATCTGGGTTGTCGGCCCCGCACACCCATATCCGCGCGCCACCAGGCAGTTCCACACACAGTTCTGCCTCTAAAAACCGTACCCCTGGGATTTGGCGCGTAAAGCGTTTGAAATAATCCCACGCTATGAGTTTGGCCTGTTTTAAAAAGGGAGCCACATAAAAATAACGCGCATAGGGCCGCTTATTTTGAAGGGCCATGCGGATTAAATGATTAACAGCACACACAGTTTTACCCAACTGGCGGTGCGTAACCAACACGCAAAACCGGTGCGCCGCCAAGGCGCGGTGGATTTGCTGTTGCACGGGACGAGGCGCATAGGGAATGCGGATAAGTTGTTTAGGCATCTTTAGCATCCTGCCATTCTACCACCACAGGGCCCGGAGTATCTGTGGTACCATTTTTGCCGTCCTTCCAACCAAGTATATTTTTAGCCGTAAATACAGCAAAACTGGAGGAATAATTACCGCGTAAACTGTTTTGCAGCAGGATGTTTCCTTGCCGGTCCCGCGCCTGCTCACAGGCATATTTAAAAGCCGGGTATTTTTCTTCCCAGGCCTTTAATTTGGCACAGGTAACGCCAATTTTTTTGGCGAACCCGGCAAATGTGGGCAGTTCTGCGGCGGTTTCCAACAGCACAATACTGCCGTCTTTTTTTTGAACTTCGGTTACGCGGAAGGCGGCCCTATCAAAAAAAGAAAGAAGTTCCTCGCAAAAAGCGGGGTTATATCTCACAATTTTCATACATTCTCCTATTAAAAGGGTCAAAAGTAACGGTGCTTACTGATGTAAGCACCGCCTGGCAAATTGATAAGGCGGTTTACCCGCCTAAAAAATTACCAACCGGACAAATACGGCGGGATTAATAGTAGCATGGAAAGCACGGCTAAAATTAGTTGCAATTTAATATTCCACTTGGCCCATGTTAGCCACGGAATACCGGCCATCCCTAACGCGGCCATAGTAACCGGAGCCGTGGGGATAATGGCATTGGTCCACCCTTCACCAAACTGGTAGGCCAAAATAGCAAGTTGCGGACTAATATGCATCAGGTCCGAAAGCGGGATCATGACCGGCATAGTAAGTACGGCCTGGCCGGAACCGGATGCAATAAAAAAGTTCAAAAAACTATGCGCCCAAAACATTCCCTCCACTGCGCCAAGCGGATGTAAATGACCGATAGCCGAAACAACCGCGTGCAGAACTGTGGCCAAGATGTGTCCGTCATCGGCTATGACTACAATTCCGCGTGCCAAGGCCAACATCACCGCTACGCTTACCATACTGCGCGCACCGTCTATAATAGCATCTGTGGTTTGGTTTATACGCAACCGGCCTACCAGGGCGCAAATCAGTCCCACCCCCAAAAACAGGGCAGAAATCTCGTAAATATACCACTCCCAACACGCTACTCCAATCACTAGTAAAATCATACCTAGCGCAAATAACACACTAATAAAAAGATGTTTTTTCTCAAAAGAAGGTTTTTGCCGGGCGGCAGTTAAATCCAATGTTTGGCGGCGTTTTTGATCGGCCTGGTACGTCAAACTTTGTGCCGGGTTTTTGCGGATCTTTTCCCCATACCACATGACAAATCCAATAACCACAGCCGTACAAACTGCCCACACGGCCACCCGGTATCCTAACCCGGAATATAACGGCAGTTGTGCAATCCCTTGCGAGATACCCACCGTAAACGGATTCATAAACGCGGCACAAAAACCCACCCATGCCCCCAAAAACGGAATACTCACCCCTACTACCGAATCGTACCCTAAAGACAAGGCCAACGGAATAAATAACGGAATAAAAATAAGTGTTTCTTCTTCCATGCCAAATACACTGCCACCTAGCGAAAACAGCAGCATACTAGCGGGGATAAACCATTTTTTTAAACTTTCCCGCCGGGAAAAAAGATAACTGGTCCCCATAATTACGGCATTTACCGTACCTGTGCGTTCTAAAATAGTGAAAATAGCCCCGGTAATAAAAATAAAAACAATGATGTCGGCACATTTGCTAAACCCTTTGGCCGGAGCCATCAGCACCGAAAGGCCTTGCGGGTTAGATGCTACCGCGTGGTAAGAACCTGCCACTGTATAATTGCGGCCGTCTTTCTCCACTGTATCATACTGGCCGGAGGGCAACACCCAGGTAAGGGCAGCCACCAAAATCATGATACAAAAAATAAGTCCGTAAATATTAAGCGAAAATGTTTTATTCATTTTTGTATTATATAAAACATTGGCTTACGTCTTCTATGTGCTTTGAGCAGGTTTCTGGCGGCGCCGCCTGAATATAACCTGTTTTTTGTTGCCGGAAAGCAGGTTTTCAGTACGCCGGAAGCCCTTTTAAAATGCGGGGCGGTCAGTACATGTTAAACTTTACTAACCAAACAAACAAATTTTATGCTATAATAAACAAGTACCCCCTAATGTACGCACTTGCGTTAGTAACGCACAAGACAGTATGTTCTGCCGGGTTTAGAGGATAAACCTGTTACTAACAAGGTATAGCATGGCGGCCAACCACCGCCTTAAAGGAAGGTTTCCTTCCCTGATATTGTTAGTGTAGCAAATTTTGTTATATTTGTCAAGTAATTTTCATCCCGACTAGATTTAAATTTTAAAGCAAGGAGATTATAATGAATAAATTTGAAAAAGCACTCATGGCCTGGAACAATGGTATTTTAAGAGGTTCGCAAGCAAAGTTAGCAAAAGAATTACAAGTTTCTACCGCTACCGTAGCCCTATGGGCCACCGGTAAACGTAACCCATCCAAGGGGTACATTGCTATGATGGCTAAATTGTTTAATATGAGCGAATACGAAGTGTTACGGTTGTTTATGTCCGCATCGTACGCAGATTCCCCGGTCTCTTTGCGGGAAAACCCGGCTGACTCCATTTACAACACTGACACCGAATTACTAACGCCCCAAAGCAACAGCGTGGCCCTGCCCTATTTAGCCAATGTGCCCGCCGGATACCCGGAATATGACCAGGCCGATGTGATTGAATGGTGGACCTTGCCGCGCCGTTATGCCCGCGGGGCCAAGTATTTGGTGCGTTGCTGTGGGGATAGCATGGAAGGCAGTGTAGGGTATGATGATTTATGCCTGATTAAGCCCGAGACGGAATTTTTAGACGGCAAAGTAATGCTAGTCAAAGTGCCGCAGGGACATTTAATTAAACGCATCCGCAAAGAAAACGGAAAAATTGTTCTGTATTCTGACAACAATAAAAAATACAAGGCCTTTGCGCCAGATACGGTGCAACCGGTAGGGCTAGTAGTACGCAAAATTACCGACGTACAATAGTTTCTTCGTAATTTGCCCGGGGGCGGTGTTGCTCAAGCAGTCGGATACCTCCGCGCTTTCGCGCGCGTTCCGCCAGTATTCCTCCTGCTCTCGCGCCTAGCCCGCGAACAAATTTCTTTGAAACTTTCCCCCGCGTTCTGTAGTGGGAAAATAAATGCAACATACAATAGTTTCTTCGTAATTTGCCCGGGGGCGGTGTTGCTCAAGCATATTTTGCCGCAGTTTTTGCTTTGTGGGCAGTACCCCTTGACAAATTTGCTAACTCGCTTATACTACTAATAGTTGACCAGTGTACTTGTCTCTTGGCTCCAGGGAGCGACAAGAGAACTGTCCAAAGCGTTAGACGTGCCATTGGCGCGGCTGGGGCGGCGGATAGAATCCGGCGGAAAAGACCCGTCATGGAGTTGTGGGTTGAAGTACCGTTGCACGAGCCCGGTCCCTTTCCTTTTGCAAGGGTGGGGAGCAAACCGGGAGATGGAACCGGCAACCGCACCTACACCGGGGGATAGCCCCGCCGAACTGGAAAGCGTTACTTATGAGAAAAGCGATTAGTTAACCCCTGCGCCATAGCGTACAGGGGTTAATTTTTTCTTGCTAATTTAACGTAATACTAGGCGCAAAGTTGCCCGCAACAGCATACTGCCAAGCAATTCACGCCGCATTTGAGGTTGCAATTAGTGCTTACCAAATATCATCCACATAATTCCACCCCTGGCTTTTTAAACTTTCACAAATAGAACGGCCCAGCGTTTGTTGATTGGTATAACAATCATGAACTATCGTGTTGGTGGCAGGCGTAATGCTCATATACAATGTATATTCACCGCGGCCGCGTACAACCCCTACGTTACATATTCCATTTCCACACCCGGGTTCGTAATATGTAAAGTCCTCTGTTTCATAATTGACACCACTCCACTTTCCGCCGGATACGTTGATACTTTCTCCGAATGGCTCTCCCTCCGTCAGTCCATCAGCTACGAAATGGACCTCCCCGTTAGCCCCATATTCCAAGATATGCATTTGGAACATATTTTCAAATACTTTTATATTCTGCAAGGCCTCCGTTACGCGTGCTTTTTCTACGGCTTTTTGATATTGCGGCAATGCCACTGCCGCCAAGATACCAATAATAAGTACCACCACCAATACTTCAATAAGGGTAAACCCCTGCTTGCTATTCACAGAAGTCATTGCAAATTTAATTTGGAATTTCACCGCTTTTAAATCTAAGGCGAGATCCCGAATTCTATCTATAAGACCCCATATTACAACCTTATGGGGCGCGGATAAGCGGTAAAGGCCGCGGTTCAGGATGACATTATTGTTTTGCGTACTACCCCGCCGGGTATTTGTGTATTTCATAAACAACTCCTTATGTGTTAGATTCAATTTTCCATTTATGAAACCACAAAAACGGCTGCCCTGGTTGGATGCCAATCAGTACCCAGTACAAAACAGCCGTAGTTTGCCATTATAAAATGGCAAACATTCAACACAAAACAACCGGGTAATTAGTCCGTTTATTTTGTGTTTCAAACAGCCGTTTTTGGACTGATTGGCAACTTTCGCAAGTTACCCGTATTCTGCATACGGTTCCAAAAACAGATAAATTGTACCTATAGTATAATAAAAAAGAGTTGTTTTTGCTAGGTACATTTTTACTGCTAGCGAGGACATTACAAACTATGCACGTTTTCTACCCATGCAAGTTTGATATAATGAGCGTATGGTACAGTTAAACAGACCCAAAATCGGTTTTTTTGGCCCTATGAACGCGGGCAAAAGTTCGCTTATTAACGCTTTAACCGGGCAGCAAGTGTCCGTCGTGGCCCCGCACCCGGGGACCACTACAGACCCGGTTAAAAAAATAATTGAACTGCTAAACATTGGCCCGGTGGAACTCATTGACACGGCCGGAGTGGGTGACACTTCCCCCCTAGGGTTCCAACGTGTGCAACGCACGCAACAAACCCTGGACCAGGTGGACCTGGCAATCCTAGTGTGTGCCGGGAAATGGACTACACCGCTTCAAACTTTACTGGACACCTGCCGCACGCGCAATATTGCGTGTTTTGTCGTGCAGAACAAAACTGATTTGCCGTTTTCCCCCCTTTCTCTGCCGGGCGTAGAAGTGGTTCCATTTAGTTGCCACACTCCCAATTTGCCGCCCCTGTTAGCCGCCATCCAAAAGCACTTGCCCGCGCGCGCTTTTGCGGGGGAAGGCATTTTAGATGAGTTTATCACCGAGGGAGACGAAGTAATTTTAGTCATGCCGCAAGATGCTTCCGCACCGCAAGGGCGGCTGATTTTACCGCAAGTGCAAACCCTGCGCAATTTATTGGACCTGGGGGCAATTACTACGTGCGTGCAACCTGCGCAACTGGCCGCCGCCCTCAAACAACACACGCCCAAACTGGTAGTGACCGATTCCCAGGTGTTTAAAGAAGTTAATGAAGTAGTGCCGGCAGAAATTCTGCTGACCAGTTTTAGTATTTTATTTTCCCGCTTAAAAGGGGATTTTGATGCGTTTTTACAGGGAACGGCCGCTATTGACTACCTGCCCGACGGTGCCCGGATTTTGATGTTAGAATCCTGCACCCATACGGTTAATAAATGTGATGACATTGGGCGCGTGAAAATCCCGCGGCTACTTGAAAAATACAGCGGAAAAAAACTTTCCTTTACAACCATTAGTAACGTAGATCCCCTGCCGGAAAATTTGGCAAATTTTCACCTGGCTATCCAGTGCGGCGGGTGCATGGTCACGCGCACACAAATTATGCGCCGCTTGGCAGTGCTGAAAGAGGCCGGGGTGCCTGTTTCCAACTATGGTCTTACGATAGCGTGGTGCAACGGCATTTTTGCACGCGTGACGGAGATTTTTAGAAAAAAAGGGATGTAGTGCGTGGGCAAAAGCAAAAGGTTAGCTTCTAAAGATACCCCCTCATCTCGGTGCTGACGCACTTGTTCTTTCCAAAAAGGAAATGCTTTTTGCCCGCCTGCGGCGTACTTCCCACACAAAGGGAGAAGTACAAACGGCAGTAGGGTAAAAACGGACGACAGACGCCCTAAGGGGCCGTAAACAATTATAACCCGGATACAGCGAAAAATTTTAAGTTTAAGAGTCCTATTTTTTATAGGACCTTTTTCTTTGTCGAAGTAGGACCTTAGGCCCTGGATACAAGAATATCCTGTGTTATATTATAACTGTAGGGAACTTTAAAACAAAGGAGACAATACAAATGAAAAAGTATGGAGTTATAGTATTAGCACTTCTACTGAGTATGCCAGCTATCAGTTTTGCACAGCAAAAAGAGAGCAAAAAAGAGAAGATTGCTCGTTTAGAAGCGGAAAATACAGTTTATCAACAACAAGTAGCAGTGTTGCAGCAGCAGTTGGATCGCACACAACACCGTGCAGACAGTTTGACAAACGTTGCGGGAGAGAAAGGAGGCCAAATTATTGTACTTTCCAGCGAAAATGAACGTTTGAAACAGAATATAGACAACATGCAAAAAACGATTGAAGAACAAATTGTTCAAATTGACAAGTTAAAAAAATTAAAGCAACAACAAAAAGTACAGGTTTCAGCCCCACATCAAGCGAAAACCCAAGCAAAGCCAACTGCTATACCGACTTTTTTGCGGGAAGATATTGAAAAAAAGTGCTCTTTTTATTCTGATAAATGTCCCGTCTGGGCAAAACAGATGAAGAAACAGGATCCCTCTTTCCAGGTAATAAATTATGAGAACGATTGTGTTGGGTGCCCCTCATATACCGAGAAAGACGGATACATTGGAGATTACTACTCTACAATATTCTCATATATATCAAATAACAAAGTTCAACAAAAAGAATTTGGTAAATATATCAAATAAAATACAGCTTATACGTACAAAAACCCTCTAATTAGGTATAATACAAATATATACTAATTAGAGGGTTTTTATGACCGATTTTAATACGTACCAAAAACAGCGCGCCAAACTGGTTGAAAAAAAATTGGCGGCCTATATTTCTAAAATTAAAAATTCGCCCAAAATTTTGACGGATGCTATGAACTATTCCTTACAGGCGGGCGGCAAACGCGTACGGCCTATTTTAGTAATGGCTACCGCAGAGGCATTCGGCAAAAAGGCGGCTGACGTTCTGCCCGCCGCGTGCGCGGTGGAAATGCTCCACACCTATTCGCTTATCCACGACGATTTACCCTGCATGGATAATGATGACCTGCGCCGCGGTAAACCCACCAACCACAAAGTATTCGGCGAGGACTTGGCCCTACTGGCCGGGGACGCGCTACTGACCTACGTTTTTGAAGTGTTTGCCCAAAATGGGGCTGTAAAAACCATTGGGGCGGAAAACACCTTAAAAGCCCTTCAAAATTTTGCCAACTGCGCCGGAGCCGCCGGCATGGTCGGCGGGCAAACCGCTGACGTATATGCCGAAGGCATGGGCGCGGGTGAAGCCGCTAGCGTGCGCGCGGACAAACTGCGTAAGACCTCTAAAACCTTGGCCGACAAATCCCTGCGCTACTTTATGCTCCCCCCCACTACCGCCGAAACCACACCCGAAACTATTTTGCGCTATATCCACGCCAACAAAACAGGCGCACTGATCCGCGGCAGTGTGCAAACCGGGGCCCTATTAGCCGGCGTGAAAGGGGCGGATTTAAAACACATTAACACGTATGCTGACTGCATTGGGCTGGTGTTTCAAATTGTAGATGATATTTTAGACGTTACGTCCACCACCAAACAATTGGGCAAATCCAACAGTGATAAAGAAAACGGCAAACTCACCTTTGTCAGTTTATTTGGCTTAGAGGGTAGCCGCAAGCATGCCCAACTGTTAATTGCCAACGCCCAAAAGGCACTGGGCAAATTAAAAACCGCCAAGAAGAAAAATCTTTGGCCGCTCTATGAAATGGCGGAATTTTTCAAAACCCGCACGTATTAAGGAGCATGTATGAAGGTACTGCCCAGTATTCAGAGCCCAAAAGATTTACGGTTAATTAAAAAGGAACACTTGCCCACCTTGTGTGAGGAACTGCGCGAAACCATTATTAAAACCGCCAGCAAAAACGGCGGGCATTTGGGGTCCAGTTTAGGGGCGGTGGAAATTATTACCGCGCTTCATTATGTGTATAACACGCCGGACGACAAAATTGTGTTTGATACCGGGCACCAGGCCTATGCGCACAAACTCTTAACCGGGCGGCAAAAAGAATTTGCCACCATCCGTACCAAGGGAGGCCTGTCCGGATTTCCAAAACGCAGTGAAAGTGAGTACGACGTGTTTGGCGCAGGCCATGCCTCTACGGCGGTATCTGCTGCGCTGGGGTTGGCTATCGCGCGGGACCAACAGCACCAGGATCACCGCGTAATTGCCCTAGTGGGTGACGGTTGTTTAACAGGCGGCATGGCGTATGAAGCCATGCAAAATGCGGGGCTGTTGCGTACCGACATGCTGGTAATTTTAAACGATAACCAGATGTTTATCTCCCAACGTGTAGGCGCGCTGGGTACGGCCCTTACCAAATTACTCACCAAAAAATATGTGCAACTGGCCGAAGAAAAAGCCACCAACTTTTTAAAACGCTTTGACGAACTGGGCAACAATGCCGCCAAACTGGCCAAACGTGCGCGTTCTATTTTATTCCCGGGAACCCTGTTTGAAGAAATGGGTTTTAGGTATTTCGGCCCGGTGGACGGAAATGACATTAACGCCCTCATTGACGTATTAGAAACCTTAAAAACCGTCAAAGGCCCGGTTATTTTGCATGCCGTCACCAAAAAAGGCAAGGGCTACGAACCCGCCGAAAAGAACCCCACCAAATTTCACGGTGTAGGTATTTTTGACGTGGACACCGGGGATTCTTTAGGCAAATCCGGCACGGTGACGTTTACGAAAGCGTTTTCGGATGCACTCGTGAAACTAGCCGAACAAGACGAAAAAATTTGCGCGATTACCGCCGCCATGCCCGAAGGTACAGGGTTAGACGCCTTCCGCGATAAATTCCCGGCGCGTTATTTTGACGTAGGGATTGCCGAAGAACACGCCGCCACCTTTGCCGCGGGGTTAGCCGCGGGCGGGCAAAAGCCGTTAGTGGCACTTTACTCCACCTTTGCCCAACGGTGCTACGACCAGATTTTGCATGATATTTGTTTGCAAAAATTGCCGGTTGTGTTCGCGCTGGACCGCGCCGGGATTGTGGGTGAAGACGGCCCCACCCACCACGGCGTATTTGACATTAGTTTCTTGCGCAGTATTCCTAACCTTATTATGGCGGCCCCGGCAGATGAAAACGAACTGGGCCACCTGCTTAAAACGGCCTTTGCCGCAAACGCACCGTTTGTACTGCGCTACCCGCGCGGTGCGGGCTATAATGTGCCGCTAGACAAAGAACTTAAAACCTTAGATATTGGCAAAGGTTCCTGGGTCACCAAAGGCAAAGATTTAACCATTTTAGCCATTGGTAACCGCGTGTATCCCGCCGTAAAGGCCGCAGAACTCTTGCGCGAAAAGGGGGTAGATGCCGGGGTGATTAACATGCGTTTTATTAAACCGTTAGACACTGCGCTTATTGACGAAGCATTAAAACGCTCGCCCTACCTGGTAACGGTGGAAGACAATATGTTAGCCGGCGGGTTCGGCTCGGCCGTGGCTGAATATTTGGAAGACAGCCAGAAAAAAGCCCGCCTCTTGCGCCTGGGGATAAAAGATGAATTTGTGCCGCACGGAAAATCCGCCCTGGTGTATGACCAACTGGGGTTAAGTGAACAAACCATTGCCAAACACGTTTTGCAGTGGAAAACAAAGTGAGGAAACTATGACCAAAACCAACAAAGAATTCAAACACACCACCTCTTACATCAAAGCGTATGAAGACGTGGAATTATTAAAACACGACGATTTGCGCCCGGTACGCATGGAACTGGAAACCTTAAAACCGGAAATTTATTTCCGCAAGAAAGGAGTAACAGACACCATTATTTGTTTTGGAAGTGCCCGCATTACCGAGCCAGCCATTGCCAAAGAACATTTAGAAAAAGCCAAAAAAGAATTGGCTAAAAACCCCAAAGACAAGGTGTTACAGCAAAAAGTAAAAACAGCAAAGGGTTTATTGGAGATAAGTAAATATTACGGTGAAGCCCGAAAATTTGCCAAATTGGTCGTGGAATCCGCCGGAGACCGGTTTTCCATTGTTACCGGGGGTGGCCCCGGCATTATGGAGGCCGCCAACCGCGGTGCGTACGAAAACGGCGGACGCAGTATTGGGCTTAACATTACCCTTCCGCACGAACAGGAACCCAATGCCTATATCACCCAAAATTTGGCATTTTTGTTTCACTATTTTGCCATCCGCAAAATACACTTTGTCATGCGCGCGCAGGCGTGTGTGGTATTCCCGGGCGGTTTCGGTACGTTTGATGAGTTGTTTGAAATTTTAACACTTATTCAAACGGGTAAAAAGAAACACATCCCCGTTATTTTAGTAGGAAAGACATTTTGGAACCAGGTAATTAACGTGGAAGCCCTGGCTAAATACGGCGTAATTTCCCCGGAAGACACGCACTTGTGCCCCATTGTAGATACGGCCCAAGAAGCGTGGGACATTGTGTCCAAATTCTATAAAATAAAATAGGTTTCCTTCGGAAAACAAACTCTGTGAAAGTTTATTTTAAAGCCCGGTACAACACCGGGCTTTTTTTGTTATAATAAAAGGGAAGTAAAATACAATTTGATTCTGTTTTTGGAAGCGTTTAAGAAACGCAGAGCTTGAAAAAAGCACTGGGAACTCCAAGAACGGTCGTTAAAGGTACAAAATGGCGACGGCTGTTTTGTACCGAATGTTTGCCACGCAAGTGGCAAACTACGGCTGTTGCTTTCGGGTCGTTCCCAGTCCTAAAGGCATGGGCCGTTTTTATTACGCCGCCGGGAATAGAACCAGGAGAAGAACATGCAAACACAAAACACCCGGCGGGGACAAACGCAATATACCCATACTATAGGTCAGGTGAAACCTGACAATAAGATAATCCCTGAACTCGTTTCAGGGTCTTCCACGCAGGTAGTAATTATAGGTCAGGTGAAACCTGACATAAGTACAGGGGGAAACAATTGTAATGTTGGGTTGACACCCAACCTATACACGGCAATTCGCTCCGGCTTTACTCCCCGACCCTGCGGACGGCAAACTATGCGGGGTATAGAGGCGGCCCACACACCATATCCCGCATTAAGACATTGCGGGATGACAAAGTGTGTGGCCCCCGGATTCACACTCATTGAACTACTCGTTGTGGTGCTAATTATCGGCATTTTAGCCGCGGTGGCTTTGCCGCAATATCAAAAAGCCGTTATTAAAAGCCGCTTAGCAGAAGGACAATTGCTCTTAAGTAACCTCAAGCAAGCAGCTGAAGCATATTACCTGGAGCATGGGGCATATCCTCAAACTTGGGGAAGCACAAATGGGCTAGATATAGAAATAAATTCAAGTGATTGGGGCCTTTCCATCTACGAAACGAATGGGTTTGAGGATGAAACAGATGTGCCGGAATTTTCCGTAGGTCAAAATGATTTATTGGGACAATATCTAGGTTTTTCTTACTACCCCACAGAAGGGAAATATGCTTGTGTACAAGATCCGGGTGAAAAAATCTGCCAACAGTTAAATACCACTCAAGGTGACTGTCTCGGTCAAAGTTTGGCAGACGGTATGGAATGTTGGTACTTTAATTAAACGCAAGATGCCCACACCATGCGGGCATCTTGATTTATATTTGGCAACCAAAATTTACGTATAACTTTCCAGGTACGTGTGCAACTTTTCGGCGCGGGCTTGCTTCACTCCCAGGTCATAAAGTTCTTCGGCCTCATCCGTGCGGCCCAAGGCGTACAACACTTGTGCCAACGAAAGTTTGGTTAAAATCTGCCCGCGTTTCTCGTCGGAATTATCAAACAAAACGCGCGCCTCTTGTAAATCCTTAAGTGCCAGTTCTAATTTATTTTTACGGCGCAATACGTCAGCGCGGCCCCATTTTACAAAGCCCAAATCCACCTTATCGCCAATTTGGCTGTAGAGTTTATCAGCAGTATTATAGCGGCGCAAGGCCTCATCGTATTTACCCTGCTGGCGCAGTCCATTAGCCATCCCGCAGTTGGTATAGGCCTTGCCGAACTGGTCTTGTGAATTTTTAAAAATTTTATCGGCCAACTTGTAATTTTTGACACACTCGTCAATTTTTCCGCAGATGCGGCTAATACCCGCCAGGCCGCAATACCCGTACGCCTCGTTAATTTTATCGTGGATTTTTTTGGCTAACTTAATAGACATTTTAAACTGGGCAATCCCTTCTTCAAACTGCCCCTGAAGGCGGAAAATGCCCCCTTTGGCCCAGTGGATAAAACTCTGCCCGGCATAATCTTTAAGTTGCACGTAAGCGGCCAGTACCGCATCCAAAAGTTCCAAGGCCTCATCTAATTTTCCCCACGCGCGCAAAGACATACCCATTTCCTGCATGGCGCGGATTTCGTAATCGTCATACTCCAACTCTTTGGCCATTTCCAACGTTTCCAAGGCCAGTTCATAGGCCGGTGCACTGTGGCCCAACGTGCGGTAACAGGCCGACATAGCCAGCAAAATATCCATGCGTTCTTCGGCCACGTCTGCCTTGGCCAGTGCTTTGGCATAGGTTTTTAACGCAGTTTCAAAAGAACCCAGTTGGCGGTGCGCTTCTCCTTCTAAAAATAATGCTTGCGCATCTTTGGCGCGGGCTTTTTTCAGTTCCGCTAGCGCGCGGGTGGGTTCGTTCATTTCCAACAGTTCAAATACCGTATCTATATCTACAGCCATGGTACACCTCCTAGAGTTTTAAAATTTTCTTAATTTCCGCCAACGTAGACGGCAAATCGTACGGTTTGGGGATAAAATAATCCGCCCCGGCCTCAGTGGCACGCTGGCGGGAATCCGGGTCCGTTAACGTGGACATAATGACTATTGGGATGCGCCAGGTGGCGTTATCGGTCTTTAGCAATTTGCACACGTCAAAGCCGCTTAATTTGGGTAACATTAAATCCAGCAGAATTAAATCCGGCTTTTGTTGCTTAGCCAGCGTTACACCAGCAACACCTGTTTCGGCCCAGTGGGTTTCTATACCATCTACTTTTAACGCCCCCACCAGGGCCGTGGCTAATACTTTTGAATCTTCAATTAAAACAATTTTTTTCATAGGGTTTTGGTTTGGTTTTTATAAATAGAAATGGCTTGCACGTATGCTTGCGCGTTTTGGGTAATGCCTTGGGTTTCCTCCGGGGTCAATGCGCGCACTACTTTGCCCGGTACTCCCATTACTAAAGACCCCGCCGGGATTACTTTGCCCGCCGGAACCACCGCCCCTGCGCCAATTACGCAGTTGGGGCCGATTTCACTTTCCATGACGACTGCATTCATGCCGATAATCACATTATCCGCTATTTTACTACCATGCACCACCGCGCCGTGCCCTACGCTTACGTTTTGGCCCAGTACGCAGGGTTGCCCATAATTTACATGTAAAACAGCATTGTCCTGAATGTTGGAATTTGCCCCCACGCTAATGGCGGCAATATCCCCACGCAGTACCGCACCTGGGAAAATAGAAACGCGTTCCGCCAGCGTTACTTGCCCAATAATACTGGCCTGCTCATGCACAAAACAACTGGCATGCACCTGCGGGGTTAACTGGGCGAGTTGTTCAATCATACCGCGCTCCCTTTGCGCTTACGTTTGGGCTCGGCAGACGGAGAAGACAACTGGAGCCCCCAATAAATAAAAATGCTCACAATGCCGGGGATGACGTAATACACCACGCGGTAAATAAGCGTAGCCATTAAAGCGGCATCCCAATCAATGCCCATTTGGCTAAAAACAGCCGTCATGGCCAGTTCCATAGCACCTAGGCCGCTGGGCAAAATGGGGATTAACGTCGTAGCCATACCAATGGCAAACCCGGCTACCAGCACCCCGGCGGAAATATCCACCCCCACAGCACAAAACGCAAAATAAAGCACTAAAATAGTAAAAAACCAATCGGCACACACATACAATACGGCACTAGTCAGTTTGCGCTTTTTTTGGTGGATAAGTTCTATTCCTTCGTCTAACTGGTCCATAAAATCGTCGTAGCGGCCCTTGGGAATCAGCGCGCGGAAGACGTGAAACAAAAATTTGTTGAGCAACCGAAACCCCTTGCGTAGCCACTTAGAACGCCACTGGTCATTAAATAAAAATGCCGTTATCACCGCACACACAATACACATTCCCACTATAAGCGCAAAGTTTTCAGCCAGTTGCACCGTGGTGGCAGAGGAATTAAACAGCATTAAAATAGACCCCTGTAAAATAATAATCGCCAGCACAAAGTACAAAAGTACCGTAATGACAATACTGGCCGTAACACACATGCCAAATGGGATTTTGCGGCGGTTTAACAAGTGGGCGCGCAAGGCAAACCCGCTGGCCCCTAACGAAGAAATCAAATAGTTTACCGTAGTAGACACCAGGGCAATCCCCACCGCGGCACTTTTACTGATGCGTTTGCCCATAATGCGCAACATTTCATACAAACTCATCCCCATAGCAATATAGATAAGTGCCGAGGATAACAACGATAAAAACAAATACCGGGTCTGCACGCCTTGCCAAATTTTTACAAAACTATCCTTGGCCTGGTAAATCATCACGGCTAAAATGCCAACAGATAACAACATCCCCACGGCATAAAGCGCGTATTTAAGCGGTTTTTTCACGCAGATTTTCCCCCCGAATTAAGTTACATAAATTATATAATATATTTTACTAATGCGGGGCTCCCCGCGCGAGGTTTATTGTATGAAATCCATTAAAGTAATTGGCGCAAAAGGCCACAATTTAAAAAACATTTCTGTAGAAATCCCCAAAGATAAAATGGTCGTTGTTACCGGGCTTTCCGGCTCGGGCAAGAGTTCACTGGCGTTTGACACGATTTATGCCGAAGGCCAACGCCGCTATGTGGAAAGCATGTCCGCCTATGCGCGGCAGTTTTTGGAACTGATGGAAAAACCGGATGTGGAACATATTGAAGGGCTTTCCCCCGCTATTTCTATTGAGCAGCGCAACCCCTCCAAAAACCCGCGCTCTACCGTAGCCACCGTTACGGAACTGTATGATTATTTGCGCTTGTTGTTTGCGCGTATCGGGCAACGCTACTGCCCCCAATGCGGCCGCCCGGTGCAGGCCTGGAGCGTACAAGGGATTGCACAGGATATTTTAAGTAAATTTAACGAAAAAACCGTCTATGTGTTATCCCCGGTCATCCGCGGGCGGCAAGGCACGTATGAGGAACTGTTTAAAAAGTTTAAGAAAGAGGGCTACGTCAAAGCGCGCGTAAACGGCACGGTTATTGCTTTAGACAATGTACCTGTTTTGGAACGTTACAAAAAGCACACCATTGAACTGGTATGTGATGAAATTTTTGTGGAAGAATTTGACCGAGAACGCTTGGTAGAAAGTTTGGAGAGTGCCCTGCGCTATGCCAAGGGGCTGGTACACATTTTGGAAACGCAAGGCAACGAGCCGCGCGAATTTACCTATAGCGAAAGCAACGCCTGCGCGCATTGCGGCATTGGATTTAGTGAGTTGGAACCGCGGTTATTTTCATTTAACTCCCCCTATGGGGCCTGCCCGGAATGTAACGGCCTGGGCGTAAAAATAGAGGTAGACGAAGCATTAGTTGTACCTAACCCTACGCTTTCTATTAACGAAGGGGCCATTGACGCGTGGGAAAACCCCGTCACCACCCGCACCCACCGCTGGAAAAGTTCCTGGAGCGGGTATTATTACGACATTTTAAAACAGGTCTGCCGCCAAAACCATATTTCCATGACAACCCCCTGGAACAAACTGCCCAAAACCCAGCGGGATTTACTGTTATACGGCACCGGCGGGGCAACGTATACGTCTATTATTTCCGGCGGAGAGCAAGAATTTGAAGGGGTTATTACCAACCTTAAACGCCGCGTGGCCGAAAGTGAGAGTGACTTTGTAAAAGAAGAAGTCACCCAGCGTTTCATGCGGGAAGTAGAGTGCCCGGTCTGCCAAGGAAAACGCCTAAAACCCGAGGCCTTAGCCGTTAAAATTAACGGCAAAAACATTTATGAACTTACGGCGATGCAAGTGTCCGCCGCCAAAGATTTTTTTGCCCATTTAGAACTTTCCCCCAAAGAAAAAACCATCGCCAAAGACGTACTTAAGGAAATTAACGCACGTCTAAACTTTTTAGACAGTGTGGGCCTGTCCTACTTAACCTTAAACCGCAAAAGCCAGACGTTATCGGGCGGCGAAGCCCAACGTATCCACCTGGCCACGCAAATCGGCTCCGGCCTGACCGGGGTATTGTATGTGTTAGACGAGCCCACCATTGGCCTTCATTCGCGCGATAATGACCGCCTGATTGATACGCTAAAAAACCTGCGGGATTTAGATAATACGCTTATAATTGTAGAGCATGATAAAGACACGATTTTGGCCTCTGATTATGTAGTGGAACTGGGCCCCGCGGCCGGAGAGCATGGCGGGCAAATTGTCGCCAGCCAACCGACAAAAGATTTCTTAAAAAACAAAACTTCGCTAACCGCCTCTTACTTAAACGGACAGCGGATGATTTTGCCGCGCGCACAACTGCGTAAGGGAAACGGCAAATTTTTAACTGTGCATGGAGCGCGGCAGTTTAACCTTAAAAATATAGACGTTAAAATCCCGCTAGGCAAATTTGTCTGCGTAACCGGGGTGTCCGGATCCGGCAAGAGTACGCTGGTACATAACATTTTGTATAAGGCGTTAGCGCGCAAGTTTTACGGAGCCAAAGATGTGCCCGGCGAGCATGAAATTATCAAAGGGCTTGATAACATTGATAAAGTGATTATCGTAGACCAAAGCCCCATTGGCAAAACCCCGCGCAGTAACCCCGCCACCTATACAGGCGTGTTTTCCCACATCCGCGATTTGTTTGCGCAAATGCCCGAGGCCAAACGCCGGGGATATAAGCCGGGCCGTTTCTCCTTTAACGTAAAAGGCGGGCGGTGCGAAAAATGCCAAGGCGATGGGATTTTAAAAATCCAAATGCAGTTTCTGCCGGATATTTACGTCAAGTGTGAAGAGTGTAATGGCAACCGCTTTAACGAGGATACGTTAGAAGTAAAATTTAAAGGCAAAAATATTGCCGAAGTGTTGGATTTAAGCGTGTCGCAAGCGTTGGAATTTTTTAGCGCGATTCCCAAAATTAAACGCTATTTACAAACCCTTAACGACGTGGGCCTGGGGTATATTAAACTGGGGCAAGCCGCTACCACGTTGTCAGGCGGGGAAGCCCAGCGCGTAAAACTGGCGGATGAACTTTCCCGCAAGGGTACTGGCAATACGCTCTATATTTTAGACGAACCGACCACCGGCTTGCACTTTGCCGATATTGATAAACTTTTGCATGTACTACACGGTCTAGCTGATAAAGGCAACACGGTACTTATTATTGAGCATAATTTGGACGTAATTAAAACCGCCGATTGGCTCATTGACCTGGGCCCCGAAGGCGGGGATCACGGCGGGCAAATTGTGTGCGAAGGGACCCCACGCCAGGTAGCTGCGTGCAAAGATTCCTACACCGGCAAATACCTAAAGCCAGAGTTAGATGCCGTAGATGCGTATCTAACAAAACACCCCGGCGAACCACTGCACGCCGCACAGGAACCTGTCAGAAAATCTAAAAAGAAATAGGCAACCCCCGGGGATTACCGGGGGCGTTATTCACAGTGTATTTTGTTCCGGCTTAACAACAACTGCAGGCGGCATCATACGGCACATCCAGCAAGGTAGCATAATCTAAATCGGGCTGGGCCGTTCCGCCACACATATTGCTGTAAGCATCACTCAAATTAAAATTAGCATTATATCCCCATGATTGGTCCGCCGGATGATAACAGAGGGCGGCGGCATATTTCGTGGAACCGGCACAAAGAAAATCTTCACCATCCGCACTCCAAGGCCTGGAGGTTGGTTTTAGCTTCTGCCTAGTGTGTCTTTACCACCGCCTTATTATACTGCGGGAGTGCGACCGCGGCTAAAATACCGATAATAAGAACGACGACCAATAGTTCAATCAGGGTGAAACCTGTAGACCCGCTATACCCCGCATGAAAACCCTGCGGGGTGACGGAGCGGGCGGTAAAGCCGTGCGGGGCCGCCCCTATATCCCGCATACCAACCTTGCGGGATGACGGAGCGGGCGGAGGGTGAACTTGCGGGGCCCCCTCATCCGGCTTTCAGCCCCCTTCTCCCGCATGGAGAAGGGGCCCTTTCACTACGCTGCTTTCCACATAAGTCCCACCCCAGGTGTGGGACTTATGACCCATGGAAATTCACTTGAAAACAAGTAAACTAAAAATATATATCCATAAGGAGCGTATATGAAAAGATATTTGATCTTCACCCTAACCGAACTGGTAATGCTTTCTACTCCGCTACTAGCCCAAAATGCCGTTTCCCCCGCCGTGGACAATGCCCTTGCCCGCGCTGTAGCCCAATACCAACAAGAACAAACCCCTTTGGATGTGTTTAAACAACAACTCCAAGCCATCAAAAACCCCCATGCTGAAATTCTGCTACAAGCCCTAGAAACCCTTGTTTCATATAACGAATTATTTAAATCCACATCAGACGAGGCAGCTTTGCGTAAATTGGCTGCGCAGCTGGAAGGCCCCCACGCAGTACCATGGAACACCTATCGCGGCAATGGGCTTAAAGAAATTTTTGATAATTATATTCCCAAACATCACCACCATCAGCAAATTGCTGATTTGGAATATTATGTAAAACGTCATACCTTATCTTATCAATTTATAGAACAAAATCACCTGGTGCAAAAGGCCCTGCCGGATTTTTTCCAAAATGCGTATGCACAGTTGGAAAAACAGTTGCAAGATAAAAATTGTACGGACAACCAAGCCCTTTGGTCCCTTATTTTGTTTGGGGAACAATATGCACAATTACAACAGCAGGACCCTATTGTAGCCAAAGCGGTTAAATCATCTTTATTTCGCATGCCCATTAAAGCCGGGTGGGATAGAACCACTACCATCCGCGCCCTTACATTAGAACTGGGCACTGTCCCTAATTCTGAAGGGTACACCTTACTTTCTGTACCAACCCTTCAACGCAAGTATCACCTTACCGAACCGGATGCCCAACAATTTGCGCAATTTGTGCAAGCCGTACGGTATTAAGTTTTTAGTAGGGCAAACTCCCCCAGTGTATGGGGAGTTTGCCTATAAGGCCTACCTCTATTTAGGCCTTTTGCCCCTGGTATAATAAATCCATTTCTGCTACGCTACTAGTAAGAGGGAAATATGCGTTCATCAAAACTTATTCTTTGCATGTCTGTATTTGTAACTCTGTCCGGCACGGCGGTTGCCCAGCGTGTGCCTATGTTTGTAAAAACGGTTAGTAGCCCCTTGCTCTCTTCTTATGTGGAACACCGGGTATACCCCATCATGCATTCCTCTCTTGAGGGATATGTTCCCACGCCAACCGCTATTAAGGCCAATACGCAACCTACTGCCCACTTAGCGGCCACACCGCAAACAGAGGCCGTTTCTTTGGCAAATGGAAAAGGCATAATCCGCGGCAAACACTCTATTGTACCTTCGGCTAGCACGATATTAGGGTCTGATGCGTTTAGAACTACCCAAGCCCGCCAGATTGACTTACTACGAAAACAAGCCGAAAATGCCATGACCACCGAATATTTACCCACTGAAGAACAGCAATATTGGGCATCCGAGAGGGAAGTGCTTTTTCACATGTGGCGCACGATGGAACCTGCTACTATAGATAAACTACCTTCTTATTTGGCTCACCCGGTTCCACCAGAAACATTAGAAGATGCCGTTCAATCTTATACTACTTTTGTAGATAAGGCCAACCGGGCCAACCACGAAATCATGACAAAAATTATCTACGCTTCTATGCCCGGAGAAGGAAAACGGTTTAATTTACAGGAAAAAATCTACCTAAATAAACTGATTACCGATATGCGCATGAAGGTAGTCATCCTGCGTAATGCCTTTGTAAAAGACCCCTATCTTATGGCCCAGCAAACATACTGGACCCGGGTCTTTGTCACCTTCAACCCACTTTTAGAAGGACTACTGATTAAATTGGACTTACCCCGCCCGGATAAGCGCACCTATGACTACCACGAGTTTGTCCTCTCTAATCCGGATCACTCCACCCCCTATTTACCAGGGTCGCAGTCCTTAATCAAAGGGGAGGCAGAAGATGACGACTATGACGATTATGAAGACGGTTATGATAATTACGGAAATGCGATGCCGGCCCATTTGCGTGCGGCCCAACTGGCAGCCGAGCGGGAACACTTTAACAAAATGATGGCGTTTACTCAGGAAGAAGAGGAGTTGCTTTCCCATATTCCGGAAAATCTGCATATCGCCTTTATTAACGATGATGCCAACCCGCGCCTGAACATGGAGTCCTGGGCCAAAAAAGGACATTTAGGCAAAGGAGCCACCGTAGATACATTTAAAGAAGGAGCCAGTTTTTTAAGTAAAGTAAAAAACGGTACGCATTATGATATCGTCATTACGGATTTATTAGTACCCAAAGGCGGCATTGTGATGATGAGAGAACTGCGCGAGTTGGACCCTTTTATCACGGTCATTGCCTCCAGCAAGTTCTACCCGGGGGATGGGGACGCCATTAAAACCGAAGACGGAAAAGAGGTCCTCACCGCTGAAGATTATTTCCATGCCGGCATTGACGGATATATGTGGTATAACAATAATTTAGATGCCGGTTCGTATGGATTTATCCAATACCTGCGTTCTATGAAAAATTACTATTACTACAAGAATTTGCACGGCTGGGCCCGCTAAAAACTTGCACTACACTTCTAAAACCGCTTGGCTTAGCCGGGCGGTTTTTTGTTAGCATTCATGTATTTCCGTCGGTCCTGAACCCCCTTTAGCCCGATGCCGGAAAATTTGCTACAATGTGGTACATGACCCGCGAATTACTCTCTTTAGATTTCTATGGTGAAGGCATTACGGCCGCATTGGCTTGTTTAGATGAACAAACCGGCACACTGCGTATCCGGCATGTATTGCGCCAGCCCAGCCATTCGTTTCATGGAGGCGTAGTGCGGGAACTGGCCGGAGCGCGGGAAACGCTAACCCGCGTTTTTAATAATATGACCCAATACACGCGCGGAAACCCACTGGTAATAGCCGGGGTACACGGCAACTTTTTATCTTTCCGCCATAGCACAGGTACGGCCTATACCGAGGCCCGCAGCCAACTGATTCGCGAAAGTGACATCCGCAACGCGTTAGATACGTCCATCCCGCCTCATTTAAGTGAAATGTTGGAAGTGGTGGACATTTTGCCCCTCTCGTATAGCATTGACGACCAACACGGCATGCCCAACCCGCAAGGGATGCACGGCTATTCCCTGGAGGCAGAAACATTTTTAACGCTGGGCGTGCGTACCCATTTAACCAATTTAAACCAAGTGCTTGAAGAAAGCGGATGTGAAGAATACCAACTGTTTTCCTCTGTTGTAGCGTTGGGGGACACGTTGCTCACCCCGGCTGACAAAGGGGGTAAAACCCTTTTATTAGACATTGGGGAAAACGGCACTTCCGGCGTATTGTATCATAAAAACTCCCTTTGGGAAGGGTGGGAACTACCCTTTGGATTAGATAAAGTTGCCGAGCAAATGGCCGACTTGTTGCAAAACGATTTACCTACTGTTTCCAAACTTATTACCCAATACGAACCGGACCCCATTATGGATGAAGTGCTGGAAGATGCCGCCAAACCACTAGTGCAACAAATACGTAAAGAGTTGGTACAAACCCAGTCCTTGGCTTATTTACACCACCCCCCCACCCAACTGGTGCTTTGCGGACAGGGGGCCAACCCGGTGCTTTTAAAACTGCTCAAAGACACACTAGGCATGAGCAAAGCACGCTTAGGTACGTTTGACCATTTAATTGCCGATTGCGAGGCCGATTTGCCCCCATACGCGGGGGCTATGGCCTTATTAGAACATGCCCTCACGCGGGAAGAACGCCAATACGGTGCCGCCCCGGTAAAAGAGACCGGTTTTTTGGGTAACTTACTAGCCAAATTTGGGCTAAATGGGATGTTTTAAATGTAGCCCTAAATTTTCTTGATTGATGTAGGCCAGGTGCGGGCACACCAAGTATCTGGCAACCTTACGTCTTGTGCTAGTTCCGCACCCTGCCCCTAAACTCATTACATACAGCGGTCCCACCTACCGGTGCGCGTTGTACATTCTTTGGTAAACCCGAGAGTTTTTTCACAGAATGGGAGATAAGAAGCAGCATTTCCGGGCCCCCCTGCGATACAATAAATTCCGTGCTCATCCTTGCGTATGCTAACATCTCCACCATAAGGGAAATCGCCACGGGGTCTTATTCCATAGCTAATCAATACTTCAGGGGCTCCACCAGAAAGAATTCTACATGAAAAAAATAAACTACTATCTAGCACTTCACAGGTAGTATCAACACCTATGTCTAAATTTTCCAATGTACACTGAGCCATATCCCCTGTACGCAAATAACAACTTTGCACCGCAGGGTAAATTGAATCCAGCAAAGCAATAGCTGCAGCTACCCGCGCCCTACGCACGGCCTTATTATACTGCGGCAGTGCCACGGCGGCTAATATACCGATAATAAGGACTACTACCAACAACTCTATGAGGGTAAACCCTCTTACTTTTTGTAACGTCATAATTTGTCTCCTTACGGTTTGTATTCAATTTACCCTGCGGAAACGTAAAAAACGGCTCTTATACCTTGGGGTGTGTTCCCGCTCCAATGCATAACAGCCGTAGTTTATCCTATATAAAACGATAAACATTCAGCACAAAACAACGGGTTTCGAAGGTCCGTCATTTTGTGCCTAATTGGCTGTTTTTAGAGGAACACACACCTTGTAGGTGCGCCGTATTCTGCATACGGTTCCAAAAACAGAATAAATTGTATCTATAGTATACTACAAAAACTGCCAAATAACAAGCCCCGCACCGGGCGGGGCTGTTCGTTAGAAATACCTATAAAACGTACGTTTTACTCTTCTTCCTCGTTGGCACGTTCGGTACGTTTGCGCAATAGGTGCGAGAGAATTTTTTTACGCAACCGCAAGGATTTAGGCGTAATTTCCACCAGTTCGTCCGGCGCAATATATTCTACCGCCTGTTCCAAACTCATCTGCCGCGGCGGAGTGAGCACGTAGGATTCGTCACTGGCTTTACTGCGCATATTACTTAAATGTTTGGCCTTGCAGGGATTAACGACCAGGTCATTGGCGCGGGAGTTTTGGCCCACAATCTGCCCGGCATATACTTTTTCCCCCGGGCCCAAAAACAGTTCGCCGTTATTCTCTAGCGCGTAGAGGGCGTATGGAGTCGTTTCGCCGTCTTCCTTGGCAATCAGCACGCCGTTGTGGCGCAAATCGGGCAGGTTTGCTTTGGGGTAATACCCTTTAAAACTGTGGTGCATAATCCCGGTTCCGCGGGTGCTGGTTAAGAGTTCATTTTTAAAACCGATTAACGCGCGCGATGGAATTAAATATTCCAGGCGCAAGCGGTCTTCCCCTTCCGTCACCATATTTTCCAGCGTAGCGGCACGCGTGCCTAAAATGGTAAATACGGCCCCCTGGTATTCGCTTTTAATATCCAAAATTAAAGATTCCATCGGCTCTAATAACTGTCCGTTTTCTTCTTTATAAATTACTTCCGGGGAGGAAACAGCCAGTTCAAACCCTTCGCGGCGCATATTTTCAATTAAAATAGTCAGGTGCAGTTCTCCGCGGCCGTATACTTTAAATTTGCCTTCACCTTCCAACTGTTCCACTTTGAGTCCCACGTTGGTTTGGGCTTCTTTTTCCAAGCGGTTTTTTAGGTGGCGGCTAGTGACAAATTTGCCTTCGCGCCCGGAGAAGGGGCTATCGTTAACTAAAAAGTCCATAGACATAGTCGGCGCGTCAATGGTTAAAGGCGGCAAGGGTTTTAGTGCGTCCGGGCGGCAAATGGTATCGCCCACGTCTACGCCTTCCAACCCGGCAATAGACACAATGTCCCCCGCCGTGGCACTTTCCACTTCCACTTTGCCTAACCCTAAAAAGCGTTCAATTTTAGCGGCTTTGGCTTGCGTGGTGGTTCCGTCCGGGTGAATGAGCGCAACGGTTTGGCCTTTGTTAATGTTTCCCGCCAAAATACGACCAATGCCCACGTGGCCCAAAAAATTATTATAGTCCAACATCGTTACTTGCATTTGCAAGGGAGCATCCGGCTCGGCGGCCGGGGCAGGCACATGGGATAAAATGGTATCTAAAATAGGGGCAATATCTTTGCCTTGTTCTTCCATTTTTAAAGAGGCCCAGCCGGAACGGCCGGAAGCGTAAATAATCGGAAAGTCCAACTGCTCATCCGTAGCACCCAGTTCCATAAACAGGTTAAATACTTCGTCCACCACTTCGCTGGGGCGGATGTGTTCGCGGTCCATTTTGTTAATGACTACAATGGGTTTTAAACCCAGTGCCAGGGCTTTACGCAGTACAAAACGCGTTTGGGGCATGGGGCCTTCTACCGCATCAACCATCAAAATTGCGCCGTCTACCATTTTTAACACGCGCTCTACTTCACTACCAAAATCCGCGTGGCCGGGCGTATCAACAATGTTAATCGTGTGGCCTTTGTAGCCGATAGAGGTACATTTGGCTAAAATAGTAATGCCGCGCTCGCGCTCCAAGGGGTTGGAGTCCAACACCGTGTCTTGGGCCTGGTCTTCTTTTACTTTAAACTCTCCGGCAAATTTTAACAGGGAGTCAACCACAGTGGTCTTACCATGGTCTACGTGGGCGATAATAGCCACGTTGCGTACGTCTTGGCGGGTGTTGTTCATAATTTATTACGGTTTCCTAAATAAGATAATAGATATTTTACCAAATTATAACGGAAGAGAAAATAATTTTCCGTCTTACACACAAGCATAAAAAAGGCGGGAGTTATTTCCCCCACCTTTAAAAGTTATCTGTATAGAATTTTCAACGCCGCTTGCGGATCTATGCGGTGGTTCTTCCACGCCCAGACAAGAGTTTCAACTTGTTGCTCATAACGCAATGCGTAGAACGGCACTTCTTCCCTCATTTCATTATGAAAGAGGAAATGATAATTCCCCATACGTTGCAAATGCAAGATATACTCCCAATCCTCTTGTGTATAGTTACTGATGCGGCAAACTGGCTCGCGATGGTGCTCTTTGATCCACCTTTCTAAAACCTCATCATAGTATGCCTCTGTCAGCGTAGGAACAGGTATTATTTCCGCCAGTGCGGGGGCGTGAAACATAATGGCCCGTTTTTCCACGTCAGAAAGTGCATTATAAATTTTAGGAAGCGCAGTTCCAAAATATTTTTCCCGGTATGGGGCCAAGACGTATTCAAACGGATGTTCCTGGGCAAATTCTAACTGATACTGGGTATATTGGGCTTGTGTCCAGGTGGGAAAATTGGGCTCGTGAATCCCATTTTTTGTGTACGTGGCCGGCAATCCTTCTTCCAATGGGCTTACCCGGCGCATGGCATTATAAGTGGCTACTTTATCTGCCAGTATCGCCGTACCTTCCATTTGCCAAGGGTTATTCTCCACAGGCACTTTACTGGCAGCTATAGCAAAAGCAATATCTTCCCCCAACGCCAATTCTTCTTCGGTTCGGTCCGTAGGAAAGAGAAAAGACACTTGTTGCGGAACAATTCCATATTCTAACATGTCCCGCACAAACGCACGCACTTCCTGCGGGCTACGTGCTTGGCTACTGGCCCGCATGCGGATCAGTTCCCGCTGAATAGCCAGCACAGAGGCAGAGGGGTTTTCAACCTGCATAAAATTGCGGATATGGCGCAATATGCGGTTATTAGAACCGTCAGCCAAATAAGTGGGCCAGGTGTTATCGTGCGTAGCCAAATAGTGGCGTACCGGTGAAGTTTGCTTGGCGATATAAGCAATGTCTTTATTTGTCAAGTCCTGCCCTACATGGATACTAGGCATTGTTTGTGCCGCTAGGGCACGTTGACGCGCCGTAGTAGCCGGGGCCAAGATGCGTTTGGCTTCTTCGCGTTGGGCCGCCAACTGCAAAGAATATACTACGTTTTGGCGCAACACATTTCCAAAAGAAGGCAAAGCACCGGGAACCCGCAAGGGCGGCTGCATACTTTCTATTACGTTTAAATTGGGCGTTTTGACAACCGCTTTGATTATTTTCCCTGGGTTTTTTTGAGCTACTGCCACAGACGTGCCAACGCATACCGCCAAGCACGCCAAAGATACTTTTGATAAACTTCTTACAAACATGTACTACTACTCCTTGTTACTTAACCTAAACTATAAATTGCTGTGTTCACTGCTTATATGGGAAATGGTTATGGGTGAGTGGTATGGTCAGACACATACGCATCCACTTCTTCTACGGTAGAAAATAAGGGCTTTCCCTTTCCTGCGGCAAACAACACATCACCCGATTCTTCTAGCATGATATAGTATCCCTTATTCCAAGCGATCCAAATTTCCGCGGCCTTGCGGGACTCTTTAAGTGTATAAGCATGGGTTGGGTTCAAGTGGTAATACGTCCACGCATTACCGCTAATTGAAACCCCAATCTCATCCGGAACACCCACCGTCTGGGTGGATGACAAACGCAAAATAACCCCTTGTGTATCCCGGCGGTCAATATTATGCGGATCGGTTTTCCAGGATTCTAAATACGGAAACTTTTCTAATATCAATGGATCTTCTTGCAAGGTACGTTGGCGCACCACACTTGCCCAAGCCCGCGCTTTGCTACGGTTTAGTGTAATAAAATTAACTTGGTCTAAATCCAAGAGTAAGGTATCTTTAGGGCGTTGGGTATTGCCCGCTACGCGGATTACAAAAAAACCGGATTTAAGTTCCCGCCCTTGGGTACGTGCTTGCTCTAATGCTTGCCGGGCGGATACAGGATTTTCTACCGCAATTTCCGCCATTTTCATTACTTCATTAAAAGTGGGTACAAAAGTTCCTTCAAATTGGGCATCTTCTCCGTAGGCGGCCTCTAGTAATATCTCCAAGCATCCCCCTTTAGATTGGGTCCGCTGGTTAAAAGTGCGCCATGCTTGAACGAAATCCGTATAATAACCTGGAAAGCGTGCCGGCGGAACTTCTGCAGGTTTAAGCACTTGCTTTGCAATGGTACGGCTAATTGTACTTCCCAAAAAACCTACCCGGCCTGCCACCTGGTTAAAGTGAAGATGTTCTGGCGTACCAATCACCGAATTATGTTTCCCTCTTAATATTTCCTGCCCTATTTGGGTATTGGCTACCACATGCGCCTGCCCGCCTATACGGACGGCTTTTTCAAAAGGCAATTGCACCGGATTGGCAACATATTCGCCTGCGGAAGAGGACAACCCCTTCATAACCGGCTTTAAAAAATTTCTTTGTGCAAACAAGGGGCAAGACATTAGTAAAACAGATACGATCCATACAATACGTAACGCGCGCATAATTCCTCCCAATAATACGACGATTTGACCAGTATATTTTATCAAAAATGGGAAACGCACTCTACAAATTTAAGGCCCAGCAACTCTTTAGGACCTTTGGCTAGCGTTAAAAGCGCACACCCAAGCGTAGTTGCACGGCCCCGGTAGCATGGGAAGAAAGTTTGTAATAGGAATGCAGGTATTGGGTATTGTGCCAATAAATATTTCCTTCTGCCGCCAGGAAAAGGGCACGGTATATGTCACACTCCATACCCAGGCCCAGCATCCAATACGGTTGCTTTTTAGTGGCGGGCGCAAAGAACTTGCTAAAATGCAAGCGTTGGGTACTGCGGCCATATCCTCCCAATAGGTAAAACCGCGGATTGGTATCGGGTGAAAGGGTTACTTTGACTACCGCCCCCAGGTGGGTTTCTTGATAGGAACTTACCCACGCGGCGGGTATGTTTTCTTTGCTGCTACGCGTATAATCCACCCCGGCAGACAGCCACGGTAGCGGGCTTAACAAGGCGCGTACCCCCACCGCATGCAACCTGTCTGAAGAAGTTTGCTCTAAATAATCCTGCAAATACCCTGTAGTAAACTGATAAGAAGCGGATACTTCCCCATGCAAAAACCTTTGTAGTGGGGAAGGATTGGCTTGCCCGGCCCGGTAATAAGGCGCGGCAAACGTAGCGGCGGAACAGAACATCACACATAAACAAGCATAAGCGCGGAGCATCATGCATATATTGTATGAAACATAGCAGGAACCCTAAAATAATGCGTATTAGTTAGCAGGCATTTTGCAGGCAATTATGTTACAATATGTAGGTAGTAAACAATTTAACCTGTTATTTGGAACCGTATGAGGAATACGGAGTGTTGAAAAGCACTGTCTGAGTCCGCTAACAGTCGTATGAGCAACCTGCAAAATGCATTTTGTGGGTTGTCAATGTTCCGTATGGAACTACGGCTGTTATAATGGGTCACTCAGATAAACTCACGTATCAGCCGTTTTTACTGGTTCCGCGGAGCAAGTATGCACCCCAAAACCGCCGCCGCGTTAAAAGAACTTACTAGTGCCCTCAGCCAGGCCCAACGCCTACACCGCCGTTTGACACATCTGTCTGTCACCCGCCCGCCTATCTATTGGGAATTGGACCTTGCTGCCTTACACCTATCCCAACAACTGGTATGGAAATTAGAGCAGGAAAAAGCACACCTTGCTGCTGCCCAACAAGCGTGTGAAAAATAGGGATACTTTTTAGGGATGAGTAGCGCGCAAACACGCGTTATTTTTGCACAATGTGTACAGCAAAGCCGCCTATTTCATCTTGCAAATACACCACACGCAGGGAACCGTCTTCGTTGTATCCGGCACTATCCCAATTAAATTTAGCACCGCGTTTTTGCAAATACCAGGCCGCACGGGCCGGGCAAGGTGTAGAAATAGCAATATGCCCATGCGTTCCGTAAAACGGTTTTTTCATGGATTCAATGTAAGGCCCGGCAAAAAATGCGCCGCCCTTGTCTTCTTTGGGGAAGTGGAAAAATTGCTCAAACTGCCCGGCCACACTAGAAGACGTGTTTTCATCTGGATTGTTAATGCCCACATGGCGCAGTTCAAAGCCCAGTAAATTATTTATTGCGTTTTTAGCGCGGCGGGTGATGCGCGCCCAATCCTGCGCGTGCATATCTTCTACAAAGACAATTTTGTTGGAACATGCCGCCAACACTTGTTGGGTAACAGGACAAATAAGCGCGCTCCCCTCCCGGCGCAAATACACGGCCTGCGGCGTGGCAACCGGCGTGTGGGAAACAACAAACGCGGCCCCGCCAGTTAAGGTTTGGCTGGCCTGAATCCAGGGCCCTTGCACACCCATCAGTAACTGCGGAAAATGGGTGCGAATATGCGCTAGGGCCTCAAACACGTGTTTGTGCCAAGGTAAAATAACGCCGCAGATTCCCCCCTCCGCTACGGCAGAAACGGCCTTAAAAGTGGCCTGTTCATCAGCGGCCGGAATCCCGGCAAATAAACCGATATGAAATACCTCTTGTTGTAAATTTTGCATTTAGTGATTTCCTTTCTCCTTTTCCACTTGGGATAGTAAGAGTTGAATAGCATGCACGGAGCCGCGCCCAATGTTGCGCTCGCGCGTGTGGGAAATTAAACACTTCTCCGCTACGGTACCGTGCGGCCCGGCCACGGCCATCCAAATCGTACCGACAGGTTTTTCTTTCGTGCCGCCGTCCGGCCCGGCTACCCCGGTGGTAGATACGGCGTAATCGGCCCCGGTCAATTTGCGTACGCCTTCGGCCATTTGGCGGGCTACTTGTTCACTGACCGCACCGTATGTTTCCAAATCATCCGCAGATACGTGCAAGACATTCTTTTTTACTTCATTAGAATACGCCACCACGCCGCCTAAAAAGAAAGAGGAAACCCCCGGCGTGAGCGTAATCATGTGGGCAATCGTGCCCCCGGTGCAACTTTCCGCACAGGCCACGGTAACACCCGCACTCTTTAAGCGGCGCAGGATGTCCTCGCGGCTGTCTCCCTCGTTTGATGGTTGATAAGGCAAGCCCTGTAATTGTTGCAACAGGGTTTCAAACGTGTTTTCTAACTGGTCCACAGCGGGGCCTTTAGCGGT
This sequence comes from Elusimicrobiaceae bacterium, assembly GCA_045593745.1. Taxonomy (GTDB): domain Bacteria; phylum Elusimicrobiota; class Elusimicrobia; order Elusimicrobiales; family Elusimicrobiaceae; genus Avelusimicrobium. Next base: position 91,433 of record JAZNXF010000019.1, on the reverse strand, counting down.
TAAACGCAAGCGCACATATCCTTCACTGGGCAAATACGCCAGGGAGATATTTTCAGGCAAGTGTTCTTCAAAATGGGTTAGTTTAAGGGCAATTTCCGATTCCGGCACATCAAACACGGTAAGCATTTTAAAACGTAAGAGTAGACCTGTATATTTTTCTTTCAGGCGCGGCAACACTTCGGCATGCATGAGGTATTCGGTTTCAAACGGTACGCCGGGCAGTGAAATAAGCACTTTTTTCTTATGTTCAAACCACATGCCGCTGGCGGTGCCTTTTCGGTTGCGTAGCGGCGTGCAAGCAGAAGGTAACAGTGCCTGGGACACGTTGTATTTATTCATGCGGCTGGGGATATCGGCAAACATTTCTTCTAGCCAGTGATATACTTCTTTATTTTCTACTAACGGACAATCAAAATACTCCGCAAGGACTTTTTTAGTTAGGTCATCTTTGGTAGGGCCCAGGCCGCCGGTCATCAGCACCACGTCGGCACGCAGGTAGGCATCATTGATGGCACGCACAATGGCGTTACGCTCGTCGGCTACGGAGCGCATTTCCACCGTTTCCGCACCCAATTTGGTCAGTTCCCGCGCGATAAAGCGGGAGTTGGTGTCTAAAATCTGCCCCAGTAAAATTTCATCCCCAATGGTTATAATAACTGCTTTCATGGGCCCTCCTATACGGCGTTTTTTTTATTGTAGCATATTATAGAATACCCCGGCACGAGGCCGGGGACAAGTTGGCAAACGGAGAATTTGCTTTACTTTACTCTACGATACAGCTTTCCGCAACCCCACATACGTCTTTGCAACCGACCGGGTTTGGATTGTGTGGGTCAATTCCTTGTCCGATACATTTTATAACAGGGTTGAGTCCCTCTGTGGTGTCATGTTCCACAAAACCCATATACAGCATCCAATCGTTAATGTTCTTGCGCTGGGCGTACACGCCATCACCATGACGAGTGGTATATATCCAGTCCTTAGTTTGTAATTCCTCACCTGTATTAGATAGATCCCCGCCCATATCTACACCGTACGACAATGCAATTCCCGCACAGTTATCGGTGTCCGAACTTTCTAACATACATACGTGGAAATTTTTAGCTGCTTGGTTAAATACTTGTTTAGCCTCTACCCAGCGGCTTTTTTCTACGGCTTTTTGGTATTGCGGGAGTGCCACCGCCGCTAATACGCCGATAATGAGCACCACAACTAACAGTTCTATTAAGGTAAAACCGCCGTTATGAAATAAACATAATTGCCGAACTGGTTTTGGCATTTTGGGCGTGAGTGGTTGCGCTTGTGTAACAGCATGTGTGGAAGACCCTGAAACAAGTTCAGGGATATTTCTTTTTTCATAGGGTACTTCTTGCGTTAATCCCCGCCGGGTGGTTGAATGTTTCATAATATACCTCTCTTATTCTAATTTCAATTTCCCGGCTTGTGGAACATATAAAAACGGCCACTTTGACAAAGGTCTAGTGAGCAGCCCTTTATACAAAACAGCCGTTGCTTACTGCGGATGCAGTAAACAATCGGCACAAAATACAGGGGTTATAAGGCCCTCTATTTTGTACCTTCATCGGCTGTCTTTGGAGCTCACTAGAACTTTTGGAATTTCCAAAAGTGCTCCGTATTCCACATACGGTTCCAAAAACAGAGAAAATTTTCGTTTTACGACCCTTCTATTCTACATAATTTCTTCTTAATTTGTGTTAAACTTTGTTATGCCCTCAATTAGAAAAAATGACAACATGCCCGAGTTTTGTATAATATAAGACATGAAACCGGAGAATTTTCCCCCCAACCCACTGGCCCTTATCCCTTTAGGGGTTTTTTTACTGGCTTATGTAGCCGTTTCCCTGGCGGCGGGTGATTTTTATAAAATGCCCATTACGGTGGCGTTTGTAATTGCCTCTATTGTGGCCGTGGCCTTAAGCCGCGGCGGAAGTTTACACCGGCGTATTGAACTATTTTGCAAAGGGCCCGCTAACCCCAACATCATGCTGATGATTCTCATCTTCATTTTAGCGGGGGCGTTTGCCCAAACCGCCAAAGCCATGGGTGCAGTGGATGCAACGGTCAATTTAACCTTGTCTATTTTGCCGGGCAACATTTTGGCGGCAGGCGTGTTTTTAGCGGCGTGTTTAATTTCGGTTTCGGTGGGAACCTCTGTCGGAACGATTGTGGCTTTGACCCCGGTAGCCGCGGGATTGTCTGCCCAAACCGGGCTTGGCCTGCCTTTCATGGCGGCGGTGGTAGTTAGCGGGGCCATGTTTGGCGATAACCTCTCGTTTATTTCAGACACTACCATTGTAGCCACCCGCACACAAGGGTGCAATATGGATGATAAATTTAAAACCAACTTCGCTATTGTGTTCCCCCTGGCTATGCTGACCCTTATTCTTTACATTCTGTTGGGCAGTTCCTCGCACCCAACCCTTGCCCTGGAGCCGGTAGCATGGATAAAAGTATTGCCGTATGCGGCGGTACTGGCGGCGGCGATTATGGGCGTAAATGTCATGTTAGTGTTACTGGGCGGTACGGTGTTGTGCGGAATTATCGGCCTGTGCAGCGGCAGTTTTACTGTGTGGGGCTGGACGAACGCCATGGGTAGCGGCATTACCGGCATGGCGGAACTAATCATAGTAACTCTGCTCGCGGGCGGCATGCTGGAAATGATCCGCTACAACGGCGGGCTTGCGTTTATTATTAAAAAGATGACGGCGCGCATTACTTCTAAGCGCGGGGCAGAACTGGCGATTGCGGGCATTGTCAGTTTTGCTAACCTTTGTACGGCTAATAATACGATTGCCTTAATTATGGCAGGGCCGATTGCCAAAGAAATTGCCACCAAATTTAACATTTCCCCCAACCGCAGTGCCAGTTTACTGGATATTTTTTCCTGCGTGGTACAAGGGATTATCCCATACGGAGCGCAACTGTTAATGGCGGCTAACCTGGCGGATGTTTCCCCGGTGCAGATTATGAAGTATTTGTATTACCCCTACTTACTGGGTGTAGGGGCCTTGCTGGCGATTATGCTACGCTACCCCAAAAAACACGCGTAATAAAATCGCCCGCAACAAATTGAATTTTGGTAGAATATAGATAGATTTACGCGCCCGTAGTTCAATGGATAGAGCGTCAGCCTCCGAAGCTGGAAATATGGGTTCGACTCCCGTCGGGCGCAAATTTAAAAACCCTGCTTTTGCAGGGTTTTCAAATTTATGCCCGAGCACACCCACTGCTGGGTGTGCGTGCGGGAGGCGAAGGCCGCAGCGATGTTTTTGTTTGAGCAGGCGTAAGCCGCGAAAGACAAAAACCGCGAGGCCCGGCCCGGAAGAAATTTCCGTCAGGAAATTTACTGCAGGGGACTCCCGTCGGGCGCATGATTTAAGCCCCCTAACATAGGGGGCTTAAATTATATGCCCGAGCAAGCAAACTGCTTTGCTTGCATCGCAGACAGGATGCCAAATTGTACTAACGGTTGTCAGACACCTCCCAATCACCAGGCATCAATGACACCAGTGTGTCACAAAACAATTTTCCCTCATCGGTTATATACTCACAATAATATTCTTTATGTCCGTCAGCATACGTGTCAATATAAGCAAGGTCATATTCGGGTCTTAAAGCAATGATAACTCCAGAGTACACATCTTCAGTATAAATGTAATAAGTAAATTTTTCTGAAGCACACTCGTACCCGCTAAAACTGCAATCCATCCCGGCAGTAACGTCCATACCCAGTTGAGCATCCGCATTGGAACCTGTAAAGGAACGTACTCCATATCCGTTTTCCAGTACATACGCTGCCAATGCTTTTTCCGCCGCGTTTACCACAGAAAACACCTCTGTTACTCGGGCCTTCATAACGGCTTTTTGATACTGCGGCAATGCTACCGCCGCTAGGATACCGATAATTAACACTACTACCAAAAGTTCTATTAAGGTAAAACCTTGGTTAGAACGACGAGATCCTGAATCAAGTTCAGGATGACAAAAAGGGGTAAACCCTTGTTTTACGTATGTATTCATAATTTTATCTCCTTTTTTTTGTCAGGTTTGCACCTGACCTATAGGTTCAATTTATCTGCCGAAAAAACCCATAAAAAACGGCCCTTTTCCTTGGGACTTTCCACACCCTCAAGCAAAACAGCCGCGGTTTATCACTGGGAGCGATAAACACTAGTGCAATATACACAGGTAATGAGCCGATGTACGTTGCACCTATTATGGCCGTTTTTGGTGTGGAAAGTGCTATATCAAGATAGCGGTCCGCAAGCAACCTATTACTGCGGGGTCCAAAAACAGAACAAATTGTACTAATAGTATAATAAAACTTCTCTATTTTTTCAAGAAAAAAGCCCCGCGCTAAAAGGGTTAGTTTTTAAGTGAAAAGGGCTCCTATTGCAGGAGCCCTTTCCCAGTGTAAACCACGGCTTATAAGTAGAGGATCCGAAACCCTACCCCGGCACTCCAATCCTTAGAATGTAAGTTGCCGGCGGCATGCGTGCTGAAGTTGGCATACAGGGCCGTTCCTTCGTTAACTAGCGTACCGATTTCAAACTCAGGCACGATTTCCATTTGGCCGGATTTGTCAAAATCGTGGTAGTAATACAAGTTCCCCTGCAACCACCATTTATTTTCCGACAAGTAAGATAAATTATAGCGGAAACGGCCCATGTTAATGTCATCCCGGGCGTGGTCGCCCACCAAAGATAACATGTGTTTGTACCCTACCGCGGTAAAAATACCGTTATCCCATGAATACAGGGCAAATGCTGCCGGGCCTGCCTGTACCTGGCCTGCCCCCAAGCGTTTATCCGTGGCTGTGGGTATAATCATTTCCATATGCGCCCCGTATCCAAAGCCGCCTTGGATGCTTTCCGGCTTCATCCAGTTTACTGCCAGGGTAATATCCCCTAACCCGGTGACGGATTTCTCCGGCGATTCAAAGCGCGTTAAGGGCACTTCAATTCCCCAGTTCCAGTTAGGGTCAATCACCTTATACATTTTAGCGGTCATACCGCTGGTAGAAATACCCGCACTATCATCAATGGCGGTAAATGTGGGGTTAAATTCCAAACTGGTGATATTTTCCGTTGGTTCTACCCCATATTGGTACTTGCGTTGCAACTGCGCTTGCGCCGGGAGCATCATCCCCACAAACACAGTAAGTAATAACCATTTCTTCATACGCCCTCCTTTTGAAAAGTGAACTGCTGTGCCAGTACATGCACAGGGAATGTTTTATTATCATACACAAACGCGTTTCTTTTTGCCAGTTCCAAAATTAATTAGTTTGCTACAATATATATAATGAAAATAACTACTGTTCCGTCAAGGACGCTACTGTCCCCCTCCAAAATACCGGGGACGGATTATGCGATTAACCCCTATGTAGGGTGCCCGCACCGTTGCCTATACTGCTACGCCGAGTACATGCGCAAATTTACCGGGCACGCAGAACCCTGGGGCGAATTTTTAGACGTAAAACTTTGCCAAACGCCGTTGCCCGCCGCGAAATTGTTTGGCCGGCGCGTGCTGTTAAGTTCGGTGACGGACCCTTATAACCCCTTTGAAAAAAAGTACGAAGTAACCCGCGGCCTGTTAAAGCAACTGGTTTCTTGCCGGGCGCAGGTGTCTATTTTAACCAAATCCGCCCTGGTGGTGCGGGACATGGATTTACTAACCCAACTGCCCGGGTGTGAGGTGGCCTTTTCGTTTTCTACCGCTGATGAACACGTGCGGCAACAGTTGGAACCGGGGGCCAGCCCGGTGGCAGAGCGCGTACGCGCATTAGAAAAGTTGCATGCCGCCGGAATTTCCACCGCCGTCATGGCCGCCCCCTTACTGCCGGGGATTAGCGATTGGAAAGAAGTCGTGGATATTTGCGCGCCTTTCGCAGACGTGTTCCGTTTTGACAGTTTAAATATGCGCCTGTCTTTTCAGCATAAACTGATGGATTTTATAGATGTACACTACCCGCATTTACTGCCGCTATATAACGAGATTTACCTACAAGGCAAACATACCTATTGGCAAAAACTCACGCGCGAGATAGAAACCTACACCGCCGCGCGCGGGATTCATGCGGAAATTTATTGCGCGGGCAATTCCTCTTTTACGTTTACAACCGCGCGCAAACAACCCGCTAAACCACTCCCCCCGCTGCCAGACGAGCCGCAACTATTTTAACAGTTCCACTTCGCCGGTGCGGTGGTTAAAGTGACACTTGGCAATATAGAGTTTATCTTGCGCGACGGCCTCTTTGACAATGGCGGAGTGCGTAAGCAGTTGTTCTTCCACCCAAAAAGTGTGTTGGCGGGCAAACTGGTTGTTACAATCAAACTGGCCGGCACCGTCTATCACCGGATAAACACTTTTTAAAATAGAAGCAAAATGCGCGGGTTCAGCCGGGTACGTTTCACTGGCATATTTCATCACGCCGCAATCATCATGCCCCAGTAAAATAAGTAAAGGCACATGCAGTTTTTTGACCGCATATTCTATACTTTCCCGCACGTTAGGGCCCAGGGCTATGCCGGCCACGCGCACCACAAACAATTCCCCAATGCCGCAATCAAAAATAATCTCCGGCACGACGCGCGAGTCCGAACAACTCAATACGCAGGCATACGGCTCCTGATAGAGTGCCAGGCGTTGCAACGTTTGCAGGCACATATTTTTAGCCGTGGGCGTGCCGTTCATAAAGTTTTTATTGCCACGCAACAGTTTGGCTAGTTCTTTTTGTGCAGGGGCAGAAATCATAGGGTTCTCCTTATAAAACTTCCAACAGAATTACTAGATATACTATAGCAAAAACCGGGAAACTTTACATTCCCCGGTAAAATGTTGCGACATAATTAAGTTAATCAGCCCACCCTTGGGCTTTTAACATCTTACAAACGTTTTCGCCCATATTTCCTTCAAATTCTAGTACACTGTTGGTATTACAAGAATGTGTCCACTGCCTATCTGTAAGGTTACGCTCGCTACGTAACGTGTAAGGGCCTCCATCATACGTATACCACCCGGTTGTATCCCCGGGCAGGCGTGTTACAAAAATACTACAACCTCCCCCAAAACAATCGGCTTGGTATGCGTACATCTTACTATAACATCCTTGTACGTCTTTGCTACAGTCCAAACTACTTTCTAATTCTATATCCAATTTATCAATAAGATCATCCGTATTATTCGGCTGAAAAAAGTACACCTCTTTATATCCGTGTTCCAAAACATATAGGTCTAGTGCTTTTTCAATAGATGCTATATTTGTAACGGCCTCTGCCAAGCGGGCTTTTTCAACGACTTTTTGGTATTGCGGCAACGCTACTGCGGCCAAAATACCAAGAATAAGTACTACTACCAAGAGTTCTATAAGCGTAAAACCCTTGGGATGAAACTTTAGGTTCTTCATAAGTATTTCTCCTGTAATGAATATACAATTTAACTCATGGAACCCACCAAAAAACGGCCGTCAGTACTAGACCTGTGCAAGATATCTAACAATAACAGCCGTGGCTCCCCATTTGCATGGGAAACACTCGGCACCAGAAAATAGGATCATGACTTCCCATTTTTCCAGTGCCTAATCGGCTGTTTTTGGACTTGCACAGAACTGCGGTATTACACGCAGTTATCCGTATTCTGCATACGGTTCCAAAAACAGAATAAATTGTACCTATAGTATAACAAAAAACCCCTGGTTTTGCCAGGGGTAGCGAGAAAAACGCATGTTGTACAATTACGACAAATGTTTGGACAGATATTTGTTCATTTCAAACATGCTGATCTGTTTTTTGCCTTCAAACAGCGGGGCCAGTTTGGCATCCGTGTTGATCATACGTTTGTTGGTGGTGTCTTGCAAGCCGTTGGCTTTGATGTAGGACCACATTTTTTTGACTACTTCCGTGCGGGGAAGCGCGTTGGTACCCACAATTGTCGCCAAGGTGGTGCTGGGGGTTAAAGGTTTCATAAATTGAGCGTTAGCTTTTGCCATAATAGGCCTCCTTATATTTAATTTGTTACTTGTATTGTAGTATATTGTGCCCGGTTTGTATAGGGGGAATTTTTACCTACTAGGCAGGAAGGAAAAACGCGGGGAACACAATTTGGCCCTCTTAAACATCCGTAAAATTGCACGCGGGCTTAAAATAGAGGAAAAAGAGTTGTTTTAAAAAAGTAGCACGTATATCAAAAATCCCCGACAGAAATAGGAGATGACATACTTTATTTTAAACATCTGCAAACGCAACGCCCCAAGCAAATTTTCGGGAAGGTTGCGCTACAAATTAAGCGTGAATATTGTGCTGTGTCATCCGTAACATCACCGGGTATAATTAAAGCCAATATGATTTTTCAAAACGAAAGCAAACGGCCCTTGCAGGAGCAAGGGCCATAAATTTTCCGTTTTCAAAAACTGTTAAAACAACCACACTTTAACCAAATAAGACAGGGCCGAGATAAGCCCCGCCGCCGGAATGGTAATAAACCATGCCCACACAATACGCTTAGCCGTGCCCCAGCGCACGCCGGACAAACGGCGCAAGGAACCAATCCCCACAATCGCACCTGTAATGGTGTGCGTGGTGCTAACCGGGATGCCCAAAATAGAGGCAATAAAAATGGAACACGCGGCCCCCGACTCGGCGCAGAAGCCGTCAATCGGGCGCAGGCGGGTAATTTTTTGACCCATGGTTTTTACAATGCGCCACCCGCCGGAAAGCGTACCGAGCGCAATGGCCCCTTGGCACAAAATCACCACAGACAACGGAACCACAAACTGCCCCTGGGAAATGGCGTGCATTTCGCTGTGTGTTAAAAAGAAATCCCGCACCGGGGCAACTTCGGCCCCTGCCATACCGCCTAAAAGCAGCATGCTGATAATCCCCATCGTTTTTTGGGCATCGTTTCCGCCGTAGCCAAGCGCGTAGGCAGAAGCAGAGAACAGTTGCGCTTTGCGGAAGAATTTGTCCACCTTAAATGGGCTAAAATGGTTCGCCAAATTAAAGGTAATTATACCCGCTAATGTGCTGAGTAAATACCCCAGTACCGGGGAAATGAAAATAAATGCTACGGTTTTTAGAATACCGCTGGCTACCAGTACGCTTGGCCCGCCTTTTACGAGTCCGGCCCCCATTAGCCCGCCAATCAGCGCGTGGGAAGAACTGGAAGGAAGCCCAAACCACCAGGTAATCAGGTTCCACCCGCATGCGCCCATCAGCGCGCCAAAAATCAGGTTAGAATCCACAATACTAATATCCACAATGCCCGAACCAATGGTTTTGGCTACGCCTGTTTTGAAAATTAAAAACGCGGCAAAGTTAAAAAACGCCGCCCAGGCCACGGCAAATTTGGGCGACAAAACGCGTGTAGAAATAACCGTGGAAACGGCGTTAGCCGCATCGTGAAAGCCGTTTAGGTAATCAAAAAATAACGCCAGCAGAATTAAGAAAATAATCCACGTCATAATTAGTTATTTTTTACTAAAATAGATTCCACCATATTGGCTACGTGTTCGCAAAAGTCCGTCGTTACTTCGGCAATTTCGTAGAGTTCTTTTTGTTTAATAACCATAATGGGGTCTTTTTCGTTGGCAAAGAGTGAAGAAATGGCCTCGTCGCGAATGACATCCCCTTCGTTTTCCAAGCGGTTAATTTCCACGCAGTGGCGGTACGTATCTTTCATGTGTTTGTTACTGCGTAAGGTAGCCACGGCTTTGCGCAGGGCCTTGGTGGATTGCTCAATCGTGTTGGCTAATTTCTGGCTAAACTGGGTGGGTTTTGTAATTTTATAAAGATAAAAACGGTTTAACAGCAAGTAGATATTATCCATAATATCGTCTAATCGGTTGGCCAAGGCCAAAATATCTTCCCGGTCAAAAGGGGTGATGAATGTTTCGTTTAGCGTGTTAATAACGGCGTGGGTGGCTTCGTCGCCATCGTGTTCAAATTGGTGCATTTCGCGCACTTTTTCGGGGGAAATGTCCGGCGTGGAAATACACGCTTTGTATAATTCTGCCGCCCGCACCAAAATTTCGGCCTGGCGGTCAAACAAATCAAAAAACTTATCTTCTTTAGGTAGTAACATAATTTCTCCTCTTTTAACGCTTACAAAAAAGCCCGTCTGCTTTACGCAAACGGGCGGCACAAATCATTTTTTCAGTTCCTGTTTTAAGGCCTCGGGCAGGTTGACGGCGGCTTTTAACAGCGAAGGGCGTTTTTTAACCTCCTCTATAAATGCCGCATCGCGCAGTTTGTTGCGGTAATTCTTCTCCTGAAAGATATAGCGGAATTTGGGGTACGCGTCATACGTTCCGGCCAGTAGGGCCACAATGTCCTGCACGCCCACAATTTCTTCATCAGTGGGGATGACAAAAATCTTTACCTTGGAATTGTCCGCCGAGATGCAACTTTCCGCTTTGTTTGTTTCGGCGCAGGCGTTCTTTTCTTCGTCTAAAATAATACCGAAGTTTTCAAGCCCTTTGCAGACCATTTCCCGCACGTTGCTGGCGCGTTCGCCAATACCGGCGGTAAATACGATACAATCCAAACGGCCTAGCGCGGCCATGTACGCGCCAATGTACTTTTTCACGCGGTAACATTCCACGTCTAAAGCCAGTTTGCACAGTTCGTCACCGTTGGCGGCATTTTTGCGCACGTCGCGCTGGTCAGAAAAGCGGTCCCCGGTTAAGGCGTACATGCCGGATTTTTTATTTAAAATGGTGTACATTTCTTCGGGCTTGAGGTTTAATTTTTTCATCATGTGAAAGCAGACAGAGGGGTCAATATCCCCGCTGCGCGTGCCCATGACAAGCCCTTCTAACGGCGTGAGCCCCATGCTGGTGTCTAAGCATTGGCCGTTTTTAACAGCGGTCACGCTGGCCCCGGCCCCTAAATGGCAGACAATGGTGTTTACTTCGTCTACATTTTTATCTAATAAAACCGCGGCCCGGCGGGACGTGTACAACACGGACGAACCATGAAAGCCGTAGCGGCGGATTTGGTAATCCGTGTACCATTTGCGCGGCAACGCGTACATATAAGAGGAAGCCGGCATGGTTTGGTGAAAAGCGGTATCCATTACGCACACGTGGGTGACGTTGGGCAGTAAGGCGCGGGCGGCTTCAATACCCATAATGTGCGCCGGGTTATGCAAAGGGGCCAAATCGGCAATGTTGCGTAGTTCTTCTACTACGCTGTCATCTACAATAACGGATTTGGCAAACTTGCCGCCATGTACGATACGGTGCCCCACCGCGCTGATGACGTTAATATCTTCAATCACGCCGTGTTCTTTACTGGTAATAGTTTCAATGACTAAATTGATAGCGTCTTTGTGGTCTTTGCAGTTACGGTTAATTTCCACGGAAGGAAAGCCGTTGCGGTCGTGCGAGATAAACGACCCATCAATGCCAATGCGTTCTACACCGCCGGCACATAAACTTTTTTTCTGTTCCCAGTCATACACGCTGTATTTAAGGGAAGAACTGCCACAATTTAAAAACAAAATAATCATAAAATCTCCTTAACAGTATTATATCAAATTTACCTCTTTGATATATAGTTGTTTACTAGCAGGGGCAGCAAGCACAAAGCACTGGTAAAACAATCGTTTTTGTAGTATACTATAGGTACAATTTTTTCTGTTTTTGGACCGTTTAAGAAACGGACACTCTTTTAAGGGTTGTATGCGAACCAAAAATAGCCAGTTAAAGGTGCAAAATAAGTGGACTAATTACCCATTTGTTTTGCGCCGAATGTTTACCATGTTTTGCATGGTAAATTACGGCTATTTTGTGTGAGCGTTCGCATACACTCATACACAAGAGCCGTTTTTGTTGGTTTCATAAGCAGAAGGATTGAAATTTAAAAGCAAAAGAGGAAAAACTTATGGAACACAATGAAAATGTAGTTATTTGTCCCCCTTGTGGGGAAAACGTCGGCTTGCCGACAAAAAGAGGGGCTAATAAGGAAAACCTTTTTCTGCCCCTCCTACCCCGCCTAACGGCGGTACTCCCTCCACAAGGGCGGGAGATGTTCCGCGGTTTTACGCTGATTGAACTGTTGGTAGTCGTACTCATCATCGGCATTTTAGCCGCGGTGGCTGTGCCGCAGTATCAAAAAGCGGTACTTAAGGCCCGTACGGTGGAACTAATCAGTGTACTTACTGCCATGCAAAAAGCCGTGGATGCGTGGGTGCTGGAAAATGGGTATAAAAACGCGGGGCCGGCGGATTTTGTGCTGGGGGTACCCCTATCTAACCAGTTACAAAAAGATTATGCTATTGATTGGAATTGTAATAATTCCAGCTGTTTGATTGGCTTTCTTGCTACTCCTACTGGGGGGCCTGTGGATGTTGTGTTTAACAATTCAAACTATGCGTGGACTAAAGAGTGCTATATTTGGGAGGATGAAGGCGTCGCGGTGTGTGAGCAGTTAAAGCAATCCTTCCCGAATATGACATTTACCGATTTTCGTTAATCAAGAAAATGGGTTAGCCGCGCTACATGCGCCTGCATGTTGCGTAGTTGCGGGTTTGCCCGGTGCTGTGCTAAAAATTCCGGTTCCGTTACGCCTTTTGGCCCGCTAAAATACACGTCCACCCAATGTTGGGCCTCGGTTACGTCATGGCGGACTACGGCCATATTCGCCAGTAATAAATACGTATTCGGGTTGACCGGATCTAACGCCAGTGCCTTGGCAAATGCTTTTTTTGCCAGGGCAAAATTTTCGGTAGCCAGTTCTTGGTATAAATAGGCCTGGGCCGGGTTTTGTTGGGCCGCCGCCAGTTGGCGCATAGCCAAGGTATAGTACAGTTGCCCAATATCCTGGTGCAGAAGTGCGTGGTTGGGGTTGTGGGCCAGCACAAAGCGAAAGTCCTCAATAGCCCGGTCATAATCGGTGCGGGCCTGATCCGTATCCCCGCGGGCCGGGGAAAATTGTTTAGATAAATTTAACGTAGTGGCAAAAATGTTGGCGCGGTAGTGGCGGTATTCGGCTAAAAACGGATTGCGGGAAATAGCATCATTAAACGCGCCCAAGGATACTTCATGCTGACCCATTTGCACCAGGGCCACGCCTAAACTGTAATAATGGTTCGCGGTAAATACGCGCAAGAAAAACACGTAAAGCGGCAGGGTCAGTAAAAGCACCGCACAAATGGAAAGTTGGCGGGTACGGCGCAATGTGCCTGCGTACACGTAAAGCACGCCCAACACGCACGCGGCAAACGCCAGCACCGCTAAGATAAATAGCACGGTTTCACCCGCTGTATGGGCCGCCATATTGCGCATCATGAAGTAAAATTCCCGCACTGCGTACCCGGCTACCGCCAGGACTGATAAGGCCACTGTCATCCGGGCCGCCCCTACTAACCGCGTGCATGCAGGGGCGGATTCGGGTTCTTGAGAGGGGGTATTCTCTAGCACAAGCGCATACACGCTTCCCATCCCTAACGCCAGTAAAATGCCGCCGGAAGCAAAGTGCATGCTGATGTCCACGACTCCGTGCAAAAGTATTCCAAACAGTGCGGCGGCATAGCCAAACAGATAGGTTTGGCGCGCTCTTTCTACTTGCGGCAACGTTTTAAACACACCGGCAAACAAAGTCACCAATACCCACAACGCCAGTGCCAGGCCGACGATACCGCCTGTGGCGGCCTGTTCTAAAAGTTCGTTTTCGGCGTGTTGGGTTTCGGTATTGTGGGCGTTTTCTATATAAAAAATTTGTGGGCGGCGGTAGGCCGGATAAACCAGTTTAAAACTGCCCGGCCCGGTTCCCAGTAGGGGGGAATCTTTTACCATTTCAAAAGCAGAAAGCCAGGTATGCGCGCGGAAACTAACGGATTGAAAGCGTTTGGCCGAATAAATCCCCGCCGCCCCCAACGTCACCAATAAACAAACTGCCGCGGCCACGTTTATTTTTACCAAGTGTTTTTTGAGGCGCGCCACTGTGTTGGTATAGGTAAACGCCGCAAATACAATCATCCCGCCGTACGCTAGCCAGGCGCCTTTGCTCTCGGTAAAAATGAGGTTTACCAGGGATAGAGCCAACAGCACGCCTAAAGATTTTTGGCGTGTGCGGAAAAATTCTGCCCCCGCAATCGCCGAGGTAAAAACTAAAAACGCACCCAAAAAGTTGGGGTTAGCCAGCGTGGCAAAAATGCGCTTGCCAAAAAAGCCGTGCCAGGGCAGTAAGTCCGCCCCCGGCAGCCAAATATTCACAATTTGCAGTACCCCATACCCGCACACTACCCACGCGGCGGCCAGTAGCCAGCGGGTAACGGTGCGGATGTTTTCAGTAGTAAATTCCCCGGCTAGTAAACAAATTATCCCGCCGTACATCCATAAGCGGATAAATTCTTCGGCGGCCTCTAATTTATAAGGAAAATGTAAAAACGATAAGGTTTGCCACCCCATATAGATAAAGAGGGGGGCCAAAAACAACCAATGCCGGCGGGTAAAAGGGTTTTTAGGTTCGGCCAGTTTTAGTACGGCCCATAAGGTGGCTATAAGTACACTGCCCATTTGAAGTAGTGTAAGTTTGACATGGGCAGAGTCATACGTGCCTGTAAAAAACGCAATGCTAATTAAAAATACAAGTGCCCCGGCAATATGCGGTAATATACGCCGCAAAAAGGCCGCCAGCCCCGCTTGGGCAGGTGCATGTACCGCGGGGGCGGAAGAAATAGGAGCCGTTTTTTTGCGTTTTTTGGACATAGGTATATTATAGATAATTTCCCGGTATGTCTCTAGTCCACATATTCATGAGGTGTAATAGGGTTATTCGGCCCAAATGTCCTCGGCTTTTTTATCGTGCGGTAACACAATTTGTAGCCCGGTGTCGGCCTTCCATACCCCGCACGGAAACGTCAGCGCGTGGGTGTGGTTTTTGTCGGCCCCGGTGCGGGCGCGTGCCGTGCAGGTAACGTGGTAAATGTTGCCCTGTTGATGCCGGGCCACAAAGCGGCGTTGTTGTAGCATAAAAACGGCCTCTTTTTCCAGGTACCAGCGGTTCATATAATAAAAATATAAGTCAATTTTGGGGCCTGCCTGTTGGGCGGTGAGTAGTTGGGCCGTTTGTTCTCCGGCCAGGTCTTGCGAGGGCAACAAATCCGCGGGCGGTTCTTCCTCATCAAAGAGGAGCGGCAGTGCCAAGGCATGCACGTTGTTTTCCCATTGTTCGCCATGCGGGGGAAGCACATCCGGCAGGGGCGTTTTTCGGTGCCAGATGCACCCGGCTAACAACAAAAGTATTGCACCGCAAAGGGCTTTTTTCATACACTCTATTATAGTAAGTTTTCACAAGGAGAAATTATGGAATTTATTTTATCTTATGTACACCAAATCCCTAATTTGCCTGCCAAATATCATACGCTGGTGGCGCAACTCATTTCGGCAGTAGTGTTTATAGGTATTTTGGTGGGGTTTGCCAAAGTGTCTACTTGGTTTTGTAATAACTATTTATCACGCCTGGTTAAATTGCTAAAGGCCGAAAAATGGTTTAAAGCATTATCCGAGCATAAATTTTTTACTGCACTGGGCATTGTGATTGCCGCCCTGGTGGCTATTAACTTGCACCCGGTGTTTGTGTCCAGCCAAATTAAATGGCTAGAAACGGTAATGATTAAAATTACCGGGATGTTTGTATTATTTAGTTTTTCATACCTGGGGTTTACCTTCTTAAACGCACTGGATAAACTCTACGGCCGCAACCCTAAAATACCGATAAAGGGCATTGTGCAAGTATTTAAAATTTTGTTGTTTTTGGTAACTGCGCTATTTTTAATTTCGCTTTTACTGGGGCGTAAACCGCTCTATATTATTACCGGGCTGTCTGCGTTGGCGGCGGTGTTTTCCTTGATTTTTAAAGACCCCATTTTAGGGTTTGCCGCCAGCATCCAACTGACTATGAATAACCTCATTAAAATTGGGGACTGGATTACGGTGGACTCTGCCGGGGCCGATGGGAATATTTTGGATATTTCTTTGACTAGCGTACGCGTGCAAAATTTTGATATGACCATTGTTAGCGTGCCTACGTATGATTTAATTTCCAAACCTTTTAAAAACTGGAGCGGTATGTATGAAGCCAAAGCGCGGCGCATCCAACGCAGTATTTTAATTGATATAGATACGGTAAAATTTTTGGATAAAGAAATGCTTTCCCGTTTAAAAAAGATTGATTTATTAAAAGAGTATTTAGCTGGCAAAGAAAAAGAAATTGCCGAATTTAATGCCCAGCACAACGTGCAGGAAAATTTATTAAACGGCCGGCACTTAACCAACCTGGGTACGTTTAGACACTATGCGGAGGAATACTTAAAATCCCGCCCCTACGTTACGCAGGCGGACCCCGGCTTTACGCTGATGGTGCGGCAACTGCCCCCCAACTCCCAGGGGATTCCGTTGGAAGTATACTGCTTTGTCAATACGACGGTATGGACCGATTATGAAGGGCTGCAATCGGATATTTTTGACCACTTGCTTGCCGTACTGCCGGAGTTTGGCTTATATGCCTACCAACAGCCCAGCGGGCGGGTATTGGCTAAATTTGTAAAATAATGTTGCACTAAAAGGAGAGCAGAAAATGATGAATTACGCAGGTTTCTGGAAACGTACCGCCGCTTATTTGGTAGACGGTATTATTTACGGCATAATTAGTTCCATTTTGGGTCAAATTATCGGGTTTGTATTAGGGGTTACTATGGGGATTTCTTCCTCAGGCACAAACAAGCCGTCCGTATCGGTTCTACTGATAGGAGTAGGCATTGCCCTGTGTGTGCAGTTTGTGTGCTACCTGGCTTATTTTGTATGGCCGGAAAGTTCCTCCTGGCAAGCCACCATTGGTAAAAAAATATTCGGCTTAAAAGTAACGGACCTAAACGGCCAACGTATTTCGTTCTGGCGTTCGTTAGGGCGCAACTTGGGGATGATTATCTCTAGCATTATTTTAGGCATTGGGTACTTGATGTGTATTTGGACGGACAAAAAACAGTGTTTGCATGACAGCATGGCCGGGTGTTTAGTGACGGATCAAACCCCGCAAGAAAAACGCGGGTGCGCGATTGCAGTGGTGATTGCCTGGGTGGTGCTATTTGGTGCATTTGTGGCTGGCATTGTGGTAGCGATTGCCTTGCCGCAATATGTCCGGGCGATTGAACGTTCCAGTGCGGTTGAGGCCAAGGTATTTTTGCAAAAGGCGCAATCTTTGCAACAAATGTATCGTCAGCAACATGGTACGTATGCAACCCAGTGGAACCAGTTTGATATGCCGGTAGTGGAGAACCAAAATTTGTGCTTAACGCCGGATCAAACTTGTACGCCCCAGCACAAATTCCAAGTTGTTCTGGATAAGCGGGAAGCAAGGGCCCTGCGCATCAATACGCAAGAGCCGTACGGTTTAACCATATCGTACGCGCCGCAAGGCCAAGTGCGTTGCGTAGCACCTAATACGCAAACCTGCCAACGGCTCGGTTTCTAGTAAGCGCAGTAGGAAGTTTGGTATAATAGATGTAGATACTTCAGCCAGCCACTCGGCGGGAGTAAACGTATGGAGAGGTGTGTGAGTGGTTGAAACAGCAGGTCTCGAAAACCTGTAAACCGCAAGGTTTCGAGGGTTCAAATCCCTCCCTCTCCGTTGCTCTATACAACATTATTCCCCGTCATAAGGCGGGGTTTTTGTTTGCTTTCCCGTCGGTGTTTTTTTATCAAAGTAAATCATTTTTTTTCAAACTTTATCATTTTTTATCAAAAATAACGCTACCAAAAACGCTACCTTTAACCCCACAAAAAGCCCCGCAAAAACGGGGCTTAATTCATTTGATTATTTGCCGCAACAGCGTTCCACATTAAACATTTTGCGCATGGCAAACTCTTCTTTCTTTCCTTTGTTCCAATTTTGCACGGGTCTCATATAACCAACAACCCGCGAAAACACTTCGCAAGGAGTGCCGCGCGCATCCTTTATCTGCTGTTTAAGCGCACTAATCTTTTGTTGTAGTTCTTCCTTTGTTGCCATAACTCCCTCTCAAAAATATACACTTATTAACACGCCCGCCGCGTGTGGGCCGCCAAAAACTCCAACGGTTGTATTTTTGAATAGGCCAACCATATCGTCAATTCTTCTGTCCGCAAACAAATACGGCTCTATTTCGTGTGTAATGCCAAGCCCCGCCCCGTACCTATTAAAATACACCAACCGCGCGCCAAGCCCGATTTTAAGCCCGTCTCCGGCCAAACCTTGCACCGCTGGCCGGAAAGTAAAGCCCGCCCGTTTGACCTTTACTTGCGCGACACCTTCCACGGGTTGCGTAATTTCTACCTTGCCTTCCGGCGGCACATACTGGACTTTTGCTTTAACACTTCCGTTCGTTTGGCGCACTTTGGAAATGACTTTGTTTTCAGCAACCGAAACCGCCGCCATTTGAGAAGTTGGGAGCGTGGCCGTTTGTTCGGTAAGTCTGTCAATAGTTCTTTGCTTTTGACAATTACCAATAAGCAACGCCCCCAACACTACGGCAGCCAAAATGCTAATCAACTTCTTCATCTTTGGCATTGGCAGATAGCGCGTTTCTTGCGCGTTGCAAAATAGCCTTTTTAATGCCCTCATATCCAATTTGGGCTAATGCCAGTACCACTAGCGCAACCAGCAACGCCATAAGCGGCGTTTTGGCGCAAACACCGGCACCATAAACAACCAGCGCACCGCAAACAACGGATGCACCAAGAACGGCCAAAGACCAAATCCAGCCGCCCAAGTCCAAGAAGAAGGCCACAAAGTTTTTGGCCCACTCAATAAGACCAACCACCGCAACGGCAGCCAGCCCAGCATAAAACACTAACTCCATTTTCCTACCTCCTTATTTTTGTGATGTTCCTTCTACGCCGCGCGCTTCTCTATCCATAGTGCGCTTGCGCAACCATAACAACGCTTCTTCAAGTTTTGTTATGGCAATAGCATTTTCACGGCAAGCAAAATCTCCTTTTTGGAAACCCTGCAAGCGGTCTATGCAAATTGCAATTAAATCTTCTTGGAAGCACCCGTTTTGTCCGGCTTCCTGTACCGGGCCATTTTGAAAATGCACAACTGCATACGGCGGATTTTGGTCTCCGTGCGCCGATGTTACTTTGTACTCATGGCACGCGCCGCCCGCTCCGGCTTCGTCCAACGCAATGACGCGCGTATGTTTCTTTGTTCCAATGTTTAGTTCTCTCATAAAAACCTCTATTTTATTTCCAGTTCAATTTGCGAAGCCGTTTTGATTTTCGCAAATAAGCGTTTGAAGGCAGCGCGGCTATCTACCACGCGCCCCTTAACGCGGTTATATCCCACCAAAATACAGCCTTCCGTATCTTTGGCAGTATTGCCGGTATGGATGCGAACGCCCGTAAAATTAGGCACATTATCCAGCAACGGCAAATCTTTCTTAAAGCGCGGACTGTAAGTGATACGCACGGGATACTTTCCGGTGGGAATAGCAGTTTGCCCCGCTATCTTCATGCCGTCCGGCCGGACAGTATCTTCCAGCGTATCGCACTCATACACACCGTCCACAAAGAGCCGCCCAATAGTATATTGCGGGCCTTTGAAATGCCGTTTAATTTGAATTTGCATTTAACCGTTGCTCCAATGTATCTATGCGTTTGTGTGCGCTTGCCGTGCTGCTTTCTGTTTTAGCAAAGCGTTCTTGCAAATGGTTATACTTGTCTTGCTTGGTTTCTAATCTGTCTAACCGAAACATAACTAACTCGCGCAAGGACGCTACTTGTGCTGTAATGCTTGCGGTAAATGACCCCATCACTTTACCGATAGTAAAAATGGTTGTCGCTATCGTAAGCACAAATCCGCATACGGCAATGATTATGGAAATTATTGCCGAAGTCGTCATACCAACCCCGCCGCTTCAAGCGCGGCCAAGCCTTCCGGCGTTTCGGCATATTTAATGTCGTTTAATTCGTCGGCATTTTGGGCGGCTTGCATTTTATTGATAGTATCCCGCCAATGCGCCCGCAACTTTTTCCACGGCGCATAATCGGCAGCAGAAAGCGCACCGTCGGCCACTTTGAGGGCTTTGTAGTCCGTCGCGGAAAGCATGCGTTCTACTCTATCCACTTCAAGAGGCAGAGCCTTTGCCAGTTCTTCCGCTTCCGCTTTGGCAAAATAGTAGTCAAAGTGCGCCACTACATCCGCTTTTTCTACTCCAAGCGGCAGAGTGGTTTGCACCACATTTGCCGTAATAATTTCCTGTCCTTCTTCCGCTCCGGGTTTGCGTTCAACATCCTTAATGAGTTGCACCACAACAACCCCGTCTCGTTCTTTCAGTTCTACCCCGTCATTAGGGGCGTATGCGTCAATTTGTATTCTCATGGGTACGCTCTCCTTTTCATTCGTTTGAAGTTTAATTTTGCACAGTATTTTTGCCAAAAATTGTAACTGCTAAACCACCTACATTGCCCCACGCGGGAAAGCAAACTGCGGGAGCGAAAGGGCGTAGGGCTACGCAAATAATCCCGTACCATACGCATAATGGCAAGCACATTTCGTTTGCGCATAAGCGTATATTTGCGAAAAAACCGATACCCTAACATATCTATCCCGCGCACATCTACCGGGAACACTTGCCAATTTTCTTTAAGCGTAAGCCCGATTTTTGCTAACCATTCTTTGATAAATGGTACAAGAGCATGAAGTTTGCGCTTATTGCCGGATAGAACTATAAAATCATCTACATACCGTAAATAATGTGAAGTTGCTTTATAGGCCCGTATCAGCCTATCCACTACCGCCATAAGGATATTTTGAAACCAGCCGCTCGTATAATTTCCTAGCGGTAATGTGGGATGTGAATAAGCAACTTTGCTTATGAGTTGTAAAAACTTTTTATCCTTTACAAAGCGCGCTATGGAAGCAACCACAACCGCCGGACGGATATTGTCGTAACATTTTTTTACATCACATTTAAGGCAGTATTTCGTTCCGCGTTTATCCTGCTGCAACCAACGGCGTATGGCGCGGTGTCCGTAATGAGTGCCACGGCTGGGAATAGACGCAATGCAATACGGGTCAAGCCGACGCATGAGCGCATTGCCCATTAAAGAAATAATTAAGTGGTGTACGCATTGGTCGGGAAAGAAACGCGGCTTATGTAGTACGCGTTGTTTGCCGCTTGGCTGGTCTATAATATCGCATTTGATATACGGGGAAGGCTTATATGTTCCCGTTAGCACTAATTCACGCAGTCGCTCGGTTGCCCTATCCAGTTGCGCTAGGGTTTTTCTTACGCTTACGCGGCGGTGCTTACCGCGTGCCGCCCGCAAAATAGCCAGTTTGCACACATCAAGCGTTACCGTTTCTTCTGTAAGTAAATATCCTATTCTTTTCATAGTGTTATAATCTCCGTTCCGTTCAATGCTTTACGCCCTACTAGGAACGCCTTGCACGACATTATTTTTGCCAAGGGGCAAGGTTAGGGCCGGCACTTCTTTTGTACTGCTTTATAACTTGCCGAGCGCGCCGTTGTTCCACCTAGTGTTGGAGACCGTGTTGTTCCAATTGAAGTAGAACGGGCCATCATTCGCGCCGTTGTCAAGGTTGCCGCCTCCGGCCCTCACCCTTACTACATTTTCAAACTACATACGCCCTTACGGGCAAGGGAGTTGCCACCCCCTTAAACCTCCGCCGAAGGCACAAACACGCCGAGCGCGCCGCTGCGCCACCAAGTGCCGGAGACCGTGTGGCTCCAATCGAAGCAGAACGGGCCATCAGCCGCGCCGTAGCCAAGGTTGCCGCCAAACAAGCACATACGCGGGTCGGTGCTGTTGTTTGTGTATTGGTAATCGCCGACGGGGTTTGTGGCATTTCCGCCTAATTCAACGGGGATGGAAAGATGTTGCATATCTCCCAAATCCGCCGAAGGCACAAAGCGTTTAATATACCCTTCCGTTGTCATAATAGCAGGGCCTTTTTGCCACCCCTTATCGTCGCTCAACGTGGGCCACGCGTATTGCCCATCGGGGTCGGGGTTATGATAACTAAACCCGCCCATACGCATAACACCGCTTAACAATTTCCAGCAGTTGCCAAATAGGTTTTCAATACCCAGCGCAACAATAGAGCGGCGCGCGGCGGTGGTGTGCATACCCACATTTTCGCCGTCTAACCCTTGTACCGCATCTGCGCTTCCGTTCTTGGCAAGCCCGCCATGGACTTTTGTGCTGGTCGTGGAAGTAAAGGGGCTTCCGTCAAAAGACACAACAATTTTAGTGTCATCTTCGCTGTATGTTTCGTTTGCGGTAATAGTTCTAAAATTGTTAGAGCCTAAATAAATACTTGCCCCGACAGGGAAATCAGCCGCATAAGTTGCGTCTAAAATCACGCTGTTTGCGTCGGTTTGTGCAACGGCAACCGTTCTGTCGCTTGTAGGCGCGCCGGAAAACCCGGAGCCAATGGCTGTTTGCCAGTTTTGGTGGGCATATTTTACAGAGCCTAACATCTGCAAAGCCGCCACTTCGTTCATACCAAACACACGCATACCGCGCGCACGTGCACGGACTTCAAAGGTGTTTTCGTTGGTATCGGTTAACGGATACAAACCGGCCCGCGCTGCAATGGTAGTAGAGCCGGTGCGCCCCCACGCGTAGCGGGTAATACCTACCCACTCATGCAAAACGCCGTTGCGAAGGTGCATAGGCGAGGGCTTAAACCCTTCAAGTTGGATAGGAGACAATACGATACTTTGGCTTCCATCAGCATTTACGGTTTTCTTGTAGTAGAAAACATGGAACATACGCACTTCGTCGTAATCTTCCGTTCCGGCGGCTTTAATAGCCGCGTATTCTGCTGTGCCTTCTTTGGCAATAATTTCCGCTTTTTGCGTTTCGGCATTATACTTCACAAGCGCATAATACCCGCGAAAAATGGAAGTCTCCGCGAAGGTATCAACCCCAGCAGAGGTGTCCGTGGATTTACTCCATTGTTTGCTAGCCGCCCCATAAGTACGCGTTCCGGCGGCGTTTATGCCGTCAAAATATACGCCTAACAAACGGCTTTCCATATCTGTACTTGCTTCAATAGCAGCAGCAACTCCGGCCGGCGTTACGGCTTTGGTGTTGTCTGTGCCGTTCTGCACATCTTCAATGCTTGCTAACTTTACTACACCGGCTCTGTTTTCGCTTGCAACAGGTCCTTTTGCAAATGCCATAATTCTCACTCTCCTTTGTTATTTTTTATTTCTTCGTCTAACTGTTTAATCAGCCCAAGTCCGGCTTTTGCTTGTTCCAGTTGGACTAAATAAAGTTGGTCTATGTTTTGGCGTTTTTCGTCCGCACTCATTTCCGGGTTATTGTAAATGTTGCGGATGGCCGCGCTGTTTTCGCTCATACCCCGATAAATAGCATTAAGCCCGCCGTAAGCCGCATAAGGGGTTAAGGCGTTATATTCCCCTATATTCATTTGCTTACCCATAGCCTTAAAACTGTTGTATTTCTCCATGCGGTTTTTGTATTCGTCATAAAACCGCTGTACGCTTTCCGGGCTACTGCTTGGATGCCGGATAACAAACGCACGCACAAACGGAATATCATTGACGGTTGCGGCGGGTTTTACGGGGTCGGGTACAATGCCCGCTTTGCGACAAGCAAAATCGGTGGCTTGCAAAATAGCCGTACCCACGCCGCCCGTCCAACCACGCACAAGATACTCCGCCTTGGCCGGAGAAAAAGTATTTTCTTTGCCTACCCAACCGCCCAATTTTGACGAAATAAATTTTGTCAGTTCGGTTGTTTTTTGGGTGTATTGGTATTCCGGCAATACATTTTCCGCCGCCGCCGGCACAATGGAGCGGTTAAAGAAAAATGACTTATTGGCCCATAGTTCAATAGGAACGGCCAACGCGTTTGGCATCGGGTTCATATCAAACTCATTAGCAAACGCGCTCGCGGCGTTACGCATAAAGTCATCGCGCTCGTTTTTGTTCATTGCGTCCAATGCGGCGGTTGTCATTTGGCTAAACAGCGTAGAGACAATGCCGATTTGCTGCTCTTTTGGCACTCTGTAAATGGTGTCTCCAACCTTAAATACATAATTGAGGTTGCGTTGCGCTCTGTTCACTTCGGCAATATCCGCATCTTCTTTTCCGTTTTTCCAGTCATAATTGATAATGGCTTCCAAGATACCCAGCGTACCCAAGAAAGAAAGCGTTTTAAGCGGATGCAGACGCAATGTTTCTACCGTTTTATCTGCACCTTGCGCATTGGCGTTAAAAAATGCCGATACCATATTCAAAGCGCGCCCGTGAATACCGGCCCGCGCAAAGTCAATAGTAATGTTGCGTGCGTTGTAGGCGGCTTGTTCTAACCCTTCTTTGGAAGTGCCGTGTTGCTTAATACTGCTCTTAAACTCTCCAAGCCGTGTAGATAGTTCGCTAACTTCTCCGGGGTAGCGCAAAGGCTCTAATACGCCCGCTTCCCAAGCGGCAGCAAACTCTTTGGCCGTTACCAAGTTCCACACGCTTTTAGCATATCCCGTTTGTTCAAGCGTCAACAGTTCTTTTTGCAAGGAATTACGGTCAACCGAGAAAAACGACGCTTGGTCTGCTCCCGCTTTCTTAAACTGCCAGTATGCCTCATCCTTTGTAATGGCAGTTTTGAAATTGCCGATTATGCTTTTGAAGGGGTTAAATTTAGAGGTGGTATTCGTAAAAGCAAATTGAATATCCCGCATTAAGTTTCTAGGCGAAAAAGACAAATTGTATATTGTTGCACCCGCGCGCAAAGACTGCGTAAAAAACCCGGCAATACGCAAGAAGGCATTTGCTTCATTGGGGTTTAAGCCATTGATAAGCGCGGCAACTTCTTTGTCAACTTCGTAAATACGGGCCTTGCCATGCTCAAAAACTTTAATTTGGTTGTTTTTGTCTATGGTTTGTGAAGCCGTAAAATGCTCCAACCCGTCATCAAACGAAGTTACGGTTTTTACGGGGTTATCAATACGGAAAACAAATTTGCCCGCTCCTTCCATTTCGGCCAAGTTTGCGAGTGCTTGCCCCACGCGGTTACGCTCTACCGCGTTAATCGTTTCGTAGGTGTCTTTAATAATGCTTTCCAACGGGTCAATAATGGTACGGCTAGACCCTTTCAAGCGTTTTAATACTTGCTTGCCGGATAGCACCCTAGACCCAAGCGCATAATCTTTGCCATCTTCCATGACGCGGTAAAAAGGCACGCGGCTTTTGTTGTTTTTAAGCACTTTCAAATAGGTTTCTTCGCTAATTAAACCTCCGTCAAGTTGGTATTTAAGAAGTGCGTTTTGGTAGTTGTATAATTCTTCCGCAACGCCCTTATATTTTCCTTCCAACTCTTTAACGGTTTGCAAGGCGGCTTCCGGCCGGATGCCGGACATATCTTTTGTTGGGTCGCGTTTGGCAATTTCCAAAGCGCGTTTAGATACCAAATAAGCCCGCAACTCGTCTAAATTCTCTACGGGTTGTAAAATGGCTTTTAGAGATTTGCCTGTATCTTGGAGCGTGTTATAATCAAAAGTGCCATGTTCCACAAACGCCTCTGCCCGTCCTACCCAACCGGGGAACAAACGGGCCAAATAATAGGGGTTATTGGTAAAATCAATTTTCTTCCCGCTCTCTCTTTCCAGTTGCTCCACCACACGCAAAAGAGGGGCTTTATCGTCAAACCATTTTACTTTTACATAGTTCTTTATCGCGCGCCATTTTTCTGCCGCTGTAAGCGTGGGCTTGCCATTGTCTCGCACGGATACATTGCTTAATACTTCCATGACGGCGGGCTGTTTTACAAACTTTTCTACTTGCGCGCGGGCATCTTGCAAGGCTCGGTAAATTTCCGGCTCTTTCTCTCGCAAATCGCTCTCAAAGCGGTTATAGAACATAGGCGCACCTTCCTTTGCCACTTTGGGATTTACAACATAAGTGGATAGGAATTGCGCAAACCCTTCCGCTGCTATTTTGTGTTTGGTAGCCCCGCCGCGCGGCTTGGTAGCGAATTTGTGCAATTCTTCATAGTAAGTATTGGTATCGTCGCTGGCAACCTTTCCGTACATCTTTTTTTCCAAATAATGCCCTAACTCATGCACGGTAGTTGTTAAATCATTGGCGTATTTAACGCGTATCATTTCCGGCTTGGAATAGAACAACCCCATAGCCCCGCGTCCTTGACGGGGTACTTTCCAACCCCGCACAGGCACATTAAACACCTTTTGCAGACTTTCAATAATGCTACGCTTTGCGGTAGCATCTTCCGCCGATACTTTCCCGCTGGGCAAAGTATCTTTCGGCTCAAACGGGAATTGCACCCTGTAATTATATCCGGGCTGTTTATAAGCAAATAAATCTTCTTGCGCGGGTGCGCTGGCAGCAAAGTCTCCGCCGCCCGTGCTATACATTTTATCCGCCGCATACTCTTTTTTGGCCGTGATAGAAATGCCCAACTCCTTGAACAAAGCCCGCACCGCAAGCGGGTCTTTGCGCACGGTCAAAGTGGCCTTTGTGTCCGGGATGCTAACTTTAATGTATTCTTGTGGGTTAGAGCGGTAGCGTTTGGCTTGTTCTTGCGCTGTTTTCGGCAAAGAAGAAGATTTGCCCGTATCGTCAACCCAATAGGCGTTATGGTTGGCCGTATAGGGCCGGTCGCTATTGGTTTTCTTTACATCAAAACGGCTAAATAAACTACCTTCTACATTGTTTATAATTTCCTGTGCAATGTGTTCACGCTGGCCTTGTGTTAAACCCGCGCGCTCCGCTTTTACAACCTTGTAATTGTATTTCGGCCCATCTTCCGGCCCTGTGGCTGTTCCGGCGGTAGAAATGGGGTTTTCCCGTTCTAACCACTCACGCGTGCTATTAAATGTCTTATCGTCAATACCTAGCCGTTCTTTGCATAACGCATTAAGTTTCGGCCAGTCAAAATAAGACTTCCCGTTTTCTCTAACAACCGTAAAAGCCTTATTCGGTACAAGCACATCTTTTGTAAAAAACATTTTGGTAGAGCCGTCCAATTTAAGCGCGTCTCCCTGCGCATTGGTAACTTCCTTAAAGGCCAACTTTTTACCGCGTTTGATAAGCACCAAATCCCCAGCCTTTACTTGGCCCGTTTGCGGCACTTCCAACGCTTCCGGCGTCAGTTCTTGGAGCAGAAAGCCTATCAAGGTTTCTCTGTCCCCCGTGTCGGCGGTTGGGTATTTTTCTCTAAACTTTTTATGCAAATCTTCCAAATTGTGCGTGGGGGCGGGAGCGGATGCGTTTTGCTTATCCGCTTGCGGTTGTTCGGTAGGATTAAGTTGCCCCTTGATTTCTGCCGCTTTTTTCGCTATACTATCAGTAGAAGTTGCACTTTCGGGCGTGGTGTTAATGTTTTCATTAGCACGCACATCGGGCGCAAACCCATCCCGGACAGTATCCTGTGTGGAAGTATCCAGTTTTTCGCCGTGTGCAGAAGCGGCCGCAGGGATTGCAACTTCTTTTTTTGTGGATAATTCTTTCGGGTTTTTCTTGCTTACCCGTTCCGTCATCATGGTAATTAGCCGGTTTTCTTCGTCTTTGTTTTCCTTAAAAACAATTCTGTAATTGTGGTTTTCGTCCTTTGGAATACGAAAAACGGTGTCTTTACCTTCCGTAATAGGGTTGTAGTCACGTACAATTTCGGGCAACAACTGCGCTTCTTCCGCTGTAATACCATGCTTAAAAATCATTTTGGAAAAGCCAAAATTCCTATTCGTGCCGGTTGCTTTTGCCAACTCCGGCCCTTGCACAATAATATCCCCTGTTTTTGGGTCTTTAATGGCTGCTCCCCGGTTAATAATGTATTCCTTAATCCCGCCGGAAAGCAATTTAACAAGCGCGTCATCCTTGCCTTCCCGCGTGCCTTCTAACGGTTTGTATTTAACTTCTTCCCATCCGTCTTTTACTTTCCGCTTTTCTTCTAAAACCTTTTGCAGTTCTAACGGGTCATTGGTTGCTTTTTTTATCACATCGGCGGGGTGTTCTCCGTTCTCAATAAAACGGCTATACAAATTATTGACAACGGTATTTTTAAGTTTGTTGGTAGCCGCATCGCCCGCCTTGTGTACGCCTTTGAGTGTCAAAATCATAGCGGCACTATCTACGAAATCTTGGGCAGTCGGTACGTGCCCCTCAACAGCCGCACCCGCAACCGTAAGCCCCAAAATCTCACTTCCAATGGGAGCAGTCTTTGCACCCGCATTTAATGCCATGGCACTTGCGCCGGTACGCGCGGCAGCCGCCCCTTTAAGGGCTTTACTGCCTACTGCCGCCGCTTTTCCCGCACCACCCACAACTGCACCAACCGCCGCGCCTTTTCCAAACTCTTTGGAAGCGTGCGTTACACGATAAACTAATTCATCAAAATCGGCCACTTCTCCGCGCTGGTACATATCAATTAAAACAGTACGCGCCGCCCTATGAAAGCCAAACGCTCCGGCCGCACCGCCAACGGCCAAACCAACCCCGCCCCCTACGGCGTTTCCAACACCGGGCGCAACAGTACCAATAGCAGCACCCGCCGCGCCTGTTGCCAATGCTCCTACTTTCCCGCCGGCAAAATAAATAGGTGTATCGCTTACAACTTCGCTAATACCCATAGCAAGCCGTTCAAAGAAATTAAGCGAGGCTTCTTCTTCGGGCGTAAGTTCACGCGGCAATTTGCCTTCTTTAAGCATACCCGTAACGCTTTGTTCAAACCCGCGCCGGATAGCATCCCAAAAGTTCAAATTCATACCCGTTCTATGGGCTTCCGCTGCAAATTCGTCTATGTTTTTCGCCCATACTTTGATACCTTCATTTTGTTCGTCTCCGGCCAAAGACGCGGGGCGCGCACCGCTCACATTGTTTAAGTGGGCGTTTATTTCGCTTTGGGAAAATCCGGCTGCCGTCAGTTTATCCGTGAAGGCTTTGCGGGCTTCAATATCGCTAAATCCGGCATCCAGTAAGTTTTGATAAGAAAATTGTTGTGCCATTATAAAATACCTCCTACGCGCTGTAAATAAGCCTCTACGGTTTCTCCGTCCAAACGCTGCGGAACGCCCGCATCGTCCGTCTGTTTTTTAGGTTTGATGCGGTCAATATAACTTTGCACATTGTCATCTACACCAACCGCATATTTATCAGCCACGCGTTGCACATTTTCCGGCGCAAACAAAGCCCGCATGCTTTCAAGGTCTTTGTTTTGTTGTACGGCAGAAAGGTACATGTCATTTAACTCGCGGTGGATATTGGATAACGCCATGCTTTCCGCCGGAGTTAGCCCGCCCATAAGCCCCTTGTTATACACTTTATCTACTTGCTTAATGGCTTCCTGTAATAACTCGTAGGAAGGTTTTTGCCGTTGGGTTAGCGTTTGAATAAGCGCGTCCTTGGAAGTCTCCTTAATCTGTCCGGCCGCCAACGCTTCCAAAATCGGGTTGTTATTATAAATAGTGCCGTCCATAATTCCGCGCATTAAACCGTTGTAAATATCAGGGTCATCGTGTTGCATTTCGCTAATTCTGCCCTGTTTCATGTTTTTAATAATGGCCTGTTTGCGGTCATTTGGGATAGTAGAAGCAAGCACGGTTTGGATGGCCGCGTTTGTATCTCCGGCCAAATAATGCTTATATGAGTTATCCAATACTTGTGCTTCCGCTTCTTCGCGCACAAGCCGTTTAGCCTGTATATTGCGGTTATAAGTGGCATAGACCATATCAGCCGCCGCCTTTTCGTTTTGCGGCTTTGCGCCCGATTTCTGCGCGTTTTCGTGTAGTTGCTGAATAGCACCCTGTAAATTGGTTTCGCTCTGCTCAATTACGCCGTTATACAAATTGGTACGCTCTTGTTCATCTACAAGCGGTTTTATTTTTTGCGTCAAAGAAGTAATTTGTTCCGGCGTTAAATACTTATAATGTCCGTCTGCTAATTGTTTCAAAGTACCGGCAGCGTTGGTACGTGCAGACGCTTCCACATCATACACATCGGCTTGATTTCTGTACGCTTGCACCAGTTCCGCCCGTTTGGTGTCATTGATAAGCGCGGGAGAGCCATCTTGTGGATAGGCCGCATATTGGATACTTAACATGGCAAGATTATCCGCGCTAATGCGTTCTTCTTCCGTATCTGCTAGGCTTCTGTTGCGGGCGGCTTGTCGTAAATTTTCTTCCAAATCCACAATGCCCTTGCGTTGCATGATAGGGAATTTGGCACGCTCGCTCATTTGCCGCGTTACTTCTAAATAGGTATCTCCCGCTTCCCGTTTCCATTTATCATAAAGACGGTTTCCCAAACGCTCTTTGGCTTGCGAAAGGGTGTTTTGCTCATATTCGCGGTAAATAGCATCAACTTCTTCGGGGCTGTTGGTGTTTTCAAGCCGGAGTTTTAAGGTACGCTCGTCATCTGCTAGTTTCTGCTCCCACGCGCCCATAGCCAATTTATCGTTGCGCTCTTGCATTTTTATAAGCACATCGCCCATTTTACCTACCGCTTGGCCGATTTGCCCATAAACAGCGGTATTAGCCATGGGGTCAAAGCGCAAATTGCTACGCGCGCCTTGCGGGTTGGTGCGTTGTTCAATTTCTCTAAAAGCGGGTTTTCCGTTCATACAGCCCCCTACATAACCCACGGCGTATTTTGCCGTGAATAACTAATAATGTTTTTAGAAAGGCCATCATCAAGCGTTTTATAACTGCCCGTGTTGGCGTTGAGTTTGTTACCGGCTCCATATATAGCAGCAGTACCAAGCATACTAACAGCCGTATTTAAGCCCTGCGCAAATACATTCATTCGTGCGTTGGCTCGGCTCATAGTTGCGCCGTATCTGTTCATGGCCGCGCTGTTTTTGTAGTTGGCCCATTGGGTTAAACCCTGATAGCGCAAATTAAGGGCATCTTGTTCCAAGTTGGCCGCACTATTGCCAAGGATGCGGTCAAAAGTGCTGCCGGATAAACCGTTTTCGGCCTGTCTTGCTTCCAGTTCTCCAAGTTGTTTGCGGTTTTGTTTGCGCAAATTATTCTCGGCGATAGAGGTTTCCACCGCTGTTGCACGGGCGTTTTTTTCGTCTTGGCGCGCTTGAAAGCCGTACATGGCCGCTTCCGCCTTGCCCTGTTTGTGTGCGCCGTACATATTAAAAATACCTTGCATGAGTTGTGCTGCTAATAATCCCCACATATTACACTCCTTTAATCATTTGTAATTTCTAATTGCGGATATATTGCTAAAATCCGTAACGGCAACGGGTCGCTTTGCTTAAAAATCATACGCGCCCCCGTTGCGTTTGGAATTTCTTGCCCCAAAATATCATTGTGGCTCTCGTTTCCGTTCCAATTAAGCCGCAAATCCCCGCTTTTAAGGGGTACAGCATCGCCCGTCTCTGTTGCGCGGCGCAAACTGGCATAATCTAATTTGCTTTCCTTTTCCCCGTACCAAAACCCGCCGGAATTCAACAAACGCATAACCACTTTGTTAATACGCTGGGTGCGGGCGTTTCCCGTTCCATTTGCCCCTTCTACATACACGGGGAGCGGCTCTAAAAAGGTTTCATAGGCAAGCCCAACGGTTACAACACTTGCCGCATTATCAAGCGTCAAAGTGCCATTGGAAACGGTTTTATTTCTTACCACAACACCATCAGCCAAAACTGCAACTTGCTTCCCTTCCAGCCAGTCCAACCCCGTAATCTCGTTTTGCGGGGTTTCAAAAGTATATTGCGCGCCACAGTCAACATAATAGGCGTATTTTAATCGGTAAGTTTGTATCTGTTCTTCCGTATAATTCGTTGGAATATCTAACGGCAAGCCGTCTCTAAAATACTCTACGCAATAGGTACTTACATTGTTCAATGTGCGTTCAATAACCGCCCATAATTCGTCCGTCTGTCCGTCAGGGCTTGGGATAGCCGCCACGCTAATAAACTTTCCGTTTGTTATGTGTTTATGAAAAGCCGTTACTTGTTGCGTATTATTGTAGGTAAGCCCCATAAGCGTACCATCTTGCATAGCACACCAAACAATACGGTCTGGGTCATATTGTAAGGCCCAGTCTTTAACGCCCTTTTTAAGCCATGTTTTGGCAAGTTGCGACACTTCTTGCGGGTCGTACATATCATTATCGTTTAGATAAATTAAATCGTGTATGCTCTTTCCAGCCCCGCCAATATACAAGTTACTCCCGCCGATTAAAATCGGTTGCAAAGAGTTACTGCTGATATTTGTAATCTTGTCGTATGAGATATTTTCCGGCCCAAAGGCTGACGAGGTTGACTGCGGTTTAACTTCCGTAACACCGCCAACACTTCCAACATACAAACTGCCGCCCGATGCACTCAACCACTCTATTTTGCTTAAATCCCCATCAATAGGCAGTTTCATACCGCATGTGGCTTTGACTTCCCCAAATTCCACATCGTCAAAATTCTCATAGTCGTTGGACTGGCTAAATGCTACCGCCGGCCCGGAAGATGTATTTATTCCCAGTAACAGCCTTCCCTTGTAAAAAGTTCCGCATTTTGGATACTCCGCAATAGACATTTGCCATTGGTGTTGGGCGGTAGTTTTAACAAGCGTTGGCAAAGTTTCTTCAACTTGCGCAGTAACCGAAGTTGGAGAAGCGTATGCCACGATTTTTGCCGTTCCATATCCACTATGTTTGTAATTCCATGTTATGCTTCCGTCAGAGGCACTACCTTCTGTATGAGTTGGGGTAACATTGCCAGCCGTACCACCGTTTTGTGCTTGATAAAACTTGCCATCACTTTTATAATCAACCGCGGTGGATACGCTTGCGCCGGCATACCAATATCTTGTATTGGTGTTTGAAACATAAATACGGATATATCGGCCTACATCGTTTGCACTAAACAAATTCTTTGAAGCCGTCAATGTAACAGTTCCGGTTGTTTCGCTGGCCGTTATAGTTGCTTCCTTGTCGCTATTCATGTTATCCCACGGCCCCAACTTAAACGCCGCTGCTTCTAACGCCCAACTGGTATCCGATGTGCGGGAAAGTTTTTGCACAGGGTAGTTTTCGTGGAACAAATACATAACATCCGCGCTTTGGATATATCCAAGTTTTCTTTTGCCCGTAGTAGTATCAAATAGGTCGTTTAATGAATATGGGGTTTGCAACGCTATGCCATACCCCGTATTGGGGTCAATAATTTGCCCGTGCTTTCTGTAAAACCGTACATAATAATCCCCAAACTCCAAGATATAAGCAATGTTGCGGTTCACAACAAAGGGTACTAATAGGGCTTTTGTTCCGTTTATTTCAACGCTCTCGCCTAAATAATTCTTATAGTAAGTATTATTTGAGCCATCTATCCCTATTAAAAAATCATTCTCTACTTTGGCTACAAAGATAGAACTTTCGCTATCTTCCGTCCATGTTTCCCCATCCGCAGAGGTTAAATAATGCGCTGTTCTAGTAGTTCTTTCGCTTGGCATATACAAGCAAAAGATATTATCTCCTTTTACCCAAGTAATATACGGTGGTGTTTGCCACGGGTTATAACTTGTTACGCGCGTCCAAGTGGCAAGGTCGCTACTAACATATTGCTCGTAATAACTATTGTTATAAGCAAAATACTTTCCATTTACATATTTTCCATACTGCCCAAACATGACGGTTAGAGAAGATAGCCTCTCAAAAGTGCTATCCGCTTGTGTGTATGAGTTCCATGTAATCCCGTCGGTAGATTTTAAGAAATAAACCCGCGTTACATTTTGAGCGGTGCTTGTACTCCCTATAATCATTACGGGCCATATAATTTGTTGCCCGCATTGACGGATATTGTAAGGGCGTAAT
Source organism: Elusimicrobiaceae bacterium (assembly GCA_045593745.1). Lineage (GTDB taxonomy): Bacteria > Elusimicrobiota > Elusimicrobia > Elusimicrobiales > Elusimicrobiaceae > Avelusimicrobium. Next base: position 57,605 of record JAZNXF010000019.1, on the reverse strand, counting down.
GTGTATGAAGTAAAATCACTTGTGATACCCAAAGAGACAGCCAAGGTACTAGCATCCACTTCCGTCCAATTGCTCGTGGTTGTTCTGTCCGCACTTGTGCAATAATAGTATTTAGGATACATGGCATAATTGGAAGATGTATCAACAGGGCAATAAAGACATGTGCCGTTCTGCAACGCAAAATAGTATTTGTTTCCTATTCTTATATCGGTGGGATAGCATTTAGTCCAAGTTATCCCATCCATAGAGTAAAAAGCAGTATAATAAGCAACATTGTTTTCTAGGTAGTGGGCATAAGCAAAAATCGTGCCATCGCTCGCCACTTCCATACGCATAAAATCGTAATTGTGGTCTGTGGCAGGCGTGAAGTTATAAGGCGTCCATCCCTCACCATCATTGGATAAATAGTATTTTGTGGCAAAATTCCCACTATTTTTATAATAACTGACAAATTTATTAAGGGTGGCATTGTATTGTATGTTTTGCCAAAATTCCGTACTGTAAGAAGAAAAGTCAAGTTCTCCCCAAGCAGACCAACCTTCATTTTGCGTAACAGCACTTCTGCTAGGCACATAGACGCTACCGCCCCTTCTATGCACTCCACCCGCCACCTCCACGCTCGCATTTTCAAGTCTGCGGCAAGAATGGGCCGCCACTTGTAAATCGGTGCGCGCTTCAATTTCCGGGCTTACAAGGCCGTTATTAAATTGCGTGAGTGCCGCATTAACCCTAATCCCCATCGTGCGCTACCTCCCATGAAGGCGGCAAAGGCCGTTTAATAGCCAACTGTATTGCATTAGCGCGTTTAGCAGACGCAATAACAAGTTGGTATTCTTGCATTAAAAGGTTTTTGCGTTGCGGGTCTTGTTTTAGCCGTTCGCACATTTCATAAGCCAACCGGCACGCCAACGCTTCTGTAAAATAAGGCGGCCAGTTCAAATCGCTTATATCGTTTGTTAAATACCGAATAAGCAGCGGCCCTTGAATATCAGTTAAAATTTTGTTGCCTTCTATTTCATAAGCATCGCGGTCAAATCCGCCCGGATTATAAATGCCTTCTAACCGCAAAAAATCTTCCGGCAATGAATACTGGAAATTAAACCCAAAGGCGGGGGTCGCTTCATCGGCAGTTAAACTATCTCTTTTTATGGCAAACGCCCATTGATAGGTAGAAAGTTCAAAATCGCGGGTTGTTTCATAAACGCTATCAGCAACCCTCGCGGCTTCTTCATCGTCGCTAATTGAGGCAATTTCCCGCACTCCCAATTTAGAAAGAGCCTTATTCACAATTTTTAAGTCTAAATCCGTATATTCCATATTCCCGCCTTTTGTTTTGGGTCGGGGGAGTGGTTGCTCCCCCGGCCGACTGCATGCGTTTTGTACGCACACAGGAGGAAAAGCCCTATTAAGCAGCAAACTCAATAGACAGGCATTTCTTTTCTTCCGTGCGGGTAGCACCGATAGCGTATGCCGCGTAAATCTGTTTGGCATACGATAAGTCATCGCGTTCGGATACTTTGGTTTGGAAATCCAACCATTTACCCAACGCCACGCCCGATTTGCAGAAGAACGGGCATTTATAGACATTGACGGGGCTTTGCTGTGTGCCAGTATTGGTATAGGCAAAGTTGTAGCGGATAAAATTCACGCCGGCATAAGGCGACAATTTTTTACCCGTAAGCACTTTGTCGTTTTGGTAGTCGCTGGATACATAGTATCCGGCTTCTTTGAGTTCCCGTTCCACAGCGGGCGGAACAACGAAGAAAACTTCTTCGTTCTCAAAGTCCACATCGTTTTGTTGCAGTTTGGCAACAGCAAGGTCAATTTTGCCTAAAATGTCGCTGTTGGCGGCAGTAGCGGCAATGACATTGTTATTGTCAAACGCGGTGCTGCCTGAGGCATCTTTGCCGGTTTTGTTAGTCGCATAAAACGCGCGCATAATTTCTGCGTCAATATCGCGTTTATAAGCGGCCATGATAGCCAACGCTACCCCATCTTCCGGGGATATATCCATACGGATTTTATCCCAGTTATCAATGAGATATGCACCGTCTTTGAAAACCGGCTCATACCAACGGCGCGTACGCGCAATATCTACGATATGCGTTTCTTCAAAACGCCCAGTACGCGTGCGGGTGGCGAAAGTTCCCAGTTGGTCCACCGGGGAAACCGTTTTGCCCGTAAGCCCACTTTCAACCATGACACAATTTTCAAGTTTAGAAGTGGTCTGCTGGGCAAGCAGTTTCAATACATTCGCATATTTGAGTGCAACTTCATGCATCTCAATTTGCGAGTAATCGCTTCCTGTAATACTCATTTCTTCTTCTCCTTGGGTTTGTTACCCTGTTTAGTTTTATTGCCCTTTTCCTCAACGGGCTTTTTAGGGGTATCCCCTAAATCGGTTTGGCCGTCTTTTTGGGGCGCAGATACCGGGTTTTCTTCTTGCTTTGCTTTTTCCGGCTCTTTATCCGCTCCGTCTTTTTGGGGCGTATCGGTTGGGTCGGTTGGCAACTGGCCTGTCTCTTTAAGGTCGGCTTCCAACGCGTCCACAACGGGCTTTAACATGCCATACAGCCATTCTTTCGTAAGACCGCGCGGGTGGCGTAGCGAGATTTTCTGTACAATGCGGATAATTTGGCCGCGTGTAATGTGTTCGTCTGCCATTAGTTGCCTCCCGCCATGGCGTGGTTAAGTTCGTTAAACAACTTGATAGCGTCAGGGTCTTTGTTCATAAATTTTTTACCGAACTCTTTATCTTTTGTAAGTGCTTCCATTTTGGCGGCGGCTTCTTCTTTGGTGTAGTGCGCGCCGCTGGGTTTTGCGCTGCTGCCGGTTGCGCCTTTAAGGTCGGGGTCTGCAATGGTAGAGCCAATGGAATACAGCAATTTCATTAACTCATTAGACCCAAGCGCGGTTTCCAAGCGTACAAGTTTGTCTTGGGTAAGTCCGTATTTACGGGCGGCTTGGCGGGCAATTTCTGTATTTTTCTCATAGTCAGCCCCCCAGTCCTTTTGCAAGGCTTTCATTTGGCTGTCTTGCTCTTTGGCATACGCTTCCAATTTGGCAGCCGAAAAACCATCCAATGCTTCCTGCATTTTGGCGGCTTGCGTAGCGGTTAAACCCGCTTCAAACATAGCCGGAGCAAGGGCCTTTGCCACTTCTCCGTTTTCGTCATTTTTCAAGGCAAAACCGTATTTGTCCGCGCTTTCGGGGCGGCCTAATTTGTTATAAAACGCGGCCAGTTCTTCCGGCGTGGATTTATCGGTAGGCAAAGACACTTTGCCATCTGCGGCGCGCAAGGCCGCTAATAAATCGGCATTGCTGTTGTATCCTTTTTCAGTAAGATACGCGCGGTCTGCTTCTTCAAAACCCTGTAAAAAAGCGTTATCTCCGCCTTGTGTCGGGTTTTGGTTTGGGTCGGGGTTGCCGCCTTGCAAAAGTACGGCTGCCCCTGCTGTCGGGTTATTATCTCCCATACTCGTTTTCCTCCTGTACTATCTCGTTTAGTTTTTCATCCGGCAAATGACACATAGCCAAAATATGGTTAAGCACTTGCCGTCTGCCTATGTTAATGCAAAGTTGGTGCGTGTCTAGTGGGCTTCCCGCTCCTTTGGCGGGGTTGTTTGGGCAAATCTTGGCAAGTTCAGCCAGTACGATTTTGACTTCCCGTTTGCTAGGGTCAAATACCGTTTGAAAGGCTAAACACCGCCTAAACAGCCATTGATAAGTAGTTAAAATAACTTTCTTCATCTAAAACTTTCTCCTGTTGCTTTTTGTGCTTGTGCCAGTTCTTTTGCGCTTTGGCTAATAACCGGCGCGGCTTGTAGCATTTGTTGCGCTTGTTGTAACTGCGCATCGTTCATGTCCGCCTGTTCTTTTTCTTCGTCTGTATAGAAGATTTTTACAGGAGCGCCGTATGCTTTGGCTACTTCTTCCAACGCGGCAACGGCATTGATTTTGTTTTTAATGGACGGGTCAAAGTTTGCCAACGCCCCCGCCACTTCAAGCGTGCGCAAAATAGCCGTACCCGCTCCCGCATCCTGCGCCCGTCTAATGGGGCTTTCATAGGAAATTTGAAGGCTTGCTTGCCCATACGCAAAGGCTTCCGCCATTTCTTGCGGCATAGGCTCTAATTGGCCGGAGCGCATACAGATTTCAAGTTCCTTTTCAATTACGCCGGAAAGCAACTCTTTTTCTAAACGGCTTGTGGTAGGGCTTAAAAGCGTAGCGGTTTCCTGTGCGCGCTGCAATACTTCGGTTGCCGTCATATCGGGCCGATTTACAAGTACCGTAAATAAGTTCAGTTCAAAGCCCTCGCGGATAGTGTTGCGTAAGTCTTGGAGCATTTCCAAACTAAACGGCAAGGCGTTTGGCCCTGCTATGGGTTGCACCAGCGGCTTCCCGTTTTCGTTCAGCCCGCCCGGAATAATCGCATTTGGCGCGCCCACCCTGTTCACATTGATAATATCGTCATTGGCTATTAAATAGCCGGGGTCGCTTGCACGTTGGGCAGTACGCAAGTTGCTTCTATTCATGGCGGCCAATGTACGCATTTCCGGCATTAAAAGCATAGTCGGGGAATATCCGTATGGCTCTTGCAAACTGGAAAACACATCATAACGCGGATAAAAGAACGGGCATACATCAAAGCCGCTTTCTTCTATCAGTTCGTTTGTGGTTAAACAAGCGTAGTCGCTTGCATAGCGTTTGTGCGGGCCGTCATATCTGTTTGGTTGGTAGTCATCATTGGGATATACGGCGTGTAAAAACTCCCATTCTTTCGTTAAATCGTCGCTTACGATAATTTGGCGCGGGGTATTCTCTTTGAATAATTGTATAGCCTTGCGTTTGTCTAACTTAAACTTGCGGAAGAAAACATCAACTTCCCCGTCTGCGTTTTGTTCCGTATAAAACTCACGCACCGGCCAAGCGCGGTAGGAAATACCTTGCCCGTATTTTTCGGTTACACTAAACGGGCCGCTTCCATATACGGCTATGTTTTTAAGATTTTCATAGTGGGCATTAGCAAAATTGCTCCCGGCCGCATAACGGATAGAAAACAGCCTGTCGCGTTGGCGTTCCAGCCAGTCGCGGTATTTGGTGTTAAGGTAATCATCGCTTACGGTCAGCCCGTGCCATTTTTGAGTTTTTGGAGTGGTAAGGCCGTCAATAGCAGAGGCCCATTTTGGCACAGCAAGCGCAACGGTGTTGTCCGTTTTGCGCTCTCCTTTGTTAAAACGGCCCGGCCCGTATTCAACGGTAAAATTAGCGTTCTTTGGGTCTGCCAGTTCCGCGGCACGCTGCCACATGCGTTCGTAAAAATGGCGGCGGCTCTCCATAGCAGTAAGCCGTCTTTTTAGTTCGTCATATTTCTTTTGTTGCCGCGTATCCATTGTTTTACTCTCCTAAAAGGCGTTTAACCGCGCTTTGGCGGTAGTCTCCGGCAAGGATAGTGCTTGCGCGGCCTCTCTTGGCCGCATTGCGTCTGCGGGCTTCTGCTTGGGCCACACTATCATCTACAACCGTTGGAGTTACTTTATTTTTTTCCGCTTCTTCTTCCATTTTTTGCATTGCCTTCTTTTGGGCTTTTTCCTGTTTGTCTGCTTGGTCGGCAGAGTATGCACCCATACCCGCCCCAACAGCAGCCCCCCACGGGCCGCCAGCCAAAAAACCGCCAATGGCTCCAATAGCAGTAGGTAAAAAACTTTTCTTAAAATTCCATCCCATACAGTCCTCCTTTTTTTCTTAAAAAATAAATCCGCTATCCGCCGTTAAATTGTTTCTGCGCACGCTGTTTTGGCGGTAGGTTACGGCGTTTGACTTCTTAAACAGCACCGCAAGCATCATGCACGCGTCGGCAAAGTCCGGGCTTTTACCCGTTTCCTTTTTGATTTCTTCCTTGGACGCTATTTGTAATTGCCCTTTTGAGTTAATGGAATATGGAATAGTACCCAGTTCAGCAAAAGCAACGGGGTCATCAAAACGCACATAGCCATCTTCCATAAACTCGCGCAAGGCAAAATAGGTTTCCGCACGCTTATTTACAAAACTGGAATTAGTAGCGGCTTCTTCGCCCCTAAACTCGTACACTTGGAATTTTCCGGCGGCTTCTTTGAGTTGGTCCACAACCCCGCCGCCAACACCCGTACCGTCCACAATAAGACGGTTAAACTTGTATTTTTGGGATAATTGCAGCACACGGCCCGTGGTGTAGGTGGTGGCTTCTTTGCCCCAATGTTCCGTTACCACTTCGCGCCATTTCATCGGGCCGGCATATTCGCAAATTTTGATTACATTGTAGTCATCGCCATAACGCGCCACATCCAACGCGGCCACACGCTCGCCATTTCCAAAGGGCAAATCATTATTGCGCGCCCTGTCTAGGATTTCTTGCGGGAAAACCGCATTAGAAACAGCGGCGGTAAAGTCGCATAGGTATTCTTGGCGGAAGATATTATCGGGTATGTTTTTGCGCTTTTCTTCCAAATCGTGTATGATATTTGTTTCATCGGCTCTATAAACGCCTACCCACCAATCCCCGTTTGGGTTGGCGGTGTATTCTTTTAGTGCGTGTTGGTAAATCTCGTAAAACTGGTTTTGGCCGCGCGGAGTGCCTACAAATAAAGCCTTCCCGCGCCGCTCGTTTAGCATCGGCTCTATAATTTCGTGGTACACATTGGGTTTCATTGTGCCGTATTCGTCCAACACAACCCAGTCAAGGAAAGTGCCGCGCAAGGTATCCGGCTTGTCAGCCCCGCGCACCATGAGTTTTGCGCCGTTGGCAAATCGTATAGTATGGTCTGCTTCGTTTATTTTTTTGAAGGCGGAAGGCACATCTTGGCAATAATGCTTAAAATAATCCCAAGACGCATTTATGGCTTGGTTTAGGAATGGCGCACAATATAGCCCGCGTGTGCCTAATTCGTGGTATTTGTTTAGGGCTTGTTGAATAAGCCAATTTACAACAAATACTGTTTTGCCTAATTGCCGGTGGGTTACTAATACACAAAAGCGGTGTTTTTTGGCCGCCTTCATAATGTCTTTTTGCGGGTAGCGTGGTTTCCAAGAACTCAAAGGAACGGTCATTTCACTCATCTTCCGTCTCCTTTTCTTCTTCGTCATCTTCTACCACAAAACGAACGGTGGTTTTTACATCAGCCTTTGTATCTTCTTCGGCTTTCCAACCGTGATTTTTCAGCCAAAAAATAGCACCCGTTGGCTTGGGATTATTAAATAGTTCACGCTCCGCATAATTTTCCATGCGTGCAATGGCTTTTTTTACTGTGTGGGTAAATTCTTTTTTCTCTTTGTACTCATACAGACTGCTTCTATCTTCAAATCCCAAATACAAAGCAAGGCCGGTAATAGTAGGCGGGTTATATTGTACGATGGGATTTCCGTTTTTATCCGGCACAACACTCCCATCTACACGCAAAAAGGTAGGCACACAAGAAGCAAAATATGCGTCAATTTGTACTTGCATTTCTTCGGGCGTTTGGAACATGGCCGGACGGCCTACCGGCCTTTTGGCCGTGCCGTCTGTTGCCGCTTTCCGCGTTGCCTTTGCTTGCTGTACTTTTTTATGCGTTTTGCTTTGTGCTGTTCTTTTGGGCATAAAAAACCGCCTGTCGTTTTACACAACACGCGGCTTATTTATTTACATAACAACAAAAAATAAGGCGGCTAAAAAGCATTTTGCTTTCCAGTCGCCATTTTGCCCACTCATAGTTTAATAACTTTTTTTCAAAAATGCAAGTGTTTTTTTAAGACACAGTTTTATTTTTTCATAGACGAAAAAACACCCCATAAGGGAATTTCCTTATGGGGTAAAATTTATTTTCGTGTCTGCGTCAAAATTTACTACAATGAAATTTAGTATAGGCGTTCACTGTGGAAGGTTTGCACCTATACTTTTGCTACCGCGTGGGCTTATTATGCCCTTGCGCGCAAAATCTTTTTTCATAACTTCCACGACGAAAATGAATAATTTACATACATATTATGTATAAATTTTATTCATTTGTCAAGCATTTTTTTCAAAAACGAGGAAAGTATGACAAAGAATATCAGCCGGAAGATAGGAGAGAACATACAAAAAGCACTAGACGAAAAGAAAATCACGCGTGCACAACTTGCCGAAATTTTACACGGCAGTCATCAAAAAGTCAGCAGTTGGATAAACGGGAAGCACATGCCCGCCGTGGATGTGTTATGTACGATAATGGAACTGACGGGAAAAGACGCAAATTATTTTTTTGGTTATCCCTCATGTGCCGGAAATAATCATATAGTAGGAGATAATAACCATAATATAAATCAAAATGTAGGTGGCTTTACCGAACTTGCCGAAATAAAACAAGATTTGGCACTTATGAAGCAAGCCATTTTAGAACTCCAACGGAAGAAAAAATAATATGAAAAGATATTGCAAGAGGCTCAATGTCTATTTTGCATCTGCCGACGATACAAAAAAGATAGGTTGCCTAAATTTCTTGTTATTTCTTTTAGGGATTATTGCGTTTGGGATTATAACGCCCATGCTGCTAACATTTATTTTCGGGGAACGCAACCCTTGCAAAATTGACCCGCAAAAATGCTATTGTAATACATTGGCTATCGCTCCGGCCAAAGACCGCGCGGATATAGTAAGGGAAATGAAAAAACGCGGCTACACTTGCGATGATAGGTATTATTGGGGAGAGCCTAACCCTAATAAATAAAACAACCCGCTTTTGCTTATAACCCGACACAAAATATAAGTGTCGGGTATTTTTTTGTCTAAACGGAGGCATTATGTATCAACGAGGTAAAAAATTATATTGGGATTATTACGACGGAAACGGAAAACGCTACCGCCGAACGCTTCAAACGGCAGACCCGCACGAAGCCAGCAAACGCGCCAAACAATACCGGCTCTTTTTTGAGCGCGTACAACCCACGCCGGAAGAAATTGTCTTTTGGGGAGATTTTAAGCGGTGGTATTCAAAGTATTTGAAAGAGAATAAAAGCCCCGGCACGCAGTACATAGCGCGCCTTGCTTTGCGCTACCTAGAACGCTACCGCAAGCCTACATTTTTACGGGAGATAACGCCGGATTTTGTGCTTGGCTTCAAAGGGTTTTTGCAAGAATACGCAAATAAACACAAGGGCAAGCCCGGCGCGGCGGGGCGCAACCGATATGTAAAGGCGGTTAAAGCCATGATGAAAACAGCCGAACTATTCCGCAAAATCGGCATAGTCCAGCAATGGGGGTTAGTAAAACGGGATAAGGCGGAAGCAACCCACCGTATTACTTGGCATCCGTTGGAAGAATTGCGACAAATTGGCGCGGTTTTGAACGGGGATTTGCTTACTTGCTTTTTGCTTGGCTGGGAAGAAGGTTTGCGACGCGGGGAAATGGCCTTTTTGTATAAGGAAGATTACAACCCGCAAGCCCACACCATAACCATACGGGCAAAAGAAAATTGGCGGCCCAAAACAAAAAAATCAGCGCGCACCATTCCGCTACGCCCAGCGAGCGAAACGGCTATACAAAATAGTATAGCGCACGCTCCGGCCGGAAGCCCGTATATAATCAATGTTTCCGGCAACCGCTCCAAGCGTACTTATCTGTCTTGCCAGTATATCCGCGCGGTAAAACAACACTTGCCGCTTATTCATAGTTTTTTGCACAAACTCCGCCACACCTACGCTACATTGCTTTTGGATAGGGGCGTACATACAAAAATTGTATGCGACCTTATGGGCCATTCAAACATTTTGCAAACAGAGCAGTACATCCACACAACGCAAAACCAGTTTGTAGAGGCTGTTTCAAAAATTCCTTCCGTGTATTTTTAGACACACTTTTTGCCATCCCGCCCGTCGTAAATTCCCTTATGGAGAATTTACAAAGTTTTCAAAGAACAAATGCGGCGGCCTTAAAGGTTGAACGCATAACCCCAAGGGCAGGGGATGGCAACTGATAAACACAAATTGCACAACACCGAGAAATCGGCCAGTTGCCAAAAAGAGAGCAAACGGGAGAAATCCCACCGCGCCCACGGTACAAACGCTCTCTTTTTTATTTTACATTTTTGGGTTTTATCAGTTTTTAGCACGGATTAGCAAATTTACTCACGGAGGCAAACGATGGTAAGCATTAGTCAGTTAAAAACGGGAAATAAATTTTTCCACCCCGGCATTAGCGAAATGGTCTTTGACCGCGAAGCCACGGCGGAATTATTGGGCTGTTCCACCGCAACATTAAGCCGCTTAAAAAACAAAGTAAAAGGCGGTTTAAGACCGCTTAAAGCGCGTGTTGCTGGTCGGTGCGTGTACGCGCAAACCGACATAGAAAACTATTTATCTAACCGATAAATAAACAAATAGGGAGAACAAAAATGACATTACAAGAACAAAAGGAAGCCATCTTAAAAACAAACGCCTTTAACCTCGTTAGTTTTGACCCGGAAAAAAGGCTTGAACGCTTCGCGCAAGACTACGAAGCCACACACAACCGCATCCAAGCATTGTGCAATAAATACGGCGTGTCGTTTTCGCGCATTAGCGAAAAGCATTTTGGCCTTACAATGGCTTATTTGGCTTCTTCTTCGCGGTGCGCAAGTTGGGCAATTACCGGCCCTTCGCGGTTTCCGGCGGCCCGCATGGAAAAACGCGCCAACCATTGCCACAACCATTTAAGCCGCCTTGTTGCCTTTGAAGAAAACATAGAAAAGGTACTCAAACGCATTGCCCGCCGGAGCGAAACGCAAGACGATAAAAAAGCCGCTTGGCTTAAAAAAATAGAGCAGTTGGAAAAATTGCACGCCCAAAAGAAAGACATAAATGCCCTTCTTCGGCAAGGCAAACGGAAAGAAATTGAAGAAAAATATAAAACAACCCTTCCGACTAACTTTGCGGGCTTCCCCGATTATGATTTGCGCAATGAATTAGCAAACATTAAACGCCTTAAAGCCCAAGTTACCCAAATTGACCGCGTGCGCGAGACAAAAGCGGAAAGCGGGTTTGAGTTTGACGGCGGGAAAGTAGAGTTTAACGCAGAAGAAATCCGCTACAACATCTATTTTAACGCTATCCCAAGCGCGGATTTGCGCAGCCAATTAAAAACAAACGGCTTCAAATGGTCTCCACGCCGCCAAGCATGGACGCGCGGAGCAAAAACTATCAACATACAACGCATCAAAGCATTATTGGGGGCTTAATATGAAAAAGTTTTTTACGCAATTCTATCACACTTTAACAACGCCGGAAGAATGGCACACCGGCAGCATTATTGCCGTTGGCATTGCCTATGCTATTACATTTAGTTTTTTAATGGGCGAAGCCTTTGACGCGCAAGTGCTAGGGATGTAATAAGGAGCAATGCAAATGAAAAAACAAAAAACACAAATAGGGTGGTTTTTTCCGCAGGGTAAAGACCATAAAGTACGAGTTGAAACATACAAGACACAAAAGAAGGACTGGTTTGTTGTTGAGTACGAAGACTTGATAGAAGATAAAGCGGGCAAATTACAGACGCGCATAAACAGAGAAATTGGAACGCTTGGCTATAACTTGTTTTTTGACAAAAACGAGGCGGATATTTACGAATTAAAACTCAAATATGAACATCTGTCTTATAGTTTGTCTCAAAAAATTACCGCACTCCATGAACATATTAGAATGTTACACCGCAAATTTGAAATTGATAAAGCGGTACAGGACTTAACCCCCAAAGCAAAAAAATCTTGGTGGGGTAAATTTCTCGGCCAATAGACCGGGCGGGGGCAAGCGAAAAGTTCTCCCTTTGTTTGCCCCCGAAAAAAGAGGAGTTTATGAAATACAGGGTTGAACAAGTAAAAGCAAGTTTAGGCAGCGTCCAACATATTTTAGGCAGTTTTCAGTTTGGTTTGTGCCTTATGAAAGATACCGACCTTTTAGACGAAAAATTCTTGCTTGAAATGCAAAAGGCGGTAAATGAAGATTTTAAGCGTTTGCGTAAGGGTTTAATACCCATAACCGCATTTAACCATGCAAAGACGCGTACAAATTTGGGAGATGGCACTCGTTAAAATGCTGACACGGGAGCGCGGCCCTTGAAAGTCCACCGCGTGCCGGACGCTATGGCAAAATTTAGCGTTTGTTCTTTACATCCAAGTACGGCCAACCCTCCCGACCGCGCGGACACATTGAAAGGCCGGTATTGCCGGGAGTTAGTAACCCGCCCCGAATTGCGATACAAACGGGGCCAAGATTAAAACATAAACAAACCGTGGGCGCGGTTTTGCCGAAATTCTCCGCGCCCCGGTATTAGAGGAAAAATACCATGACACAAGAACAAAAGAAGCATTACCAAGAAATCTGCAAGGACATCTTGCTTAAACATGTAGCCGACGGGCGCGAATTGCCTACCGAGCACCAACTCCACGACCAAGCGTGCGCACAATATAACAAAGAGTGCCGCCTTGATTTGATGCAGGAATGTTTGGACGAGGCAAGAAAAAGTAGCAAATTGGCTTCTATCCTAATCAATTACCACCAAGCCGAAGCCTTCCGCTTGGCAGAAACTCTTGCCCCCGTTGCGGACTTCTATTATAGCGACACAAAAGAAGTCTTAAACGAGTTTAAGGCCAAACTCAACAAATACGCAGCAGATAACGCGGAGATAAAACATGACTAAAACACTTACCGACGCAGAGTATTTTGCCATCCCTGCTATTTCAAAAAGCCAATTACACGCCTTTACGCGCAGTAACCCTATGGCGTTTTGGAACGGGTGCAAACTAAACCCCAAGTGCCAAGAAGTGCCGGAAAATGATGCTATTGCCAACGGCAAATTGCGGCATACGCTGCTTTTAGAGCCGCACAAACTGGAAAGCGAGTTTGTGCAAATTGAAGGCGGTAAAGGGTTATCTTCCCGCTCCACCCAAGCCTTCCAAAAAATCATTGCCGAAAATCCGGGCAAGACGGTTGTAACCAAAGCCGAAGTAGCCACCGCCCAATTACAAATAGATACGCTTAAAAGTTACCAACTTGTGCAAGACATACTTAAAGGCGGTACTATTGAAAGCCCCGTCATGTGGACGGACGAAGCAACCGGCTTGCCGCTAAAAGCCAAGTTAGACCTTATCAAGCGCGTTCCATACGAAGGCCGCGACCGTATCCTAATCGTGGAATACAAGACCACGGGTAAGGATATGGGGCAACTTATGCGCGGGGTAGATGTTCCCGGCTGGCATTGGGACGCGGGTATGCAGTTTAAGGCCATACAAGCGCGCTACGGAGAGCCGCCCTTCCGCATGGTGTTTTTAGTGCAGAGCCAACAAGAAGGGTACGAAAATTGCATTTGCCCGTTTGTCTTGCCGGAAGAAGATTTGCGCTTTTGCGTGCAGTATGTGGATGACACGCTTGCGGAAATCAAAAACCGTTTTGAACAATGGAAATCCGGCAACCCGAACGCTTGGAAAACCCACCTTGCCGAGACTACTTTTCAAGGATACGGCAACAGCGCATTTTCTTTTGCGTTTGATAAAGAACTTTCCCAAATGGGGGCTTAATTATGGAAACGACACAACAAACCCAACAACCCACGGCACTTGCTATTAAAGACGGTAATGTACCCGTTGGCAAAGTAAGTGCCATTAAAGCGGACTTATGGCGCATGGGGCAAGCCGGCTCTTTTGTCCTTAACCCGTCCAAAGAGTTAAGCGAAAAAATCTTGTCCTTTTTCTACCAATGCCAAAAGGTACAAGGTATTGAACAATGCTCTTATAACTCTATCCGGGAAGCGTTTAAGACTTCCCTTGAAACGGGCATCCCCGTTGATGGGCGCGGCCTTGCCTACCTTGTAAAATACGGCAATACGCTCTCTTATCACTTGGGCTATAAGGGCCTACTCTACAAAATTAAACAAATCCGCCCCGGCATTGTGTTCTTTGTAGGGCTTTTATGGGGGCCGGAAGAATTAACCTACTCCACCAAAAACGGGGTTACGGTTTATGAGCATTGCCCCAAATTGTCCTTACGCAATGACCTTGAAAACATTATTGGCGGTTTTTGCTGGATGAGTTGGCAGCAGAACGGACGCGAGTATTCCAAAATGTGCGTCGTTCCCAAAAAGGATATTGACGAAGCAAGAAAGGCCAGCAAAGCCGGAGCATTTGGCCCGTGGAAGAACTGGACGGGAGAGATGATTAAAAAGGTAGTTTTGCGCCGCGCGGCCAAAGTTGAATTTATCGGCGAGCCGGAACTTGAAAAAGTCCTTGAAGCAGACGATAAAGAATACAACTTTACCAATGCGCCCAAGACCGTAAGCCCCGTTAATTATGCCAATGTGCGCCCGCTTGAAGAAACACCCGCACCGCAAGCGGAAACGGTGGTAGAAGCGGAAAGAGTAGCCGAAAAAGAGCATAGCGAGGTGGATTTATGAAAGTTAAACAATGCCCAAAGTGCAAACAAATCAAACCCGTTAGCGAGTTTAACCGCCGCACGGATGCCATAGACGGCAAGCAGAGTTATTGCCGTGCCTGCCAACACGAGTACCCCGTTGAGCGCAAAAAATACATTGACGGCAAATTTGAAGTGATGGTATTGCCCGGAGATATTAAATGCTACCGCCTCAAAGACGCGCCGCAAGGAGACAATAGCCATGATGCACCCGGAGAGTAACTTTCAAATAGCCGCCGTGCGGATGCTACGCGCAAACGGATACTACTGTTTCAGCGTACCCAACGGCCAACGGTTAGAGCGCATACGCGCCAAAATAGCCGTTGCAGAAGGCTTGCTTGCGGGGGTAAGCGACATTATCATCCTGCTAAAACAAAAGCCCGTATTCGTTGAATTTAAGAGTTTAACGGGCAAAGGCCGCCAGTCAGCAGGCCAAAAAGCGTTTCAAAAGGAAGTGGAAGCACGCGGGTTTGAGTATGTTGTATGGAACAGTTGGCCGCAAGTGGAGGCATTTATCAAGGCAAATAGGAGTTTAAGGAAATGAAGAAACGATTTACTGACACCGACAAATGGCAAAAGCGTTGGTTTGGGGATTTGACCCCAAAACACAAATTGCTATGGCTGTATTGCTGTGATGTATGCAGCGCGGCCGGTATAGTGGACTTTAACCCTCGCTTTTTCTCTTTTGCGTTGGGCTTTGCCGTAACGCAAGATACGCTTAATAAGGCACTTGGAGACAAAATTGTATGGCTTGAAAAATACAATAAGTTTTTCATCCCTTCGTTTGTAGATTTCCAGTACGGGCAATTAAGCGAAGTTTGCAAACCGCATAAACCCATTATTGAAGAACTTAAAAAATGGGGGCTTATTGAATTTGAAAACGGAAAGGGTATCGTAAGGGTATCCAAAGGGTTATGTAAGGGTATTGATACCCTTTCAAAAGGGTATGCAAAGGGTTTGGAAACCCTTGAAGAAAAGGAAAAAGAAAGTGAACAAGAACAAGAAATAACAGAAAAAGGGGTTGTAGGGGAAAAGGATTTGCTGCCAACACCCACCGCATTTGACTTGTTTTGGCAAGCCTACCCAAAATACCGCATTGGCAACAAAGACAAAGCCCGCCGCGCATTTGAAACCGCGCAAAAGCGTACCGGCATTAGCGCAGAGCAGATAGTAGCCAAGGCCAAAGAGTACGCCGCAAGCGAAGAAGCCAACAAAGACGGCGGTATGTTTGCCAAAGGTGCTGCTCCATGGCTCAATGATGACCGCTTTTTACGCGCTTATGCTCCGGCCAAACAGACAAACGCCACGCTGGGAGATGCACGCACGCAAGGCATGGAAGTTATACGGGGTATTTTCGGGGGTGCTAAAAATGAGTGAGTTATTTTGCCCGATTTGCCATAAACCGTACATTGAAAAGACCTATACAAGTAACGGCTATACAACCACTTTCCCGGAGCCGCAATGCACTTGCGAAGAAGAAGCCCAAAAGAAAGCGGAAGCCGCCGAGCGCGAACGGGAACGCTTGCGCCGCATTGAAGCCTTACACTTGCCGCTTATATTTTCCAAGTACCGCTTGAATAACTTGGAGTGCGAGCATGTAGCGGATGCGGAGATTTATGTGCAAGGCTTTACACCGCGCAAAAGCAAAGGGCTTTTTCTCTTTGGCTCAAACGGGAATGGCAAAACCACCCTTGCGGCTGTTATTTGCAAGGAACTTGCCTACCGTGGCCGCCGCTGTCTCTTTACCACCATGACAAAGATGTTAGACAAAATGGAAAGCGGTGTCGGTTTTAACCGGGCCAACACCGCGCAAAAGGTGCTTAAAGAGTTGCTCCAATACGATTTTATCGTATTTGATGACTATGGCCGGGAAAAGTACAACGAACTACGCTTACAAAATGTCTTTCAAATTGTGGATGAATTATACACAAACAATATCGCGTTTTGTATGACCGCAAACCCGGAGTGTATGCTCCGCTTTGCCAAGATACCCGAACTGGAAGCCATTGCCGACCGCATCGGCCAAGTGCTTATAAGTTGGGAATTTACCAAACCAAGTTTTAGGAGACCCCAATGTTAAACCAAATTGCATTTATGACAGACAAAGAGAAGAAGGCTTGCGCGGATAAAATTGCGTTTTATGAACAAGCGTGTAAGCAAGACCAAGATGCGTTGATGGAAGCGTTTGTTACCGGCAGCAATATCAATACGCTTATCCATGTGCAACTACTCAAAGCGGATGTATGCCAAAACGCCAAAATACCCGTGCAACCCTTTACCAAAGAGCAATACAAAAAGGTTGCCAACCAGCCGAGCGAAGAAGCGTTGCGTAAAGCGTTATGTGAAACTTTGGCCGAAATCTGTTTGCAAAAAGGGATAAAGATAGGAGAACAAACAAATGAGCATTAAATTACACGCGTGTAAATGCGGAAACACACACATACAATTAGGCGTTATTAGCGACCTATCAACAGACAGATGTTCTTTTTATTGTTACAAATGTCTTGCTCGCGGCCCTTGGAGGAAAAGCGAAACCGCCGCCGCAAATGCGTGGAATAATTTATTTCTTCCAAAACCTCTTAAAAAACTAATTGATTTTGACAAGATAGCAGAGGCGTACCATCCGGGGCAAATAGATGGATTTATGAAAGAAAACAACTGGCCCCGTGAGTGTGCCTTGTTGTACCTATGGTTTTATAACAACGTGGGTATAAATTGGAAAAAAGATGTTAAGGAAGATTGCGGCCGCGGTATGTATAAGAAATACGCCGAAGCCATTTCAAGCCGACTTTTAGAGGATGTGAAATGAGTGAGTTAAAACCGTGTGAGTTTGAAAGATGTTGTTTTTGCCATCATAGAACGCAATTAGAAGTAGTAATGTGCAAATATCATTTAGATTGGCACGTTAGATGTAGGGTCTGTGGAACTTGTGGCCCGGCGGGAGAAACCAAACAGCAAGCCATAGACGCTTGGAACAAAAGGAGTTGAGAGTATGAAATATAGAAAAAAACCAGTAGTAATTGAGGCAATACAATGGACAGGGGACAACATTACGGAAGTGTGTAATTTTTTACCAAAATCCGGCTGGACGCTTGGAAAAGGTATCAATATTGAAACCTTGGAAGGCACTATGCGTGCCGATAAAGGCGACTATATCATCCGTGGCGTGAACGGCGAATACTACCCGTGCAAGCCCGATATTTTTGAAAAAACCTACGAAAAAGTTGAGGAATAAAAGTAT
Organism: Elusimicrobiaceae bacterium; assembly: GCA_045593745.1. Lineage (GTDB taxonomy): Bacteria > Elusimicrobiota > Elusimicrobia > Elusimicrobiales > Elusimicrobiaceae > Avelusimicrobium. Next base: position 39,937 of record JAZNXF010000019.1, on the reverse strand, counting down.
GGCAGAGAAAGAAGAAAGAATTGTTTTGACGGTTAATGTTTTCAAAGAACACCCATGTGCTGATTGTGGAAACCCATATAAGCCGAATTGCGGAAATGGAAAATTCCCGGCATGCGACTTAAAGCGAAAATACAAAAAAGGACTTACAAAAGAAACTGCTATTGAGCGTATGGCAAAGGCGATGTGCTCATCTGACGGAGAAAGTTGCAAACAATGCGCTGTAAAAAACAATAAACACGCGTGCAAAAGCGTATTGCATGACGAATTATTTATGCAATATGCACAATCCGCATTAAATGCGCTATTGGAGGAGGCAACAAAATGAAATGGATAATTGTTTTTATGGCGTTGTGCTTGGTCTGGTATGTTGCGTTTGAAACAGAACTATACAAAGCAAATAAAAAACTGAAAGAGGAAGCAAAAGAAATTTTGAAAAACAGGAGAAAAAATAAATGAACGATAGATTTAGATTTAGAATACCGATTACAAACCTAGACGGGCAATTTGATAGATTTATTTTTTGCGATGTTTATCACGAGCCTATCCATTTTATTGGGAGTGCTATATTTTTAACGCCCGAACAATGCACAGGGCTAAAAGATAAGAACGGACGGCTTATTTACGAGGGCGATATTGTTTGTTGGACACGAGCGCAAACTGATGGAGATGTAGATAGCATTTGTCCTATTGTCTTTGATAATGATATGTGTTCTTTTGGCCCTTTGTTAAATGGACACTCATTGTGGATGCCTCATCAAACCGATTTGCGGATGGAAGTCTTAGGAAACATCCACGAAAACCCCGAACTTTTGGAGGAATAAAAGTATGGCTATAATACGAGCAGGGTTTAACAACCCACAAAAACAAAAACAGCCCGAAAAACCTCTCAATGAAATGACCGATAAAGAGAAAACGGAAAAAATATACGAGTGTCTTGACCGCTTACACGAGGAGCATTGGAGTTTGAAAAACTTTATCACAATACGCGAGGCGCGTTGTGGAACAGGCTACCGATACCAAAATCAACGCTCATTTGATTATATGGCTATTTCTACATGCGAAGGCAACCAAGTTCGCGGATATGAAGTAAAGGCAAGCAGAGCCGATTTTCTCAAAGATATTAAAGACCCCGAAAAGCAAAAGGCTCTTCGGTGTTTTGCGAACTTGTTTTATTATGTTGCGCCGGAAGGGATTATCAAAAAAGAAGAACTCCCGCCATGGGCTGGACTGCTTGAAATGTATTACAACGAAGGCAAATACTGGATAAACCAAGTTGTAGGCGCACCCTTACAAGCCAACTTTCCGCCCACTTGGAGTTTTGTTGCCGAGTGCATCCGTAATAAGAGCGAACGGAACACCCGCGAACTCCAAAGAGAAAACAAAAAACTTGCCGAAGAAATATATAACCTTGGCAAAGAATTAAAAGAAGCGCGACTTAATCTATTTATACTCAAAGGAAAACAAGATGCCAAACATTAAATTCACACACCAATACCCAAAATTACACGGGCAAACATCGGCCACTTTGCTTGCCGTGCGTGAGTTGTCTTTCCCGCAAGATAGAAATACTGACCTTGTGGAATATGATACCACCTACCCAAGCCCTCACGGGGTGGACTATTACCCGTTGCCGGACGGCCCGTATTTGCAACTAATCTTTGTAGGCAATAAACATATACCCTTTTGCACAATACGCTCAAAATGGGGCGGTTTTCGCAAGAATAAAAAAGAGTATTACGAAAGTTGCATCGGCAAGACTTTCTTAATAATCGTTAAGGAGAGCGAGTAGATGGGTATCTGCAAACATTTAATAAGATTTACAAATTTTTATGGAAGTTTAAGCATGACGGGGCGTTGCGAATTGGACGACTGCCCATGCGATAGATGCGGGCCATGCAGACATCATATTAAACAGGAGGATACAAAATGACCGTCAAAACAGCGGTAATTGTGGAATTTTACTGCGACAACCCCGAGTGTCTCAATGGTTTTGGGGAAAGATTTATAGCGGACTCTATTCTTTTAGCCGAAGAAAAGGCCAGAAAAAAGGGATGGGGAAAAATCTTACTTGACCCCAGGACAGCCAAATCCGGCTGGTGTTGCCCATACTGTATGATGGAAAGAAATATGAAGGAGAACAAGAAATGACTCAAAAAAGAATTTTAATAACGGAAGTATCCGGCGAGTGCCGCAACTTACGCATACAGCAAGACCCGTTTGATGACAAACCCGGCACTTATTGCGCCGCGTATATCCATGGCGGTTGGGAAAAGATAGACCCCAAGGAGTGTGAAACTTGCAAGCGCGAAAAATACCTTACGGGCATGGCAAAAACGGATGTCGTGGAAATAATAGCAGAGACGCTGTTTAATTTCACATATCCAAGCAGAAAATGGCGCGAGGCAAAACCCAACCTACAAGCCATTTACAAGCAGAGAGCCGCAAAGATTATTAACAAACTAATCAAAGGGGGCAAAAATGCCAATAAATAAAAATATAAAAGAAAAGTTTATATTTCGTAAATCACAAAATCCTTGCTTGAAATGTCCGTTGCAACCTTGCACAAGGAATTGTATGTTCGCCATTTTGTTTGAACATGAAAAAGGTGGAATAAACGGCCAAAATGTTATAAGAAAAATGACCGATGCGCTATATTACAAACCATACAATAAAAGCATTGGAAGTATTTACCACCTACTAGATTATAGAACTTGTAAGGTAATTGCAAAAATTATGTTCAATTCATTATTTGACGAGAAAAGCGTATGATAGAAAACTTAATTATTATTGCGTTGGAAATAATTATTGCCGTTCAATGTTACCGCCTTGGCCGGCAAAACGGATATTTTGACGGGCGGTATGAAGTTATGAAGGAATTTACGGAGGGCTGTTTTATCATTACAAACGATAACGAATATAACCTTCTCAAAGAATACAGAGAAAAACGGGCGCGGGAAAAGGACAATGAATGACAAAATAACTTTTTATAAAGTACAAGGCCACAACGGGTGGCGGGTACAAAAACAATTACACGGCATACGCTTTGTAAAAGACTTTTACGGAAGCGAAGATAAACGCCAACGGGAAGCGGCGGCGTGGTGGGAAGATATTAAAATCCGCTATTGTAATAATTGGGATGGAACGAAAACTTGGGATTTCTTCAAAACCAAGTGGGAAGAATGGGCAAAGAGTAGTTCCAAAGCAAAAGAGCCTATGGCAGAGCGCACCATTTATGAATACAAGTGGGCTTTTTCACAAGCGCAAAGGCTTATTGCGCCGCTACGATATTTAGCAGATATAACCATAGAAAACTTACGGCGCGCCCGTGGTACGCTTGCGGAAGAAGCCGCCACAAGAGGAAATGACAACTACGGCCCTAATAAGTTTGTTACTTGTATGCGTTCAAGTTTGGCTTGGGCTATGGAACAGGGCTACATGCGGGATATTCTTATAAACAACTTTCATACACTACCAACGGCAGATATAAAAGTTAAAACGCAAAGCGTCAAAGAAATAGAACTGCTATTAAAATACGGCTCTACCAAAGAGCGTATCGTTGTGTTGTTGGGGTTTGACTGCGGTTGCCGCCCGGAAGAAATGGCTAATATGCTTGTGGAAAAATTAGACCTTGAAAATCTTTTTGGGGATATAAGCGACAATGCGGAGGATGCAAGACGCGGCATACATTACTGGCATCCCAAATGCCATAAGGTGCGCCAAATCCGCCTTACAGAGCGTTTGAAAAAAGAAATCCTACTGCTTAACCCAAAAGGTCCATATCTCATTACAAACCAGTACGGAGAGCCTTATAGCCAAGAAGGGTTTAGCCACTTCTACCGCAAGTTTGTAAAGCGCGTTAATGAAGAAATTAGGCAGAAAGAAAAAAACCCTATCAAAATTACCGGCACTTGCAAGACGCTCCGCAAGGATTATAGTACCAGCAGGCAAGGGCAAGGGGCTACCATTGAAGAAACGGGTAAGAGCATGGGCCATGCCGGAAAAGAAGTAACGCTTGAACATTACACCAATACGGCCACGCCGCAAATGCGCCAACAAGAGCGGGAACGATTAAAGAAACTTGATAAATTTATTGTTCCCTTGAAGTATTAAAATATAAGCCCTAGCAAAAAACGCTGGGGCTTTATTATGCTACCGCGAACGCTACCGAAATAGACGAGGGATAAAGCGGTCTCCCTCTCCGTTGAATTTTAAGGGCTCCCAATAGGGGGCCCTTAAAATTTAACGGATGGAGCCACGCAAACTGCTTTGCGTGGCGTCGGGATTTGAAAGCCGGATCCCTATGCGAGTTTGCAAAGCAAGGCGAGCATGGCGAGGCGGGGTCGCGAGCGGCGAGGGTCAACGAGCCGACTTGTGACCAAATCCCTCTCTAGGGTTTAAATTTTATGGAGAGTGGAGCGACAGGAACTGCTTCCTGTCGCGTCGGGATTTGAAAGGCGCAGCGGTGTTTTTGTTTGAGGGAAGAGCTACTTAAAAACCACGCAAGGCAAAATTGATTAGGATAAGAATAATTTTTGTATAATAAGAGTAACTTTGTAGTGAAGGGGGAAGTAACGCGGACCGCTCCGCACAACAAAAAACGATAAATTTTAACTATTTTTGAGCCGTATGAGTAGCATACGGGATGGTTTCATAAAGAAACGTCAGGAAAGTCAAAAATAGCCGTTAGGGGCACAACGTGGGCAGATCTCCCGTGTTGTGTTTCATGTTCCCCGCCCATTAGGGCGGGGGCTACGGCTGTTGTACATAGGTATCCTTTCCTGAACCTGGTATAATGGCCGTTTTTGTGTGCCAGGTTCCAAATTCTTAAGTAGGAGAAAGACATGGTAGGGCAATATCCCCGGCGGGGTTTTACGCTTATAGAGTTATTGGTGGTTGTACTAATTATTGGTATTTTGGCAGCGGTAGCATTGCCACAGTACCAAAAAGCGGTTGAAAAAAGCCGTGCGACAGAAGGCGTGTTATTTATAAAAACATTGCAGAGGGCTTTAGATGTGTACTTTCTGGCCAATCCGGAAGCTGAAATTAGTACAAAAGAAGAGCTTTTATCGGTATTGGACATTGGTTTAACCGTTCCTCAGAATTTTACACTTTGGCTAGAGGGCGATATAACTAGGGATTTATGCACTAAATGCCTATCTTTAGCACGTAGTGGCACATTTGATTATGAACTGTATTTAGACAAATTTGATGATCATTGGAGACACGAATGTGATTATTACAATCAGTTAGGTGGGACAATCTGCAATTCGCTAGTAAATGCCGGATGGTATCCCTCTGATGAAGGTTAACTATAGAGGGCTGCCAGGCATGACCACGTAGATATAAAACCGCCCGGCCCCCTAGAAGGGGCCGGGTTGGAGAAAATGCACGGTCCACACAAAAACCGTGCTCTGTTTATGAAATTAACTTTTCAGTTCTGTTTTACACATTTCTGTTTTATGTTTGTTTTCTAACAGTTGTTCTTTCCAACGCAATACACGCTGTTCCTTCCGTGTTAATTTTTGTTGGGAATGGGTTTTGCGCACAATGCTGTTTAATTCCCGGGAATATTTTTTAATAAACCAAGTAATTTCTTTATCCGTTACAACGAGGTAAAATTGGCAGTTGGGGTCTTTGGCCTCAGGGTTACGCGCTACCGGCAAGCGGCTCATTTTCCCATTTGCATCAGCAATACGCAAACGGATGACATCCGGCATAGGAATCCTTAACGTGGGGGGAGTAACAGAAGACGGTATTTTCACAGCAGTTAACGGCGTAAATTTCATTTGTGCCAGGTCCTGCCTGGTTTGTTGGGCTAACAGGCCGTTGTGTAAATCTGAAGCACGTACTGTATGATAGGCCCAAGTGGCGGGATTATCTTTGTACCATTGTTGCAATAAGGCAAATTCAGTAAGGTTTAACCCGGCAATCTCCCCCCCTCTATAGGCAATGGCGCGGGCTAATAATTCATCAGGTTGGGTGTGTTGGGAAGTATATTTAAACGGCATAGCCAAGGCATATCCTATATGCTTATCCGCCAGGGAAAAACTCTTCCAACCGTTCACCACCCGCGGGCTTAATAAGTTGTGGTGATAAATTTGGGCCATGTCTACAGCGTTAATTAGTCCGTCTACATCATCTGGCCACATGGTTTTTAAGGCCCGGGCATGGTAGCGCGGGTTACCCATTAACGAGGCGGGCTTGCGTAAAAGCAATTGATTATTAAGTGCGGCAGTATTTTTGCCCGAAACTTGCAAATATGAAAAATGATGGTGGGTATTTTCCCCCGGGAAGATATAAGAGGCAAAACCATATTGGTCCGTTAAGCCAATCAGGTGGCCGGCCTCATGGGTTAATACTTGGGGAAGGTTTATTAAATCCAACCGTTCATATACAGTAATGGTGGCACTTTGGGTACGGATGGAGTTTTCTGTCCAGGCAATTTCATCAGACCCTCGTACAGAAGGAACGGTGTAATGGGCTTTATGGGTAACGGAGGTAGGTTTACCTTTACTTTTTTTGACGTTAATATACCATTCCCGCGGGGCATATACTAACTGTAGGGTATAAGGGGAATCACATGTTTCTTGCAGTTGCAGGGTGATATGTTTAGGAAGTATATCCAAAAAATCCGCAAATTCTTCTTGGCGGCCGCTTGCCTGTAAAAATTCCCGCGGTTTAACAAGCCAGTAATTAAGGGCATTTTCCATTTCCGCTACCAATTGTTTGGGAGAAACCTTGGAGTCCTCCGGCAATCCCTGAAAAGATTCCCCCTGGGCATAGGTACGTATACAAACAGGACGAGTTACTTGCTCTTGCCCAAACTGGTGCACAAACCAAGTATCTGTATGAGATGCTTCCGGCAACAAGCCCCACGCCCCTGCATAAGATGAAGCCACAAAGCACAAACAGACGATTGACAACCACTTTTTCATAAACAGCAAACCTCCTTATATATATTATATTGTAAATTTATACAATCCGCCAAAGAAGGGCCCTTGGACCTATAAGCGTGGTATTTTTGGACCCAGAAAATTTTTAGTATAATAAATTGGTAGATTGGTAGAGAGGAGGGAACAGGGGACACTTCCCGCACGCAAGGAAGAACAATTTAATACTGTTTTTGGAACTGTGCCGCAAGGGCGCAGGTGGGTTGCACAAAACAACCTTCCACCAGTCCGGAAATGGTCGTATCAGGCACTAAATAACCGGAAGTCATGAGCCAGTTATTTGGTGCTGAATGCTTGTCTTTGCAAAAAGACAGGTTACGGCTGTTATACTTGGGCGACTGGTGGAGTCCAGCATAAGAGCCGTTTTTTGTGGCTTTGGGTTGGAATGATAACAATTAGATAAGAGGAAAGAATATGAACCTATCCACCAGAGGGTTTACGTTAATAGAGTTGTTAGTAGTTGTGTTAATTATCGGTATTTTAGCGGCAGTAGCGTTGCCCCAATACCAAAAGGCGGTAGCGAAAGCCCAAGGCCGCGAAGTGCTAGTGGCCTTGGATGCGCTAGATAAAGGCCTGGCAGATTATGCGTTGGAAACCGGGAATATCCAACACGTAACTGCTGACAAATTAAATGTACAAATTCCCAATTTAAAAAACTTTATTTATTCTGGTTTTATATGCCCCGGGGTAACACCCAGTTCTACGTTTAATAACTTGGACTGTGCACAGGGGCTTTCTTTTGATTCTACTGCCAATAATGCAACAGTCCAAGTTCAATGGGACCAGAAAACTGGACATAGAATTTATACTACATGTAGCGGAACCCATTGCTCATTTTATTTTAATTGCACAGAAAAGGAGTATTTCCCTTGCGGAGGCCCGGGCCGAGGATGTCCTGCTAGCACTATGTGTTACTTTGATTAAATGAAGGACTTAAGTCCAGCAAAAACCCCTCAAGAGGTTTTCTCTTGAGGGGTTTAAAGCATGGGCTAAACTAATTATGTTGTGAGATGAATTGTTTCTGTTCACAACTTCACCGGTATGAGCCCACAGTTGGCTGATTTGGCAGATGGTCCGCGGCCCCAAGCGCGGTACTGCAGAAGATAAGATGATTTTTCAGATTTGAGCGAGCGCACCTCAAAAGCAAGGGACGGCCCTGTTTTCAAATTTGAGATGATTAGCCACCGCAAGTTGAGCGTGGCGTACGTCCTGCGGACGGCGCATAGCGCCGCAGGTACGCGAGCGAAAGTCGGTGGCTAAGGGCTCAAATTTGGAAACCTGAAAAAATCCCTAGGGTTGTATTCCCCCTAGGGATTTTTTAAAGCACGGTCTAAACTAATTTATTTGGCTTCAGCAACGGCTACGGCTACCGCCACAGTCGCCCCTACCATCGGGTTGTTCCCCATACCGATTAAGCCCATCATTTCCACATGGGCCGGTACGGAGGAGGAACCCGCAAATTGGGCATCACTGTGCATGCGGCCCATGGTATCAGTCATACCGTAAGAGGCAGGGCCGGCGGCCATGTTGTCCGGGTGCAAGGTGCGGCCGGTACCGCCGCCGGAAGCCACGGAGAAGTATTTCTTACCGTTTTCGGTCGCCCATTTTTTATAGGTGCCGGCTACCGGGTGTTGAAAGCGCGTCGGGTTGGTAGAGTTCCCGGTGATGGACACGTCCACCCCTTCGTGGCGCATAATGGCGACTCCTTCGTTTACGTCGTCAGCACCGTAGCATTTTACTTTGGCGCGGTCGCCGTCGGAGTAAGCGGTTTCGCTCAAAATTTTGAGGTTCCCGGTTTTGTAGTCGTATTCGGTTTCTACCGAGGTAAACCCATTAATGCGGGAAATAATGTGCGAGGCATCTTTGCCTAAACCGTTTAAAATAACGCGCAACGGTTCTTTGCGCACTTTGTTAGCGGTGCGGGCGATACCAATGGCCCCTTCCGCCGCGGCAAAACTTTCATGCCCGGCTAAAAAGCAGAAGCATTTGGTTTGTTCGCTAAGCAGCATAGCCCCTAAATTGCCGTGGCCTAAACCTACGGCGCGTTGGTCGGCTACGGAGCCGGGGATGCAGAAACTCTGCAGGCCGACGCCGATTTTTTCAGCCGCTTCGGCGGCGGTTTTTACACCCGCTTTAAAAGCAATCGCGGCACCAACGGTATAAGCCCACACGGCGTTTTCAAACGCGATGGGTTGGATGCCTTTTACAATTCCTTCCACATCCACACCTTTTTTCGTGCAGATTTCTTTGGCTTCTTCCAAAGAGGCAATGCCGTATTGTTTTAACGTGGCATTGATTTTTTCAATTCTTCTTTCGTATCCTTCAAACGTTACCATATTAAATTCTCCTGGGGTTACTCTTTGCGGGGGTCAATGGTTTTAACGGCTTCATCAAAGCGGCCGTATTTGTTGACGTTCTTTTCAAACGCGGTTTTGGGGTCTTCGCCTTTTTTAATAGCATCCATCATTTTGCCCAAGTTGACAAACTGGTAACCAATGATTTCGTTGTTTTTATCCAGACCGATTTTCAGCACATACCCTTCGGCCATTTCCAAATAGCGCGGGCCTTTGGCTTCGGTGCCGTACATAGTACCCACTTGGCTGCGGTGGCCTTTACCTAAGTCCTCCATACCGGCTCCCACCGGAAGACCGTCGTCGGAGAACGCACTCTGCGTGCGGCCGTAGACAATTTGCAAAAAGAGTTCGCGCATGGCGGTGTTGATAGCATCGCACACGAGGTCCGAGTTTAAGGCCTCTAAAATGGTTTTGCCGGGCAAGATTTCCGCGGCCATAGCGGCGGAGTGGGTCATGCCGGAGCATCCCAGCGTTTCCACCAACGCTTCTTTAATAACGCCTTTTTTTACGTTCAAGGTTAGTTTGCACGCACCTTGTTGCGGGGCACACCAACCCACACCGTGGGTGAGGCCGCTAATATCGGTAATTTGTTTGGCTTTGACCCATTTCCCTTCTTCGGGGATCGGGGCCGGTTCGTGCTTTGCGCCTTTGCAAACGCAGCACATGGCTTGTACTTCAGGGGTGCATTTTTCGCAACTCATGTACATCTCCTATATATAGATTTATCAAGTATATTTTACAAAATTTTGAGGACTCTGCGGGCAAACACAACTATATGATAATAGGCCAGAAATAAACCTGGCCTATTAACTGCAAATTAGATTGTTTGTTACTTTTGATAATAGTAACTGCCGATTTTTTCTATAAATCCTAATTTGGCACATTCTCCGGGAATATCGAATGAAGGAGCACCTCCTCCGGAGCAATAAGGGTTTGGGTCTTCAATTGGCCATGTAATACCGACGGATCCATTTATTTTTGAACCACCTCTTAGTATATAAGTTACCCTCTTATTACGTACCAAATACTCAGCTTCTTCATACTTTGCATCTATGTTTTGCGCAGGGCAAGTGGAGTCGGGATCAACTGGATCCGTCAAGTCCACTCTACAGGTTAACGGAAAATCTAACGTCCAATTATTGACATTCCCACCCAATTTGCCTTCTTCCACACATAGCTGTTGGGCAATGTGCATATCCCTTAACCGTAACAATATTTCCGCTACCCGACTTTTCATTACGGCTTTTTGATATTGCGGCAACGCCACCGCCGCCAAAATACCGATAATTAACACCACTACTAGCAACTCAATCAGCGTAAACGCTTGTGTATTTTTCATTTTTTCTTGTCCTTTTGTTGTTTGGCCATTGGGCCACTTTGTCGGGCCCGGGCAACAAAAACGGCTGTATACCGGGCCTCGGACAAGGAAAACCCCATAAACAGCCGTGGCTCCCTGTTAACATATAAACAGGAAACACTCGGCGCACCTCGGGCGATCGTCCCTGGGTGCACCTCAAGCGGCTATTTTTGGCTTGTCCGAATCTTCTTGCGAAGTATTCCCGTATTCTGCATACGGTTCAAAAATAGTTTCAAATTGTGGGTTAGGTTAAAAGCACCTCCTACCTGTAAACTTCCCCTATTATAGCAAAAGTAATTTGGTTTAGGTAGCCGGGGCCTAGAATGCTATAGGACCAAAGGCCCTTGAAAAAACCGTGCGTAACAGTCATAATGTAAAATATGATCAAACGCCTATTTACCTTCATTTTAGTTAGCAGTCCGTTGGTTGTCTCTGCCCAGGGCGGAAAATCTGTCTTACAGGGGGGCAGAAAGGCCTTCATGCACCCCAAAAGTATGGCAGGGGTCCGTTATGTACCATCTAAAACCCCGGTGGCGGAAAATTTGGCCGCGCAAGTGGAACGTGCCACCTTGCAAGCATCCCAACAAACCCCTTCCGCCAAAGCCGTTTCGGCTACCCAACATGTTACTAGCCAACCGGTTTCTTCCGCTACGCATGCACACGCCCGCAGTGGCCATTTAAATGCCGGGTTATCCGCCCACTTCTTATTGCGTGAAGATATGCCGCCCCGGCGTAATCCCATTAGCAAACGCTACCCTTCCGGCCTGCGGGATGAGGAACAACTGATTAACGACTGGATGGAATATTTTAGAAACCCGGAATTTAAAGAAGAACGCTTCCGCCCGCGCGACCAGGTAGAAGCCATTGAAGGCATGTCCCCGCGGCAGATGAATAATATTATTGAATACCTGTATTATATGCCGCTAGAAGAAGCGGAAGAAATTATTTTAAATCCCTTGCGCGAAACAGGTAAACTGCCGGACTTTATGTATGAGAATACGCTCATCCCCGGTACGCGCCGGTTACCTTCGGGGTATTACAAAAACAAATTTAATGAAAATGTGCAACGCTTTGTAAAACTGGCCGATGAAGACGGTTCCATTTATACCCATAATGCCCAGTTAAAAGAGTTTATGAGTGCCATGAAGGACTATACTTTTAAGCAAGGGTTTACCTACACCAACGGCCCGGAACTGACAAACGGATTGCGTAAAAACTGGGAAGAAATGTATAGCGAAATTAGTAAACCCGGCATCAACAGTGCCAACCGTGCCCGCATAAACCAGTTGTGGATTACCCCGGTGAATCTGCCGGACGGAACCCGGGTAAGTTTGCGGGATTTTTTTACCCAACGCCGCAAAACCGCGTTTTTTGAAGAAGCCGTGCCGGAGTTTTATTTAAACAGCCCCAAATGGGTAGCGTTGGAAAACGAACGGCGTAACCTAATTGCTGCCGAATATCCTGTTGCGCCGGAGCAAGCCAACGCGTTTAACCAGTTGCAAAAACGCTGGGTATTAGGTAAGCCGGACCGTTACCTTACCTTGGAACAGTTTGGTGAACTGATGACCAAACCCTACAAAGATACCTACGGGCCCATGCTCCAGGAAACAACGCAACAGGGGGCCGTATCCGCGGTAAATGACCCTTACTTGGGGATAAAGGCACAACATCCTACCTCTACCACCATTAAAGTAAATAACTTTGACAAAATGGGTGGCGTGTGTTGCCAATCGTTTGCAGACGGCGGCTATATGGGCCGCGTGCCGGAAGGGTACGACGGTACTTCCACCGTAGCCCGCTTTGAGCCGGTGGTGTTTGACGGTGTGCGCGTGGTAACGTTTGACATGCACACCTTGCAACCGCGTGTTGTGACGTTGGATAAAGTTTCCTACGTCAAAGATTTAAAGCAACCCGATATTGACCGCGTGCGGGCCAGTTCCATGGTGGGGGATGGGTTAGATGCCTCGCGTGACGTACTAACCGTAGAACGTGCCGAAAAGGCCCTGCGTAATGTGCCGCACTTACGCGCTACCATTTACCCGCAAACGCGTGTATCATACTGGGAGAAGATACCTTACATGAAAGGCGGCGGTTTGGCGGCCTATTTGGCCCTGTTCACGCCGGATTTTTACCCCATTAAAACCGTGCATTTATTGCAAAAAGTAGACGGCAAATGGCAATGGGTCCCCACGCACTTTATCCGCAAAGAAGTGGTGGCTTTGGCCGGGGCTGTCCACCGGGATCATTTAACTTTTACCGAACAGGTGAAAGACAGAATCTTACCGGAACCCGCACCCTAAAGTTAGTTTGATTTAATCAAAACGCCCCCTTCCATATAAGAAAGGGGGCGCACGTTACAACCGTTAGAAAGTTTATTTCACTTTCGGGGCGGCGGCTAAGATGGCTTTAGAGCAGCCCGCTTCGTATTTTTTGAAGTTCTCAATGAACGATTTGGCCAAAGACATATATTTTTCCATATATGCTTTTTTATCTTTCCACGTTTTTTGCGGATTTAAGATATTGGCCGGCACGCCTGCACACGCGGTGGGGATTTGGAACCCAAACACCGGGTCGGTTACGAATTTGGCTTTGGCTAATTTGCCGTCCAACGCGGCGTTTAACAAAGCGCGCGTATATTTAATGCTAATGCGGCTACCTACGCCATAGGGCCCGCCAATCCAGCCCGTGTTCACGAGCCAGCAGTTTACTTTGTGTTTTTGGATTTTTTTCTTCAAAAGTTCCGCATACACAGATGGATGCAACGGCATAAACGGCCCGCCAAAGCAGGTAGAGAACGTGCTGGTGGGTTCTTTAACGCCTTTTTCGGTACCGGCTACTTTGGCCGTATATCCGCTAATGAAGTGGTACAAGGCCTGGTCCGGTGATAATTTAGAAATAGGCGGCATCACACCAAAGGCATCACAGGTTAAAAAGATGATGTTTTTGGGGTGGGTGGCACGTTTGGATTCTACGGCGTTGTCAATAAAGTTTAACGGATAGCACGCGCGGGTGTTTTCGGTTAAGGTATCGTCGTCTAAATCCAGTTTGCCGGTTTCCGGGTCAAATACTACGTTTTCCAGTACCGTGCCAAAGCGGCGGGTGGTGGAATAGATTTGCGGTTCGGCTTCTTCGTTTAAGCGGATTACTTTCGCATAGCAGCCGCCTTCAAAGTTAAATACGCCGTCGTCATCCCAGCCGTGTTCGTCGTCCCCGATTAAACCGCGGGTAATGTCGGCAGACAGGGTGGTTTTACCGGTACCGGAAAGGCCGAAGAAAATGGCACTGTCGTTTTTCTTGCCCACGTTGGCAGAGCAGTGCATCGTCATAATGCCTTTTTGCGGCAAGAGGAAGTTCATCACCGTGAACAATGCCTTTTTGTTTTCGCCGCCGTATTCGGTACCGATTACCAAAATAATTTTTTTCTTAATGTTAATTAAAATAGCAGTTTCGGAAACGGTTCCGTCGGTTTTCGGGTTTACTTTCATTTTGGGCAGGCAGATTAATGTAAACTGCGGCACAAATTTTTTGAGTTCTTCCTGTTTGGGTTCAATGAACATATTTTTTACAAACATGTTCGTCCACGCACATTCGGTAATGGCGCGCACTTTGAGGCGGGAGGCCTCGCTGGAACCCACGTACGCATCACGCACAAATAAATCTTTGTTGGCTACATATTTTTGCACTTTGGCAAAAATTTGGTTGAAGTATTTTTCTTTAATTCCTTTGTTGCTTTTGTTGTAAAAGAGTTTACCGTCAATGTCTTTGGTTTCCACAAAGTAGCGGTCATTGGGGCTGCGGCCGGTATGTTTGCCGGTGCTTACGCACAGCGGCCCGCCGTACACAACGTTGGCTTCATTGCGTTTTAACGCTTCTTGATACAAGGCCGGGGTGGAAAGGTTCCAATAAACGGTCTTGGTGGTTTTAATCCCGGCTTTGTCTAAACCGTAGGTCGGTTTAAAAAAGTCCGGCTTTGCATTCAATGTTTTCATTATTTATCCCTCTTAACTAATGTCCCCGTGTTAAATTTAATTTTTCCGGGGCAAATCTGCTAAGGCCCGGGCAATACGCCGCACGCCTTCTATAATACTCTCTTTATCCGCGCAGAAACTGATGCGCACATATCCTTCGGCCCCAAACGCTTTGCCGGGCACTACCGCCACGAGGGCTTTTTCTAGCAAATACGCGGCCAGGGCATTGGAGTCCTTATTATAATAACGGCAATCTACAAAACTATAAAATGTTCCTTGCGGTTTTTCCACGTGAATATGCGGAATTTTAGCAAGTTCGGCTAGTAACGTGTTGCGGTTATCTTCTAAAATCGTACATAATTCTTTTACGCAATCTTGCGGGCCGGTTAACGCGGCACACGCGGCCGCCTCGCTTACATCACTATTGCACGAAGTGCTTTGCGCCTGCATTTTACCCATGGCGCGGATTAACTCCACATTTGCGCTCACTGCCCAGCCAATGCGCAAACCGGTAAGGCCGTACAATTTAGATACACCGTTAATCAGTACCAAGTTGCTAAAATTCTTGGCATACGCACATGGGTTGGGCGTACGAGCGCCGTCAAACACTAACTGATGGTAAATATCATCCATTACCAAAAAAATCTGTTTTTCTTCGGCAAAAGATACAATTTGTTGGATAAAATCCGCGCTTAAAATATGCCCCGCCGGATTGCATGGGCTGTTAAGAATAATGGCTTTGGTGCGCGGGGTAAGCGCATTTTTAATTTCGTCCGCCGTCACGCGAAGGCCGTTTTTCGGCGTAACAATTACAGGGGTTCCCCCCGCCAGTTTCACCATTTCCGGGTAACTGACCCAAAACGGTGCCGGGAAAACCACTTCATCTGCGGGATTAACAGCAGCTAATAAAAAGTTGAATAATGCCTGTTTGGCCCCGGCGGAAATAAGGATGTTGGAAACCTCAAACGTGTGGGCGTAATGGGTTTTAGTGTATTGCAAAACTGCCTGTTTGAGTTCCGGCGTGCCGGAGGAAGGCGTGTATTTAATTTTGCGGGATTGTGCTTTTTTTATAATAGCATCCGCCGCGGCTTGCGGGGCCGGATAAGTAGGTTCCCCCCCGCCTAAATGAATGATGGGTTTACCCGCGGCTTTTAACGCGCGCGCGGTAGCATTTATTTGAAGGGTGGGCGAATCCCCAATTTGTTGCGCCCGGTTACTTAGTAATAACGGCATAAAAAACCTGCTTACTATAATTGTAGCATTTATGGACCCTAAAAGAGTAAGCGGCTTTTAAGAAAATTATTTTAAATAACAATCTGGTACGATAGAGTTACCACAAACCGGCCCTTCACTTCCTACTACTACAAAAAGGGGAATTTCGTAAAAACTGGACTAAATATGGTCGTTAGCACGCAAACTATAGCAGGACCCTTTGCCTACAATAATATGGTCCTCTACGCGGATGTTAAACAGTGCCGCGGCCTGGATGACTGCTTGTGTAAGGGTGATGTCTTCTTTAGACGGTGTTGCATCCCCCGATGGGTGATTATGCACCAGAATAATCCGGCTGGCGTTGGCTTTGAGGGCATATTCAATAATTTGCCGCGGGGAAATAAGCACCTGGTCAATTACACCGGTAGCTACAATGCGCGTTTCTAACACGGTATTGCGGATAGAAAGAAAAATTAATTCCAAACATTCTTCTTTCTTTCCAGCCAGGGAGGCCTTACAATAATCAAGTACCTGTTGCGGAGAACTGATGGCGGAATGCTTTTTTACCTTATCTAACGAGTATGTTTTTACAACGGCGCGCACTACCTGTAAAAACCGGGCCGCCTGCGGGCCTATGCCGTCTACTTCGCAAAGTTGTTTTTCTTCCGCATCCAGTACCGCTGAAAGCGAACCAAACTTTTTAAGCAAGGCCCATGCCAGGGGCTTGGTATCTTTGCGCGGAATAGCGTACGTGAGTAACAGTTCTAATACTTCATGGGGCAAAAACGCTTCTAACCCGCGTTCTTCAAATTTTTGGCGCAGGCGTTGGCGGTGACCCATGAAAGAAGGTTTGTTATTCATGCGTTTGCGGTGTGTAATTTTCTGGCAAGAAAGTAAGCCCTTTTTCTTTGAGTAGTTTTAATAATACTTGTTGGTCTTGCGTACTTAACCAAGCAAAATAAGGAAAAAAGGGAAGCGTAGTATCAGGTTGTTTGGCAACAAAACAAAGAACTTTGTCAATAACACCCCCTTTGTAAAAATCAATGAATTCTCGTTTAATGTAGAACCCCTGGATATCTTTAAATAAAATGGTCCGTTGTGCGGCAAGCACGCTATCTTGCATATCTTTCCAGGAGATAGATTGTTCAGATATCGTGCATAAAGAGGGAAGGGTAACAAATTTTTGGATTATAAAAACAATTGCGCATGCAAATAAAACTATTCCTACTGTTAGAATCAATGAAACAAGTACAAGGGTCTTTAGATTTATATTGGAAACAAATCCTACTACTATTAGAGGCGATAATAATAAGGGAATAATAGCCCATATCATTTTTTTTATTCCTTGCTCTTTATGGGTATAAAAAGTTATTTTACCATCTGCTAATTGCTTCATGATGCCTCCTAACAAACTATATACCTATTATACTGTTTTTAATGCTACAATAGGTATAATCTAAAGTAAGGAGTTGTAGCATGAAGAAACAGATTTTGGTGATTGGAGGCGGCCCTGCGGGCTATCCGGCAGCATTAACCGCGGCCCGGTTGGGCGCACAGGTAACACTGGTGGAAAAAAACAAACTGGGCGGTGTATGTCTTAACTGCGGATGTATCCCTTCTAAATCCTTGTTAGACGTAGCGCACCGCTTTGCCGGATTACCGGCCCTGGCGTCTTTAGGGCAACCGGGGGCAGATATGCTGGCCCAGGAATTGTTTGCCAAGCGCGATTGGCCCGCTATCCAAGCACGCCAACAAAAAGCCACGCAAAAACTCGTGCAAGGGATTGGGTTTTTACTTAAAAAAGCAGGCGTAAACGTCATTTATGGGGATGCTTCGTTTATGGACCCGCATACCGTACGCATCAAAACAAGTGCCGGGCTAGAAGTATGGCCAGCAGACGGCATTATTTTAGCAACCGGTTCACAGGCATTTTTCCCGCCGCCGTTTGATAGTATCAAAGAAGAAATTTACGATAATTCTACCGTGTTTACCATGCCGTCACTTCCGCACACTATGGCTATTATCGGCGGGGGAGTCATCGGATGTGAAATGGCGGACCTATTCAGTGCTCTGGGGGTGAACGTGCATGTAATAGAAATGCAACCGCGTATTTTACCTCTGGAAGACGAAACCGCCGTCCGCACCCTAGAACGTGCATTAACCAAACGCGGGGTGGTTTTCCACACGGCCGTGTCAGCCCAAAACGCCGCTAAAAATCAAGATGGTTCGTGGACTATTACCCTTTCTAATGGGGAAGAGTTGCACATAGAAAAAATACTGGCCGCTATCGGGCGCAGTGTGGACTTAACCTCTTTAAAGCCCGAAAATGCAGGCATCCCCTGGACCCGCAAAGGCGTAGAGGTGAACCCGCAAACATTGCAACTAAAAGACCATATTTACGCGGCGGGAGACATTACCGGCCTGTGCCAGTTGGCGCATGCGGCTTCGCGCCAGGGAGAAGTAGCCGCGCAAAATTTATGCGGGCACAGTGCTGTGTATCACAATGAAAATGTCCCGCGCGCTATTTACACTTCTCCTGAAATTGCCTCCGTCGGTCTCACCCATGCCCAGGCACAAGCACAGGGCCTGCCGGTAAGCGTGCATAAGTCCTTCTTTTTGGCCAATGGGCGCGCCGTAGCGCAAGACCAAACCGAAGGGTATGCAGAACTACTCTGCCACGCCGATAGCGGCAAGATTTTAGGTGGAAATATAGTAGGGGCCAGTGCGGCGGAACTTATCCACATCATAAGCATAGCCCTGGCGGCCGGATTTACGCGCAAGCAACTGCAAGAAGTAATTTTCGCCCACCCCACACTGGCCGAAACCATTTACGAGGCCAGCAAACTATGAACTTGTGTGTGGTGTTAGTACGTCCGCGGGACCCGAATAACATTGGGGCCTGTGCGCGGGCGATGGCCAACTTTGGCCTTACGGATTTGCGCGTAGTGGAGCCGTATGCCCCCACCTGGCGCGAGGCAACCAGTGCCGTTGGCGCGGGGGATATTATGCACCACGCGGCGCAATTAAGCAGTTTAGATGAGGCCCTGCAGGATTGTACCTTTTCCCTGGCGGCTACTGCCTTGCGTAACCGTGCGCTCGTGCAGGAAGTAATTACGTTACCCCATTTAAATGAGCGTATTACACAAGTACCCAACGCCCAAGTGGCCCTGGTATTCGGTAATGAAAAAACAGGTCTTTCTAACGAAGATATAGAACGGTGCGATGCTATTTTAAATATTCCTACCGTAGCCAAACAACCCTCTATCAATTTGGCCCAGGCAGTAATTTTAACGTGTTATGAACTTTCCCGCCGGACGGATTTCACCCCGTTACGTACCGTCAAAAAACCGACCGACCAACCCACCGATGCCCAGCGCGAACTGTTCTTAAATGCGGTGGAAGAATTGTGCGAAAAAGTAGATCTGCGTAGTGACTTGACGTTGCAGCAACGCACCAATTTTTTGCGCCACGCCTTATCGCGCCATCCGCTTTCTACCGTGCAGTTATTTTTCTTAAAAACACTGGTGGCACGGTTAAACCAACGGTTGTAAGAGTAACCCAATCGTTTGAAAAAAGGGCTGGAAAAACCGGCCCCTTTTTATTATACTATAGGTACAATTTGTTCTGTTTTTGGAAGCGTTTGAGAAACGCAGAGCTTGGAAACAGGCAATTAGAACTCCAAAAACAGTCGTTTGAAGCACAAAATAAACGGACTAATTACCCGGTTGTTTTGTGCTGAGTGTTTATCGTACCAACGATAGGCCACGGCTGTTTGTTATTGGGTTAGTTCTAATGCTCAAGCATATCAGCCGTTTTTTTTGCGCGGGCCGGAAATGGGAAAATTGAAAATGCAGGTCACGTGTAAACCTGACCCATCAAAGGAGATAAACCCTATGAAGAAACAGCAACCTCAACATGGAGTATACAATATAACAGCAATTGCCGAATTTAGTTCAGCATCTTCTACGTGTGCCGCTACGCAAGGACAACAACAAGCGTGGCAAATGCCCAAACAAATAAAGCAACTATCTACTTTTATCACAACAACAGGATTCACACTCATAGAACTGTTAATCGTTGTGCTGATTATTGGTATATTGGCGGCAGTGGCTCTGCCGCAATACCAAAAGGCCGTTACAAAAGCGCGGTTCACCGAGGCAGGCCTGGTACTAAACAGTTTGCAAAAAGCATGCGCCGTGACTACTTTAGAAACCGGACAAAGCCCTTGCACCCTTGAACCAACCGCCCTTTTGGCATATATGGACATGCCGGGAACACCCACACTTACACACTACGATTGGGAATGTTTTGAAACGAAGGACTTTTTGTATTGTTTACAATCTCCGGGCGGAACACCTGTTGCGTATTATAAAGTAAACGCGGAAGAACCGTGGGAAAATGCCGAACAATTTAACGCATCCTTGCATGCGTGCTTATTTATCAATGAGGAAGAAAAGGACGAAATCCAATGCGCGTACCAGGATAGCGTGGGGCAAAACATGTGTGCTCACAGCGGTTTCCCAGTTTCGGCCGCAGAATGGTATTGCTGGTAGCCGAAACCCGCAAAGCCGCTAATGCCCCACCCAATGCACTAGGGCCAAGCGGCTAAAAATAAGAAGTAACAGTACCGCTCCTAACAGAATAAGCCCATAAATCCACCGGTTTGTGCGCACAGTGGAAGGGGCTGTCCCCCCGCGTGAACCCTGTTGCAGTTTAAGTAAGACCTGGGCTTGCAATTCGGCCTCACAAAGCGGGGCAGCCGAAACGCGTGAAGTGGTAACGGACGTATCTGTCTGTATGGGGCTTGATTCTTTTTGCACCAAGGCAAGCATCAGTTGGCGCACCCGTAAGCGTAAGGGCTGAATGTTTGCCAGTGAACACAGGCAAAATTCATGATATACTAGCGCATGGGGAGTAAGTTCCACATAACAACAGGGGACAGCATGCAAAAACCCTATTACTTCTTGCGGCAAGCGGTAATCTGCCGGGGCAGACAACACATATTTTTCCGCCAAATCAGCCGGCAACGCGGGGTGATTTTCCCCCCGATAAGTAGAAACACGCGGAGTCAGCACCCACGGGGTAAAGCATCCCTGGCTTACTTCTGCTGTTACTAGTGTGTAGGTAAACTCGGCACGCGTACTTTGAGGGGTAGCGAAAACAGAATCTTCACTTAACCGCCAAAATGCCCCGCAATCTTGCCAAGTAAGCACGTTTTTAAATTGATGCATGCCTTGGTTTAAAAAAAAGGATTTTTCTTTTTCATCTTCGGTCAGTACGTCGGGGATCTGGGCATGGTAGAGCATATTGAGTTGCCGCGCCGTGTGTTTGAGGCGGGAAGAATGGGTATTTGCCCACACCACGGCCAGCACCGTTGCTACCAAAAAACAAACCACAAAACAGGTCATATTTTATCCGTGTAACACGTAGAATAATAAAATCGCCGCCGCCAAGACCCAACGGTAATACACAAATACATTAAAACTATGGGTTTTAATATAGCGCATCAGCCCGCCGATGACCAACAGTCCGCCGATAAATGCACTAATAAACCCCCATAGCAAAGGCATATTAAAATCCGCCGCGGACAATTTGGTTACTTCTAACAAGGCCGCCCCGGCAATAATCGGGGTGGAAAGCAAAAACGAAATCCGCGCCGAAGCCGAGCGGGAAAGCCCCAAAAACAAAGCTGCCGTAATTGTTACCCCACTGCGCGAAACGCCCGGCATAATTGCCAAGGCCTGCGCGCAACCGATTAGAAAAACAGAAACAAACGGAACGGTATAAATATCCGGGTCTCCGTTTTTAGCCCCGCTTTGCTTGTCGGCAATCCATAAAAATACGGCAAATACCGCTAAGCAAACCGCAATCATCAGCGGATTGCGAAACGTGTGTTCGGCCCAATCATTAAACAATACTCCTGCCAACCCTGCCGGAACCGTAGCCGCGGCCAAGTACCACAACATGCGCCCTTCTTTGGATTTGGGACTACACAACCCATGTTTAATAAGCGTGTACCAATCATACGCAAAATAAAGAAGTACCGCCAGTAGCGTAGCCGCGTGCAGCATCACATCAAACGCCAACCCCTGGTAGACCTGCCCGCGGAAAAACGGCAACAGCACCAAATGGGCGGAACTGGAAATGGGTAAAAACTCTCCCAACGCTTGTACTAATCCTAACAATACGGCATCTAGTATGGTCATAAATACTCCGTTCGGTTTGATTATAATTGCTTAAAATGTCATAATAAACAAGTATTCTTTATTGTACAATTTTTCAGGTAATTCTTACATGAAGTTATATTACGCAAATTATCCGTCTTTGGAAAGGCATTTTGTCCGCTGGATAGCCCAAGAACGCACCCGCACGTTGGATAAATGGTTAGTGATTGGGGCTTCTTCTCTGATTAACCGGCGGTTACAAACTGTACTGGCACGCACCTATGGGGCATTAGCCAATATCCACTTTACCACGCTTTCCGGGTTAATTAGTACATTGGACCAAGAGCACCCCGGCCCCACATTGCCCCTTTTGCCGCAAGATCACCTGCGTGATTTTTTAATTAAAGAACTCCTGCTTACCCCCGGGTTAAACCGCTATCCTATTTCCCGCGGATTCGTGCAAAGTGTGAAAGCCGCCCTGCGTGATTTACAGGACTCTCTGGCCGACCCCAACATTCTGGAAGAACATTGGCAGAGCATGCCCGAAAAGGTGCAACAACAAGACGGCGGCCGATTTCCCTGGTTGGTGCGCTTATACCGGCAATATAGAGAAAAAGAAAAAAAGGTTCCCGGTTACCGCACGTACCAACAAGCGTTTGAACGTGCGTTGTTACAAGCGGAAAAGTCCTCCTATTTGCAAAGTTTTTCCCATCTTGTGCTTTACGGATTTTACGACATGCCCGGGCGGCAGTTGGAACTGATAAACTTACTAAAAATGCATTACCCGCTTACAGTGTTTGCCCCCTATGAAAAACACCCTGCTTACCAGTTTGCACAGACATTTTTTGAAACCCATTTTTTATCCGTTCCCGGGGCAACCGCGCTTACCGACCCCTCCCCTTGTGCCTTGGGGAACAGCCGGCCGTATGTGTTTGATGTTACCGGCAGTGCGGATGCGCCGGGCGTACATTTTATTAGCGCACCGGATGCACAGCGGGAAGTATTTTTTGCCGCTAAAGAAATGTTGCGTTTGCATCAAGAGAAAGGGTTATCCTTTGGCGATATGGCCCTAGTAGCGCGTAATTTGGCCCCCTATCAGGACACGATACGCCGTGTATTGCGTGCCAATTATATTCCAGTAGACGGCGCGTTTACCTATCCGCTTTCCCATTACGCGCTAGGGGCGTTTTGCCTCACGCTTTTAACCTTGGCACAACAAGGGTTTGCGCGTGCGCAAGTACTGTCCGTATTTGCTTCCCCTTATTTTAAAAATGAGCGCAAACAACTTTGGCAAAAGTCCCTGCGCCGTTGCCCGGTAAACCGGGACGTTAGCCAATGGCAAGACCTGCTGGCAGACACTACCGGCCCGCAACAGGAGATACTGAACTGGGTAGTGCAAACAGCACGCCAATTAGATGCATTCGCCCAACCGCTTGCCTGGAGTGAAGGGGTGGTACAAGTTCTTGCGTTTTTAGACAAGTGGGTAGATACTGCTTCTTTTGAAGGCAAAGACACGGAAATTTTTCAAACCATCAGGCAAACTATTTCCCAAATGGCCGCCTATGAGGGCTTGCGCCCGGTCAGTAAACCCGGTGAACTGGTGCGCGAACTGACAGACGCTCTCACCGCACTTACCTTTAACGAGGCCGAAAATTTGCCCGGCGGCGTAACGGTGACAGATGCCATACGCGTGCGCGGACTGCAATTTAAAATTGTTTTTGTACTGGGCGTTAATGAAGGGGAATTTCCCCCCATTGTCAGTGAAGACCCCATTTTGCGTGACTTCTACCGTCATTTCCTGCGCGACACACTGGGCTATTGGATAAATGCCAGTTTAGACCGTATTGACGAAGAACGCCTGCTTTTTTACACGCTCTTAACCGCCGCGCAAGAACACATTTATATACTGTCTGCCCGCTATGGTCCAGACGGAAAAACGACCCTGCCGTCTGCTTATTTGGCTGAACTGGCCCGCGCGTGTAACCAATCCGCCGAACCTGAAAAAATGACATGGATTAGCGGACAGTTAAGTTCGCAACTGGCCCACTGTTCTCCATTACTGCTTACCCCCGGGGAGGTATCGTTTTCTCTCGTGCTTCATGCCTCAAACGTGCAAGAACAATTTGCCCAAGCCGGGTTATTAACAGAGGCAAAAACAAACGCTCTGCACGCCGCACAAGCCATTTCCGCCCGCGGGGATTTGGGGCCTTATGATGGGATACTTAAAAATGGGGAACAAATTTTTACCCAAAAAAACAAAAAGGGATTTTCTGCTTCAGCGTTGCAAGAAATAGCCGCTTGTCCATTTAAGTATTTTATGCACCGTGTACTACACGTAGAGCAACCCGACGAACCTTTAAACCGCCAGGAACTAGCCGCCAACGAAAAAGGTTCTTCTTCGCATGCCTTATTACATGATTTGTACAACACCTTGCACCAACATAACCTTACCCGCCAATTAGTTGCTGCCGGGGTAGAAAACTATCTTGTAGAGGTGTTTGAAAAACACTACCCCGCCAAGGCCTACCGCATATACGGCATTTATCCGGTGGTGTGGGAACTGTTTACCGAACAACTCCGCCGCACGTTAACGGAATTTGTCCTTGAAGATATGGCCCAACTGGAAAATTTTACACCTGCTTTTTTTGAGCAGGAAGTTACCGCCGGCCCCACCCATGAGTTACCTTTTCACCTCTACGGCTTTATAGACCGCATAGACATTGACGAGCAACATAACCTGGCGCGTATTATAGATTATAAATCTACCCCCAAAGGAACGAAACATTTGGAAAAAGATTTTTTTACCCTGCATACATTTCAGCCCTTCTTATACATGTGGATGGCCCGACAGTCCGCCCGGTTGGCCCCCTATGCGTTGCAAGAGGCCTGCTTGCTGACGTTGGAGCATTTTCACAAACAAACCTTGCCGACGGCCGAATTTGAAGCAATCCGCCCCGCGGCATGCCAATTTTTGCGTGCACTGGTAAACCTGGTACGGCAAGGAACATTTTTTATTAATCCGTCGGGTTCGTGCAAATATTGTCCGTACGCACTGCTGTGCCGCAAGGATGCCTTCCGCCCCTTGTTACGTGCACGCAACAGTACCCTATCTGCCCTATTACAGGAGAAACAAAAATGACTTTGCAAGAAGACCGTCTGCGTGTACAAACCCAGTTAGGGGTCAATATGGTGGTAGAAGCCGGAGCCGGAACCGGTAAAACTACCCTGCTAGTAGACCGTCTGTGTCTGTGCGCCCTGGTGCAACAAGTACCACCAGAAAAAATGGTTTCTCTCACCTTTACCGAAAAATCCGCCGCGGAAATTAAAGCACGCTTTATCCTTAAATTACAACATTTATTAAATGCCCTGGAACAAGGAACTGAAGACCGGACGCTAACCTTACTGCGTACGCATTTTAATGTGCCCGATGCAGAACTACTCGCCCGCACGCAACAAACCCTGGCCCGCGTAGACCGCGCCTGCGTGGGAACCATTCACAGTTTTTGCGCGGAAATTTTAAAAACATTTCCGTTAGATGCCCACCTCTCCCCCAACGCACAAATTGATGCCGGGCAGAAAGCCGCGCAATTATTTGACGTGCGCTGGAACCGTTTTTTAGATGAACAACTGGGGTTACACGCTCCCCAAAAAGAAACGTGGAAAAACGTACTGTCCGCCATTTCCCTGGAACAACTAAAATCGTTTGCGCAAGAACTGGCCCGTTTAAAACCGGTAACGTACGACTATTTTGCCCACAAAGACCTTATCACCCGGGCATGCCAACAAAAAGCCGCCCGCGCCCAACAGTTTTGCCAGTTGTACATCAAACCCGGTAAAAAACCGCGTGCATTAGAAAAAGCACTTCTCTGGGCGCAGGATTCACTGCAACGTACGGTTTGTTTTTTAAACCAACAACCTATCCCACCCGCCCAGGGAGAGGAACCCGCTTTGGGCACTACCTCCTATAAGGACTGGGACCCGGCAGATATAGAAGAAGCCCGCGCGTTGGTACAATTTGCCCGGGACCTCCTGCCCGAGCGGCAATCCCTGTTTTTAGAGGCGTACCACCTGCTGTTACCACTTGCACAAGAAGTGGCGGCCGATTGCCAACAAGAGGGTGTTCTGAGTTTTGATGATTTAATTATTAAAACGCGTAATTTACTGCGGGATAATTTGCAAGTACGCCGCCAACTTAAAGAAAAATGGAGCGCACTGTTTATTGATGAATTTCAAGACACGGACCCCATACAAGGGGAACTGCTTTTCTTTTTAGCAGAAGAAAACACTTTCGCCGCTCCCGCCTGGCAACAGGTACGTTTACAACCCGGAAAACTGTTTGTAGTGGGGGACCCTAAACAATCTATCTACCGTTTCCGCGGGGCCGATATTACCGCGTATGAAAATTTTACACGCTTAATTTTAGCCCAACAGGGTGAGCAATGTTTTCTACGCCGCAACTTCCGCAGTAAACAAGAAATTATTACTATTGCCAACCAAATCTGTTCACGTGCCATGGTGCAGGAGCCCTCCTTCCAGCCCGCGTATGAACCCATTTTTACGCCGGACAATACAGTTTGCCAAGCCGTAGAATGGTTGTTTGTAAACCCGGATCCTTCCCGCACTGCCAATGCTGACGATTACCGCCAAAACCAGGCCGAACAAATGGCCCGGTGGATTTCCGCAAACGTCGGCCGCCTCAAATTGCAAAACGGCCGCCTGTTAGCCCTAAAAGATATTGCGGTCCTTGTGCGGGCCAATACATCAGTACACATGTATGCCAATGCCCTGCGCCGCTATGGAATTGCTTTTCAAACAGAGGCCAACAAAGATTTTTTCCGCAAGCAGGAAATCAATGATTTCATGCTGTTTTTAAAAGCCGTAGCCGACCCGGAAGACCCAATTGCGCTGGCCGGGGTACTTCGTAGCCCGGTGGGTGGACTCACCGACGAAGAACTGTTTTCCCTATCGGGCGGCGGGTTTACGTTAACAGCACTTAAACAACATCCCTACGCCAAACATGTGGCGCAACTGATTGAAAAATTTCATCAGTTATCAGCACGCTTGCCGCTCGGTGAACTCATCTACCAAATCCTGGAGCAGACCTTTCTGCCCGAAGCGTGCGCTGTTGCTTACGACGGCGAACAAACCCTAGCGCATGTTACCCAGTTTATCCAGTGGGCCATGCCGTATGGACAAACTGAAACACTGCTTTCTTTTATCAGCCAGTTGGAACTTCTGTTAGAAAAAAACCCGGCCGATTTAAGCATCCCTATTGTGCAGGAAGCGCAAGATGCCGTAACCTTACTAACCATTCACAAATCAAAAGGGTTAGAGTTTCCGGTTGTTATCTTGGCGGACTTAACCCGCAAAGAAACTACTTCTGCTGCGGCACCTGCGCATTTATTTTCATGGCAATACCAAATGTATGGGCTGCGCGCGGGGAAAATAGGCGATGCCAACCTGGTGTTTTTGGAAGAAGAACAAAAAAAACATAGTAAGTGCGAAGAAGTCCGCGTATTATATGTAGCCCTCACGCGCGCACGTGAAAAACTCCTGTTGGTTGCGGATGCGCGCGAAGATGCCCTCAAACAGGCACTCCCATTTACGCAGGCAGGCCTGTTCCCTACCCATAATAACAAAACACTTATTACGCCGGATAAATCCCTGTCGGTACCCGTATTGGCACACCCCTATCTTCCCCCGAAGGATTTTATTTTTAAACAACGCGTTCTTCCCTCTCAACGGCAAACAGGTCTTATCTATGATTGGTCCGCGTGGGCCAAACAGAACCAGCAACAAAAATCATTCTACGAAAACTTACAACGCCTGGCCCATACATTGGCCCCCAGTGAACAAGACACAAAATCCTTGTTTAGTGAAGAACAACGCCAAGGGGCCGAGCTGGGTTCACTGTGCCACCGTGCATTAGAAATTCTATTAAGTAACACACAACCAGAGGTTTCTGCCGCCTGCGCCCGGGCTGCCCAGCAACTAGGAGCGCAACACCGGCAGGCAGAGGCACTAACGGTATTAATCCCATTTGTACACGCACCTATATTTACACAAATACGCTCATGCCGCATACTTGCGTGCGAGATGCCTTTTACCCTGGCCCTGGATGATGGAAATATTCAAAATGGCCTTATGGACGTAGTGCTAGAAACCCTTTCGGGTGAGATTTGGGTGATTGACTACAAAACCGACCGCGTAGCCCCCGGCAAGGAACGTGCGCTGTTTGAGCAAAAATACCGCGGGCAATTAACTGCATATCAAGCCGCGGCCCGAAAAATTTTCCCCGGTAAACCGGTAAAATGCTCGGCTATTTTCATCCGCACATTTGCGGCCGTGGAGTTATAAAAGTTACAATATAAAAAACACATAAGGAGAATATATGTTTGATAAATTAGGACAATTAAAAGATTTATGGAAATTAAAAGGCCAAATGGAAGAAATTAAAAAACGCCTGGACACGATGGTCATCAAAACCGAAGGGCCCAAACACTGGGTGGAAATTACCATGAACGGTTCCATGGAAGTAAAAGAAGTACGCGTAACAGACGAAGCCAAAAACGCTGCCCCCGCCGAACTGGCCGAAGAAATTAAAGCCGCGTTTAATAAATCCATCCGTGAATCCCAAATGATGGCCGCACAAGCCATGGGGAGCAACTTTGGGATTCCCAATGCCTAACCCATACCACAACCAAACGATTGCTGTATTTGGGGCTTCACAAGATAGTACCAAATACGGCTATAAGATTTTTCATACGCTTTTGCAAAAAGGGTTCAACGTGTACGGAATTAACCCCAAAGGCGGGCAGATAGACGGACATTCTTTTTTTGCCCATTTAGCCGACGTGCCCATCCCGGTAAACGTGGCGATTATGGTCATCCCGCCCGCGGGCCTGTTGGGAGCCGTGGAACAATGCGCCCAAAAACACGTCAAAGAGATTTGGTTTCAGCCCGGCGCACAAAGTGAAGAGGCCTTTACCGCCACCACACGCGCTCGTATCCGCGCGATAAACGCCTGTTTTATGGCAGAAAATAATTTGTGGTAATATGCAAAAGCGTGCATTGGGAAATACCGGGTTAACCGTGTCTGCCGTAGGCCTGGGGACATGGGCGTTCGGCGGCGGAACGGATTGGGGAAGTACGGATTTTTCATCTGTAGAACAAACGCTTTGCGGCGCGCTGGAAGCAGGTATTAACCTCATTGACACTGCCCCCATTTACGGTCAAAGCGAACAGTTTATCGGTCGTGCCCTGGCCGGTAAACGCGCGCAAGTGATTTTAGCCACTAAATGCGGTCTTGTGAAAAACGGCTCCTGGACCGACCATGACTTGCGGGCGCGCACCATTCAAACCCAACTGGAAACTTCCCTTGCTCATTTACATACCGATTATATAGACATTTATTTGATTCACTATTTAGACCCGCATGTTCCCTGGCAGGAAGTGTTACGTACGCTGGAGCGTTTTAAACAACAAGGCAAAATCCGCTACATTGGCGTGTGCAATGTCCCACCGGAGATTGTAACCAAAATGGCAGATACCGGTTTACTTGCTTGCGTACAGGAGGAACTGTCTTACTTGCACCCGGACAAAGGCCTTGCCGCGCTCAACATTTGCCGCGCCCGGCAATTAGGGTTTATCAGTTACGGCAGTTTGTGCGGCGGCATTTTAAGCGGCAAATACACACGCGAACCGAATCTGCGCCGTGCCGATGCTCGCAACTATTTTTACAAATGCTACCGCGGGGAAAATTTTGCGCGCGCCCAAGAAGTAGTGCAACGCGTTACCCAATACGCCAAACAACGTGCCTGCACGCCCGCGCAGTGGGCTTTATCCTGGGTGCTGACGCAACCGGGCGTCACGTGCGCGCTCACCGGGGCAAAAACCCCGCAACAAATTACCGAAAATGCTTACGCGGCAGACCTAAACCTATGCAACTAACTGAAATTGAAAATTACCTATCCGGCCTTTTTACCAAAATAGGCCCCAACAAACAACGCGAACTGGTGCGCCTGGTGTATGAAATTTCCAAACGTGATCATTTGTCTGTAACGGAAATTTTACCTCCTGAGAAAAATTTAAATTTTGAACGCGCCAAAAAAATTTTATTGCAAAAACGCTACCCGGTTAATTTTAAAACCGCACGCAAAGACCAGTTTTATTTGCCCAAATTAGAACTGGACCCTGCGCAAGAGGCAGATTTATCCGTTCGGCCCTTTTCCCCAAAAACTATTTATATAGAAACTTCCGTCAAAGATACCCCGCTGGCAGACCGGGTCCGCCGCGCATTTACGCAGGCCGATTTTAAAGAAACCGACGGCAAACAACAAGTGGGAAGCACCTATTTTTCCAACCGGTTAGACACGTTACTCATCCACCGCGAAAAATATGATTTTTTAAAACCCTGTCCCTGTAGCGGCGGGTCCGCCGGGTGCGGATATAATTTGATAAACTTGGGGTTTGGCTGCCGCTTTGAATGTGAGTATTGTTTTTTGCAACAGTATCAAAATTTACATGCCGTTTTGTTGCCCGCTAACGTAGACGAATTTTTACAAAAAATGGACGGGGCCTCCTTTTGCACCGGGCCGTTTGACAGGCCGCGCATTGGCAGCGGGGAGTTTACCGATTCATTAGTGTTTGACGATTTAACCCACTACTCCGCGCAGATTGTGCCGTTTTTCCGCGCGCGCCCGCACTTGCAATTTGAGTTTAAAACAAAAAGTGTCAATATCGGCGGTTTACTGGAGGCGGGAGGAACGGAAAATGTGGTGGTATCATGGTCTGTAAACGCCGCCCCGATTACGGACAAGGCCGAACGCTTTACCCCGGGCTTAACGGCCCGCTTGCAAGCCGCGTGCGAAGTGGCCCACGCCGGCTACCGCTTGGGCTTTCACTTTGACCCGGTGGTCATTTATCCCGGTTATCAGCAGGACTATGCCCGCACCGTGCAGGAAATGGCAGACACCCTGCCGCATGATAAAATTGCCTGGATTAGTGTGGGTACTTTGCGCTTTAGCCGGGAACTAAAAAAACAAATTGAAACGCGTTTTCCCGCTAATACGATTTTAGACGGCGAGTTTTTATTGGATTTTGACGGTAAAATGCGCTACAGTGCCGCCCAGCGGGTAGAGGCCTATCAATTTTTAGTACCGCTTTTGCGCCGCACGTTTCCCAAGGCGGTAGTGTATTTATGCATGGAAGACCCGTCGGTCGCCCAGCAGTTTTAGAAATTATGTTATAATAAAAGGGTAGTAAAAATACAATTTATTCTGTTTTTGGAACCGTATGTGGAATACGGCGTATAACCAAAGGTTATGCTATCAAGGTCCAAGAACAGCCGAATTAGGTACAAAATAAACGGAACTGCAAACCGTTTGTTTTGTGCCGAATGTTTATCGTGTGCAACGATAATCTACGGCTGTTGTATGTAGGGACGCCTTGATAGCCCCGAATATAAGGGCCGTTTTTGCATGCGCATGCCGAGGCAGAAAAGGAGAAAAGTATGATAAAAAACAATGCCCGGCGGGGTAGTACGCAAGAAAACAAAAATGTAGTTATAAAAAGGATGTATCCTGAGGTGTTTCTGCGCAGGACCTTCCACGCATGCCATGGTAAAAATAAAGGGGAAACCCTATTTAATAACAACAGGTACGTGGAAGATCCCCGATTACAACCTTCGGGGATGACACCTAATTTAATGTCAGGTTCGCACCTGACCTATACAGGAATTTATAGGTTGGGCGTTAGCCCAACAGGAGCCCCGATTGAGACGGAAAATAGTTGTCGTCGGAGCGGAGAATTGTCAGGTTCGCGCCTGACCTGTAAGGGATGCTCCGGTTTTACGCTCATTGAACTTTTGGTAGTGGTACTTATCATCGGCATCCTCGCCGCGGTAGCCCTGCCACAATACCAAAAAGCAGTAAAAAAGGCACAGACCGTCCAGGATGCAACATTAGCAGAAAGTGTAATGAAATCTATTGACAGGTATGTACTGGAACACGGATACCAAGATATATACTTCTTTGAAATTTCCGGTAATGGCGCCACTGATGCTCATTTGCTGGACATAGAAATGCCCACAGAGGAACTACAAACGCAGAATTGGTATGGACATGCTTATTGCAATTCATCCGCAAACGAATGGGGAGACCCGGAAGAATGTGGCATAAGTATTTCAGGTTGGGCAGATTTAGTGCCTGTTAAATGTTCTACTGATGGGACATGGCATAAAATCTGCCAAGGAGATGAAAACCTATGTAATTCAATTGGGTGGCCTTACCAAAAATCTTATCAAGATCCGTGTGCTTCTTAACAGATTTCTCCCTCCTACGCAAAACAGCCCCGGTAAAAACCGGGGCCGTTTCACATAATATCTAACGTTAGTTTATTTTTCTTCTTCGGTTTCAGTTGCTTCTTCCGTAGAACCAAACGAATCAGACAGCAAATCCCCTAGCGTGGGGCGCGGTGCTTGTTTTAAATATTGCGCCACTACTTTGCGGTTTTGCGCTTGGTCATATTTTTTGACGGACAAGTTGAGCACGTACGTTTCCGGGTTTACACCAATCACTAGCGCGGTAATCGTATCGCCTTCTTTGGCAGTAAAATCCCGGCCCATTTCAAAGGGGCTAATAAACCCTTTGGTATTGTTTTTGCCAATGGTGCATTCCACGCCGTATTCTTCGGACACTTTCGTTACTGTGGCTTTAACGGAACTCTTGTACGGATAGCGGCGTTTTAATGCATCAGCCGGGTTTAAGAACAGTTGTTTTAAACCAAATTCCAAACGCGGGGTTTCTTTGTCTAATTTTAACAATTTAGCTTTAAGGCGTTGACCGCGGCGGTAGTTGGTAATGGCAGTTTCGGGTTCTTTCCAGGCCACATTTTCCAAATTTACAATGCCTTCAATCCCATGGAAGCGCAGGTACAGTTTATCGGTATCTGCTTTGGAAACCACCACGCGTAACACGTCACCTTCTTTAATGGTGCCCAATACTTCTTCGCGGCGCACGGCTTCGTCTTCTTCCAACACTTGTTTGCGGGAAATAATGAGTTTTTGTTTTTCTTTTACAAATTCTACGATAACGGCTTTAATTTTGGCCCCTACAGGTAAATAATGTTTGTAAGCGGTGTGTAATTCCGATAAAGAAAGCGGCATAAATCCGCTTACCCCAAATACTTCTACGATATAACCGCCCTTTACTTGTTGTAAAATGGTACCTTTGACGCGTTCTTTTGCTTCGTAGGCCTTTTTGCATACATCCCAGCCCAAGTATTCCAATGCTTTTTTATGGGATAAGATAGCCGGGCGTTCATCACTGCCGCGCTTTACGAGTACGACGGACACTTTATCCCCTACGGCCGGTAACGCTTTGCCTTCAAATTCACTTACGGCAATGGAACCTTCTTTTTTGGTGCCGGTATCCACTAAAATATAATCTTTGGTAATTTGTACGACAGGTACTTCTACAATTTCGCGTTTATTTAGTTTTTCCAGTAACGATTCTTGCTGCGCAATCAACTGGTCCATCGTCATTTCCTGCTCATTCGTTTCTTGCGTAGTAATGTTTTCTTCGTTCGTAGTCATAGTATTTCGGGCGGTCCTGCTTGCGCATGCCGCCGTTAACCTCCGTTAGATATTTATTGAATTAATTGCATCCATTATTTGATTTGCAAATTGTTTATACTGCATTTTAGGTTCTAGGGCCGGGTCTTTTGTTAAGTGCATCACGTGGCCAAACTTCACCCGAATGGTACGCACCCACGGCCAACCAAACGTACCGTCTATTTTTACCGGAAGCACCGATACTCCCGTTTTATAAACTAAAAATCCAATTCCGCTTTTGGGCTTGCCCGGTTTGCCGGTTTTACTGCGGGTCCCTTCGGGGAACATCACAATACTTTCCCCCCGCTCTAGGGCTTCTACTACCTCTTTTAACGCCCCCATATCGCCGATAGTACGTTTGCGGTCCACCGGAATATAGTTACAATGGCGGAAAAACCACCCCAACCCGGGCACTGAAAATAACTCTTTTTTGGCCACAAAGCGCGAATCCCGCACTAACCCGGCAAAACAGCCAATAGCCGGCGGGTCTGCGTTGGATAAATGGTTTGCCGCAATTAAAAGAGCACCTTCTTTGGGGATATTTTCAAGCCCTTCTACCGTAAAGCGGTAACATACACGGAAATAGATCCGTGCAATACATTTTACCAAATTAAGAACATGATTGCTTTGTTTTTTCATTTATTCTCGCCGGTACGGCGGATTTTCTCCAAAACGGTTTGCACCACTTCTTCTAATGTCATCTCGGAAGTATCAATAATGCAAGCATCTTCCGCCGGTTTTAAGGGGCTGGCCGCGCGGTGGGAATCCCGGTAATCGCGCTCTTGAATTAACGCTAAAATTTTATCATAATCCGGGTTTTCCCCCGCCTCACGTAGTTGCTTGACGCGGCGTTTGGCGCGCTCTTGCGCGGTAGCGGTTAAATATAATTTTACTTCCGCATCCGGAAAAACTACCGTACCAATGTCGCGCCCTTCCATAATAATACCGCCGTCTGCCCCGGCCGCACGCATTTTGTCCGTTAATACAGCCCGGGCTTCTTTATGGGTGGATACTTGGCTGGCCACATTGCCGGTTTCTTCTAAATGTAATTTTTGGCCTAAATATTCCCCGTCCACATACATCTTTAGTACGGCATCTTCCTGGCGTACAAAACGAAACTTCAAACGCTGGGCTAAAGCCAACACCTGCGCGCCGTCTTGCGGCGGCAGGTGCTGTTCATAAACTTTATAGGCAAGCGCGCGGTAGAGTTCCCCAGTGCTTAAGAACCCATATCCCAACGCTTTTGCCACCAACTTTCCCACGGTGGATTTACCCGTACCCGCGGTTCCGTCAATAGCAATCACCAGGCCGTTTTTACGCATTATTCTTCCACCTGCAAGGAATCCGTCACCCCGCGGATAGCAAGCATAATAGCATCCGGGCTGGTAGCTGCGGACTGAGCGGTTTCCATATCAATAATACCTTGCTTATACAGTTTAGCCAACGATTGGTCAAACGTGTTCATGCCGTAAAATTCCCCTAACTGCATTTGCTTATACAAATCAGCCGGGCGGTTTTCTAAAATCAGTTTACGCACTTGCGGCGTGCTTACCATAATTTCCATAGCCGGGTACATACCGCCTTTTACACTGGGAAGCAACCGTTGGCAAACCACCCCGCGTAACAATTCGGCTAGTTGCATACGTACCTGGTTTTGCAGTTCCGCCGGGAAAGCATCTACCAAACGTTCAATGGTCTGTTGCACGTTTACCGTGTGCATAGTAGCTAATACCAACTGCCCGGTTTCGGCCGCACCGATAGCGGCTTTCATCACTTCCCCATCACGCAATTCCCCAATTAAAATAACATCCGGGTCTTGGCGCATGGCCGCGCGCATAGCCCCAGTGTAAGAAGGAGTATCTACCCCCAATTCCAGTTGGCTGATTACGCTGCGGTTATCGTGATGTAAAAATTCAATGGGGTCTTCAATGGTTAAAATATGGTTGTAGCGGGTTTTATTGATATGGTCAATCATAGCCGCCAAGGTAGAGGTTTTACCGGAGCCGGTCATCCCGGTTACTAAAATAAGCCCGCGGCGTGCTTCCACCATTTTTTTCAAAATATCGCCCGGCAAGTGAAACTGTTCAAAGGTAGGAATTTGCGGCGGAATATGACGGATGGCCATACAAATACGCCCCATTTGGCGGAATACGTTAAAACGGAAACGCCCATAGGACTTGGCATCTAACGAAAAGTCCACCGTGCTATACTGTTCAAAAATACGTTTTTCGCGGTCCCCCATACACGCATACGCCATTTTTTTGGCTTCCTCGTTGGAAATAAAACTGTCATCAATGGGTTTCATCAGCCCATTTAAACGCACGTATGCGTTGGAATTGCCGCGCACATGTAACCCGCTGGCCTTATTATCTACAACTGTCCGTAACAAACTTTGTAATCCTACCGCCATATTACTCTCCTTGATATTAAACTAAATCTATACCACCCGTTTTTTGCGGCGTATATACGCCGGTTGCAGAATGTCATCTGCAAAAACAGAAGCACTCTGCTTATTGGTTTGGGCCGCGGGTACAAATACATCTTCCGAAATAGGCAGGCGCGCCGGAACCGGGCCGGTGGATTCTAATGAACGGCGCAAAGGCATGCGGCTCGTTTGCAGGGTGGCTTTGAACCCCGTGGCAATTACCGTTACCTTAAACGTATCCTCTAAAGAAGGGTCGTACGAATACCCAAACATAATAATAGAATCATTACTGGCATATTGCCGCACCAAGTCCATCACTTCGCTGGACTCTACAAGCGGCAAACTTTCTTGCGCCGTAAAATGCACAATAAAACCTTTCGCCCCCTGAATATCTGCATTTTCCAACAGGGGTGACAAAATGGCCTGTTGGGCAGCCGCCAAATGACGTCCGGGGCCGGATGCTTGCCCAATACCAATTAAGGCCTTGCCAGAGTGACACATTACTTTACGTATATCGTTAAAATCAATATTTACTTCCCCGGGCTTGGTAATTACTTCACTAATGCCCTGTACGGCTTGCAATAACACTTCATCAATCATTTTAAAGGCATCGCGCGAGGAAGTGCTCGGGTCAATGATGGAAAAAATCTTTTCGTTGGGGATGATAATCATAGAGTCCACATGCTTTTGCATTTCCGCAATACCTTCGTCGGCCTGTTTGGCGCGCACATATCCTTCAAAGGCAAATGGGCGGGTGACTACCCCCACTACCAGTAAATCATCCCCATAAATTTCTTTAGCCAGTTTCGCCAGATAAGGGGCTACCCCAGTCCCTGTACCACCGCCCATTCCGGCGGTAATAAACAGTAAATCACACTGGCCGATAATTAGTTTTAATTTTTCTTTACTTTCTTCGGCTGCCTTGCGGCCGCGGTCCGGGTCGCCGCCAACGCCTAACCCCTTGGTCAGTTTTTCCCCCACTTGCACCAAGTAGGGGGCCTGGTTGCGGCGCAGGTCTTGCGCGTCCGTATTTACGGCAATAAAATCTACATCTTTTAGCCCGCTACGCACCATGTGGTTAATCGCGTTACCGCCACCGCCTCCTACGCCAATGACTTTAATTTTGGCCTTTTTGCTTTCAAAAGAGGTGGCCGGCATAAATAAATCGTTTTGCGTACTGTTCATTTAAAAAGCCCCTTAAAGGATTGTTTGAATTTGCCGAGCAAGGATTCATCCTCCCGGTAGGCATCGCTCATAGAATCGTACCCGGTATTTTCAAACGCATGAATCAGCACCGACAAAGCCGTAGCATATTGCGGGGCAAAAAATTCATCTGCGCTGTTAATTAAATCCCGTTGCACACTGCCGCGGCGTACGCTTTTAAAACCCACAATTTCCCGGCATAAATCCGTCATACCCGGCATGACGCTGCTGCTGCCGGTGATCACGCCTGAAAGCCGTTGTTCTTTAGGTTTAAACCCGCCTGCCTGAAGGCATCCTTCCACTTCTTCCCACAGTTCTTCCATCCGCGGTTGGATGCAATCTAACACTTCTACACTTTTGACAAAATGGGAATCACTGCCATCTAACATGGGGACGGAAATTTCTTGCTCTTGCTTTAAAAAACCTGGGTGAACTACGCCGAATTTTTCTTTAATTTCTTTAGCGGCCTTGCGGGAAGTAGATAAGTAACTGGACAAATCTCTGGTCATCAGGTCACATCCGTGCGCGATGTCGCGCGAATAGCGCAACATCCCCCCCACATACACTCCTACAGAAATTGTTTCTCCCCCCAGGTCCATCAACACGGCGCCGTTTTCTTTCTCATCCTGAAGAAGCACACAATCCCCCAAGGGAACAAGGCCGTAAAATGTACGTTCAATAGCAAATCCCGGTCGGACAATGGCCTTGGCTAAATTACTCAAATGCGAAGACGCCCCGGTAATAATTTGCACGTCAACTTCTAATAAAGAGCCGGACATTCCCTCCGGGTTGTGAATACCGCGTTGTTTGTCTACACTAAAACTCTGCGGAAATACACTAATGATGGTGTTATCATTTTTTATGGGAATGGCCTTGGCGTTTTCAATCGCCAGGTCCATATCCTGCAAGGTAATTTCTTTATCCGGGTTGGAAATATTATACGTGCCGTGGCTAAAAAAGGATTCAATATGCGCCCCGCGTATACCTACAAATAAACGGCTGATCGCCTGGTCACACTCTTTTTCTAAACCGCCGAGTAAGGCAGTCACAGCGTTGGAAGTTTCATGAATATCCGTCACCAACCCTCCGAGTATTCCGCGGCA
The DNA here is from genome assembly GCA_045593745.1 of Elusimicrobiaceae bacterium. GTDB lineage: Bacteria > Elusimicrobiota > Elusimicrobia > Elusimicrobiales > Elusimicrobiaceae > Avelusimicrobium. The sequence goes on along the minus strand of JAZNXF010000019.1, from coordinate 1,590 downwards.
AGGCACGCTACGCCCGGCTATTACTTGTAAGGTGTTGGTAGCTTCATCTTGTACGGCGGCTACTGCGGTTAATTTGCCACTGCCCGCATCTAGCCCCACAATCAAATTGGTTTTGGCCATATAAAAACCTCTGTCAAAAAATGGTCTCTTTCTATTATAGAAATTAATGGACAGAATGTGTTAAAAAAACTTTTCCTTGATTAAAGTAGGTAAAATCTACCCGAAAAGGGGCTTCATACGCACCGTGGGCATGTTGCAGAACTTGCTCCGCGCGGGATACTTTTTCTTTTAAATGCTCCGCCGCCCCAAAGTGTAATATACTCTTATCCGTTAATACAGTAGTAATGGTCTGTTCCGGTACGGTAATTTGAAAGGCCGCTACCGGCAATTTTTTACCTATTTTTAGGATGGTTTGCACTTCCGTCACAAAATCTGCAGGTAGTCGGGCCGGGACCTCCCCCTTGAGTTCAATTTGCAAAATATCTTGCGGTCCGGCAGGGTCTGTATATACCGTGCCGGAGTCATCCAAATATTTATAAGAACGGTCCGGCAGAACAAACCGGGCTACGGCCTTGCGCGGACGGACTGCAATTTTTAACTTACCTGAAAAAAATCCGCGCGACACTGACACACTTTTTAACATGGGTAACTGCTGGGATAAGGTCCGCTCCAACTTGCTGGCCTGCGTGCCGGAAAAATCCTTGCCAAGTAGCGTGTTCGTATGGGTGCGGATTTCCTTTTCAAGCGCATCCGTTCCCCCCAAAACCGCGACTTCCTTCACATGCCAGTTGGTAAATTCTGCCCGGGCAAACGCGCGGTAAACGGCGCGGCCGCCAAAAAATAGCCCCGCACATACGCCCCCCAGCAAAACAGATAAGCAAAGAAACTTTAAAAAAAAGGATGGCTGTTTGTTGCGCACCGTCCGCCGTTTTCTTACGTAGAGCGTTGCGGAGGGACGTTTATAGCCATACTTTCTCATAAAAAACTCTAAAAAAAGAAATGGGCGGGAAGGGAGTTGAACCCTTAAGGACTTTCGCCCATACGGTCCTGAGCCGTACGCCTCTGCCATTCCGCCACTCGCCCATTTGTAAGTATTATAGAAATTTACAAGAATATTGTAAAGCAGTTTGTATGGTTGCTAACTGTGGCGCGAGGTTGATTAACGACACACCGCGAGGTTGCGCGTGTGTTGACCAACAATTTGCCAAAATCTTTCAATTTCGCACCGACTTTCGCTCGCGTACTTGCCGCGCTGCGCGCGGTCCGGCAGACGTACGCCACGCTCAACTTACGGCACGAAATTGTTTGATTTTGACAAATCAGGGTACTGACTATTTTCCCCGGTGCTTATCTGCACGGCACTTGCCAACGACACAACAGCTGGCGCGACGTTGCGATTTTATGCACAAAATTTAAAAACAGAAGATTTTTAAATTTTGTTGCTTTCCTGCGATACAATTTTCCACATTTGGGCACCTTCGCACCGACTTGCCCTTGACGTACCATCCAGGTACGCCTATGCGGGCAACTTAACGGTGCTAATCTGCCTCAAATCTGAAAAATCATCTTCTCGTCTAACTTTTTCGGTGC
>JAZNXF010000018.1:0-38983 GCA_045593745.1 Elusimicrobiaceae bacterium | reverse complement strand
AAAAAAAGTAATCGTATAAATAGGTTCATTTATAAACAATGCCCCATTCCGGGGCATTTTTGTCGTACCATTTGATGAAAAACCGCCTCTTGTGATTGGTTGGTTTTTATAGTATACTATTGGTACAATTTCTTCTGTTTTTGGAACTGTATGCAGAATACAGTGTGGTATAGGTAATATACCTCAATTCTCCTCCAAAAAACAGCCGAATGAAGCACAAGAAGTCGGCGTCGAAACCCGATTTCTTGTGCTGAATGTTTGTTGCTCATACAAGCGGCAAACTACGGTTGTTATGCCTGGGTTACGGAGAATTGGCTCAAGTGTTACGGCCGTTTTTGCATACATCCTTCCGGGACAGGTGAAATAAACTAAACAGGAGGATATATGACTAAAAATCAAAAACGGGCATTCACGCTGACCGAACTGCTGGTAACGGTTGTTATTATCGGTATTCTGTCGGCTGTTGTACTGCCTAAGTTCAACAAAGTCATGGAAGGCATAAAAACCGGGGAAGCCGAACGCATGCTGACTGCGGTGCGTACAGAGCAGGAAGCGCGCTGTACCCTGGGGCAAGATTACCTGGCAGACGGCGCAAAAGTACGTGCTTTTCCGGGCAATACCAGTAAAAACTACACCTACGCTTTTAGCGGAAACGGCATGAGCGCGGAAAGTAAAACCAGCAATTACACGTTACAAATGCCGTCTTACATGAATGGGCGTATTTGTTGTGAAGGCACTGGCTGTGCCGGGCTCAATAAAGATTACCCGACGTGTGAAGCGTTAAAAGCCCTGCCGAACTACCAACCGGGTACGGAATGTGCGGCCGCGCTACCGCCACCACAAGGGTGCGGGGAAAAACCGACCCAACCGGCAGATAAACCCTGCGGATGTAACAACACGGGTCACCAATCTTACACGTGGAATGAAGAAACCTGTGAGTGGAAATTAGGTACTACCTGTGAAGGGGAAAATACGGCCCCCTGTGAAATACCCGCGTGTGTTAAACCCATTAAGCCGGAAGATAAACTCTGCGGATGTAACAATACAGGTCATCAAACTTACACCTGGAATGAAAGTGCCTGTAAGTGGGAGTTAGGTTCTACCTGTGAAGGGGAAGATACTTCCGCGTGCTTGGAAAAAGAATGTTCCGGTGAAAATACCCGGCAGTGTGGTTGCGGATACCGTGGTACTCAAACACGCGAATGTGATACGACTACAGGTGAGTGGAAACCCTGGGGGCCTTGCAGTGCGCCGTCTACTCCTTCCCAAACCGTGGAAACAAGAGCATGCGATTTCAAAAAATATTATCCCTACCAATATAATAGTGATCCGGGGACTGGAGGAGTTAATGTAACAGGGACCGGCAAGCAAACCCGCACATTCTCAACCTCTAGCTGTTCCTGGGGTGCGTGGGGTTCCTGTTCCATAGAGGTATGGGCTTCGTGGGGGCCGTATACGCAACCGTCCAATAAATCCATTTGTGACGGTAAACCTCTTTGTTCCTCTATGGGGGTAATTACGAACGGTAGCGGACCCTGTAGTGTATCTGGGGTAGGTTCTAACAATATATGTAAGGTTCCGTATGGTTCCGGTTGTTATATCTACCACTGTGAACAGATTACCCAATAAAATCTATCCTGCTTGTGCAGTGTCACCTTTGCCCCCGGCTTTATGATAAGCCGGGGAGTTTTTCTGCAACCGTTTGGTATTATTTATTTTCAGGTAATTCAGGGCGATCCCCATCGCCATGGAAGCGGGGGCCTTTCGGGCCGTGGCCTTTGTGCCCAAACCCGCGGTGCATTCTGCCGTGCGGGCCTTTGCCATCCATGTGCGGGCCTTCGTCTCCGCGGGGTTCAAATAATACCCGCACGTTGCCGCCGTTTTCAATCAGTTTGTCTGTTTTTTGGTTCACCCAGTCCTTTTTACCTTGGTCGGAACTTTCCTGCGCAAACTTTTCTTTCATCCCTTGCAGGCGTTCTTCAAATTTCACCAGTTGCTCTTGTTTAAATTTTAATTGCTCCTCGTGAATTGCGCCTACTTCTTTTTCAATTTCGGCGCGTTTGGCATCTTTTTTCTTGCCGTCTTTGAGGCCCTTATATTCTTTGACCAATTTAGCCATTTTTTCCTGCGTGGCTTTCATTTGGGCCATGTGTTCTTTGTGGGCTTTGGCAAAGTCCTTATGCCCTCTTTCTACTTCTTGCACAGCGGCCTTGTCGGCTGCTTGCGGTTTGTTTTCTGCTGCTGCCAGCGGTACACTCACTACGCCCGCCAGTAACAGGGTGATTAGTAACTTTTTCATACGTCCTCCTTAAAATTCCTGTTCAAAAATATCCAGGTCACTTAAAAATGTATCATATTCATCTTGCGTATCTTGATGCATATACGCCACCAGGTCAGTCGCGTTAAAGGGTTGCGGCTTATACACGTGATACACCGCCCCTACGGCTACTAGCAAGACAGCCACTCCGCTAGCCAGTGCCGCCCGCCAACGCGTTAGCCAACTTCTTTTCCGGGTGGTTTTGGCAAACACTTTGTCTACCAGTTCTGCCGGGGCCGCCGGGGCCGTTAACGCGGTGCAAACGGCCTCTTGCGTGCGTAGCATTTCCCGGCAAGTAGGGCAGGTTTTAGCGTGGGATACCCAGGATGTATACTCTAATTTGCCTTGTTCCAGTAAGGTTAGTTTATTGCATTTCATATTGATTCCTCTTGCTTTTGAAGTTGCAGGCGCACTTTTAGTACAGCCCGGTGGAAATCCGCCAGTACCGTTCCCAGCGGGCGGCCCAACATCTCGGCTACTTCTTTAAAGGCAAAGTATTGCCGCAGGTAGACCGTTTCGCGTTGGGCGGGGGGGAGTTGTTCTACCAGTCGGCAGATGAGTTGCGCCCCTTCCTGGCTAGTGAGTTGTTCTAACACCGGTAAAGACGTGTCCGGCAAGGTTTCGTGTAGAAACTCGTTTCCTTCTTCGTCGGTCTGGTCCAAAGAGTCCACCCCTTTATGGTCGCGCAGGTAATTAAACGCTTTGTTGCGGGCAGTTAAAAAGAGCCACGCTTTTACCTTACCCTGGTGTTTAAAATCAGCCGCGTGTTTAAACAAACTTATAAACACTTCCTGGAATAAATCCCCGGTGGCCCCCTCATCTTTAACCAGGGTTTTAAGGTATTGGTACAAACTGTTTTTATAACGAAGTACCAGTTCCTCAAACGCCCCATTATTCCCTTGGGCAAACAACTGTACTAACTGATCGTCGGTCTGTTGAGTCATATTGGGTTCCATACATACATAACACAAAAGGAAGTTTTTTTATTGCACAATTATTTTACAAAATATGTTGTTCCCTCAAACAATATTTAGTATACTATACAAAGTTGGATAAAGGGTTTTATATTAAATAGGAAGTAAATAACAAGAATGAAATTAAATGCCTGTGGGTTATCCGTATGTAAGTTTACCGTGCTAAATCACCTCATGTTTAGCCGGAACTCTATGTGGTATAAAAAAAACCCAGGGCCATGTTTGTAACAAAAAAACAATTTAAAAAAAGAAAAAGCAAACCCACCCTGATAAAGTAAAAAAAAGAACAGGGCGGGTTTTATTGTTACTAGAGGAAAGAATGAAGAAAATAATTGCTGTACTGCTTAGCATCCAATTGGTGTTGCTTAGCACTCAACCCGCCCTGGCGGATGCGTTACCCAAACGTGCCGCCCAAGCAATCGCGCGGGGAGTCAAACCCACCCCATCGGGGTTGCGGGTAGATCCGCGTATTACTGCGCTAGATAGCCACCTGTTACATGATATGCGGCCTACGTTCGCAACACAGCACATGGGTCTTTTAGCCAAACAGGCCTATGTGCCCGCCGCGCGCCAAATTCTGACGCACCCAAATACAGAAGAACGTGCGCTACTGTTGCGTACGGATTTTGCGGCCCTGGCACTACAAAATAAAGTGTCTCCTGTAGACCAAGCCCAAGCACTTGCCTTTTACCGTACTAATTTAGAAAAACGGACCGGCACCCTACCACAAACCGTGGCTGATATTGCTTCTATAGGTTTGCTGGGAGAAAAACAAGACGCCGCCCTGATTTTAAAAGTGGCAAAAAAATCTGCCGGCACCCCGCAAGAAGCCGCCATTACTGCGGCGGCCGCGCGCGCCCTGTTGCGTTTAGGGGCGTATGATGAACTGAACATGTTAAGTGCACAATCTACCTTGCAGCCCGAATTATGGCAAGGCATTGAGACCTATCTTCAGTTCAACCACCTTCCGGCCCGGATAGCATCGGCAGCGCGTAAAACGGTGGATATTTCAGAAGTACAAACTTCTTTAATCTCTTTAGGGCCTATCAATAGTTTAGTGGTCAGCCCTTCTGTGGAATCTACTTTTTTGTATATGAATGCGGGAAAAATGGAGCGCGTAGGGCAACTTTCGCCTGCGCGTACGCTTCAACAAAACATTCCTTCACCCGACAAAGAGGTGCCCCCGGTGGGCGGCCTAGAAACAGGGGAAGAATTTCCGGTTTCTGCTGCCTTACTGAACTCCGCCGTTGCGAACCCGCTCTACGCAACTGTTTCTGCGGAAGCGGCAGAAGCGCAACAGCGCAAAAATGAAGAAATAGTACAAGCGTTTTTGGCAGAGCAAGGCCCTGTCAAACTCTCTGCGGAAAATCAATCTATTATTGATAAGGCAAAAGCGTATTTGAACAAATTGTTGCCTAAATCGGCAGATGATACTAAATTTTCCCAACGGGCGGCTTTATATTTAACAGCGTTTTCTATTGGTCTTGAAATCGGCACCCCCATTATGGCCAGCATTAAGTCGGCCCTTAATTTGCCGCTTTCGTTTGCTATTTTAGTAACGGCGGCTACTTATTCGCCCTATTTATTTGGCTCATTTATAGCCAATGCGCTTAAGGGAAAACTGGGCCGTAAAGGGATTATCAATACCGGCCTTGGCCTGATGGGGGGGAGTTTATTAGCAGGAACCACCGTACTGGGATTAGACGGTTCCTTTACGGCGTGGGATAATCCAACTGCCCAATATCTTGGTTTATTAGGGGTATTGACTGTGTTAAGTACCGGGGCGGTATTTATTCATAACGCCGCCGGCCCTGTTATGACGGAAATCAGCCACAAAACGGATGATTTAGTCCGCCAACAACGCGGTACCTATATTGAATTGAGCCGCTCTATTGGGATGATGGCTTCCTTCGGGTTTCCTTTTTTGGCCACCACTATGTTGGGTATGGATTGGAGCGCGCCTTTCTTGCTAGCACTGCCGGTAGTAGGGGCCTCTGCCCTGGCTTTGAATTTGGCCAAATTACCCAATACTAAAACCGTACCAGCAACGGGCAAAGTGGTGCGTACTTCCAAAGGTAAACTACGCTCTACCACCAGTTATTTACACTTACTAAAAGATGCCCCCGGTGTGGGAAGTTTTATTAGCGGGTTGTTTGTAATGAACGCGGTGGAAGTGGCTCTGAACAGCGGGTTTCTGTTTATGATTCCGCAACTCATGGCGGATGAATCCCAACGCTATTTACTGGGTTTTATGCAATATTCTGCAGCGTTTTTGGCAGGGCGTATACTGGCAAAACCATTTTTAAAATGGTTTCCGAAACGCAATTTAAGCGTGGCGACTGTTATGGCCGCAACCAGTGCCGCCTCTTCCTTGGCGGTGACGGATAACCCCTACCTGTTAACGGCGGCCTTATTCTTGGCAGAACTGGGTATTTCTACCACGTTTACGCTAGCGTATGCCCGCACCGCCAAAGACCAGCAAACGCAGGACAAAATTACTTCACTGATTATGGCCAGTGCGGTATCCTGTGCGGTGGGGCCTATGTTGTTAACCACTATTGCACAAGGGCTCATGGACCAGGGAATTTTATCGGAAACCAACGCGACGGTAGCCACACTAATCGGTATTCCTACCTTCTTGGCTATTCTGTCTGCCAAACTGTTTAGACGTACGGAGAACAAATCTACTCCCGGCCTGGCAGACGGCCCTTCTTGGAAGCAAACCTTGCAAACCTGGTGGGAAAACTTCAAATCCCGCTTTTAAAGTAGCACCTATAAACTCCCCGGGCGCATACCCGGGGAGTTTCACTTAACGACTATCTATGGCTGTAACATACCCGCCCGGTAACTTGGCAGATGGGTGCGTTATGGGGATGTTTTTTACAGTAAACAATAACCTATTTGCCAAAAAACAACAAATTAAAGTATAATATATCTGGTTTCAAGTGAAACAATTTTAAATTAATATAAGGAGTTTGCACCCTGCACCTGTGGTTTTACACCAAGTCAGGGGGCATAAAAAATTATGTTACCGACTTATAGACCCAACAAAAGAAGACGCGCCAAACACATTGGTTTCCGCGCGCGCATGGCTACTGCCGGCGGCCGCAAAGTATTAAGTGCCCGCCGTGCTAAAGGCCGCCACGAACTCATCCGGGCCGCGTAAGTATGCGGCCGAACGGTCTGCCGCGCAGTACACGCCTGCATTTAAAGCGCGATTTTAAGCGCGTTATCCAGGAGGGTACCAAGTACCAAACAAATGGTCTTGTGATGTGGTGCCTGCGTACTCCTCACAAGCAGAAAGTGCGTTTTGCGGTGGTGGTGTCTAAAAAATTAGGCCCGGCGGTTGTGCGCAACCGTACCAAACGGATGTTGAGGGAAATCTTTCGCAACAGTAAAACCTGTTTAGTACCCGGTGCAGATATGGTGATTAGTCCCCGGGATAGTAAAATGATGAGTAATGTGTTAGCAGCGCGTAGTGCGCTCACGCATCTGTGGAAAACAGCCGCATTGCTCCAATAAATCGTTTTTCATAAGAAAGGACTTTCATGCAAGAACGTTCTTTTTGGCTACGAAACATGGTTTTAGCGGGATTGGTGGCGGGATACAAGTGTATCCGACCGTTACTTGGCCCGCATGGGGTTTGCCGTTTTACGCCTACCTGTAGTGTGTATGCACACCAGGCCTTGCTGAAATATGGGTTCTGCAAAGGTAGTGTACTTGCTATCAAGCGAATTTGCAAGTGTCACCCGGGGCATCCGGGCGGATATGACCCTGTTCCTTAAAATTAGGAATACTGCCGGAAAGTTTTTCTCCTACGCCACAAAATTGGCATAGTAATAAGGACTTATTATGGAAAACCGACAGTTCCTGGCGGCAGCAATATTGTTTTTATTGTTGCTTACAGGGTACAATCAATTTGTTGTGTTGCCGCGTGAACGTGCGGCCCGGCAGGCCGCAGAGGCACAACTTCATTCCGATTCTGTGCATCACACGTCTGCACCGTCAGTTGTTGGCGGTACAACAGCGGCTGGGGCAGATACCCCGGTGCCGGTTGTTTCTGCCAAACCCGAAGTAGTGACGGAGTTTACACTCCCGCGGGCCACCCTAATGTTTTCTTCCAAAGGGGCAGGCATTAAGACCTACCGGTTTCATGATGTGCTTGGTCCGGTGGATTTAACCCCATACGAAGGCCCCGGCCTGTTAGCCACTTGGCCCCAACAGGATTTTGCCGAAACCGCCCGTACGGACCGTTCTATTACCTTTACCGCCCAATTGGCCGCTGGCTTAACCGCCGTCAAAACATATACGTTTGCCGAAAACGGCCTAGAGCAAGTAACCGTGGACCTGAAAAACACGTCTAGCAAAGATGCTACAGTATCTGCTTGGCAGTGGAATTTCGGCCCCGGGTTGGCTACGGTAAAAAGTGAAATGAAAGATAACGAGCGCGAGAGTAAAGCCGTTTACCTCGTGCAAGAGGCAGGTAAGAAAAACCCCACATTAGAAACCTTCACCAAAAACGAAAAACAACCCACTCTTCCCTGGAAATGGGCCGGGTTGGAAAACCGCTATTTCCTGGCCGTATTAGTACCCGATGGGTGGAAACCGGGTGCGTTGCAAACCCAAAAAAAGGTAATTGGCCAACAAGACAAGTTCTTTGGCTTATCTAAAGGGGACCTGGAGGGCCCGCAACTGGAAATTTCCGTTCCGGCAGAAGTCCTAAAAGCCGGGCAAACCCGCACGTATAATTCCCATTTTTATATCGGGCCGAAAGATTATCAGTTGTTCCAAACCCCGGCCTATGAGCCCTACCGTTTTGAGCGCAGTATCGCGTTTGGATTTTTTGGCGCACTGGGCAAAATTGCGCGCAACGTGTTGGAATTATTCTATAAATGGACGGGTAACTACGGCGTAGCTATCATCATGTTAACGGTGCTGTTACAACTAATCTTGTGCCGGTTTACGTTTTTGCAATTAAAATCGGCCGCGCAGATGAAAAAGATTCAGCCCGAAATCAAACGTCTGCAAACCAAATACAAGTCAGACCCCGCCGCCCTTAACCGCGAGACGTTACTCTTATACCGCAAATATAAGGTAAACCCGCTGATGGGGTGCTTGCCGTTACTGATTCAATTGCCCATTTTCTTGGCGTTATTTAATGCGCTTCGTACGTCGTGGGCATTACATGGGGCCAAGTTTGTATGGTGGCTGACGGACCTGTCCGCCAAAGACCCTTACTACGTGCTTCCCATCTTGATGGGGGCCGTGATGTTTTTGCAGCAACGCGGCAATATTCCGCCCGGTACCGACCCGGCCCAGGCGGCTGTGTTTAAATATATGCCGCTTATTTTCACGCTAATGTTTATGAATTTTCCCTCCGGGCTCGTGCTCTACTGGCTGACCAACAGTTTGCTCACTTATGGGATTCAAACATTAGTCAACAAAAAAATTATCAAAGCAAATTAGGAGTTTACACTATGTTAACCAAAGTAAAAGTACAAGGAAAAACCGTTTCAGAAGCCATCACCAAAGGGTTGCGTGAACTACACATGCGCCGTGACCAGGTGGAAGTCACCGTGATGGAACACCCCAAAAAAGGGTTTTTAGGGTTTGGCTCTAAACCCGCCGTGGTGGAAGTGCGCCAAAAACGTTGGGCCAACGAAGAATGGGACGAAAATATTTATATGGATGTTCCTAAACGCCGCGCCCATGGGCGTAACCGCCGGGGGGGAAAAGCCGCAGGCCGTGGGCGTGGACACAGTGCGGCCCGGCGCGAGAGACCTGCACGCACGCAAGAACCGCGCGTGCGTACTCCCAAGGCCAATGAACCGCAACTTTTGCCTAGTGAGGCCATCCAAAACGCAGTCATCCCGGAAAATTTAAAAGCCCCCTTACAAGAGGCCAAAGAATATATCACCAACGTGCTTACCCACATGGGGGTAGTGCCGTCTAACGTTAATTCTTGGTGGGATGAAAAACAACAACGCATTTTAGTAACCTTTGATTGCGATAAGCCCGCTATTGTGATTGGCAAGGAAGGCAAAACCTTAGAGGCCATCCAATATCTCTGCACGTTGGCGGTAACGCGTCATTTTGATACGCCCATTTCTGTGGTGGCCGATACCCAAAACTACTGGCGCAAGGCCGAAGATAAAATCAATGCGGACATTGCACACGGCATTGATATGATTAAGCGCGGTACTTCCGTGTTCCGTTTCCGCCCCATGAGCGCGCAACTGCGCCGCTATATCCACCGCGCGGTAGACGGTAACGAATATGTACTGACCGCTTCAGAAGGGGAAGGCCGTTGGCGCAAAGTCACCTTCCGCCCAACTCAAAAAGCGTTGGATGAGGCCAAGGCCGGTATCGCCCCGGCGGACTTTGTACCGGGCGTGATTGGGGAAGATATTGCTGAAATAGCAACGGAAAATACGGCAGATACAGCCGTTGAAGAAACTGCGCAAGTAACCGTACAAACCGCCGCTGAAGCAATCACGCCGGAAGTGCTAACCACCACGCAGGAAACTTCCCCTGAACAAACCGTACAAACCGCTGAACCTGCTTCTGACCAAACGGTCCAACCGGCTGATTCGCTAGAAACCCCCACACAACGGATGGCTACGCAAACCTTGGCGCGTACAGTAGCACAAACGCTGGTACAAACCGATACCCATACCGTAGAAGAACGTTCTGTGTTAATGGATGTAGATACTCCGGCAGTAGAGAAGAAGTCCGCTACAACGGATAGTCCATCCCAAGACAATAAGTAGTATTTAACCTCAACAAATACATACTCAAGCGGGGCTAATGCCCCGCTTATTTTTCTGCCCTAATAAAAAACTCCTCATAATAAACTCTATTATGGGGAAAAGCAGCCGTTTAAAGCGAGGGGAACAACATGAGGTGTGCCCTACACCGCAGAACCGTAATCTAAATGCAACTACAGCATCATACTCTCCAGCAACATACTTTGTTGATGTGTATCCAGACGGCACTATTGAGCGCAGTTGTTTCGCAGTGGAACCCCAAGGAAATCTAATTTGCTCTCTTTTACAAGGGTTTTACCCGGATATGGAAATTAGTTAAATAAAATATCCCTATTTGTTTCTTCCCCCGGCAGATTTCCCTACCGGGGTTTTATACAAAATTTCCCGCGCGCCACTCCCCATAAATTGCTACAATTACATATATCCATTTTTTATTTTTTGAGGTTGTACTATGCCAAGCAGTTTAGTTGAAGAACGTATTCCTCCCCAAGCGTTAGATGCGGAAATGGCTGTGTTGGGGTCTATGATGTTGGATAAAGATGCCCTGACAGATGCCTTAGAAATCTTGCGCCCGGAGCATTTTTATAAAGAGGCCCACCAGGTTATTTTTGAAACGATTAAAGACCTGACCGACCGCAGCCAGGCGGTAGATATTGTCACCGTAGTAGAAGAATTAAAACGCAAAAAAGCCCTCACCAAAGTAGGGGGGGAAGTGTATTTGGCGCAACTGGAAGGCAAAGTATCCACCGCCGCCCACGCCAAGTATTATGCGGAACTGGTGTATAAGAAATTTGTCGTGCGGGATTTAATCCGCACCGCTACCGGCCTGGTGCAACGCTGTTACCAGGAAAAAGACGACGACCCGCAAACCCTCATTGATTCCGCCGCCGACCAAATTTACAAATTAAGCCAACGCCAAAAACTATCGGGCTTTGTGTCTTCTAAAGACCTGGCACCGGAAGTGATGGAAATGCTGGAAAAAGCATTTAAAAACAAAAACACCATTCAAGGCGTGCCAACGGGTTTAAGCGAATTTGACCACAAAACAGGCGGCCTGCGTAATTCGGACCTAATTATTTTAGGCGCGCGCCCTAGCCAGGGGAAAACCGCCCTTGCCTTAAATATCGCCCACCACGCCTGTGTGGAGTGCAATATCCCGGTGGCATTTTTCTCCTTAGAAATGGGGCGGCATATTATTTATGAACGTATGCTGGGCGCGGCCGCGATGGCGGAAATCCACAAATTGCGCTCGGGCTATTTTGAAAAAGACAAATGGCGCGATTTAACCCGCGAAATGGGCCGCCTGGCTAATGCCCCCTTGTATATTGACGATACGTCGGGTATTTCCATTACCGAACTACGCATGCGTTCGCGCCGTCTTGCCAGTGAACTCAAAAAACAGGGCAAAACCCTGGGGCTGATTGTCATTGACTATTTGCAGTTAATCCGCGGCGGGGAACGGCGCATGGAAAGCCGCCAACAGGAAGTGAGTGAAATTTCCCGCATGCTAAAAGACCTGGCCCGCACGTTAGACGTGCCGGTGTTGGCGTTGTCCCAATTAAGCCGTAAAAATGAGGATAAAACCCGCACGGACAATAAACCGATGCTTTCTGACTTGCGCGAATCGGGCTCTATTGAGCAGGATGCCGACGTGGTAGCGTTAATCCACCGCGAGGCCTACTATAAGCGTGACGACGAAACCTTAAAACGCAAAGCCACCTTAATTATTGCCAAACAGCGTAACGGCCCCGTGGGCGATATTGACCTGGCTTTCTTTGGCGAATTTGCCCTGTTTACCAACCCCGCCCCCGAGCAGATGGAACAAGCCCCTGCCGCCGCGGCCGGAAACGATACCATTATGGAGATTCCCGAATAATGCTCCCTATTTTACGCCCGACTGTCGCGGAAATTGACCTTAAAAAACTGGCCCGCAACTTACGTAAAGTGCGCACGCAAGTGGGGGAACAACCCGCCCTGCTAGCCATTTTAAAGGCCAATGCCTATGGGCACGGAGCAGTGAAAATCGGCCAGTTTATAGAAGAAAACAACCTGGCGCAGTGGTTCGGGGTGGCCTCGGTAGAAGAAGGAATTATTCTGCGTGAAAACGGTTTAAAAACCCCTATTTTAGTGCTAGGAAGTATCTATCCGTTTGAGGCATTTGAATACGCGCTTACGCACAATTTAGCCGTTACCGTGGCTAGTATGGAGGCAGCCCAACAAATTTGCCAAATTGCCGAAAAACTGGGCAAAAAAGCCGTTTGCCACGTCAAGCAGGAAACCGGCATGGGCCGCACCGGCATGCGCCGCGGCGGAACGATGAAGGTACTGGAATTTTTGCATAAAAACCCGCATGCGGTGTTAGACGGCTTATATTCCCATTTATCCAGCGTGGAAACGGACCCGCAATTTACCGAACAGCAAATCGGCTATTTGCGCGATACGTTAACCGGGCTAAAACTAAAAAACATTTCCGTGCCGCATGTGCATATTGCCGCTTCCGCCGCCATTGTGGCCCGGCCGGATGCACACTATACACTGGTACGCCCGGGGCACAGTATGTATGGGCTTGAAAACGGCTATGAGCCGATTTTATCACTCAAAACCCGCGTGGTGTACGTCAAAGATATTCCCGCGGGCTTTAGCATTAGTTACAACCGCAGTTTTATTGCCACACACCCCATGAAGGTAGCCACACTGCCCCTGGGGTATGGGGACGGCTACATGCGCGCCCTTTCTAATAAAGCCCAGGTGCTTATCCGCGGGCAGCGTTGCCGCGTGCTGGGTAACATTACCATGGATATGTGCATGGTGGATATTACCGGCGTACCCGGTGCGTGCGTAGGGGATGAGGTGATTGTATTTGGCCGCCAAGGGGGGGAGGAAATCACCTTAAAAGAACTGGCAGATTTGGCGGGCACGATTGATTATGAACTTTGCACGCAATTAAACGCCCGCGTACCGAGGATTTATAAATAATATGTTTACAGCCATTGGTCGTTACATGAATAATTTGTTTGGGGAGATTGGCGGTTGCACGGCTATGCTCCGTTCGTGCCTGTTTTGGTTGTGGCGTAGTACATTTGAATGGCACCAAACTTCCCAACAGTGTGTGACCATTGGGGTAGAATCCTTAGGCGTTACCGCGCTAACCAGTTTATTTACCGGCATGGTGCTTGCCTTGCAAGCAGGAAACACCATTGGCAACATTTTTGGCGACCCTATTTTTGTAGGCACGATTGTTACATTTTCGTTAATCCGCGAATTAGGCCCGGTGCTTACCAGCGTGGTTGTTTCCGGGCGGGCCGGGGCGGCGGTAACGGCGCAAATCGGCACCATGGCGGTAACGGAGCAGATTGACGCGCTTTATACGTTAGGCACAAACCCGATACGCTATTTAGTTATCCCGCGTATGTGCGCGTTTGTATTTACACTGCCTGTTTTAACCCTGTTTTCTAACTTGTTTGGTATCTTTGGTGGATATTTGGTGGCGGTATATGCGTTAAGCGTACCCGGCGAGGTCTACTTAACCGATATTACCTCCTACATGGGGGTGGGGGACTTTATGCATGGGTTTATCAAAACATTTTTCTTTGCGTTTATGATTGGAACCGTATGTTGCTATAAGGGTATCAGCACGCGCGGCGGGGCCGAAGGGGTAGGCAAATCCACCACCGGGGCGGTAGTGACCACCATTGTACTTATTTTGGTGCTGGATTACTTCTTAACCGCTATTTTAACTGCGTTTGGAATTTAACATGATAGAAATTAAACATTTACGTAAATCTTTCGGCAAAAAACACGTTTTAAAAGACGTGAACCTTACGATTGAAAAAGGCCAAACCACCTGTATTTTAGGCGGTTCGGGCAGTGGCAAAAGTACGCTGATTAAGTGCTTAATCGGGCTGTTGGAAACCACGTCCGGCCAAATCTTAGTAGATGGGCGCGACATTACTAAAATTAAAAGCGAAGTACGTTTAGCTGCCGTGCGCCGGCGGTTTGGGTATTTGTTCCAGGAAGGGGCATTATTTGACTCCATGACCGTGGGGGAAAATGTGACCTTCGGGCTAAAATATTTAACCGATGTACCGCAGAGCGATTACCCCAAAATTATCAAAGAAAAACTGGCCCTGGTGGGATTAAAAGAAGACGTAGCCCAATTAAACCCCAGTGAACTTTCCGGCGGGATGAAAAAGCGTGTATCACTAGCACGCGTACTGGCGGTAGAGCCGGAGGTTATTTTGTATGATGAGCCCACTACCGGATTAGATCCCATTATGACCGATATTATTAGCGATTTAATTATGGATTTAAAAAAGAAGTTGGGTGTTACCTCGGTAGTGATTACGCACGATATGCACTCGGCCTTTAAAATTGCCGATAAGATTGCATTTTTGTACGAAGGGAACATTTTATTGCAAGGGACACCGCAGGAGTTTAAAGAAACGGATAATCCGTACGTCAAACAATTTGTAACAGGTTCCAGCCAAGGGCCGATACAGATGAAACTAATGAAGGAGTAAAAACAGGTGCAACACCGGACATATTCTCACAAAATGCAGGGATGTGCGCGTACTTTAAGAAAGAACTCTACCGAGTGTGAGCAAAAATTATGGCGGCGATTGCGTAATAACGGCATGGGAGTTAAATTCCGCCGGCAAGTAGCTATTGACGATAAGTATATTGTAGATTTTGTTTGTTTGGAAAAGAAGTTAATAATTGAAGTAGACGGTTCCCAACATGCAGAAAATCCTGAGGATGAGCAACGGACGGATTATTTGCAAAAACATGGATTTACAGTATTGCGTTTTTGGAACCGGGAAGTGGCCCAACAAATGCAGATGTGTTTAGATAGAATTTATAACCAAATACATCCGGCCCAATAGTATGACGCAAACAGTAAAAAGGGGGGTTGTTCCCTTCGCCCGCGGAGGGAGAAGGTGGGCGCAGCCCGGATGAGGGGGTAAAGTTTGTTCCCTTCGCCCGTGGAGGGAGAAGGTGGGCGTAGCCCGGATGAGGGGGTAAAGTTTGTTCCCTTCGCCCGCGGAGGGAGAAGGTGGGCGTAGCCCGGATGAGGGGGTATTAAATAGGAAAGCATTATAGACAACCCCTCACCTGCCCTGCATCCTCTCCAAAGAGGAAGTGCTTCATACAACCCCTCACCTGCCCTGCGGGCATCCTCTCCCGCAAGGGGCGAGGTTGAAAAATGGCACAATGCGCTAAAGACCGTAACGGGCGAGATGAACGACAGAAAAGTTTTGAAGTAATTTAAGTAGGTAATAAATTTATAGCACAAATTAGGAAGAAAAATTATGAAATGCTCACTTTGATAAAATGCATCAAGCGCAAGTTTGGGTTTTCAAACGAATTTGCGCTAAAACGCGGCGCGAAAGGGCGAAGTATACTGTCGGAACGCGCCCGAAGGGCGGAGGTATTCGAGCCCTTGAGCAACAAAGTGTTAGCACAAATTAGGAAGAAAAATTATGAAGGCAGAAACAAAGTTAGGAATATTTACAGTAGTGGGGTTAATCCTTTTCGGGTTTTCACTTTATTTTTTAGGCGGGCTGTCTGTCACGCGTACCTATGACTTAAACATTAAGTTTAACGACGTTTCCGGCCTGCCGGTGAAGGCACCTGTTAAATTAGCAGGCGTAGAAGTGGGAAAAGTTAAAAAAATTAAAATAGAAGGCGAAGATGTGGTTGTGGTGGCTGAAATCCATGATGGCGTGCATATTCGCCAAGGTGCGCAGTTTAGCGTAGTGATGACCGGGATTATCGGCAGTAAATACCTAAAAGTGGTCCAGGGGTTGCCCGGATCTCCTATCCTCAAGCCGGACACGTATATTGACGGCGTAAACGACATTCCCATGGACGTAATGGTTACGCAAACCATGGCTAGCATTAAAGAATTTGTAGACAGTGTAAATAACAACGGTCAAATGGGGGACCAACTGAACCAAACCATGACGGAAATCCGCCAACTCTCTGCCAACTTAAACCAAATGATTGCCGCCATGCGCCCCTATCTAACCAGTTCGGTACAAAATTTAGACGTGGCTACCGCCCGCCTATCAGACCTGTTAACCAGTTTAGACAAAGGCGAAGGCGTCATTGGCAGTTTACTTAAAGACCAAGAGATGAAAACCGAAGTCAAAGAAACCGTTTCTGACTTGCGCACCACCATGGCAGAAGTGAAAAATGTAGTGAGCAAAATGGGTAAATTCCAGGTATATTGGGATTATGACTTCTTCTATATGCCCGAACCCAAACTGGCCACTAGCGACCTGGCCTTGGATATTTACACCCCCAGCGGCTTTACCTTCTACCGCGTAGGGATTGCCAACATTGGTAACGAAGATGACAAATTAGACAGTAAAGATTATGTAGAGAAAAACAAAATTGATGCCCGCCTGGGCTTATACAACCAGTGGGCCAAACTCTCTGCCGGTATGATCCGCGGTTCCGGCGGGGTGGCGTTGGAATTAAAACCGTTCTACCGTACAGAATTTTTGGACCGCTTTACGTTCACCGGGGAATTTTCCGACCTGGGGCGTGACCGGGTGATTAACCACCGCCGTTTCAATAAGCCCAATGTCAGTTATGGGGTGGACTTCCGCGTAAACAAATACTTTAGCGTGGGTGCCTGGGCGCGTGATGCGCTGGAAACCAACAATTTTGCGGTGCGCGCCAATGTGTCGTTTAACGACCAGGATATTTCCTCCTTCTTTGGCTTAGCCGCCGTAGCGGGGAGTAAATAATGAAATTTAAAACGGTATTTGTCTGCCAGAAATGCGGCTTTGAGGCCCCCAAATGGGCAGGCAAATGCCCGGATTGCGGGGAGTGGAACTCGTTAGTAGAAGAAGTAAAAGCGCAAGAAAGTAAAAAACCCGCCGCCCGCACGCGCAGTTTTACGGATTTTTCATCTGAAGTAGTTAAACTTTCCGAAAGTAAATCCGTCCAGGAAGAACGCATCCAAACCCATATTAGCGAGTTTGACCGCCTGCTGGGCGGCGGGCTGGTAAAAGGGCAACTTACCCTGCTAGCCGGTGCGCCGGGCATTGGCAAAAGTACGCTTATGCTACAAGTGGCGGCGGAACTTTCCAAAAATAAAAAGGTACTCTATATTTCCGGTGAGGAAAGCGTTAACCAAATCTCCGGCCGTGCCCAACGGTTGGGGGTAAAAGGGGACAATATTTTTCTGCACTGTGAAACGGATATTCAAAAAATCGTAGAAAGTGTAGAAAACGTAAACCCCGACGTACTGATTTTGGACTCTATCCAAACCGTATTCCACCCGGAGTTTACCTCCTCTGCCGGCACCATTGCGCAAGTGCGCGAATGTACCAGCGAACTGGTGCGCCTGTGTAAACCCAAAGGCATTATTACCTTTGTACTAGGGCATGTGACCAAAGACGGCGAACTGGCCGGCCCCAAAATTTTAGAACACATGGTGGACTGCGTACTTTACTTTGATACGGAAAAAGACAACGTCTTGCGCCTCTTACGCCCGCACAAAAACCGCTTTGGATCCACCGGGGAAATCGGCCTGTTTAAAATGACAGCAACCGGCTTGCAATCCGTAGATAACCCCAGTGAATATTTCAGCCAGTCCTCGCGCGATAAAGCATTAAAAGGCCGCGCGTACAGTTTGGTGTTGGAAGGGTCCCGCCCGTTACTTACCGAAGTACAAGCCCTGGTTTCGCCCACGCATTACCCGTACCCGCGCCGCGTAACAACCGGGGTGGATTTGAACCGGTGTTTGGTGTTATTTGCCGCGTTGGAAAAGCATATCGGCCTGCCGCTGGATAATAAAGACGTGTACGTCAGTTTGGCAGGGGGCGTCAAACTAAAAGACCCCGCGCTGGACTTGGCTATTTGTGCCGCCGTTATATCTTCTTGCAAAGATATTGCAATTCCGTTTGACCAGGTATTTATGGCCGAGGTCGGTATTTTAGGCCAGGCCGCCAAAGTGCCTTTGATTGACCGCCGGTTAGAAGAAGCCCAACGCTTGGGCTTTACGCGCGCGTTTTGCGCCCCGGTTACAAAAGAAGAAAAAAGCAAACTCTCCAAATTGCATGTGGCGGAAATTGCGGACTTAAACGACCTTTCCCTCAAATTGCGTTAAATAGAACTTTTTATACACACCACCTAGGTCTTTTGGCCCATGTGTTTGGGCGCGCATGTTATCTATAATAAAGGTAAATGATTGGAAACAAGAGGTAATCATGAAGAAAATAATCGTATGTATGTTAAGTATAGGGCTTTTGCCGCTTTCTTCGTATGCGGCAGTTAATTTCTACCGCGCCCCTAATGGGCAGTTGGTGTTGGAAGCGACCGACTGCCAAAGCATTTCCCGCCTGGCAGATGTAACTGCTTTTCCGGATGACCCTCCCGGTGGTGAAAATGAAAATACAGCAAACGAAGAAACGCAACCTGTTGGCGCAAATACGCAAGACGAATCAGAAACTGTCCCTGCGCAGATCGCCGCCGGAACAGAGCAAGTAATTAGCGCAATGATTGGAAAAGACCAACCTGCTAAAAAACGGACCTCTTTTAAAGATATTTCCGATGAGGAAATGGCCCTTACCGAAGCAGACGATTTTTACGAACGCCAAGAAGCGTTAGTTACCTATGTGCGTGACGTGAACTGGAAAACAGGTCTTCAAATTACCTGGCGTGACTTTAGTTTTTTCCGCCGGTTAAAAATGGCCTGCTCCGGGATTACCCAACTCACAAAACCTTTTCGCGTCGGGTTAGATTCTTATGTGGGTAACTTGGACAGTGCGATTGAAGCAAGCACGGACCAAGCGGTAGATGCCCTGGCCCGGGCCGCCCGGGATCATTCTTTTTCCGCAATGACTAAATTATCTACCCTGGGGATGGTGGATGCCATTGATAAAATAAACCCATTTTTGCTTTTAACATTGGATGAAGACACGTATAACAAACTGGTGGAAACGGACCCCAAGATTGCGGAGTTGTTTGAAGATATGTATATGTTCTTTAAAATACGGGCTATCCGCATGGAGCCGGAATATGATAGAAATACCAAGGAACTGATCCGTATTTCAAAAATTGGCAAAGGGGATGCGTTTAACACGTGGCATGTACTTTCCGAATATGCAAAGAAAATCTTAAAATTAAACCGTGCCGGTAAGGTAAACCCCACGGATGAAAAAGAAATCCATCTGTGGAAACTGGAAAGTTCCCTGCACTATGTAAAAGAACAAATTCGGGTGGAACGGCGTGCTGCTGAACTGGCCGCGCAAGACCCGGCTAACGCCGCCCTGGTAAAAGAAGTAAATGAAGGCCCTAAAAAGAAACCTTCGTTAGACGATAAAGCACGCGAACTGTTGCGCCGCAGTACCCAAGATGAAATTAAACAACTCATCCGCAAATATGTAGCCAAATAATAACCTACTGGTTGGCTGCCGATATTTTTCCCCTGGTTCTGCCAGGGGATTTTGTTCTTGTTGGCTTAAATTACCCTCGCCCCTGGAGGGCATTGGGCCGGGTGAAGGGAAAAACACAACAGGACGCGAAGAGCACTCTCCAGCGGGGCAGAGGTTGGCCATTAGGCCGGGTGAAGGGGGATATAAAAAAGTCCTCCCCACATGTTTTTGTTGGGGATCTCCTCCTTACAATAAGCGGAGGAAATGCTCACCAACAACCTTTCAGTAGGACATTTTGTTAGGCCCGCTGAAACCAGAACTAACTACTTATTTAGCAAAGAACCCATGCAGGCCGCTGATAACGGGGAAAATCGCTTGATGCAATAGCAGAATTAACGCTAACCTATCCGCTTGCGTTTACATCTTAATAACGCCCGGCCGTTGGGATAGAATTTGCTTGTTTTTTACATCGTAGTAGTGTTGCCGCTTGGTTTTATCACTGCGGGAACGGTCCTCTTTTAAAATACTGTCACCGTCTTGATCTGTTTCCCACTGGGCTTTGCGTGAGGTTAACTGAATATACGCCGTGTGCGGATTATCACGCAATGCTTGTTGCACAAATGATTCCGAAAATTTATCTTCCAAATTCTTTTGTAGAATGCGCTTTCCGTTTGCATCATACAAGTAAACAGCAGAAATATATTCATCCACATTTAGCCGGGCGATAGCATGTCCGTTAATTTCCAAGTCATATTCTGCCTGCCCATTCGCATGATAGGCCTGCGCTAACAAGTTAATAAAGCGCGCATGCCCTCCATAACTTACCTCACTTCCGTCTTTAGCTACTTTTGTACCTGTGTGAATGGCTTTTACCTGTCCGTTAATGTCTAACAGGGGGCTGCCGCAAAAGCCCTGACGTTCCCCTTTTAAATTTTGTTCCGTTCGTACAGAAAGGAAAGAACGGCGCAACACTTTGCGGGTTTCTATTTGCGCTACGGTGGCCGCAAACCCGGGGGATAGCAACTCTTCCTCTACCTGGGCGGGGGTACTGGCTAATTGTAGCGGAATAACAAATTGTTCTGCTTGGGGGGAGAATTTTACTAAACTCATATCCAGCATACTGCGCGGAGAGATTTGCACTACTTCGGCTGCTAATAGTTGTTGGGTTCCATCGGCCTGGGTAACTTGTACATGAAATTTACGTTGCAAACTGGAACGTAACGTATAGTAACTTTCCGGTAACACGTGGGAGGCCACCACCCCAAAAATTTCTCCATTTACTTCTACGGCAGTAACCGAAAATCCGCCACTTTTCCCTTCCGCTTCTACCGGGGCAAATAACACACTTTTTCCAAACCCGCCTCCAAACCCGACAGTGTTTAACATGTCTTCTTCGTCTTGCAACCTGGCTCCTTCACGGCGTAACCTGTCAATTTCCGGGAATTGGGAGCGTTGTGCGGCACTTTGCCCGGGCATGCGGGCAGGGAGCGAGTGTGTGGAAAGAGCCGGGCGTACGGCTGTAGAAGTAGCACGAACTGCCGCGCCGGAGGGTTGCACCCGGTTATGGGCGGCCTGCGTAGCGGCCTGCACGGCCCCACCGGTTACGGCGGTCCTGGTAGCATGGGCGGCTACTTGCCGGCCCACCTGGCTTGCTAGCGCACTTTCCGCCCGCGTAGATAACCCTTTGGCCCCTTGTTTTATAAGTTCCCCGCGCGATTGCCCAAACGTGGCAACCGATAGCAGTAAACAACCTATACAGGTAATTACATATTTCATAAACGCTCCGTTACATACAGTATACGAGAGAATTTTATAAAAAACAAGGGAGTTTAGGCCTATAACCCAGGTAGGCCTTTAAATACACAAGACACTTATTCCAATGGGTCAATACCCGCAAACACTACCCGGTGCAAGGCATTATCATCTTCCACAAACCAACGGTGCTCGTCTTTTTGCCAATGCGTTTGGCTGATGCTTAACCGGATAAACTTTGCTTGCGGGAACAAAAGTAAGGCCTTTTCTGCAGGGCGCATGCTTAACTTCCAGTTTATGTGTTCGCTCCAAAGAACTTGGTGGTTTTTGTCTAATAATTCCACCTTACTCACATATTCATTGACACGCAATTTGGCGATCTCCTGCCCGCGTATATTCACCGGCAAAACAGGGGTTTGAACGTGGTGGTACGCATCAATTAAATGGCTGACCCACTGGGCCGGAACAGCATAACCTATGTCCCCTCGGGCAGACGGTTGGATACCAAATGTGTTAAAAAACGGATGGTTTACTTGGTTTGCTACATACGAACTACCTATATGTATTGCGGCCAAATTTAGGTTTTCATCTACTAGCGCGCTACCGCAAAACCCCGCGCGGTCCCCTTCGTTAGCGGCAGGAAGTTGGGTAGTCATCAGCCCGGCAGAGGTTTTGCCCATTGCATGGGCAAGGCCTCGCGCTTGCAGATTACACGCATACCCATAGGCATAGAGTACCGTATTTTTGGAATAAGTAAGTTGGGAAAGGTTCAAGGCCGCTACTTGGGCTGCTACGCGCGCTGGAAATTTTACCAAGGCAATATCGGCTATGCTAGAGGTAGACAACTGCACCACCCATGCCGGTACCCGGGTAGGAACGCCGTTTATGTCTACAATGGCCGTAAACTTATAAGAAAGTAACCCGGGTGTGTTTTCAGCATCTGCCAGCGCGTGCATGGGGATCACACCATATACTTCTTCTTTGCCCTGGTGTTGCGTTTTTACAATAGTACCTGTAAAACTGTTACGCGGTGCACCGTGTTTGGGCGGCAATGCCCGAAATACCGCCGGGCGTGTATGTTCAAATATGAGGGCCTGCTGTTGGCGTGTTTGGGCGTTTTGGGCGGCCAGTTGCGCGTTGGCCTGCCGGATTTGGGCCGTTACTTGGGCCAGTTGTCCGGGGGTCAAACGCGACAGGGATTGGCGCAAGGGGGCAGCAAGTTCCTGGCTTGCCGGGGCAGACAAAATAGCCCGCGCTAACGAGCGGGGGGATTTTTGGGCATAGCCGCACGGAGCCGTTACCACCAGGCCCGCCATAAACACATACAAAATAAACCGTTTCATCATAAGTATTATACCGGTTTTACTGCGTGTGTTGCTAGGGCCAAAGGGCCTATAATTTGCGTGTTTTAGGGCCCATATATTCTGCGCACAGGCCTTTTAAAAATAGTAAAATAAAAATATGTCTACAGATACTATTTGTGCATTGGCTACTGCCGCTCATGGCGCAATTGCGGTGGTGCGCGTGTCCGGGCCGGATACACTTGCCCTGTTAAACCGGGTGGTTCAAACGCCGCGCACTTGGCAAAACCGCGTACAAACTTTATGTACCCTGTTTGACAAAGACACCGTATTAGACAAAGCCCTGGTTACTTATTTTAAAGCCCCCAACTCGTTTACCGGGGAAGACGTAGCAGAATTTTCCCTGCATGGCTCTGCCTACATTACCGGGCGGTTGTTGGAAATTTTATGTGCTTATGGGGCGCGCGCAGCCCGGCGCGGGGAATTTAGCCAGCGTGCCTTTTTAAATGGGAAAATGGATTTAATAGAAGCGCAAGGCCTGTGTGATTTAATTGCTTCCGGCAACCGCGCCGCGCACGAACTGGCTATGCAACAGCTAGGGGGTAAATTATCGGCCTATGTAGAAAAAATCAAAACTCCTCTTGCAGACCTGCTGGCACAAATAGAAGTGCGTTTAGATGATGCAGAAGACGAAATGCCGCCCCTGGCTCCGGCCTATATTCAACAACAATTAGACGCTATTCTTACCCCGCTAAAAAATTTGGCAGAAACGTTTTCGGTAGGCCGGCTCATCAAGGACGGCCTAAAAGTGGCTCTGGTGGGGGTTCCCAACAGCGGCAAATCCAGTTTACTTAATGCGCTAGTGGGCTTTGACCGGGCGATTGTAACCGACGTAGCCGGCACTACACGCGACACGGTAGAAGAAACGTTGGAAATCAATGGTCAAAAAGTTATTTTAACCGATACGGCCGGTATCCGCGGACATGCCGTAGACGTAGCCGAGCAAGAGGGAATGCGCCGCAGTATGCGCGCTATGCAACAGGCAGATGTGATTATTTGGGTAACGGACGGTTCACTCACGTTAAGCCCAGAAGAGTTAGCCCTGTGGGAACAAATTCACAAGCAGGCAAAGCGTACCGTCATTGTACGTAATAAATTGGACAAAACCCCTGTTCCGGTAGATCTCCCGCCCACCTTACAGGGGCAGAAGGTTGTGGCGGTATCGTGCAAAACAGGGGAAGGGGTAGAACTGCTAAAAGAAGTAATTACCCATCCGCAAAGTCAGGTAAATACCCCGGAAGGATTGTTAATTTCCAACCTGCGCCACTTTGAGGCCCTGTTACGTGCGCAAACCGAACTGGAAACCGCCCGCTTGCAAGCAGCCCAGGGGGGGGAAATCCTAGCCGAACACGTGCGCGCGGCCCTGCATAGTTTAAAAGATTTACTGGGTGAAGTAACGCCGGATGATGTGTTGGGAATTATATTTTCAAAATTTTGCAGAGGAAAGTAAATGTTTGTTTGTCCGCAAGAATATGAGGTTATTGTTATCGGGGGGGGACACGCCGGATGCGAAGCCGCATTGGCGGCTGCCAAATTAGGCGCGCGCACGCTACTACTCACCCAAAATTTAGATACCATTGCCCAAATGTCCTGCAACCCTTCTATCGGCGGGATTGCCAAAGGGCAAATTGTGCGGGAAATTGATGCCCTGGGCGGAGCCATGGGGCGCATTACGGATATTTCCTCGCTTCATTACCATTTACTTAATACCGGCAAAGGCCCGGCGGTACACTCCCCGCGCGTACAGTGTGATAAAAAAATCTACCAGTTTACCTATAAACACTTTTTAGAACAGCAGGAAAATTTGGACCTGATGCAAGACGAAGCCGCCCAAATTTGCACGGATGACAACGGCGTATGCGGTGTGCTTACACTGCGTAATACACTTTACAAAACCCGCACGGTCATCTTAACCACGGGTACTTTTTTAGCCGGAACCATTCACATTGGAACCGTAATGACCCCCGGCGGGCGGTATAACGATATGCCGTCTAATTTACTGTCCAAAAATTTACGCGAACAGTTACAACTGCCTATTTCCCGTTTTAAAACCGGCACGCCCATGCGCATTAACGCGCGCCGGGTGGACTATACCCAATTCCGCCCGCAACCTAGCGATAACCCGCTTTGGACCATGAGCCATTTTACCGATATAAACACGCTAAAAAACCGTCAGTTTGGGCAGTGTTATGTTACCCATACCACCCTGGCTACGGACAAAATCCTGCGGGAAAATTTCCAGCGTTCAGCCCTCTACGGCGGCAACATTCATAGCCAAGGGCCGCGCTATTGCCCCTCGGTAGAAGACAAAATAAAAAAATTTCCGGAAGTTACTTCCCACCCCTTATTTTTAGAGCCGGAAGGTTTTTATACGGAAGAATATTATATTCAGGGGTTTTCCACCAGTATGCCCGAAGACGTGCAACGCGCGCTGATTGCTTCTGTGCCTGGCCTGGAAAACGCCACCATTACCCGCCCCGGCTACGCCGTAGAGTATGATTACGCAGACCCGAAGGATTTATTTCCTACCCTGCAAAGTAAACGCATCTGCGGGTTGTTTTTAGCCGGGCAGATTAACGGTACTACCGGCTATGAAGAAGCCGGAGGACAGGGGATTATAGCCGGGATAAATGCCGCGCATTTCGTGCAAGCAAAAGAACCCTTTGTCTTACGCCGCAACGAGGCATATATTGGTGTACTGATTGATGACCTGGTTACCAAAGGGGTCAATGAACCGTACCG
Source organism: Elusimicrobiaceae bacterium (assembly GCA_045593745.1). Lineage (GTDB taxonomy): Bacteria > Elusimicrobiota > Elusimicrobia > Elusimicrobiales > Elusimicrobiaceae > Avelusimicrobium. The sequence goes on along the minus strand of JAZNXF010000018.1, from coordinate 13,681 downwards.
CATGTTTACCTCCCGCGCGGAATACCGTCTGCTCCTTCGTAACGACAATGCGGACTTACGCCTTACCCCCAAAGGCCTTTCCCTGGGGTTAGTTGCAGAAAAATACAAAAAACCGTTTGAAAATTACCAACACCTTTGTGAAACATTATGCGCAGGCAAAACACCTCCGTCAAACCTTGAGTTAGGCCCCTGGCGCGTAGAAAATGCCCAACGCTATGCCGATATCCAGCATAAATATGCCGGATATTTTAACCGTAATTTAAAAGATGCCGAAAAACTGGCCGATATTGATAACATCAAAATTCCGGAAGGGTTTGACCCGGCTGCTGTACGCGGTATTTTGTTTGAAAGCGCACAAAAACTGCGCGAAGTAAAACCGCAAACGGTCGGACAGGCGAGCCGTATCCCGGGGGTAACGCCGTCGGATATTCAACTCATTTGCGTGCATATAGAGCGGTTTAGGAGGTTAAAACGTGCCCAAAAAACTGCTTAATTTTACAGCTCAACTGGGGTTGCCTTTTACGCCCGCGCAAGCCGAAAAATTGCTTGCGTACGGACAATGCGTCTACAATAAAAAGGATTTTTTAAATCTAACCAGCGTAGAAAATTTTGATGAACTGCTTACCCGCCATTTATGTGACGGTTTGACCGCCGCGGCCTGTATATATGCGAAGATTGCCCACCCCAGGCAACTGGCAGATGCCGGGGCCGGGTGCGGGTATATCGGGTTTGCGTTGGCGGCGGCATTTCCGGCGGCGCAAGTCACTCTTTTAGAAAGTTTAGAACGGCGGTGCAAATTTATGAACTGGGCGGCTATGCAAGCCGGGTTTATCAATATCCGCGTAAAGCAAGTACGTTTGGGGCAAACCCCTTGTGGTCCGTTTGAGGCCGTGACCGAGCGCGCCATGGGGCCCTTAACGCAGGTTCTTCCCTTGTGCGCGGCTATCTTACAACCGGGGGGATTGTTTTTGGCCTACCAAAGCGAAGTACCCACGGTTGAATACCCGGGGGCGGTCCGCCTGGAACCCTTTACTTACATGTTACCCGGGGAAAGCAAATCACGCTATTTGGCGGTGTATCAAAAAAAATGAAAAGTAACACCATACAACGAATTTTCTGGGCAATACTACTGGTGTGGTTAGCGGCGGTGCCGTCTGCCCGCGCGCTTAGTTTTAAAGATATTTCCCGCTCCCTTACCCAGGAACCTACACGTTTTCAAAACAGAGAAAAAAATACCAGCACGGTTGCCGCCCCAACGGATAATTCCTACCGCGGGCGCGCCCAAGAACTGCGCCCGGATATTTCCGTTCCTCCGCCAGCAGTTTCTTCACAACCTACCGTGCAAGAGGCCCCTTCTTCCCAGGCAGAGCAACTGATTAGCGGACTAGAGCAAATTGCCTCAGTCGCCCCCGCTGGCAATACAGACGAACTCCCTACTGAAGTATACCGTCCGGCTAATTCGGCCCAAAAGGTGCGTTGGGTTCCGCCGCCGCCCGGCTTTTTAACCGCAGAAACGTACAGTTACTTAATTTACCGGGAAAAAGACCCTATCACCCCCAAACTAACTAACGTGCTAGATAACATTCACGGTAGTTTAATGCTGGATTTAACGCCGTTTACGTTAATTGCCAAACCGGGTAAAATTTTAGTCATGCTCTTTTTAGGTAAAGAATCCTACATAAACTATACCCACCGCCCGGCGTGGAGCGGGGCTTCGTCGGACCTGCAATCCGACACTATGTATATCATTGAAAAAACCGGCTTTTACGCACTTTCTGTGCATGAACTGACGCACTTGTATTTTGACCAGTTTTTTCTGCCCAAACTCTCCCCGCTGTGGTTGTCTGAAGGAATGGCCGTATATATGCAAGTATACGCTACCCAGCAACGCCCCAATTATATCAATAACCGCTTAAACCAAATTGTCAAAACGGGCCAGTTAATCCCCTTTGAAGAAATGATGGCAGCCGAAACCTTAAAAGATTATCCGCGTGATAAGGCCGAAATGTGGTACACGCAGGCGTATAGTTTGGTGGATTATTTACTAAATACCCGCTCGCGCGACGAATTTTATAAAATGTGTGATGAACTCAAAGGGGGCGCGCCCATTTACCAAGCACTCTACCGCGCATACGGCATGCCGTTTAACAAAGTAAGCACCTTACAAAATGTATGGTTACACGATTTGCAAAAAGCATACCGGCAAGGACGCTTGCAATTTGCCCCGGTAAACGGAGGGAAAAAATGACCCCGGTTTGGACACATATCCCCATCATGGCCCCGGAAATTGCCCAACTGCTTTTACTAAACAAAGACGGCCTGTATATGGACGGTACGCTAGGTTTGGGCGGGCATACGCGTTATTTTTTAAATAACCTGGGGCCGCAGGCCAAAATTTTTGGCTTTGATAAAGACCCCAATGCCCTTGCCATGGCACAAGAACGCACGCAAGATGCGCGTTTAACGGTTTGTCATGCCGGCTATGCGCAAGCCCCGCAAGTGCTGGCCGAGTACGCCGTAACCCAACTGGACGGGGCCTTGTTTGACTTAGGGTTAAGTTCTTACCAGTTAGATGATGCCACCCGCGGGTTTAGTATTTTGCAGGATGGTCCCTTAGACATGCGCTTTGATACCACCCAACCATTGAGTGCGGCAGAAATCGTTAATACCTATCCGCTAGCGCAGTTGGAACGGATTTTTAAAGAATACGGTGAAGAACCCCGCGCCGCCCAACTGGCGCACGCTATTTTAACGGCCCGGCGGGATAACCGTTTTACTACAACAGCACAACTAAAAAAACTGGTTGAAGCGGTACTCGGTCCCCAACATGGGCGTATTCACCCGGCTACGCGGATGTTTCAGGCCCTGCGTATTGCGTGCAATGGGGAATTAGACCAGGTGGGGCAAATCCCGGCGGTGTTAACAGCCCTGTTAAAACCGGGCGCGCGGGCCGCTGTGCTGACATTTCATTCATTAGAAGACAGAATGATTAAAAAGGGGTTTAAAGACCTGTGCGCCCAAGGCGGGTGGAAACTGGTTAATAAACATACGTTGGTTCCCTCTTATGAGGAAATCCGCCGCAACCGCCGCGCGCGCAGTGCTAAATTACGGGTAATTGAACGCTTATGAAAAAGGGATATATTTTGTTAATTTGTTTATTACTGGGAGGATGGTTATTTTTAATTACCTCCATTAACCTGGGGGTCCTGCGCTCCGGGCGGCAAGTGAGTAAACTTCAAAATGAAGTAGCCATTAAAGAAGCCCGCAACCAGTACGAAGAAGTAGAAATTGCCCGCCTCTCCAGCCCGCAAGCCATTATTGATTTTGCCCAAGAAAAACTGGGGATGGTGGAAGAAAAACCCCATGAAGTCATTTTATTAGAGGCAGACCAATGATACCGCACACGCCCTTTTCTGCGCCGTCTATTTTTAACATCAAAAAACGCTTATATATTGTGTTTGCGGCCATGATGTTGCCCCCCTTGTTTATTACGGGGCGGCTGGTTTATTTGCAACTGTTCCGCCATGATGAATACGCCGCCAAGGCAGAACGCGCGATTTATAACTCCCTGGCAGAAGACCGCAAACGCGGCGGAATTTACGACGTCCATGGGCGCGTACTGGCCCAGTCCGTACGGACGCACTCCTGCGGGGTAGTTAAAAAATACGTCAAGGATAAAGATGCCACGCTTTCTTTTTTGTCACAAACGTTGGATATTCCCAAAAAGCAGTTAGAAGAAAAATGGAACAAATCCGGCAATTTCTTTTATGCCGCCAAAAAAATTAAACCGGCTGATTATATGGAACTGGCGCAGGTATTACGCACGCCATTAGGCCAAGGGTTAGAATTAACACCCGAATACGAACGGCTGCATCCATTTGGGCAAAGCGCGCTAGATATTATTGGTGCAGCAAACTCTAAAAATGTCGGGCTTTCAGGCATTGAACAAATGTATAACGAAGAAATGACCCAACATATTGAAAAAAAACGCGCCCGCCGTTCCGGGCGCGGGGAAATTATCTATGACAGGCACCTCAAAGATACCGTCAATGTAGGCAATATCTATTTAACGATTGACCAAACCGCCCAGTTTTATACAGAGCGCGCCTTGCAACATGCGGTTGAAAAATTACACCCCCAACGTGCCGTTGCCCTGGTACAAAACCCTAATACCGGGCATATTTTGGCGGCGGCCTCTTACCCGGTAAAAGATGGGCAGTCCCTTTCCTTCCAGTTTACCTATGAGCCGGGCTCTACGTTTAAATCCATAGCCATTGCCGCGGCGATTGACTCGGGCACCCTTGCCAAAGATGCCTCCATTTATATGGAAAACCGCCATTGGGAAGTAGCCAAGGGCTTTACCGTGCGCGATAAACAACACGATAAAGAATATTTAACCCTGGCCGAAATTTTGCAACTTTCTTCCAATATTGGGGCAGGAAAAGTGGCGGTGCAAATGGGGGCAAAAACACTGTTTTCTTATTTTAAGGATTTTGGTTTTGGCAGTAAAACCGATATTAACTTTAATGGGGAATCCAAGGGAAGCGTGTCAAATTATACCTCTTGGACCAAGGTGGATCTGGCTACCAAGGGCTATGGCTATGGGATAGCCGTCACCCCGGTGCAGTTAATTACGGCCTACTCCGCCATTGCTAACGGCGGCATCCTCATGCAACCGCACCTGGTGGACCGCATAGAATACACTAACGGAAAAGTTGAAAAACTTTCCAAACCGGTAGAAATACGCCATGTACTTTCCAAACAAACCTCCCAGGATATGCGTGAACTATTGCAAACCGTCGTTGAGGAAGGGTCTGGCAAGCGCGCACAAATTAAAGGATATAACGTAGCAGGAAAAACCGGAACGGCAGAGAAATTGTCACAGGAGGGGGGATACGGCAAACGTAGCCATGTGGTTTCATTTGCGGGTATGGTGCCGGCTACACGCCCGGAACTGGTGATTTTAGTTATTTTAGATAACCCGGAAGTATATTCTTTCGGAAGTACGGCAGCGGCCCCGGTATTTAAAGAAATTGCCGAAAATTTACTGGTGCTACAAGGGATTGCACCGGATAAAACCGATTTTACAGATTAAGGAGTTTACTATGAAATTAAATTGGACATTACGCAAAATTGCTGACATCACGGGGGGAACCCTGGTGGGAACAAACCCGGACCAAAAAATCACTTCTTTTGTGACCGATTCCCGCGTCGTCAGCGCGCAAGATGGATTTATTGCTTTAAAAGGAGCGCGGTTTGATGCGCATGATTTTATCCCGCAAGTTCTTGCCAAACAACCGGCCCTTGTGATTGCCCGCAAAGATTACCCGGTTCCCGCTGGCACCCAAACGGCTTTTATTTTAGTAGATAATACACTAACGGCCTTACAACAACTGGCCAAATACCACCGTTTAAACAGTACGCTAAAAGTAGCGGCAATTACCGGTTCTAACGGTAAAAGCACCACCAAACAAATGTTGCGTGCTATTTGTATGGCGGCCGGGGAAACAGTAGCCAACATGGGCAATTTAAATAACCAGTTTGGCGTGCCGTTTTCGTTGCTGGAAATCCAACCCAAACACAAATACGGCGTGTTTGAATTGGGGGCTTCCCACCCGGGGGATATTTTAGAAATTGCCTCGCTCGCTGTTCCCGACGTGGCAGTAATTACCAATGTGGGCCCTTCCCACCTGGAGTTTTTCCACGATTTAGAAACTGTCTATAAAACCAAGACCGAAATCGCCCAATGCCTTAATTACGGCGGCACGCTTGTATATAATTTGGATAATGACTATTTATCCCGCTTGCATTTAGAATACAAAGGCAAGGCCTTATCGTTTGGGTTTCACCCGCAGGCAGATGTACGCATTTTGGAAACCGAAAAATTTGCTTTTACTTACAAAGACCAGGCCTATTTGTTTGATTTAACTTTAGAACGGCACGACAAACAAAATGCCGCAGCGGCCTGCGCGGCGGCGATTGCACTGGGTATTTATATGGATGCTATTAAACAAGGCCTTTCCACTTTTACCCCCATGCCCATGCGGTTAGAACGCGTGCATAAAGCAAATACGGACTATATTTTGGATTGTTACAACGCCAACCCAGCCAGTATGAAAAACGCACTGGAAATATTAGGCCGCGCTTCCAAATCCCCGCGCATTGCCGTGTTGGGGGATATGAAAGAGTTGGGAACCCTGTCTAAAGAATATCACCGCAACCTAGCTAGCCAACTGTTGGAAAACGGCGTAAATTACGTATTTTTAGCCGGGCCGGAAATGAAATACTGCTACGAACGATTAGAGGATATGACCGGACTCAAACTATATTACGGCACTACCCCGGCCTCCTGGATAAGCGAATTAAAACAAGTAGTCAAAGCGGGGGGAACCTGTTTAATTAAGGCCTCGCGCAGTATGAATTTTGAAAGTGTATTTAAGGAGTTATAAGTATGTTTTACTATTTATCACACTTAACGGGAAATTTAAGTTTTTTAAATATCTTTAGTTATATTACCTTTCGTACCGGGGCAGCGGTATTTACGTCATTTTTTATTACGCTGCTAATAGGCCCGGCGGTGATACGCAAACTGCGCTCTTATAAAATCCAACAAATAGAACGCGCATACGGCCCCAAAACCCACCTTTCTAAAAGCGGTACGCCCACCATGGGGGGGATTTTAATTATCGTAAGTGTACTGGCCAGTGTATTACTATGGGCGAAATTAGATACCAACTATATTTGGCTACTTATCTTTACCACCATTTCTTTAGGAATCGTAGGAATTATGGATGATTACACCAAACTGGTTAAAAAGAACCCGGAAGGGATGAAATCCTGGGTAAAACTGGTGGTACAGTTATTTACGGCTATCGTGGTGGTGGGTTATTTGGCGGTGAATCCGCCCAATGGGCAATATGCCACGTCTTTAATTATCCCATATATGAGTAAGACGTTTATCAACCTGTCGGTATTTTATTTTGCATTTTCTATGTTAGTGATTGTAGGCACGTCTAACGCCACTAACTTAACAGACGGTCTTGACGGCCTTGCCAGCGGATGTATGATTTTTACCGCCATTACCTACGGTATTTTTGCTTACCTGGCCGGTAACGTCAATTTTGCCGATTACTTAAAAATTATTTATGTGCCCGGTGCGGGGGAAATCTGCGTATTTATGGGTGCGTTAGCCGGGGCATGTATTGGGTTTTTATGGTTTAATGCCTACCCGGCCCAGGTATTTATGGGGGATACCAGTTCCCTATTTTTAGGCGGTGTAATCGCCACGACCGCCCTGTGCGTAAAGCAGGAACTGCTCTTACCGATTGCGGGGGGGCTGTTTGTATCGGAAACGGTTTCTGTGATGTTGCAAATGGGTTTTTTCAAAATGACCCATGGGCGCAGATTATTTAAAATGGCCCCGCTTCACCACCATTTTGAACTAAAAGGCGTGCCGGAACCCAAAGTAATTGTACGCTTTTGGATTGTGGGCATGATGCTCATGTTACTGGCCCTGGCCTCGTTGAAAATTAGGTAAACTATGGTTACATTATTTAATAAACCGGCGCGCCGTATTTCCCCCTATAGCCGCCCCGGGATGCACCGCACAGAAAAACCTTCTTTACACTTTGACCCGCTTATTGTGGGCATGAGTGTGTTTTTTGTGATTACCGGGCTGTTGTTTACCTATTCGGCCAGCGCGTTTGAAACTTCTTCCTTTGTAAAACGCCAGTTTTTGTTTGATATTATCGGCATTACGGCAGCATGGATTTTATCTTACAAATTTAGTGATTTAATCAAATTGCGCGCTTTTAAACCCGATATCCTTCTCTACATTTCTTGGGGGCTTCTTTTGTACGCGCTATTTTTTACCCGCGCCCAAGCGCATACGCACCGTTGGATTGATGTGGGCGGATTGTTTAAGTTGCAACCGTCTGAATTTGCCAAAGTGGCCCTGGTGATTTATTTGGCCGCCTGTTTAGAGCAAACCGCCGGGAAACTGGGCAGAGACAAACGCTACCTCTTAAAACCGCTGGGCATGGCGGGTTTTACCCTGCTGCTTATTGTGCTGGGTAAAGACCTGGGAACCCCCCTGTTAATGGGATGGGTACTACTTACTATGTTGTTTGTCAGCGGGGCGCGCAAAATGCATTTGGCAATTTTGGCAACCGCAGGCAGTTTAGGCGGTCTTGTATTTATGCTTACTACTGCCTACCGCCGGGCACGTTTATTATCGTTTTTACACCTTACCGAGGACTCCGGCACCGGGGTCAGTTACCAAGTGATGCAGTCCTTTATGGCGGTAGGTTCGGGCGGTTGGTTAGGCAAGGGATTTGGCAACAGCGAGTTAAAACTGCAATACTTGCCTGCCGCCCATACGGACTTTATTTTTTCGGTCATGTGTGAAGAAGCCGGGCTGCTGGTGCTGCTAGTGGTACTGGGGTTTACACTTTTATTATGGCGGGGAATATTGCTTACCAAACGCGCCAAAAGCACATTTAACGGCATGGTGATTTTTGGGCTGATGATGACGTTATGCTCTCAGGCGTTTTTTAATATGGGCATGGCAATCGGCCTGTTGCCTACCAAGGGGATTGCTCTTCCGTTCTTTTCATATGGGGGATCTTCGGTCGTCATGACATTAGTGATGATAGGCATTATTTTAAATTTAGCCGCGGTGGACCATTCTGCCCCGGTACGTAAGAATCCTTCTTATTATACTTCCAGGATGAGATAATGAAAAACAAACGCTTTTTAATTGCTTCCGGCGGAACCGGGGGCCACTTTTACCCGGGCTTTGCATTGGGTAAATCGTTGCAAGATAATGGGGCTAATGTCCTGTTTGTATTGCGCCAAAAGGATCCGGCCGCCGCGGTCTTAAAAGAAAACGGCCTAAACTATACGGAACTGGCTCTTGCCGGCGGTTTGCCGCGTACGGTAAATCCCCTGCGGCACATCCGTTTTGTAAAAGGGTTGGTAAAATCCCTCCTGCAAACCCGCGCGCTTATTAAAACTTTTCAGCCGGATATCGCCGTAGGCATGGGGGGATATGTATCTTTTCCGTTGGTGTTTTGTGCACGTTGCGCAGGGGTGAAGACAGTCGTGCATGAATCCAATGCTATTTGGGGCCTAGCCAATAAACTCTGCGGCTATTTTGCCACGGTGCGTTTACTGGGCCTGCCTATGCCTACCATGTCGCGCAAAGACGTACTAGTCAGTACGCCTATCCGCGCGGAATTTGCCCACCCGGTCAACCGCAGTGAGGTGCTTAACCAACTAAAACTCAACCCCACGGCCCGCACGGTATTGGTAATGGGGGGTAGCCAAGGGGCTAAAGGGCTTAATGAGGCCTTGCCCGAAGTGATTAAACATTCGCCCCAATGGCAATTTATTCACGTTACCGGCACGCGCTGGTATGATGCGCAAGTGCAACTATACCACGGCCTTCCCAACGTGCGCACACTGGCATATAGTAACGAAGTATACAAACTGATGAAGGCCGCTGATTTGATGATTTGCCGCAGCGGGGCCAGTACGTTAGCCGAAGTGATTGCATGCCGTCTGCCGGCTATTTTGGTGCCGTTTGCGCATGCGGCGGCCAACCACCAGTATTTTAACGCTAAAATTTTGGAGGATGCCGGCTGTGCGCGGATTGTGTGCGAAGGAAAAGAGTTCGCGACTCGTTTACAAGCGGCGTTAGCGCAAATGGATTGTGCCTCCTTAGCCGCTATGTGCAAGAAGTATCAAACGCTTAACGTTCCCAATCCGTTGGCGGCCACCCAACAAATCAAAACTTTGCTGGAAAAACTCTAAACGCGCAAGCGGTCTATTTGCTAAAATATAAGTAAACTATGAGGATGAAAAGATGATAAATTATATAAAACGGATGTTTAGTTGGGGCGGATATGCCGGCCGCCGGGAATTTTTAGGGTTTTATGTATTGCCGTTCGGCCTTTTCCCCTTATTTGTGATACTGCCGCTTTTACTATTTACATGGTTGGATTGGTCCGTTGGTGTGGGGTTTAAATTGTGGGTAGTTGTTGTTATGCTGCTCATAGGTGTACTAAGTATTTGTGCAGCAGCTCGTCGGCTACGTCATTTAGGCTGGCCGGTAGGATTGACGTTTTTACAATTAATCCCAGCCCTTAATGCACTGGTCTATGTAGCCGAGTTTATTTTAATCCTTATGCCTTCTCAAAAAGACGTAAGGGAAGAAACCCCCGCTTATCTGTGGTGCAATTTATGTATAGGTATTGGCGGCTTTTTACTGCCTATTTTGTTAGTAGCGGGGATGGTATTATTTGCTACCCAAGCCCCCAGTTCTTTTATTAAATTATTACCTCAAAAACAACGAGAGGCCACTCAATCCTCCCTAGCGGCCAAAACGGTATCGGTACCGCGCGAAATTCCGCCGGAAATTATGGTTCCGGTTGAAAAAGCACCTGTCCAGCTGGCGCGTACAAAGCCACTCCCGATGACTTTACCAGCTCCTAAATGGACCGTAATAGCAGACCGTGTCCAATGGCAGGGAACTGTTTCGTGTGATGAAACGTGCACGCAAACGCTACCGCAAGCGGCCCAATGCCGTGAATATGTATCTGCGGATCAATTAGCCCGGTTATGTGTTTTTTTAGTTAATAAGCCTAATCAACCGTTTGAATATCATCAAGTGTTGATTGCGCCCAGCCGGCATATTTCCGAATATATTACGTTTAATTACCAATTTGTTCCTGAATTGTTAGGCCACTTTAAAGACGGACAATTAAAAGAACTTTTTTATAATTTTTCGGAAAACAAAGTTTTTTTCTTCTATTTAACACGGGAAGGATTTGTGCCCGATTTTAGTAACCGCAACCATTTGCCCACGCAAGAGCATGCCAATATCTCTATTGCTCTTTTATCGCCCGATACGTGGGCTCCGGCCGATTTCCAGGCAAACGGAAGTTATAGCGAAGGGAATCCGCGTAAACTCAGTACTCCCTGGACAGGGTTTAAGGTATCGGACCGTTGGGTGAGATTTGCTAAAATATAAGTAATTATTTTAGGAGTATTCTATGACCATTGATGAACAAATTAACTTTTTAACGCGCGGTTGCGTGGACGTAGTTTCCAAAGCTGACCTTGCCAAAAAATTAGAATCCGGAAAAACCTTAAAAATTAAACTCGGTTGTGACCCCACCTCTGCCGACTTGCACCTGGGCCACAGCGTAGCCCTTTCTCTACTGCGCCGCTTTCAGGACCTGGGCCACACCGCCGTACTAGTCATTGGGGATTTTACCGCCGCCATCGGGGACCCTTCCGGGCGTGACACCACCCGCCCGGTACTGCCGCGCGAGCAAATTTTGCAAAACGCCAAAACATATACGGACCAGGCATTCAAAGTGTTAGACCCCGCCAAAACCGAGGTGCGCTTTAACAGTGAATGGCTGGAGCCGTTTGTGGCGGGCAAAGATTTACTGTCCACCTTACAACACGTTACCGTAGCCCAAGTATTAGAGCGTGATGACTTTAAAAAACGCATGGCCGCCGGCAACCCCATTAGCATGCTGGAAGTGCTTTACAGTTTATTTCAAGGGCAGGATTCCGTGGCCTTAAACGCCGACGTGGAACTGGGCGGAACGGACCAAATTTTCAACTTACTTGTCGGCCGCCAACTGCAAAAAAATAACGGGCAGGAACCGCAAGTGGCTATCACCGTGCCGCTACTGGTGGGGTTAGACGGCGTGAAAAAAATGAGTAAATCCTACAAAAATTATGTAGGCCTTACCGATGCGCCGGAAGATATGTTTGGCAAAATTATGTCTATTGCCGATGAAGTAATGCCCATGTATTATGAACTGCTTACGACGGAAAATTTAGACGAAATCAAACAAATGCACCCCATGGCCGCCAAGAAAAAACTGGCCCATTTATTAGTGGCGCGTTTTTATGATGCTAGTACCGCCAATGCCGCCCAAACGCATTTTGAGACAGTTTTTTCCAAAAAAGAGTTGCCCGCGGATATGCCCACATTTACGCCCGAACCGGGGGCCCTGTTGTCTGCCGTTATTTTTGCCGCCGGAGCCGCCGAAAGCAAAAACAAAGCCCGCTCTTTAATTACCCAAGGGGCCGTGCGCTTGCAGGAAAAGAAAATCACCCAAGACGGCCCGCTTGCGTTTGAAAACGGCGACGTATTACAAATTGGCAAACGCCATTTCTTTAAACTCGTCAAATGAAACGCTTCTGCTGTATAACCGCCGTATTTATTGGTTTGCTCGCCCTAATGCTTGGGGCGGGCAAATGGTATTTTTTTAGTAAAGGGGACCTGGTTACCGTGCAAATCCGCCCGGGCCAAACCGGGGCCGAAGTAGCGCGGGAACTCAAAGAGAAAGGCGTCATACGCAGTGAACTGTTATTCCGGCTTTTACTGCGCTTTGTGGCATCTTCGCAGGATTTAAAGGCCGGACGGTTTGACTTGCGCCAACACACGAGCGATTTGGAAGTGATTAACTGTATTAAAACCGGGCAATGCACGCATTATGAAAAAGTAACTGTATTGGAAGGGTGGCGTGCGGAAGAAATTGCCGAAGAACTGGCCCGCCGCAATATTACGGATGCTAGCGCATTTTTGGGGGAAGTGCGCGCGCGCAATTTAGAAGGGTATTTATTTCCGTCTACGTATTTATTTGCCGAAAATACGCCTGCTCTTAAAGTAATTGAAGAAATGCTAGCCCAGTACCGCAAACACATTAGCCCGCTTTTTGCGCGTTACAGCGGTCCGCTTACTGAACAACAGGCACTCACGCTTGCTTCTATCGTGGAGCGCGAAGCCGTGGTGCATGACGAACGCCCCAAAATTGCCGCCGTTTACACCAACCGTTTTACCATGGGCAAACGCCTGGAGGCAGACCCTACCGTGCAATATGCCCTGGGGTTTAACGAACGCGAACAACGCCACTGGAAACGCGGCCTTACCTACCGGGATTTGCGCATTAACTCCCCTTATAACACGTACCGTTTTGGCGGTCTGCCGCCGGGGCCTATTTGTAACCCGGGGGTTGCCTCGGTGCGGGCGGTATTAGAGCCGGAGCCGGAGTTTAACGCCTTGTATTTTGTGGCGGATAACACCGGGCGGCACGCATTTTCCCGCACATTTCATGAACATAAACAAAACATCAAACGTATCCGCAAACGCTAATACGTTGCTAATTACCTGATTTTTTATTATACTATACGTACAATTTATTCTGTTTTTGGAACCGTATGAAGAATACGGTGGGCTAAATGGCTCATTTCCACTCCAAAAATAGTCGTTAAAGATACTCAACTGGTAAACTGATCCCTTACCGGTTGGGTATCAAGTGTTCCTTGCCTTCGGGTAAGGAGCCGCGGCTATTGCTATTGGGTTCGTGGAAATGACTCAAGTGCGCTAGCCGTTTTTGTTGGTTTCATAAGCAGAGGAATTGAACATATAGCTCAGGTGCAACCTGACGTAAAAATAAGGAGACAAAACTTATGAATAACCAACAATCCCGGCGGGGTAACACGCAAGAAGGAAGATTCGCTAAAAATAAAGTCATCCTGAATTTAATTCAGGATCTTCAACGCTTGCCGTTGTCGTTGCCATTAATAAACAACCTGCGTGGAAGATCCCATATCAAGTATGGGATGACCCCATTCTTTGATAACAACGGTTGCGTGG
>JAZNXF010000017.1:0-25782 GCA_045593745.1 Elusimicrobiaceae bacterium | reverse complement strand
CTCCCCGGCGTCTTTGCAGTCCGCCACAAAATCCGCTACCGCCTCCAGCTTTGCGCTATACTCTCCGCGTATCACGCTTTCGCCCTCTTCGGTATATACGAATCCGTCGCAAAGGGTCTGCAGTTTGGCAAACTTTTGGTTTTCCTCCAGCGTCAAAACCTCGCCGCCTATCTCGGTAGCCAGGAACGCGTCCAGCTCTGCAATAGCCGAGCGGATTTCCGCGCCAACCTCTACTTTGTGGGTGGTATTGGTTACGGGCGGGATTTGTAGGTAATCCTCCGCCGTTAACGTAAAGATACTGGAGCGGATAGGTAGCAACAAATCATCCAGGGAACCGTTAAGCCTCCACTTGTGGAACTGGAGCCCGGAACCTGCCAGCGCATCGCGGAAATACGTACCGCGCCAGCCGTAAAAGCTCATACCCCAGCCGAGCCCTACTACTTGCGCCTGTCCGTAAATATCTATCGCGCCGTTAGCTAAAAACGTGCCCGTAAGCCCTACCTTATACGTCGCGGAAATACTCGCTGCGGCTTTCGTGCGCGCCGCGTCCGGGTTTTTGTAGCTCGTAAGCTCGTCGATTATAAGGAAATCAGCGGAGCGGTTCAGGTAGTCCTTAAAATTATCCCGGATTACTATCTTAATCGGGCGGGCGTCATCGTTCCAGGCTTTCGCGCGCTTTTGAGCCGTCCCGGCGCAAATAATCATACGCCCGGCTAAAGTGTTAAGCCCCCACTTTTCCGCCTCTTGCAGCCAGTTGTTTTCCGCTACACGTTTGGGTGCGATTATGATACCGCGCACGTTGTAATTACGACGGCGCGCGAACCAGTCCAGCCAGGCTAAAGTAGCAGCGGTCTTTCCCAAACCCATATCCACGGATATAATAGCGTTAGGGTGCTGAGCTATAAAATTAGCGGTTCGTTTTTGGTATTCGTGTAAGTTCATCATAATTTATTCGTTAAATAGTTCTAAATCCGTAAACGCTTGTCTCTTTCCCAGTATAAAGTCGCATATAAAATTACGGGCGTAATCGCGTAACGGGTGCACTTTTGCGCTATCGTGTTTCTTAACCCAAACGCTTATATCCTCGAAACGCGAAACGGGCGCGATATTTGCAAGTAGCGGATTTCCGCAGCTATCTTTATACCATACCATAGGGTAACAAAAATCCATATTACGCGCTACAAAGTTACGGAGCTGGTGGGTATAAGGTTCATAGCTAAATAATACCACCTGCCCGCCTCTACGTAGTACGCGCTCTTACTGGTCAAATAATCGGTCGGTAGGTATTACCACGTCCCAGGTGGTGTCTTTGTTAAATTTGCCGGTACTCTTTCCGATACCTTTAATAGTACCGTACGGAGGGTCGCAAATAATCAAATCCACGGAGCCGCTGGGGATTTCCTGCATACCTATAAGGCAGTCCATATTATACAATTTATTTAGCTCCATAAGTTATTCGATTTTTATAAAGATAGCGCAACACTCCGCCATTATTGCGCACTCCAGCGGTATATCTATAAGGCTGGAAAACGCAAAAAGCACACAAGCAGCAAAGTGCAAAAGGAACGATATTATTTTTGTCGTTTTCATATCTTAAAAGGGTAAATCGTCGGTTTCCGGCTCCGCTTGCGCGCTCGTATCTTGCGCGCCTGCATCGGTAGCGACGGGGTTATTTATTTCGTTTTTCAATCTTTGCGCCGTTTCCTGGAGGGACGTAAGTAGCCAGTAGTTAGTAGTAGAGTAACGCTCTCCGTACACTTTAATAACCGCCGCCTCTATCTCCGCCCGGCGTTTGTGTGCCTCCATTACGCCCATACTCTCGCTGAACCAGTCTACGAACGTTTTAAGGGCTACGTGGTTTTGTGCGCTCGCAGGGGATTTTGTTGGGGTAATCATAGCTAGGACTCTGTCTAGCATATTCAACTTACGGAGGTCTATTTCTAGCTCGTCGGCTACCTCTGTACGATCGCCCCTTTCCTCGCTCACGGGCGCCAGTTCGTCAGCCCAGGCGCTCCAGTTTTTTGTCCTTTGCGAGTTGAGTACGAAATCCGCCCAAAGGGCTTTTATTTCCTCAAAGCTCAAACGCTCTGTCGGTTTCGCCTTAAACTCCACGCTTAAGTAACGGCGATCGCACCAGTCTTTGATAAATTTTTGCAGGCTATCGTTACTTGTAGCTATATAGTTAGGCTGCCCCGTCCACTCGAACTCTTGCCCGTACGGTAGCCGGGCGCGTCCGTTGGAGCTGGTAATAAAGCGCTTGAAATCGGCGTACATTTTCCCCATATCCGCGAAAAAGCACTCGTCCATTAGCACGGCGTTACACTCGGATATTTTAGGCACGGCAAAAGATTTTACTTGCATCTCATTAGCCAGGGTGCTGGAGTATCGCGCTATATTGCGCTCGTCGGTGTCCCCGTTCAAAAGGCTTACCAGCATCGTAGCGCTTGTGGTTTTTCCCGTTTTCATTGTTGAGCCCCAAATATAGAGCATCCGGCGCAAGCTATTCGGGAACTTATCCCCGGCTTTCGTTTGCTCGATAAAAAAGTGGATTTTCTCCACGTCCACGTCCGTAAGCGAGTACACGCGCTTAATACGTTCGCAAGCCGCTGCGTACTTTGACGCGTCCGGGGTTACGCTACCAAATAGGGCGGCGGTTCTACTCTCCAGGCGTTTGCGACTAAAGCTGCCGTGCCAAATTTCGCCCGAAAGCGAAACCGGGTATTTGTCCAGGCGATTGGCGTCTGTCATAATCTTGGAGTAGCGGGTAAACACTGCTGCGGCGTACGGGTTCTCTTCGTCCAAGTGCTTCTTGCGCATATAATCGTCCAGCGTAACTGTGCGGATAAATAAGCGGATAGCCCTTTCGATTTCCTCGCGGGTGTCAAAGTCGAATTGCTCCAGCCAGCTTTGCAGGGTACCGCCGTCTTTTTCCCAAAGGAGAAAAGCGCTTACAAGTTCGCAGGGGTTTTCTCTGCCGCCGTCTGTTGTATTGTATTTGGTTAATTTATTGCTCATAGCTTACTAAATTTTAACAAATCCCTCCCCAGGGCTCCAGCCTCTAAAAGGTCTAAAATATCGCAACCTGGGAAAATCGGATTTTTCTCTATTTGGTCGAAAATCTTCCAGCAGTTTTCGTTTGCTACCGTTGCCCAGTTCCAGTATTGCCCGTGGTCTGGTAACAGCCAAACCTCGCGACCCTGGAGGGCTTTATTTTTTTCCGGGTTCTTTAGTCCCTGGGAACCTCCGCTCGCAAGCCATACCAAGCCCTTACTAAATTGGGATAGTACGGCGGCGGTTTTCTCGCTTTCCACTATTACCACCGGGGCGGTGGGTTGCTCATTTAGTAGGTGCTCCCCGAAATAACACTGCTGGAGCTCTACGCCCTCGCGTAAGTGTTTCCAGGCGGGCGCTTTGTGTAACCAGTTAGACGGGTATGGGTCGTCTTTGTCCCGGTGTCCGTCCGTTTTGTATGGTATGCTTTTTCCAGCTCTTATCGTTCCGTCCTTTGCTATCTGCCAAAAGACCGTTCGTTTGCCGTCACGCCCTATCTTGTAGCGGTTCCAAATATCCAGCGCCCTGGATACTCCTAACAGTTTGGCTACATATTCAAATAGTGGCGTGTTTACATCTACTACCACGGCGGCTTGGTAAAATCGTAGTGGCGGCTCCGGCTTAATCTCTACTGGGGTAATCCCGTCCGCGTTTACCTCTTTGCCTGGGTACCTTTGATACCCGCAATTCTGCTCGCGATCGCACCTCCCATATTCAGCCCCCGCCAGGGCTTTGCCGTCAGCGGTCGAAACGTAAGGCACGAAACGCCGTTGACCGCATTTCGGACAAATCAATTTGCCACCGCCGCGTCTAAGCGTCCATTTGTAGTTTTCCGTTACCATAATAGCACCCCATTTTCGTATACGTGTCCCTGGCTGCGTACCACGTTCCAGCCCAAACGCTGCGCTGCGCGAACGTATCGCGCTTTTTGCTCTTTAGGCTCTCCGGCGCAAGCGCTCGCCATTGGGGTTTTATCTTGCGGGTGCGATGCTTTGTATTTCTCTAGAGCCTCCATCGTTCCAGCGATTACTCGCGGGTTTATGTAATTCCTCTTTGCCATAGTTTAAAATTAAATTTTTAGTTAAATTTGCGATTTGCTGGGCTTTTTTACTTTAGCCGGTAACTTGTACCACCCAGGCGGCAAAAGCCCAGCAAATCGCCTAAAATCGCCCTTTACTTATTTAAAGGGTAGGTCGTCGTTAAATTTGTCGCCAACTTGTACTTGTGCTTGCGTTGTAGCAGCAGCTGATATATTTACCTGGTGCTCGTTTTCGTGGTCGTTATCCTCCTCGAAAGCTTGCCCGCTAAACGGATTAGCCTCTATCGGGTTTATCATAATAGAGTTAACCCAGTATCCGGACGGCTTTAAGGGGTTCGCCAGGTCTTTGTTTTTCTTCGTGAAATCCAGCTGAACCATATAACGATTTTTCTCCAGCTCCTCGTTTGCCGGACGTGCGCACGGTTTTGCGTATTTGTCAAACCAGTTGCAGTTTGCGCCAATTTTAAATTTAACGCTTACAACGTCGCAAACGGGCTGTCGGTTTTCAACTTGCGCCACCTCGCGCTCGCGCTTTGACGCTTTCGGCTTTGCGAACTCGTCCAGGGCTCCGTTAGTCATAAATACCTCCGGCACTTGGTCTATCGGGATTAGAGCCGAAAAGGTTACATTGTCCGTGTCTGCTAAAAGTTGGCGCTGTTCATGTGCCAGCTTTCCGCTTTGGTCATATTTGCGGCAATCAAAGATACCGCCGATTTTTGGTGTTAACATAAAAAATTGGTTTTTAATTAGTTAATAAATTAGTTTATTTTTTGCCCTTTGCAAACTTACCCAGGCACGCCCGGCGCAAGTGCTTACGGGTTTGTTTTTTTGTTGGCTTTCCACGCTCCGAATTGTGCGTGCCAGCCGTAGTCTTTGAGGGAGGAGGCTTCTATATAGTCATACTACCCTAATTTAGCTGCTAAATTTAACGTTTTCATTACCTCCTCGGTAGGCTTGAAATACTTAAGCGTTTGCTCCAGTATTTCTTTAGCTCTACCGGGTTGCGTCTCTATACGCCTTACTATTTGCTGCACACGCTTATCGCTAAACTCTAAACGTTCTCGCTTATCGCTTGCTGGCGTTTCTTTAGCCGTTTTCGTTTCCACGCTTTGCGCTGGTTTCGGATTGCTTGGAGCCGCAGCTGGTGTTTGTTGAGCCGTTTGTAACGGTTGCTCGTATAGCGCCGCGTATTGCTCGCGTAAGAACTTGTCTGCAGCCTTAATAGCATCTGCCTCGTTCTCTCCTGGCTCCAGCGTAGTCTCAATCCCAAGGCGTACCGCCTCGTATTGTTTCGGGCACTTTGTAATCTGCACATTTATGCTTATAGCTTTCATTGTTTCGAATTTAAAAGTTTTTTGATTTCTTCCAGCTCGGCGTGCTTTAGCTCTGCCATTTTTTCGAGTTCGTCTTTCGACGGTTCGAACACTTTTGCGATTTTTTCGCTATCAAAATTCAGTACAACGGCATACCCCCCACTACCATTTCTTTGCAAAAAAATCCCGTCTATTTTTACGAAAAACGAATTAATTCTTACTATTTCCGCGCCATCGTCTATCGCTTGCTCAATAGCTATGCGCATTTGTTCATTTTCTTGCTCTAAAATCCTTTGGAGGAGCGTTGGTTTTTTATCTGTTTCCATTTTCGTTTTGTTTTATTGGTTATTCGTTATTGTTTTTAAATCATCCGCCTTTAAAGCAGGCTGGAGGTTTGTATGATTTAGTGCTTTCGCATTTGACGCCATGGTAGCGTTTATATCCATTAAATAGTTTACACTTTTCACAATATCCTATCCAGCGGAGCCCGTCCGTTTCGGGACAAAATACCAAGTTTGCGAGTAGTAAGCCGCCGCTGGTGTGTTTTTGCTTATCATTCTTCCAATACGGCTTTTCTCCGGGCTTAAATCGTGCTCCGTGTTTGTTTCGGTATTCTATTACTTGCATAAGCGGATTATTTAAAGGTAACACTGGAGGCGCGCGATGTTGTTTTCCAATACTCCTGGCGCTTGTGATACTCCGGGTGGTCTTTGAGGAAAGCCGCCGCGTCAAAGGTTTTATATACGCCGCCCTTTGTGTAGATTACCTGGTGCTTTGAGCCATCCGCCAGGATACCCGTAAAGCCCCAGTCCTCCAGGTATTGCTTAAGCGTTCCAGCCGCAGCGTCTTTGCGGGCTTTCAGCTCCGCCTCCAGTGTCTTAACCTCCTCCAGCTCTGCAAACGCTTGCTGGATTACCTCCGGCGTGTTAGATAATACCTCCTTTTCCTTTGGTTCGGGACGCCAGCCGCTTGTAAGCGAATCGTCGATTATCTTAATACCCTGGAGTAATAGGTTAATCGTTTCCTCGTCACGCTCGATAGGTTCCAGGTATCCCTCCAGTAACTCAAATGGTTCAACGTTCCCGATACCGTGGTATATCCGTACGGATTTCACGCCTAACAAGTAGTACCACTGGAGTTGTGCGTAATACTTTGCTATTACTTTCGCCGTGCTTTGTTTAACAAACTTACACTCGATTACGTTGGTATCGTTTCCCTCGATTACAGCGAAATCAGCGTGCGCGAACGTCTTAAAGTTAAGCGCGAGCTTTTTGCTAATTACGAGCTCCCGCTGGTAGTTTCCTCCGAGCGGTAGTACCTTTTCCGCGTAATCCTCGAAAGCGTGCCCAGCGTTTGTGTACGCATTACCGCCGAAATCCTCCTGGACATACATACCACACATTACGCATAAGCGCTTTAAATCCGTAGCCGTTAAGCCTGCCAGCCCTTTAGTCGCTACACGTAGAACCAGGGCTGCGTCGCTACCACCTAAACCGCCGACGCGAGTTTGTTTAATCTCTTGGGCGTGTGCTTGCGCCGCCGCATCTACCGCAACCTGGGCGGCAAAATCATTTTGTTTTGTTTCCATTTTCTTTTGGTTGTTAAATTGTTTATAATATCCGGCTCTTTGCCGTTTGTTTCAAAATTGCACACCGTCCCGCTCAAAGCCACGGCGTGGATAATGCGCAAAGAGGGAAAGCCCGAAAGGAGCGGGGCGGGCTGCAATTATTTGTCAGTCTCTACTAGTTTGCCGTCTTTCAGTTTGTACCAGGTATCCGCTTTAATATCCTTACCGTCCACTATAGCCGTAGCGAACTCTTTAACGGAGTAATCGTATTTGTTTTCTTCTGCGATTACCAAGACAGCGCCAATCCCGCCTTTTACGCGCACATTATTGCCGCGAGCTACGGATAGTCCTTGCTTTCCAGTTGCGGATTTTCCACGGCTCGTGGCTGCTCCGCAATAGCCCGCCGTGGCTGCTCCGCAATCGCCCGCCGTGGCTGGCTTTCCAGCCTCTGCGTTGTTTTTGTTCGTGCAGTGCTCTTTGACATACTCAAACGTAAGGCGGCAAATTTCGCGGATACCGATTTCCGCGCCGATTGTAATCTTCTTGCCGACAAGCTTTGTATCGGTATCTCTTTCGTCGCTTACCTCCTCCAGTTCTACCTCGTGGTAAACGCTGGTAGTAGGTTCATAGTGTTTCAAACAATTCACCGGGCTTTCGCAAGCGTGAAAACCAGCTACGCAAAGCTCTGCTTTTTTTTCTTCGTAGGTTTCTCCTACTTTGTACTGGAAACCTCTACAAGTGAGGTTTTTGTTAAATCCTTTAAAAGCTTTCATTTTTTAGGGGGTGTATTTATTGGGTTAAAAATTTGCCTTTAATTGCAAGTGCTTAAGAACCTCGCGCAATTCGCTATCCGTGTAATTTTCCGCTACCTCTCTACTTACGCAGTTATGGTTCATCGCTATTTCTATCGCACGCTTGCGGTTTACTTTTGGGGTGTTGTACTTTTTCATAATCGTTTCGTTTTTATTGGTTATCTTATTGGGTGAATTATTTAGCGTAAAAGGTAACGGTAGCGCCGCCGTAGATTTTGCACACGCACTTGTCCGTAAGATTATTGAACGCGCGGAGCACGAACTTAACCAGCTTATCCCACGAGCCGCCCAGGATTGAGAGCAAACCGCTAACGCCTACCAGTTTGTTAACCTTTACGCCGTTAACGATACCGTTTACCTTAATACGGAAATTGCGATTAATTGTTGCCGTCGTTAGTTGGATTTCTCCATAGCTATTTGTTAAATATTTCTTGTTCATGGCATTACTGATTAGAACTTAAACTCTTTCTTTAATACGGCAATAAAGCGGTCGATACGAATAAGGCGAGCATACTTTGCGGAGTTAGTCAGTTGGTACTCGCAAGTATTTTCCAATCCGTGCTTCCGGCATAACTCCTCTATCATACGCACGTCAGCGACTGTTAGCAGGTCAAAGTGTCCATTTTTTCCAAACTCAATAGCCTGCTGGCGAGTAGTCGGGAAAAGACGTCCAATACTCATACTAAACTTGTAGTGCTGTCTCTCGCCTTTAGTCGACAAAGTGTTAAAGTTTCCGTTTGCAACGAATTTAACTTCGTTCATTAGTTCATTTGCTTTCATAATTTAAATCTTTAATTGTTACTTATTGGTGTATTTTTCATTTCATTTGACGGCGCAAAAGTACAGCTTTTTTTTGATACGTGCAAATTTTTTTGCATTTTTTTTTATTTTTTTGCATTTTTTTGAATTTTTGCAACTTCGAAGTAGCAAAATATACCGTAAAACATAAAAAAAGCGGTCGCGTACTCACTACGCGAACCGCTCCAGGTGTTTGTCAAACATATATCATCATCCGGCTGCAAAGGTATTACTTTTTTCTAATACCTCCAAATTTTACGCGCTTTTTTATGAAATTTTCGAAAGCGTAAATTTCGCCGTATCATTTTGCCAGCTTCGCTCCGTCCATACATATACCGAGTTATCAACTTGTATGCAGTCCTTATTTAGTATGTCGTTATACTCCTGCATTGTCATACGCGCCTCGATATCTATTTGTGTCGCCGTGTCTGTTATAGCCTTAACAAGACTATTTGTAGGAACTTGTGGATATGTAGCGTATGGCTTAAGATAGCGAGACCCTAGTTCCATAAACGCAAGCCATTCTTTACCGAGTGGCACTATATCCCGTCCAGTAAACGCGTCAATCGCAAACTTATCCCAGCACAAAGCGACTACCTGCTCAATTTGTGCCGCCGTTACGTGTTGCGCTGGCTGCACATCAATAGTAAATAGCGTGTTATCCGCTTGTATATTGTTATTCGTAATAGTATAGTCGGCTAAATAGTTACCCAGCCTATATTCGGCATAATCTTTCCATACTACTCTATTATGCTGCGCCATTGAACCGACGGAACGAATAACGTTGCCGCGTTTAGTCAGTTTGCGCGTTATATCAATCGTCCTACCTAACTGCGAAGTAGAATTGAGGAAATGCAACTCACTACCGTCATAGTCGAGCGAATAAGCACCAGCATACGCTATCTGTTTAATTAAATCCGACAAACTCCATTCCGGCACTCCGTATTTTGCGAAGCACGCCGTTCCTTGTGTCGTTATCGTTTCGCCATCGCTATCTACATACTTCTCCGGCAAATATACCAAATCGCGCAACTCCATAGGCATATTATTAACGCCTACACCACACATTTGCATTATATAGCTAACAGCTAGCATATATAGCGAGATACACGGACGGCACTTGGCACTTTCAATACCATAGCGACTAACGCCTCCTACATTCTGCAATCTGTTTGCATAGCCGAGTGTTTGTATAAGTGTGTAAGTCGCTCCGTATGGCTCAATCACTCCAAATGTCGCATTGTCATTACCTACTAAATCGGGCAATTTTCCTGCCTCTTTGAGCCGCAATAATCCGACCATATCGCCTACCGTCAGCACGGCGGTATAATCTTTTCCGTCATACTGCCTTACGTACATATAACCACTCATCACTATCGCGCCAGCCTGTAACTCAGCTGGAAACTTTACCATCATCCCTACTCCATTATAAGCAGGTATGCGCGCGAGCGATAGCACTCTGTCATTTGTCGGAGTTGTCGGTAGTTTAAATTCCGTAGTTCGCTCGCATTCTAATTTGTCGAATGCAAAAAGCGGATTTATGTGTTTAAGTTGCAGCTTAAAATCATTGTACAAGTCGAGCTGCACTCCATTACATAGTAACTGCATCGTATTTCCTCCAGTTTACTGTTATCTCTAATTTTCCGTTACCCATTTCGCCGGTGGGTATCGTTACGTTTTTATTTGTTACTTGTACCCGTGTCCATGTTCGCCCGTCCAGGGATACCTCTACCTTTGAGCTGGTAATCACGTCGGCATAATACCAAAGGTCGTATGGTAGAAGGTTATCCAAATATAAACTCAAACCGTCCGCGCGCCCCTTTATTTCGATATACTCATTATCTATAGGCAGCATGCTATAAGCATCAGCCGTCTCGGTCTTTAGCTTGGAAATCTCAAACACGTGCACACGCGTAATACCAGTAAAAGACACCCAGCGAACGTATGCATATTCCATTTCGCACATACGACGGACGAGGGTGTAGTTTCTTCGTTCATTTGCATACGGAACGGGCTTGTACGAAAAATCGCCTGTTATTGTTATTTGTCGCCTATCTTGCGAAAGCGTTGCGCCACCAGTAAACGATGCGCCCGCTCCGTTATAATAGAACTCTGCAATAAGCGGCGCGCCAGCTATCGGCTCAATCATTCTATCTGGCATTTGTACACGCGTATAGTTATTTCCAAAGTGGTATGGTACAATAACATTCCACGGGTTTATCAATCCTACTACGGAAATAACAACAGTGCAAGTGTTTGCATCTTCCGCCTCGTCTTTGAGATATATACTACAACTGCCATATGCGCGTATATAGTCAGTTATATCGACAAATACATTACCATTTTCATCGGGTGTGTATTTAGCGATAGGACTTGCATAAGAAGAGCTAGAAATGGACGACCACATATGCAGCATATCGCCCTCTCCGTTAAATAACAATATAAGCCGTTCTTGTTTCCAGTATTCGACATTCGTAGTCGCTAAAGTAATAGGTACTATCATATTCTCGCTATTTCGTTATAAGTTGATACTTTTTGTTCGAAATCTCTTAACTCCTGGTATACTACCACCGGTGCTGGTTGGGATGCAACAGCCGCTACCATTGCCGCCGCCATTTCTTCGGAGGCGCCACCACGTAGCGGGTTGTTTGCTATTTCATGGAGTATGTTGTTAGCCTGGGTGCCTGTGTAGATACCCTCTCCACTATTTACGTGTGCTATCAATTTGTCGCCTGTGTAACTAGTGCCGGGAACTGTACCGCCTCCGGCATATTTACCAGCGTCTTTTCCAGCGGTATCCGCGCTCGACATTAGCTGCTTGGCTTGTGCGATTGTTGAAGCGATAGAACCCAGGGCGCCAAGTACCGCTCCTACCATTGTCGCAATATATCCAGCTATCAAGAACGGAGCGGCGGGACCTCCAGCTGCCGCAGCATCCGCAGCACCAGCTACCGCCGCTGATATTGCTTTCGCCGTGTCTGCTATACTTATAGCCTGGTCGGTAATAATTTGCGCAATACCGAAAGCTTTAGCCGCTGCTGCCGCATCCGCATTTTCCTCTCCATACTGTGAAAGTAGGTCGGACATTGCGCCAAAAGTTTGGCTCGCACTTGCAGCAGTAGCCTTAAGGCTATCACTATAAGCGGCGCGCGCGTCTTGCGCCTGCTTTACCAAATTGTCGTTATATTGTTTATCCAGTTCCTCCGCCTTTTTCGCGAATGTTTCGCGTATAAGGTACTTTTCCTCCTCGGATAGTTCCACGTTTTCCAGCTCTTGCGCCATTTGAGCGTCCAAAATTTCCTTTTGGATAGCCAGTTCCTCCTCGCTCCCACTCTCTGCCAGTTCGCGCTTATACTCCAGGATACGCATAGCGCGTTCCTCCTCCGCTTTTACTTGCTCCTCCGTTAACGCGTTCGCCGCGTCCGTAGCCATTTGCTCCAGCTCCGCGTCCAGGGCTGCTTGCTTGCCTTTAATCAGCTCCGCGAGCTGGTTACGGCTTTCCTCCGTTAGGTTTTTCTCCGTATCAAAACGCTGCTGAAGTTCCGCTATCTCGCGCTCCCCCTGAATTTGACGCTGCGCGATAGTACGCGCAGTTTCATCCTCTATCAAAGATATAGCGAAATCCTCCGCCTCTTGTGCTATTTTGTGCGCATTTTCCTGGCGTGCCCGCTCTGCATCTGCAGCAGCTTTCTCCTCCGCCTCGCGTTTCTTACGCGCGTCCTCAGCTGCTTTCTCTTGCTCACTTGCTATCTCTTTGTCAAATGCGTTTTGTTGCTTCTGCAGCGAGCGCACGCCGTCGTAATAACTCTGCTCTGCTTGGTACATAGCCGCGCGCGCTTGCGCGATTTTGTCCATTGTTTCGTCGGAGGTATCACGTTCGCGGCGCGCCGTTTCCTCCAGGATACGGAGTTGCTCCGCTTTTATTTTTTTCTCCTCATCCAAGTTCGCCTTTTCCAGTTCGATAGCTTGCGCCAATAACTCTTTACGCTCCGCCGCCGTGTGCTTTTCCTTATCCATAGCCTCCGCGCGTAACGCCGAAATATCGCGGTTACGCTTTGCGGAGTTTTGGGTATATTGCCGCTCTGCCTCCTCCATGTCGTCTTGTGCTTGTACCAGGGCTTGCGCCTCGTCTGCTGCTTTTTTATAACCGGGAGCTAGTTTTTCGACTATCCAGGACACGGCTTTAGCAGCTCCCTCTACCACTTTAGCGATAGCGTTAGCCAGGGCGTTAAATACGGCTCCTACAGCCTCCCCGATAGGCTTAAAGATAGCAAACGCTTTTTGTAGAGCTGTCATAGCGTCATCGTTTTTCTTAAACGCCTCGCTTACTTTGCTAACTATTGCCATAATAGCCCCTAGGACGGCGGTTATAATTACGATTGGTGGCGTAATAAAAGCCTTACCGAAAGTCTTAAGGGATTGCAACAAACCACTAAAGGCTTTAACGCCCTTGTTTTGTAGGTCATTCATTGTTACTCCCATCTTGGATAGAACCTCGGTGGCTTTGTTTAATCCTGGGATAGCGTCCCCCCAGGCTTTCGGATAGTTACCTACGTTGCGTTGAGCTCGCCCGGTTTCCTCCTCCAATCCTTTAACCGCATCGCTTTGTGCCTTGATAGCCTCTAGAAACGCCTTACCGCCCTCGCTCTCTCGCTGGGCACGGTCGAGCTCGTCGTAAGCCTTTTGCATATCTGCAAGCTTTTGCCGTTCGCCGTTCAAACTATCAGAGTATGTCAAAGTATCAGCGGTTAGAAGTTTGGTTGTAGCGCTTAAACCTTTCGCCTGCTTTTCCGTCCAGGCGAGTTGGTCTTTTACGCGTATCAGTTGCTCCGCGTACTTTCCGTCCACGTCATTGCCTGCTTTAATTTCCTCGTTTAAGCTTTTCTGCTGGGCTTTTAACGCCGCGATACGGGTAATTAAATCCTGCAAATCCTGGGCTACCTTTCCGGCGTCCAGTTTGACGTCCAAAATTGTGCTCTCTCTGCTCTCTGCCATAGAATTTTTTTATTTTTTTTTATTTAGTTTACGTGTGTATATATGTGTATATAAGTATTTTTTTGCGTCAAAAATTGTGAAAAAATAAAAAAATCAGTTAAACGCTCCCTTTAATCCTTTGACGCTGGAGCCGCCCAGAGCGGCGCGTACCGTGCGCGATAGGCTCTCCTGGAGTATTTCTTTAATTTTTACCTTTGCCTCCCCTACAGGGGTGCTATATATATCCAGCGGAGCCGTGGAACGATTTGTACCGCTCCTCGCTATCTTGCGCGCAACGAAGTATGCAAACGTACCACGCTCTCTTTCGCTGGAGAAATTTAAACCTTTTTCCCGACTCCACTCCCGGATTATATAATAGAACCCGCGCGGAACATTTCCACCAACGCGCCCCACCTCGAGCGTGGGTATAGGTGCGGTGTCGGATGCGTCCAGCGTTCCTAGGATAGCCGGGTAATCCTCTATCTTGTGGGTAGTATCATAACCGCCTACAAGCTTAACTCCACCGTCGTAAGGCTCTACACGTATGCTCGCGGACGTACGCCCTGACGCGTTAACCTTTTGCGCGTCCATATTAGCGCGTATTTTGTCGCGTGTATCGGTAAGTATCCGTATAATATCAGCCTCCAGCGTATTAGCCATTTTCTTGCGTTTTGACGGGTTTATTTTGTTAAGTGGGTAAATTATACCTTTTTACTATTTCGTGCGCTTAAATCGCAAATTTTCAGAAAAATTTGCAGTACTACCTTAAGGTAGTATTAAAGTGCTACTTTCCGGGCTCAAAATCGCACGCGGTTACGCCCTGGATTTCCTCCAGCGTTACGTTAACGCCGTACGCGCTATATATAGCGTCGTCCATAGCGTAGTAGCGCCTGGTACCGTTGAGCGTTACCAGGCGCAAGCCAGTACGCGTACGAGGTAACGTGAGCAACCACTTAAACGCGTGCTCTTTCATTTTATCCAGTTCGTTGTTTTCCACGTCCACGCCGTCAAAATCCAGGTGGCTGGTAGTGGTAAACAATACCTCCACGTTTAAGCGCTCGCGCATAATACCGTTATCGTCTGCAAGGGCTCCGCTTGTTACTATATGCAACATAGCGCACGGGTATGTAGCTCTATCCAGGCGAACGTTAAGCGTTTGCGGCGTGTCATAGTAAAACGGTAGCCCGGTAGCGCGTTCCACGCTCTGCTTAATTTTTTCGATTATACTCATTTTTTCTTAAATTTAGCGGTTTGTATTTGAGCCAGGCGGCGGCGGAAAAGGTCTCGATTATACTGTGCGCGTTTCGCTATCAGTAACTCACCCATCGTTATTTTCTCCGCCTCTTTGTAGGATTTGAGCCCGAACCATTGCTGGAGAAATACCAGGATACCCTCGCCCCAGGTAACTTGCAAAAGCCCCTGCCCGGCTTTGCTTTCGTCAGCCGTGGGATTTAACGTCAAACCCTTAAGGGCTTGCGTTATTTCCTCCACGAACTTATTAAAGCGCTTAACCCAGTACACTTGCAAAACGGTGGGGTTTCGCATATCCCCCAGGTGCGAGTAATCCTCTCCGGCGCAAGCCCAAAACGTAGCGAACTCCAGGTCATACATACCTCCAAACTTTCCCTCGGCAGCTCGCATAATATTCTCCTCCATTTGGGGGCGGAAATACTTTTCTATAGGCTTAATTGTCGCGTATAGCGTGCGCTCGGTTATTCGCATTTTATAAAGTATTTAGGGTTAAAACCACGCGCCAGGATTTGCTCCGCCATCTCGTCCGTTAGCGTTACCGCGTTTACTCGGATAGAACCGAAAAACAAATCCACGCCAGGCTTAAGGATATACTTACGCGTATCCTCCGGCACGCTCTCTTTCGCCTCCGCCTCTTTGACGCGTTCCCAAATCTCCATAGCTGCATCGTGGTAACAGCTTGCGCAGCGGGCTTTCGGTTTAAACTCTACCCCGTACGTTTTAGCATACTCTCGTACCGCAGCCTTTTGCTCCGGCGTTAACGCAGCTGCTTGTGTATCAACTATTTCCCGCAGCTTGTTTTTGATGTCGTCGTAATTCATAAATAAAAATTTAACTTTGCGGCGGCAAAGTTACAACAAAATTTGCATATCTCCAAATTTTACGCAAAATTTTCAATTTAAGCGCATCAAAAAGCCCAGGCGGTAAAATATACCACCCAAGCTCTCAAATAGTCGCAAAACGCGAAAAACGGCACTTTCACGCCATTACTTGCGCAAATAGAACGTTTTAAAAGCCCACCAGGATACACGGGCGCAAAGTAATAGCGCCAAAATCCAAAAGCCCCAGCTGGTAAATCGGTCATACCCGTTACGCTTGCGTACCTCTTTCGTTACCTCTACCTGGTACGGAATGCTATCATACACGTATTCCTTAATCGTTTCCTTATCGTGCAACACACGATATTTAAATATCGTATCGTGCAAAATAATAGTGTCCCCTTTTTGCTTAATCCAACGCGAAACGTACACGCTATCCACGCGTAACTTTTCCAGGGTATCAGTAATCACACGGTCGCGGTACTCTGTAACCGTTACCGTTTTCGTTTGCGCGCAAGCCGCAAAAAATACCGATATCAGTATTACGGCAAAAAATCGTATTATTCGCATAGCTCCTTGTTTCGTTTGTGCGCAAGCTACTAGTAATAGCGATATCGCGATTACGGCAAAAAATCGTATTATTCGCATAGCTCCTTGTACTCCGTTTTTGCATCAAAACACGGGCACGGTTTCGCGCTAAAATCGCGGTGTCCGTAAACCTTTGCGCCTGGATACTTTTTCACCAGGTACTTAAGCAATAGCCGCAGCGCGGTTTTCTGCTCCTCTGTACGCGTATCTTTTTGTTTCATATTCCTATCAGCGCCGCCTACGTAACAAACACCGATACTATCGGCATTGTGCCCGGAACAGTGTGCTCCGACCGTGTCCACTTGTCGCCCAGACTCTACTGTTCCGTCGATATCTATTACGTAGTGGTAGCCGATATCATTAAACCCGCGCGCTTTGTGCCAGCGGCGTATATCCGCCGCCCTGTCATCACGTCCCTCGGGAGTGTCTGAACAGTGCACAATTATTTTATTTATCGTCCGCATTGTCATCATCTTTTTTGCGCCCGATACTTGCCGTCGTTTTACCGTGAGTGAATGTTGCCGTCTTTCCACTCACAATTGCGTACGCAAACACAACGAGTGTTATATCTACCGTAATAATTCCGAGTCCCTTGAGCACGCTTGGGTGAACCTCGCCGGCTGGCGGTAATAACATACCGACGACGAAAATAATTACGCTCGCAATAGTCAAGCCGACAACTGTCCACATAAGCGGGTGCAGTTTTCGATTATTTGTTTTGGCTTTTGGCATACGCTAAAAATGTACAGCCGCCAACAGATTTTGGCGACGGCTGTACTTCTTATTGATTACACAATAAGTTGTGCAAGTTTGGCAGGTGTCAGTACGACAGGTGCGCCGTTATTGAATAGAACGAGGTTGCCGTTCCAGTCGATTGCAAAGGCATTAGACATGTTGCTTACGGAAGTACCGTTGCCTACGATAAAGGCATAGTCATCGGTCTGGCTTTCTACATTAAATTTACCGCAGACAAATTGAGAGTTTCTCGCGGCTTTTGTTCCTACACCGCTTGCGTGGGAGTTATCACCGCTTGCTGTTGTGTTGTTACCCTCTGCGTGGGAGTTATCACCGCTGGCTATTGTAGAACTCCCCTCTGCGTGGGAGTTCTCACCGCTGGCTTCCGAGTAGTTACCCTCTGCGTGGGAGCTATACCCGCTGGCGATTGTAGCACTCCCCTCTGCGTGGGAGTTATCACCGCTGGCTTCCGAGTAGTTACCCTCTGCGTGGGAGTTATCACCGCTGGCTATTGTGTTGTTACCCTCTTGGAGGGAGCCACTAATTTTTGCAGTACGAATTCCACCATTTTCATTATAACCAAACAGGTTCCCGTCGGCATAATTACCAGCGTTCTGCTTTCCAGCCAGCCCGTCGGAGAGGTCTTGCTGCGTTGCATAGTCGCTCATATCTGGCAGTTCGGACTTGTCGGCTTTGTCCGCAAGCGCATTAAATACTGCTCCGCCTGCGACAGGGTTTTTGCTGTCTTCGATTACTTCTTGGTCGACTGTGATTTGTACACCACTGCCGTCTCCGAATGTTGACACTACAGTTACGGTGTCCTCGTATTCCTGCGTCTCGCTTGCTTGCGCGTCGTAACGTGGTACGGTTACGTCCAGTGCGTAGATAACCTGCATTTGCGTGCCAAAGGTAGCACTTACCTGCAGACGATATACGCCGCCTTTAAGCCAATCGTCAGTTTGAAGCTCGATACTTAACGTATTATCGCTTACGGTGCACTCTCCGCTTTTAATAAGGTCGCGAGCGCCGGATATGTTAGGAGCTACCAGTTCGACGCGCAAGCTATCCAGCACCTCTGCTGGTACGTTGATTTGGCTTGTAGCCGTTCCGTCAGTTACTTGCGCATGCAAGCTAACCGATACTTGCAGCGTCATAGCCGCAAGCGTTAAAGATTTATAAATAGGTTTCATAATTATGTAATAATTATAATTTAATTTTTTAGTAAAATTTGCGTTTTGACGCGTTTTCTTGTTTCGAGTTTCTTGTTTCGAGTGTTAATTATACACCTTTACAAAAAAAACGCGTCAAAACGCGTCAAAACGCGTCAAAACGCGCCGATTTAGAACCCTTTAGCTAGCAAAGCCTCGAAAGCTGCCAGGGTGGTTTCGTAATCGGTATCGAAAAGAACCAGCTCTGCCCAGTGCTCCGCGCATTGCAGCGTACCGCTCCAGGCTCCGCCGTTTGCGGTTTCCGAACGGGTAAACGTTGCAGGGTCTGCACATTTGAGCGGGCTTTGTACGCCGATTACCTCAAACGAACCGTCGCCAACCTTGTCTACCTTTTCAAAGATACCAATAAAACCGCGACCGCTCTTTACAAGCGGCTCGATTACGTCCTTTGACGCTTGCGCGCCTCGCGCCAGTATACGCAAAGCCATTGCTTTGGTAAATTTTGGGAACCCGGCGTCGTTGTTTCCAGTCGTACTGGAACCGTCAAACGGAGTCGCGCCCGCGTTATCTACCACACAAACCTTTACGCCCTCCGCAAGCGTAATACCCGTAATAATACGTGGGTTATTCGCATCGCGCGTCAGTACGGGGTTACTCTCCATAGGGATAAGAACGCCGCGTCCTGTATAGCCGCCCTCAATAGGGTGCTCACAATCTAAGCCGATATTTCCGGCGATAGTACTTACACAAGTAGCCATATTTTTACAAATTTATAAAGTTAGTTTTGAAATAGATTTTACAAATATCGGTAACTTGAGCGTCTGGGTTCGTGTTTTTTAGTTGTTTTAATTCCTCCAAGGCTAAATGGCAAGAATTTGCCTCTTGCTGTAGCTTTGCCCAGGCGTCAGCCTCTTGCGAGTTATACCCTGTCTTAACCTTTGCTCCTGCACGCGTAGCGAAAATCGTACGCTGCAATAACAGCAGAAAAGCAAGGTTTGCCGTCGCTTTTTTTGCCGTTTCAGTCGCCATACTTTGTGGAGCTATCGGTTTAATATAAGCAGCCTTTACGTCTTCCTCAGCTCTGTCTATTTCGGACTGCTCTATAAGGCTACTTAATTTATACCCGTTCTCTTGGTACCATTGTTTTGTCATTTGTCAAATCTTGTTAATTAGTTAAACAACCTAACGGCCGGGGATTGTTTCACGTGGAACGCCCCGCCCGCTTGGTTTTTTTTTACTTTCCGTCTTTCGGTGCCTTTGGCTCTTTTGGTGCCTTTGACTCTCCGTTTGGAACTCCCTCCGGGTAATAGCGAATTACGCCATTTTCCTTATGATATAATTCCTTTTTCATAGCTTCGAAATTTTAAAGGTTTACGCCTCACACAATACGGCGGTACTCTCTAATCCGTGGATAGCACCGCCCGTGTTGATTTCGTAGATGTAACCTTGGCGGTTGTCGCGGAACTCCGGGAACGCTGTATCGATTACGTTTTTCTCTTTTACCCAGTACTCGTCCGGGTCAAAGATTACCGCGTGCAAGCCAGTAACATCACCGATAAAGTCTTTCTCGATAACACGTTCTACGCCGATTTGTGCAGCTAGTTCTGCATCAGTATAGAAGTGGCTATCTGCTCCTTGCGGACGCTCGGAGAGGAGGAGTTTAAGGGTGGAAGTCATTACCGCCCACTTGCGTTCGGTCTTAACCTTTGCAGCTGCCTTGCGTACGTCAGCGATACTCGGTGAGTTAGCTGTTACAGGATTTACGACGGTGGTAAATAGGTCGCTTGCGGTCTTGGTTCCGATTGTCTCAAATACCGTAACCTTTGAGCCGTTCGGGTTGTAAGCATCGCCCACAAGAATAGCACGAACAATAATTGCCTTAACTGCTCGGCTGAGTTCGTCGCGAATATCGCGCAGTAACTCTGTCTCCTGCCCTGCCTCACGTGCATCATCTAAATCACTATGCGCAAGTGCCTGGAGCTTGTAGATATAATCGGTGGTAATAGCTTTGCCGTTTAGGGCAAGTTCTTGCTCCGCTTTCGTCTGTCCTTTGGTGTGCTGCTTGGCGATATTTGCCGGGTTGGTCGGGTCAAGCTCTCCGTAGAAGAACTTGGAGCGATTTGTTTTGCGAAGTGCGTCGAAAATATCGTCGTTATTATCCTGCTTAAGCTGGAGGGCGTAGTCGATTATTTCGGCGTAGCTCAAACCAGAAACGCTGTCGCGTTTTGTGCGTACCTCGATAGCGTTTTCCTTACATACCGCATCGATATTCTCCTTAGCCTCTTTGAGGTTGTGCGATGAGTGGATAGCATTTGCGATAGCGCGGCGTACCTCCGGCGTAAATTTATCCTTTACGCTTTTGGTGTTCTTTACCATAGCCATAACCTCGTCGCGGACTTTTTGGATACGGTTTTGTACCTCCTCATCCATTGCGTCGTACTTGGCTTTGATTTGCTCGAACTGGTCAGCCAGCTCGGTAATCGTGTGTTCCTGACCGTCCTCGGCTAAAGCCTCAAAGGCAGCGCGTACCTCCTCCCACATAGCGCGGGCATCATCGGATAGCGTGTTTTTTTTCAATCGCGCGTTAATCGCGTCGATTACTTTCTGCAATTTCTTTTTCATTGTTTTGTTGTGTTTTGGTTAAACTTAAATATCCTCTTTAATAGGACTATCTGTTTTATTTTCTCGCTTATTCTCAAATATAAGCGCGTTTGTCGTTACTCGCATTTGCTCGAATGGAATACCACAAGCGGGAACGTCCACCAGCGAAACGCGCACCACCCTTATCTTGTGGATTTGCTCGTATGCAAACGTTCCGTCCTCGTTGTAGACATTATCGTAATCGTCCAAGTCTACGTATCCCTCTTTGCTAAAGCCTTGGATTATTCCATTTTGCAAAGCCCAAACAAGTCGGTTATATTCGGGGTACGTACGCGGTACGTATATAACGAAATAAAAGCCTACGCTGTTGGTTTCAATATACAAAACCCGTCCGCAATAAGCTAACCAGTTACGGTATCCTTCATGGTTAATATCTACGGGCATATTAAAACCTTTATCTACGAAATAAGACTGGATAAATTCAGCGAAAGCGATATCGTCGTAACGCTCCCGGTTTTCGTTCGTTTCGTTCCATTTCATCTCGTATCCCTTAATAATAAGGCCGTCAAGTTTGTCCGGCTCATTAGTCCACTTGCGTAACGTTTCCGTGGGTATCATTTGTGTATCTTCCCAGGAACCAATTAGCACGGTATCACGGATTACATGCGCTTGCTTTTGCACGTTATCGCTCTTGCGCAGCGGTTGTCTATATTCTCCCATAATTATATATTTTTTTTATTGTGCTACTACCTGACTACTCTCTCCGATAGGCTCCCCGTCGATTTGGTAGGATATACGTATACCGTACTCACGTGCCATATCCACAAAGGTACGCTCAAAAAGACGCCGGAAAGTTTTATATTTCAATTTGTCTCCCTCTCGGATTTCGCTACCGTTAGCCAGCTGCTTGGAGCCCTGGGCGTCTATAATAGCGACCTGGTTAGCAGGGATTTTGATACGGTCAACTATTGCCAGGATAGCCGTTTTTACTTTTTCCTGCATCCTTAATTCCAGCCCCGCCAGGTTTATAACTTGCCACGACATTTCACGCGGTAAAAGCATTATATTTGACTGGTTAGAGAGCGCTCCGTAATCCTCCATCATTTGCTTTTCTAGACCGTCCTTTTGCTCCTTGGTTAGTACAGTAGCAGTTGGTGCATTGTTTAAATTCTTTGGGCTTGCTACTACAACTGCTCCTAAACGTTTGGATACTGTCGCGCTCGCGTTTAATACGTCATCTAGGAAATCCAGGAAACCCTTACAAATAGCCCTATCGCTCTTTGCGTAGGTTACATACGTCGAGCTCTTCATAACGTAAGCTCGCACGTCCGGGTTTTTAGGTTTTACTATTGTCGCGTCGTCCTCCGTTATTTTGTTATAATCCAGCTCGCGCATTTGCCAAAATACGGATAGCTTTCTATCGTAACCGATTACCACGTAACCCTCATCATATAGCCGTTGGAGCACCTGCTTGCCATGAGTGTAAACGAAAACCTTAAAGGCTACAAATTTCCGCAAAGCCTCCTCTATGTTACCATTATTTTGCAATTTTACGTCCTCGATTAAATCCGTAAGTATATCGCAAATATTGTACCATATTACCTCCGCAAATTTGTGTTTGCAAAAGCCCCAGTTATCAAACAAGGGGCGAGCCCCCCACCAGTTAATAACCTCGCCAGCTCGGAAAAGGCGCCGTTTTATTTCGTCAATTATCCTCATATTTTCAAATTTGGGCTGCAAAGATACAACAAAATTTACATACCTCCAAATTTTACGCAATTTTTTTATTATTAAGCTATAAATTTGTGCAAACTCGTAACGCTCGCGATATTGTCTATATTATCGTCGTGGGGGCACTTACGCGCAAACTCGTACACTTGCTTAAGGTACTCCGCCAGGCGCGGTTGCTCAACAAATACCACCCTGTCGCGTATCGTTTCGTACGCCGCAAGGATACGGTCGAATTTGTCGCCCCTGGAGCACCAGCCCTCTACCTGGAGCGAGCGCGGCGGCTTTTCCTGGGGATTATCCCCGCGGGCGTACTCAATGAAACTTTGCCCGATATAGCCGTTACTCTCAATATATACCCGCGTATTATCCAGGCGTCCAAGCATCCGTTCTATAGCTCTACACCGCTCCGCCTTTCCGCCCTCGTTCGTGCTATCAGCATCTATTACGAAAATAGTACCGTCCGGCGCGCAAGCGGATAGCGTCAAAGGGAACCAGTCTACACCCACCAGCGCGGACGGGTCGCCAAATACCACCGGGTTACGTAATTGCGCCCAGGGCACCGCGTCCGGCTCGCACTTGCGTATTACGGCGGGCGTGAAAATATCCCCCGCCAGGTCGGAGTACTGGTTAAGGTAGTAAACCTGGTAATAATACCAGTCCGCCGCCGTTGCACCGGGGCGGTTCGCGTTATCGTAGAGCTTTTGGAAATACTCCAGCTGCGCATCCGTTAGGTGCTTACGGTTATCCTCCCAGCTGCAAAGTAGTACCTCGTCCGCTGGTAGCTGGTCGTCTATCCAGAAGTGCTGGTTCGGGTTGTAGTCGATAACCACGCCTTTGCGCGCGTTCGCCGCCAGGTCGAGGTATTGTTGGAGCGTAAACTTATTAGCCTCGTTCATAAATACCCAGTCGCACGCGCTACCCTTTGCCGTTTCCGGGTCGTCGAAACTTGCGAACTCCAAAACGCCAGCGCGTCCGCTTGTGGTATTGTTACGCTTACACTCTATCTTGCGCGGGGATTTGTAAACGTCGAAAAGCTCCCCAAACGTTCCCCAGCTCCGCAGTATGTTTTTGCAGTCCTCGTACGCGCCACGCCGTCCCTGCTCGTTCGTCATACTTGCAACCAGGATTACGTCCCCGTCATTGTACGCGTTAAGCAAAAACCACTGGCACGCCGTGTATGTCTTACCAGCGCGCCGGGCACCCTGCAAAGCCATAAGCGGACGCCGCCGCTCCAGGTAGGTTGCTATCTTTTTATTTAGCGAAATCTCCAGCGTCATAGATTACTCCAGTACTATCTTAACCTCCGGCAGGTTCGTTTGCTCGATTACTTGTTTCGGTAGCCCGTGGGTTTGGTTCATTACCTCCGCCAAATCGCGCAAGTTTCGCAGCTTGTTTAGTATCAGCTCGCACGTCCGGCGCTTAAGGTATGGGTTTGCCTTATCAACTGCGTACGCCCGTAATTCCTCCTCGGTAGCCTCCGTTTCCGCCCAGCGCAAGAACTTGCGCACGTCCACGGCGGCTCCAGGGTTGCCCTGGGGATTTGCTCCAGGTTGCCCAAACTGGTGCGCACGCTCTCGCGCCGCCGCACCCTCCTTTTTGTATTGGTGTTTTTTCTGCATATCCTTACGTTTTTATTTTGGGCTGCAAAGATACAACAAAATTTGCACATTTCCAAATTTTACGCAAAATTTCGCATTTGGCGCGTTTTCTCTATCCGCCTGGTAACTTGTACCACCCCGCACACAAAAGCCCCGCAAATCGCACGAAATCGGCTGCAGCTGGTGGCAAAGCGTAACGCATACGCGCGCACGTATTATTACGCGCACAAAGACCCTCGTTTGCGGGTCGCGCGCCCCCTCCTCCCTGGAGGTGTCAAAGTATAAGCCCGTCCCCGCGAACGCGAAAAAATCCGCCTCGGTGCCGAAACGGAAAAGATTATTTTTTTTTTTTTTTTTATTATTACGTGTGTGTATATGTATATATAAAGGTATTTTTTGCGCTCTAAAACTTTTAAAAAAAAAAAAAAAGACCGCGCCCCTTTGTGTCCCTATTAGATACTTACGTATATAATAGGAAACAAAGAAAACGCGGTACTCCCTGCAATTTTTATTTTTTAGGCTCCGGCGGCTCAATTTGCAGCACTCTGCAAAACTCCTCAAAACTGCCCACCAGGTGCGAAATTTTCGAAAAACGCGCCAGCCAAACTGCTTGCTCCGGGCGTGGTTTTTGCTTTTCGTCTTTCTTAAACTCTACCAGGTGGCAAACTTGCGCCGGGCTTATAAATAGGTCGTCGGGTATCCCTTTGCAGCCGTTTTTCTCAAGCTTGCAGCATACCCACCCGTTTCTGCGTGCGTGTGCTCTGCATCTACGCTCCAGCTCCAGTTCTTCTTGTTTCATTGTTTCCTACTTTTGATATACCCCTAAAACGTTCGCAGTTACCGCCTTTGTTCCAAACCGTAGGTAGGTAATCGTAGTAACTACATAAGCCGCGTAAAAGCCCAGTCGGCGGCTGGAAAAATTTGCAATTTACAGCATTGTTTCATATATACCATGCCTACTTTCTTCTTTGCGTTTGCCTTTTCTCCAGCCTGGAAAAGCTCGCATGCTTGTGTATCATACAAAAATACCCCTCGACCGTCAGGCGTATGTGCGAACGTCGCGTGCTCGCAATATCCAAAAAATACCTCCATTTTCCAATTTAAGTTTTTCGTATTCCATTCTCCTTTCGCACACTCTCCGCAAGTGTGCCCAGTTCCGGCGTGCGCCGGGATTTTCGTTTTTCTTTGTGCCATAATTGTTTTGTTTTATTGTTTGGTTAAATTCAAAAACTGCTTTTGCTCCGCCTCTTTCCGTAGGAGCGCGCTTACGGCTCTCTCCTCGCAAGTGTCGGACGCTACAAAATAGTGGATTTGTACGTTATTGCGTTGCTCCTGGCGTGCCAGGCGCGCGTTACCTTGCGCGAAAAGCTCGTAGTTATACGTTAACGTACTCCACACGATTACGCGCCCGCCGTGCTGGAGGTTGAGCCCGTGCCCGGCGCTCGCCGGGTGCGCTATAAGGCAGTCGATTTCGCTGGCGTTCCACTTATCCAGGAAATCCGGCTTTTTCACACCGTACCATTTAACGCCGCGAGCCTCCAGTAGCTCGGAAAGCCAAACCGCCTCCTCGCGGAAAGCGTAAAACAATAGGACGGGCTCCCCGGCGTCTTTGCAGTCCGCCACAAAATCCGCTACCGCCTCCAGCTTTGCGCTATACTCTCCGCGTATCACGCTTTCGCCCTCTTCGGTATATACGAATCCGTCGCAAAGGGTCTGCAGTTTGGCAAACTTTTGGTT
>JAZNXF010000016.1:0-25042 GCA_045593745.1 Elusimicrobiaceae bacterium | reverse complement strand
ACACGCTCCCAGTGGGCTGATTTTTCAAATTTAAGAAAATAAACCGCCGTAAGTTGAACGCCGCGTACGTCTGCCGGACCGCGCGCAGCGCGGCATGTACGCAAGTGAAAGACAGCGGTTTAGGGCTTAAATTTGGAAAATAGTTGCCGTTACCTTACGTAACCCTCGCGCCAGCCGTTATTATTTGAGCAACAACGTATAGCAGGAAATTAGGCAGAACCCCCCTTGACTTTTGAGGGTTTTAGTCCTATACTTTAGTAGAAGCATCACTCTGTGTTTGAGCGTACCCCTCTGGGGCACGGGTCAGCAAGAGTAGTTTTTATTTGTATGAGGGAATACTATGCAATTTAAATTTTTAAATTTGGCAAAGCCCAAAAAAGTATTTGAAAAATTAAACAAAATGGACCGTAAACAGGCCTACACCGTGGGTGCAATTATTACGGTAGCCATTATTGCACTACTTATGTTAGTTTCATCTTTAGGCGGGGAGGAGGACCCCATGCAAGGCATGAATCCGCGCGGGTACGATTTGGCCTCCATGCCTTTTGTAAATGATTTAGCCGAGCAGGAATTATTGGCTTCCCGCTACCCGGATATGCGGGAAAACGGATCTACCCTGTTGTACAGTTCGCAGGAAAAGAAAGACCGCCAGGAAGCATCCGCAGCAGAAGAATACGAGTTGGTCCCTGTGGAAGAAATCCAACCCGCAGAAGCATCTCCGGCCCAGCAAGAAGAATCCAAACCGCAAGAATATACCGGCTCTTATGGTGGTGCAGGCGCGGGCGCGGGCCGTGTGGCAAGCCGTACACCTACCGCAATAGGCAAATTAACTTCTGCCGGTATGGCTACTAGCAGTGGCAGCGGAATTAGTTCCACGTGGGGGCCGTCCGTAGATAACCGCGGGCTGAACGGACAAACCGGCTACGTCGGGGCCGCCGCAACAACAGGGCCCGCTAATGCCAAACAAGATTTACGCCAAGCCCGCTTTGGCAGTTATGCCGCCGCTAGAAATAAAAACCGCATGATGACCGATGCCCGCAAAGCCATGCAAAATGGTAATATCGCAGGTACTCAACAAGCCAAGCAAGGCCCGGAAATTGGTAAATTTGGCGGATTAACGTCAGAAACCGGGGACGTTCCCCACATGGCAGATTTGGGAGCGTTGGACGAAGCCGTAGACAATGCAGTAAAAGACCAGCAGAAAAAAGAAAAACCGGAAGAAAAAATGGGCTTTTGGGAACAACTGGGGCAGGACCTCTTACGCCAAGCCGCCGGCAGTTTGGTGGATTCTGTAATGAGCGGTGTAGGCGATAGTATTAAAGGATGGGTCAATGGCAACAGTGCTTCCCGTACAGCAGGAAAAAAGGCCGCGGCTGAACGCATGGGTGTACCTTATGATCAGTTAACTGCTACTGAACAACAAGCGTTGAAAGATGCAGGCATTACAAAGGAAACATGGGATGGGGGTAAAGTAAGCACTGGTAAGGCATATCGTGCATTAAAGGGGCATAGTACTGCGATAGATAATTCTCGTTATGAGGCCAAAGCGGCAGCGCAGGCCAAAGCGCGGGGCAGTACCCCCTCTAGTCGTGATAATGATACCCAAGTGGGGCAAACGCAGTGTAGCATTAAATGTGACACTGAGAATGGGTGGACATTGCAACAAAATATGAAAGATGGTACATGTAAATGCGTAAAAGCAAGTTGATTTTAAATT
This sequence comes from Elusimicrobiaceae bacterium, assembly GCA_045593745.1. GTDB lineage: Bacteria > Elusimicrobiota > Elusimicrobia > Elusimicrobiales > Elusimicrobiaceae > Avelusimicrobium. The sequence continues at coordinate 23,325 of JAZNXF010000016.1, read as the reverse complement.
TCAGGAGGACCGTATGAACATTTTGAATTGGTTCAAAAATAAAACAGGCAAACTGCCTATCACCGTCGCACAAGCGGCGGGGTTAACGGCTGTAGTAGGTGCGGCCGGGTTTGCGGCACTTAATTTTTTAAGCGGCCCGGCTGATACCAACAACACCTTTGTGCCGCCATCTGCGTATGAACAAGGAAACGTGGTCTATGTGGCCCAAGGCCCCGCCAGTTATGATGCGGATGGGGCGGCCGGTTCTTCTTTTAAAGCCGCTCCATCGCGCTCTATCCAACTGGCTAACCGGCAGGATATGCAGCAACGTCGTGCCCAAGAACTAGAGGGCTTTACCGACCAACCTACATTTGAAGACCCATCCTTGGTCCCAAATCCGCCAGGGCGTGCCCACCAATTTTCCGGGGCAGATATGAACCTGGGAATGGGCGGAAACAAGCAGATTGGTAATTCGTTTGAAATTTTACGGAACATGCCGGACCAATTAAATGGTTTGGGGGATGTGGTTGCCAATGCCCAGGCATCCGCGCAAGCAGGTGCTCCTGGAGCGGCCGCGCCGGGTACTGCGGCCGCCGGGGCAGACGGTACCACCGTGCCCACGTTAGCCAGTGCCTCGCGTGGTTTTGGGGGCGGTATGACACGCGCCGGGGGCGGAAGTAGTGGTTCTTCCAATGCTTTTGTCATTCAAGATAGCGGTAAAAATAAGGGGAAAAATGCCGGTTCCGCCCCAAGTGACCCTATGGCCCAAGCCGGGGATGCGATTGCCCAGGCCCGCGCGGCTATGACCCACATGCGCGAGGGGCAAACGCTTACTTCCCGCGCCAATTTTGGTCCGTCGGATAAAATGGGTAACGGCCGGGATGCATTCGTGCAAAGGGGGCGCAATTTTGGCGGAAAAGGCCGTAACGAACTGGCCATGATCCGTAAACAATCGGCGGCACTGAGCGCGAACCGTACCAATACGGCAAACGCGGGGGCAACTCCTTTTTTAGCCGGGAACAAAATATCAGGCGGGTTGGTAGTTTCAGAAGAAAATGTGGTTATTGGGCAGAGTGCCTCCTCCGGGGATTTGAGAGGGCGCATGGCGACAGGTAGAGCCATGAAAGGAATTCAAGCCCGGTTGGACCAAGAGCAGGCCTCTCAAGACGAACAAAAACTGGCGCGTGATGAGTTAAAATCCTGGTTATGGAAAATTATCGGCAAGTCCTTACTGGCTATAGTCAGTATTTCCATATTGGTTGCAATAGCACGTGCCGGGGGGCCGTGGGCATGGGCATTTTGGGCCGCCGCCGGTGTTGCAACAGCTAAAATTTTATGGGATATTTGGAAGGTTGGTGGGGAAATACTAGGCAACTATAACGGAATATGTGGATCAGATAAATGGACTGTGCTTTGGTGGGTTGTCTCCGGCGTAATGACTGCCGGGGTGGGCCTGGCTTGGACTTCTTGGGCTACACATGCCGTGAACTGGTTGGCTGATAAATTGGGTATAAGTATTGGTTCCACAACGGGTGGTGCAGAAATTGTGGATGACCCAGTTACTAATCCGGATTCTATAACAAATCTAGATAGATTTGACATAACTTGAGGTATAAAATGAAGGAGCAAAACATAACAGCGGTTAGGAAAAATAGATTTTTGCAACGAGTGCGGTTTTTGTGGTCACAGCGAAAGGTGCGGATTGTGGTTGCGGTATTAGTTGGTTTACTTATTGCATGGTTTGCTTTAGGATATTATTTGCATGTGCAAGTAAAAAACAGCCGCGCCAAAGTAGAACAGGCACGTATAGAGGCAAGCCGCCGGCAAGAATCGGCGCGCAGGCAGGCCTCTTACCAGCAGGCGTTGGAGCGTTACCAGCAAGGTTCGCGCCAACAACCCCAACGCTATGGGCAGTAAGCCCTTCCCCCTGGAGGGGGAAGATGCCCGGCAGGGCAGATGAGGGGGAAAAACTAGATTTAGGAGGAACGTATGAACTTACTACAATTTTTAAAAAGTACCCGCGGGGCGATTAAACCCCTCAACGCACTGTTAATTTCCGGTGCGGCCGGGGCTGTGTTTGCCTACACAGTAAGTACGGTGGATGACCAAATCCAGGCGCAGCGTCAGGTGCGTACACTTTCCGGCATAGCCGCTACTTCCCCGCAACAGGGGATGCTCCGCCGTGACGGACAATTAACTTCTATTAACATTGGCGATAGGGGTAACCATTTGGCCACGCCTGAGGAACGTGCCGCATTTCAAGGCAACCGCGCGGTGGACCGCTACCTGGCTAACCAACAGGCCTTATCAGGCATGGATGCCGCATTAGACCGTGCGGCCCAATTTTCAGAAACAGACGGATTAAATACCGGCAACCGGGATATTGTCCAACAAACCCCGCAATTGGTACAAGGTACCTCCGTAGATACCGGGGAAGGGGTAGCCGGTGCCGTTACCCGCGCAGGGGCGAAACCTGCCGGGCAAGGCGCAAGTACAGGCGGATCAGCTGCGTTCGCTCCTGCTGCCATTACGCGCGCTTCGGGCAGTAATCCGGGGGCCTCATCCGGGGCGGTTTCCGGCGGTATTGTGAGCGGCCCGGGTAATACCCGCAGTGGGGAAGGGATGCGTCTGTCCGGTGCTATGCCGGGGGGATCTAATATTATGTCCCAGCGCGGGCTAGATAAAGGGCCCTTGGGAAGTGCGGGAACTTCGGCTTTTAGAAATGGGCGGGACGGTTACATTACGCGTGGGCCTAAAAACGGCCAAGGTAAAAACGAACTGGAAGATATTGCCAAACGCTCGGCCCGCGCCGCGGCCAGTGCCACTCCGTCTGCTAACGAGGGAGCACAGGCCTTTTTAGCCGGGGGAACCCGTTCCGGGGGCGTGCAAGTAGAGGGAGTGACCGACGGAGAAAGTACCTCGTCAGAAGATTTAGCGGCCCCATCGTCTAGTAAATTACGTTCTATTGGCAATCACTTAAACACGGTAGAAAATGAGCAAGAAAAACGCAATGAGGCGCACCGTGCGTTAATTAACCGCCTGTTAGTAACGTTGGCTATTTCGTTAGGTATGATGGCGGCGGGTATGGCTATTTTGCCTCGTCTGCATGGAATATGGAAGGTGATTGTTGCCGCCGCTATGGTGGGAGTTGTGTTCGCTGCCAATGCGGCACTTTTTACAGCCGCGCGTCATTTTATCCGGGATTATGGCAAAGCAGGCGGAACAGGAATGGCCTGGTTTACAGTTATTTTGGCTCCTCTGTTGGTGGCTGGGATGACCTATGTGGCAATTGACCCGAAAGGTGCGTGGAGCAACTTGAAAAAACTTGGATCAAATATTTGGAAAAGTATTAAAAAAGGATTCAATATGGTTGACATTGCCATGGGGTCACTTAAAAATACAGTGGTGAATTCTATCTTCAGGTAACTGCACCCTTCCCCCTCCAGGGGGAAGATGCCCGGCAGGGCAGATGAGGGGGGAAGTAAAACGAAGGAGTACCCATTTAATACCCCCTCACCCGGGCTCCGCCCACCCTCTCCCTCAAGGGAGAGGAGCAAGTAAAGCCCTTCCCCCTGGAGGGGGAAGATGCCCATAAGGGCAGATGAGGGGGAAAATACAAACAAGGTGTCATCCTGGAGGATTTTTAGAATTTTATCCGTAGCAAGGGTTTCTTATGAATAAACCAAATAAACCGGGTAAGCCAAATAAACCGGGTAAACCGAATAAACCGAGTAAGCCAAATAAACCGGGCAGTGATTTTTCCGACGTGCCGGAGGAGGATTTAAACCTGCATGATACGTTCATCCCCGCAATTGCGGAGAATGGGCGTATCCGGCAGGAGCCGAAGTCCCCGCCCCAAAAAGACGATGATTTTGTGGAATATCTGCCGGACCCTACTCTCACCCGGCTAAACACCGTGCAGGATTTGGTCCAATCCCGCAAAAAGGTTCCTTTGGCTCCCCAGGCACCCCAACCCGGCACAGCAAGTATGCCGAATGGCCCCGCCGCGCCGAAATCTTCTGCTAAAAAGTCCAAAAAACGTGCTTTTTTAAAAAAATTATTTCATAAAAAACAGAAGGTGAAGCAAGCATCTCCCGCACGGTCCATGCCGCAACCTCATGCGGATGATTTGCCGGCACTGCAGGTCACTTCTAAACCGCCGCAAACCAAACCCGCCGCGCAGTCCCCGGCTTCCTTGCCGGCGCAAGAAGATCTTTCGGGCGTTGGTGCCACAAAAACTATTTCCTTGGGGGATGCCCTTCCGCCTACGCTGTTACAAATTGATAAAGTGCCGGATTCCCAAGCGCAGACGGCGCAACCTTCCCGCTCTGTTGAGAAAGTTGTCCCGCAAGAGCCGGGTTTGCCGCAAGAGCCGGTTTCTGTGCCGCCTTTGCCTCAAAAATCTCCGAACGTCTCGCCGGACAAAATAGAATTTCCGGCTGAAAAACCTGCACCGCGCAAGGGCCTTTTTCCGGCGGATAACCCGCAACCCATGCCGAACGGTACGCCGCAAATGCCGCCTGTTTCCGCTCCCCCCAAAGAAGAACGCGCCCCCGCCGCTTCCGATCATCAGAAAAAGAAACCCGCGCGGCCTGTTTCTGGGCAAACGCCGCCCCCGCAACAGCAACCCCCGCAAAAACCTACTCGGCGGTATCGCCGTTGGCCCTGGGTGTTGCTTGCGGTGCTTTTGGTATTTTTTGGGATTATCGGCGGTGTGGTTCCGGTAGAAAATATCCCGCTGTTGCGTAATATTGCGCATGCCATGGGTTTTACGCCGGATGAAGCCAAGCAGATGTCTTTTTTACGCGCTTTACTTACCTGGACGGATAAAACACTTGGCCTCAATGGGCGTTTATCGTCAGGGCCGGGCCTGCGGGGGGAGAGTTCCTTGTTCGCGGGACGTTTAGGCCCGGACGGAACAACCGCGGCAAATGACGGAAATTCCCCTGAATTAGCGGGCCGCATGGCACGTTATGGGGGCAGAAGCAGTTTGTTTGATATGCGCGCGCTAAATGAACTTCAGCGGCAAAAAGGCCGCCGGCTGGATCAAATTGCAGGAACGGTACTTGTGCAACCCGGGCAGAAGGCCGCAACACGCGCTGCCATGCGGGATGCCGGGGTAACGGTGCATACGGAAGCGAACCGGGATAAAAGTGAAGTATATTTTGGCAGTGATGCCACGGCGACTAACCGCGCAGCGTATGATGGGTTTGATTCTGTAAAAACGCTTAAAAAAATAGCAAACCCCTATATCGTAGACGGTAATCCCATTAACTGGCTTACGCAGATGACTTCGCGCATGATGAAGGCAGATGCCGGGCTTGTGGGTATGGATAAAGAACTTAATACCTCGGTGGTGGGGTGGCAAACTACCATGCAGAAATTGGGCGACGAGAAACCCCAGCAGGATTTATACTACGCCTGGATTAGTAGCCGTATGTCCAAATATACCAACAGTATTATGCTTAAAAAGACGTTGGCTGATGTGGGCTTTTTAGGGGCGGAACTGCCCACACACGCATCGGACGTGCTTACCTATGGCGGGGTGCGCATTGACAGCGATGCCTTGTCCGAAGATCAAGAAGGGTGGAAAGAATATTTAGAATTTGAACGCAAATGCAAAGAAGAACTATTGGCAGAAGGTCACGGCGGGAAAATAGTGGAAAATGCCGTATCCAGTTTTAACAATTTATTTCCCGAAACGGTGCGCCCCGGCCATGCCGCCCCGAAAAATGTGGATTTCCCAACCTCGTGTAAAGAGGCCCTAAACAATCCCACCTATGAAAATAGTAAATTTGCCGGACATATTGCCAATATCCGCAAAGCGTGTGCCCAAATGCAGGACGGTTACCAACGGTTAGAAGAAACCTGTAAAATGGTCGTAAACTACCGCTATAACCGCTGTGACGATTATAAAGATGTTCAAACCGAGTATAAGGGCCGTTATGATTCCTTTGTGTCTTATTGTCAAACTCAATACTGCAAGGAAATAGAGGAAAAGTGGCGCAAAGACCACGGCGGGGACATGACTGGCTATCCCGGTTGTAACCCGGCAGATGCCAAGCCGGATAACTGGGTAACAAATAGTGAGAATTATCAAGAATCCTGTCCCTCTGGGTGTTGGGCAGATACGTCTACTGCGGATGTTATTAAGAAAGAGTTAGGGGCCACATCGGGTTATTTCCCGCAAATTACCATAGGTAATTCCCAACAAGGCAGTACAGAAGCGCAGGAGTATGAAGATGCCGGGGAATATGTAAAAACTACCATTGTACATGGAATAGAGCAAAACAAAACGCGCTAGTAGGAAATATAGGTGCGTGTCCGCCCAGGTATAAAATAAGGTCATCCTGAACTTGATTCAGGATCTCACCAAATGTAAGGTTGTCATCCTGAACTTGATTCAGGATCTCACCTAAAAAACATTTTAAAAAAGAGCCGCTACAGCCGCTACAGAGGGCAACTGGTAGTTTCCTTCCCCCTGGAGGGGGAAGAAGCCCATAAGGGCAGATGAGGGGGAAAGTAAAACAAAGGAGTTCCATTTAACACCCCCGCACCCGGGCTCCGCCCACCCTCTCCCCCGCTGGAGAGGGGAAAACAGCAGTACCCTTCCTCCTGGAGGGGGAAGATGCCCGCAAGGGCAGATGAGGGGGAAAAAGTAAATATTGAAAACATTTTAAAAAAGGCACTTGAAAAAATGAAAAATAGTTGTATAATAAAAGTAAGAGGCATTGTAATAAGTTGTTACAGAATGGGGAACCAGTTCTGAACAACGCGTATATTATTTATGTGCCGGCGCGGGCCAAATGCCGCCCGCCGCAAATACAGATTTAGAGGAGGAACCTTATGCCTGAGGAAAAGAAAGAGAAGTTTACCTTTAGCGATAAGATTAAATCCAGCAAAGCCGCTGGGTCCAAGTCGTTCGCTAAACCTGCTTCCAAAATTGGAAGAGACGGCAAACCCAAGCCAACGCTTTTTGAGCGCACGCGCCGGGATGCCCCATTCTTTATTGCCGCGTTAGTGGCCTTGTTACTGTTGCCGTTTTTATATAAGTACAGCGGCACGGCTAACGAGGAAGAATTAACCATCCCGGTAAATGAAGAAAATATTTTTAATCCGGATCATTTTGGTTTTGATACGGCCTTTACCGAAGACCCCGATGGGCAAATTGCCCAGTTGTCGGGGCGCGATTCTTTGTCGCTGATTCGCGGGTTTGGCGGGTCAGATGAAGAAAACTACGGCCGGGATGATATGGACTTTGATTCTTCTTCTGCGGTATCTGCGGAAGATGCCTATGGTGCCGAAGGCGAAGGTAATTATGCCGCCGCACACCATGAATCATCGGATATGGATGTGGAAGAAAATACCACTAACATCTACAAACGGCGTGCCAAAAGAGGCACCCGGGCGGCTTTTAGGCGGGCGGCTACCAAAATTGGTAATTTAAGCCCGGCCACTATGCGCCGGGGAGGCGGTTCCGGGTTAGGAATTAAAAACTGGGGCGGCAGTATGAAGCAGGCAGCCCAAAAAGTAAAACCCACAGGCCCGGTGGAAGGGCCGAAACCTGTTTCATTACAGCCGTTGCGTGCCAGATCGGGCCGTTCCTCCTTCGGCGGCACAGGCACGGCGGGGCGCAAATCGCGCGAGGCATTAGGTAAGGCCGATGCGCGCCAGGCATTGCGCGACGCTAACGTCAAACCGGTGGATCCTACGCGCGTAGGCGGGTTGAATATGTTCTCCACGGGTGGCCCTGGTGGCGGTGGTAAGTTGGAACGCCGCATTAACATTGGTAACGGCAAAGAACCCTGGTGGTGGGACATGATGAAAACCCGCATGCAAAAAGAGTGGGAAAAGAACTTTGAACGCAAGTGGAAATGGATTGACTGGGCCGATGCTATTGCCATGAACATCCTAAAAGGTCTGATCAACTGTCTGATAACCGGTGATGACGGCGGAGATATGGGCACATTTTTTGGTTCCGGCGGTGGTGCTGGTGGAAAAGCGGCAAAATGCTGTGGTGTGGCTGAATCGGGCTGGAAAACAGAATTAGCGGAGATTGGGGCTTCTGCATTAAGTGAAAGTACCTGTAAAACAATTCTGAAAAAGAAATATGGAGAAGCGAAATACAAAGAGGCCTGTGGCGATGATTTCTGGGAAAAAGGTGTTTCGGCCGGTGGTGCTCGTGTAGGTTTCTTTGGGCAACGTCTGAAATGTTTAGGTTTTGCTGCCAGTGCCTATGGTTCCGGTGAGTTGGGCTTAAACAGTGCTGGCGGAATGGACTGCGCTACCATGCCTGTCTACCGGGTGGTTCCTTCCGGGGAGGCCCTCAAGTGGAACATTTACACGTATGTGGTCGTGCGCAACTATTTCCCGGATGTGTTAAAAAACAAATTCCCTGCACTACAAACTAAAAGTGGGGGGCAGAACCTGTTATGTGCCTCTATGGACCGGGAACATGGGGGAAGTTCACTAAATCACTCAGATATTACGGGTGGTGTAGGGCATGTAAAGGCGGTAAAAGATGCCGCTAAAGAAAGCATTATTGCTCAAACAAAAGCAACGGATAATGTGCCGCAGGAACAACAAGAAATCCGTGAACGGTCTTTGGAAATCAACCAAGAAGGTTTAGCGGATGCCTGTGTGGTGGTTGTGTCCCGCGGGAATGTGCTTGCTTATGAAGCGGTTAAAAATAAAATTATGGACCTCTTCAAAGAATTGGGTAACGGCAAAGTATCTGAACGAGAAGCGGAACAGGCCTTCTATCAGTTAGATCTGCTATTTGTTGGTTCTGTTGCAATGAAGGACAAATTGGCGTATGCCCAATGGTTTGAATCCGGGCATCGCCTCAAGGACTTATTGCCGCTACCGTACTGGGAGTTTGAAAACGCGTACATTTTGCATAAGAAAATTACGCACAAAAAAGACGGAAGCCGTGATAATGTGTATAAGAAAAATAGATGGCGCATGAAGGGGGTGGATATGCTTACTGGCCCCATCTGCTATTATGACAACTTGCAGATTGAATGCGGACCGGAAAATACTCCCACCGCCAACCTGGTATTTAATAAAACCAGTTTTAAAGGTGGATCCGGTGAGAAACCGAGCATAGATGACGTAACCGTATCGGCAACGTTTAAGTATTTAAACAGTGAGAAAAATCCAGTCACTCAACCGATGATTAACCCAACCCCTGTGGGAGACGGATACACGTTTAAATACACAATGGAACGTATTTACGGTTCGGATACAGTGACTAGCACTTCTGAGGCCATCACTGCGGATAAGTTAAAAGGATTAGTGGGCAAAATTGAATGGAAAGCCCAACGCGGAGATAAACAGATTGTTACGGCAACCTGTACACTTAACCTCTCCGGGGATTTAACCACCCCGCCCATTGAGGAAAGAGAATGTAAAAACGCCCAGCAAAGTGAAAAGTGCTGTTTGGAAATTAACGGCGCGGACTACATGTGGGATGCCTCTAAACCGGTGGGTAGCCAGTGTGTAAAAAAGCCGGTGGATGAATGTCCGCAAGGGGCTGAAACCAATGCAAAATGCTGTAAAGACACGATGGGGCCTGGGTATCTGTTTGATCCCAACCATACCCCCAAATGTTACAAGCCGGAAACGGTTCAGCAAACCCGTTTGGCTCCGGTAATTTCCTGGGTTCCTACTACCGGAAAAACGGCTTGCCGTGAAGATGCTAGTAACGATACCAACCCGACGGAAAGCACGTTTGCCAAATGTACGGCTAAAATCCCGGGTGTGGTGAAGGATAACACGCAAAAATGCGGTTCCCAGCAACCCATGATGATGGACTCTAACGCCGCCGCCAAATTCGTAAAAGATGTGGTTGCGGCCTATAATAAAAACCTGCCTGCGGGTGAAAAACCGTTAAGTGATAAATTTGCTAACGGCAAATTCCCCACAGACGGAGAGTTTATTGATGCCTTGTACTTGGCCAAAGGGTTAGGTATTCAAAAGGTTCCTGCTTCGGCCGTGTGTGAGTTGGGGCGCGATATGGTGCGTATGTCCCGCGATAAACACACCAAAGAAAAGAAAGTTTCTAAACCGCTTCCCACGCCGTACGCGTCTGAACAGTGGAAAGATAGCAATACGGTTTTCCATAACGAGTTAGGTGCTTTCCTGGCCTACATTCATGTGGAGTCCCTCTTCTATCCGCAGAAGTATTACGGCAGTAGCGAGCAGTGTGACTACCGCTTCCAGGTACTTGGGGAAGGATGCCCGGCCGCCTCTATGGTAAACTGGGCTAACGAAAGCTGCTTATACAGCGGTAAGGAAAAATGTAAGGAATATCACCATAATAACTATAACAACATTCCTTCCGCTGGGGCGCAGGCCGTTTCCCGCTATCCTCAGAGTTTGGCACCTATCCAAAGCAAAGGGGCCTACTTACTCAGGGGGTTAGCCAGTGGGTCTTATCCGTCAGTAGGTAATTCGGATGGGTCCAAAAAAGGCAAACAATATATTGAGCGCATTTCCCCCTTGTTGCGTGAATCAAGCGGTTTTACCGCCTGGCAAGGGCAGGCCTGTGTGGCCGGTGCCGGCAATACGGCGGACCTGCAAGTGGAAGATGTACTTAACTATGTGGAAACCGTCTGTAGCGTAGGGTTGGACTTTAAACCGTACGGTACCCCCGGTAGCCAAAACGGTAGCAAACAAGCACCTGGCCAATCCGGCTCGGATACCGGTACGCAGGGCAACTAGTTACTTACCGTAAACAGTTATACTCCCGGGGCAAACGAAAGTTTGCCCCGGTTTTTGTGTGTTTTGGTAGATACGTGCAAAACCCCTCTCCATGCTCCTGTTGGGCCAACGCCCAACCTATACACTTTATAGGTCAGGTGTAAACCTGACATCAAATAAGCCGGATTCCTTTTTTGTCCACTCTCCAGTGGGGGAGAGGGTGGCACGCAGTGCCGGGTGCGGGGGGAATATCCTTTTTATATGCTATCATATACCTATGCGGCAGATACGTTTATTTGTTATACTAAAAATATGAAAGATATCACTACGCCTATTGAATCTAAAATCTTAACCATCCGTCATGTGCGTGTCATGTTGGATAGTGACCTTGCATCTTTGTACCAAGTTCCTACTAAAGTATTAAACCAGGCAGTTAAACGCAATATAAAACGCTTCCCGGAAGATTTTATGTTTCGTTTAACCAAAGAAGAATGGAAAAATTTAAAGTCACAATTTGTGACCTTTAAATTTGACATTCGCAAATATCCACCGTATGCGTTTACGGAACAAGGGGTAGCCATGCTTTCCAGCGTGCTTAAAAGCGAGGTGGCGGTATCCGTCAATATTCAAATTATGCGGGTGTTTGTGCGGATGCGTCAACTAGCGTTGGAAAAATCCAAACAAATAGATATTACCACGCTTAAACAAGCACTTCTTCTTCATATTAGCGAAACAAATAAAAAATTTAAACAAACTCAACTGCAAATAAACAGTATTGTGGAAGTTATCAACGAAATGTTGGATCAAGATAAGCCGAAAACTACTCGTAAAATTGGCTTTAAATAGAGCATAGTTTGCTATGCGTTTATTACGTTATTTATTTATCTTTTTTTGTTTATTCGTCTTTTTGCCCGCCTACGCGGGATTTCCCTTTTCGTTTCGCAAGCAAGAAATTAAGACCGACTATTCCCAAACCGTGTGGGACCAAATCATGCAGGAGCAATCCCTTACCGATATGCGCCGCGGCATGGGGGAAATGTCCGCCGCCAATTACCAGGCCGCCGCTAACAGTTTTGCGCGCGCCGTGGTGAAAAACGCCAAAGACCCGCTACCCTATATTTTGTTAGGGGCTTCCCTATACTGGGCGGGGAAAGTGGATGATGCCATTAGCGAATATAAAGAGGCCTTGCGCCTAAACCCCAACCACCCGCTTGCTTACCAACTCTTAGGCATTGCCGCGGGGTGGAAGGGGGACGTTTCACAAGCGCAATCCTATTTTTTAAAAGCCAACCAGTTGGACCCTAACAAGGCAGACACGCACATGAACCTCGGTTCCACCTACGCCGTGCAGCGCAATTGGGATAAATCCTTAGAACACTTCCGCCGTGCGGTGGAACTGTCGCCGCGCTCGCCGCTTTTTCATTACCAGTTAGGCACGCTGTATGAAAATTTAGGGCGTGATGCACTGGCCGAAGAATCCTTTAAAAAAGCCCTGCATTATTTTAGTAATTACGAAGATGCCATGCTGAGTTTGGGCGCATTGTATGAAAAACTAAACCGCCCGCAAGAGGCCTTAAAATACTACAAGCGTGCGGTAAAAACCAAACCCGGGGATTTTGTGGCGCGTCTGCGCTATGGATTTTTGCTTGTAAAACAAGGCCAACCCGATTTGGCCCGCCAGGTGATTAACCAAGCGTTTTCCATTACGCGTTTTAAAGAAGACGGCCTGGCCCTAAATGCCGTTTACCGGGCCAATGGTAATTCGGCCCAAGCATTTGAAAAACAAATGAAGCAATTTGAAGAAAATCTGCAACGCGTACCACCCGGCAAGGCGATAAATATAGACGTTGCGCTGGAGTTTACTTCCGCCGCCCCGCAACGCCCGCAGTCATCCCGCGCCCACACCTTTGAACAGGCCTACGAACAACTGCGCGGGGAACCGCTAACCGGGGCTTCTACCTTGCCGGACCAGCAAACCTTCCGGCGTTCGTTTACCTTAGCCGCCGCGGACGAAGAAACCCGCCGTAAACAGATTAACGATTTTATAGGTGCCGTGCGCGAAGGAATTGCTCAAGCGGCGGGGCCGTATCATGTTAGTTTATCCATGCAAGGCCGCACGTTAGATTATAATTCCCCTTCTGCCCTCACGCAGGACCGTACCACCCCGCCCAAGGCCGTCTATGATCCGCGCATTGTAGGTAACGATATGGGCCTGTGGGTTACCGGGCGCAACTGGATGAGTTTTGTGGAAGAAGCCGAAGAATCCTTGCAGGATTTTTCGTCTTGCCCTGCGGATAACACGTGTGATTTATTAAAAGGCCTGGCTGGTTTGGCGGCGGGGAACGCGGTTGCGGCGCGCACTCATTTTACACGCGCGGCCGAGCAAGCCCCGCAGGATGCCCTGGCGCAACTGGGGCTTGGAACGGCAGAAATTATCGCCGGGGATGATGAAGCAGCCGCGGCGCATTACCGTCAAGCGCGGGTGTTAGACCCTAAAAACAAAGTAGCCGCGCGAAACCTTAAAATTTTGGAGAGCCACTAATGCGCGCAAGAACCGGAATAATAAGTTTAGCCCTGTTATTTCAAAAGGGCACTCTGAACCAAATTCAAAAATTTACATATCAAAAATAGTCATCCTGAACTTGATTCAGGATCTCACCTTATAAAAACATGAGCAGAAAAAACATTCAAAAATACGGCCAACACTTTTTAATTTCCCCGCGCGTGATTGGTGAAATTGTAGACGCGGCAGAGGTGCTTCGGCAGGAACAGTTGGTAGAAATCGGCCCCGGCCGCGGCGCACTCACGCAAGAATTTATCCGGCGCGGAAATACGCATTTTACAGTCATAGAAATTGACCCACTTATGGGGCAGTTTTTAGAAAAAGAGATATTCCCCGGCACACAAATTAAGTTGGTGCAGCGTGATTTTTTATCGTTTGATTTACACGCATTACCCGCCGTGCCTACCCAGTTTGTAAGTAACTTGCCGTATGATGATGCCGCTGCCATTTTGGATAAAGTGCTTTCTTACCCGCATTTTAAAACGGCTGTGTTTATGTTTCAAAAAGAACAAGCGCAAAAAATTACCGCCCGCCCGGGGGCAGACGGTTACGGTGCTTTGAGTATCCTTTCCCAGTTGCGCGCGCGGGTATCGCTGATTTGCAACGTTGGGCGCGGGTGCTTTCATCCGCCGCCAAAGGTGGAGTCCCGCGTGTTGGCATTTGAGCGCATTACTCCGCCGGCTCATTTTGACCGCGTACGCCGCGTAGTGGAAAGTGCCTTTTTGCACCGCCGAAAAACCTTGTTAAATGCCCTTATGCTAGCGGGTTACGATAAAGAAAAAATCGCCGCCGCACTGGCTCAAGTACATGTGCCGCTTACAGCCCGCCCGGAAGAACTTACGCCCGCGCAGTTTGTGACACTTACGGATTTTTTGTAATTTTGTATACTATAACTATCTTACCTGTAGGAGGTGGGAGCCCGCGCTAACGCGCATACACACAATTTAATTATTTTTGGCATTGCGTACGTTGTTACGCATCTCACTTGTAAAAGTGCGAAGTCATACCAAAAATAGCCGATACCAGGTACGGCCGGGAGTGCACACCCGCGCCGTGCCGAATGTTTCCTGCCCTAGTAATAGGGCAGGGGCTACGGCTGTTATATTGGGTTAGATGACTTCGGCCCCGTATAGCGGCCGTTTTGCGTTATACCCGGGGCCCGGTTAAATAAAAGGAAACATAAAATGAATGACAAAAACAATCAAGAAGTAAAACAGGTCTGTCACCCCGGCAGGATGTTGGCCGGGGGCTTCCTTGGATATGTACGCAAGGGAAATAAGCAAGATGTTTGTATCGGGAAAGAAGCAGCGGGAGATCCCGGACAGAAACTTTCCGGGATGACACCTTATGTTAAAACGGCATGTGGCTTCACCCTCATTGAATTACTGGTGGTTGTACTTATTATCGGTATTTTAGCCGCCGTAGCGTTGCCACAATATCAAAAAGCCGTTGAAAAAACACGCATCAGTGAAGCGCGGGCAACATTGTCTACCATATATAGGGCCTACAAATTCTGTTTGTTGCAGGCAGAGGAGCCCGATGCACAGTGCCAGCAAATAGATGACGTATTGGAAAAAGCAGGAATAGATTTACCAGGTACGTTAGTAACATCCGGTACACCGGCTTGCCCGGAATCGGTCCCTTGTATTAAAACAAAAGATTGGGCGTATGAAACCGTAGGTTACGAAATGAATGCCTATCGCATACAACCGGATGGTAGTTTTGGGGGCTATTTAACCTTATGGGGACAAGATACAGAATATGACAAAGAAGGACAAATATTCTGTAGTGGGAATATGTGTGAATAACTGTGCGGGGAGTCCGATTGTCTTTTAAATTAACATACGTCTTTCCAACATCCGCTCGTTAGGTATAAACGGGCGGATTTTACCAAGTAGCAACTGTTCCACCGCCGCACCAATAAGCGTGGTTTCATCCGCCGCGTTTGGCGCGTAAAACTTGCCGGCTTGTAAAATGGCCTCTTGCGGCACTAGGCCAATTAGTTCACTGCCAGTTATTTCCAATCCGCGTGCGGCGGCCTGTTTTTTGCACGCTTCAAATACGTCGTGCAAATTACTTTTGTGATAGTCCGTCAAATTAAACGATACTTGCGCGCATTGGTAATTTTCCATATACCAACCTATGGCTTTTACGGCGGGCAGGCCGCCGTTTTTCTCGCGCAGGGTAGCGGCTATTTCTTTGGCCGCTGTTACGTCTTTGGTATTTAAAGAAATATTAAACGCAATTAAAAAGTTCCGTGCCCCAATCACGCTGGCCCCGGTACGCGCCACGCTTTCGGTATATTCCTGTGGGCCGTAATCCGGCGGTAGCACACGCAATTTTTTCATCAGCCCTTCATATTCCCCGCGGCGGATAAACGCTAAATTTTTCCGCGCGGGTGTCGTTGCATTGGCCTCATATAAATAAACCGGGATAGATAATTCTTCCGCCACCCGCCGCGCCAGTTGATCTGCAAACGCGGCTGTTTCAGTCAGTGTTATATCGGCTACGGGTACCAGCGGGCACACGTCTACGGCTCCCAAGCGCGGGTGTGCCCCTTTGTGAAATTGCATATCTATGTATTGCGTGCATGCTTTAAACAGTAAAAAGCACGCGTGTACCACGTGTTGCGGATGCCCGGCCAGTGTCAGCACCGTGCGGTTGGCATCCGGGTTACTGTCCACATGCAATAGGCGTACTTGTCCGGCGGCGGCTTGTATGTCACCTAAGATTTGCGTCAATACTTGTGGGTCTTTGGCTTCGGAAATATTAGGTACTGCTTCTACAATTTGCATACCCTTATTATACTTAAAAAAATACTTGCAATTTTTTTTAAATTTATAGTATAGTAATGGTAGGTACTTATTAAGTTTAAGTACTTGATATAAAATAATAAGGAAGTAACAATAAATGCCTAAAGGAAAAGTAAAATGGTTTAACGACCAAAAAGGTTACGGTTTTGTAACCCCCGAAGATGGTTCTAAAGATCTCTTTGTACACTATCAAGAAATTCAGGGCGACGGTTTTAAAACCTTAGCTGAAGGCCAAGAAGTGGAATTTGAAGTAGTAGAATCCGAAAAAGGCCCGAAAGCCGTAAAAGTTGTCAAACTGTAATCTTTGGTAACTTTTCTAAGGGCCCCGCAAGGGGCTCTTTTTTTGCGTATTCAATTAGCAGATCATCCTGAAATTGATTTTCCTTAATCTATGTCCGCAACGAAACCCATTCATACCTCTTTATCCGAACTGTGGTTTTTATCTTATCCGCTGATTGTCACTATGGCGGCGCAGGTAGTCATGCAATTTGCAGACCGTATGTTTTTGGCGTGGTACTCGCCGGAGGCACTGGGGGCGTGTGTGCCGGGGGGGATGTTAGCCATGACGTTTGCCGCCTTGTTTATGGGATTGGCCAGTTATACAAGCGTTTTTATTTCCCAATTTCACGCCCGAAAAAAGCGCGCCAGTGTAACCATTTCCTTGTGGCAGGGCATTTTTTTAGCCGTTTTATCTTCCCTTATTTTAGCCGCACTTACCCCGGCGGGCAAAGCCCTTATTAACACGTTTGGGCATGCGCCTTCTGTGCGCGTATTAGAATTAGAATACTTTGGATTACTCAATTTGTTTGGCGGTTTTGCGGTAGTAAATAATGCGCTAGCCAGTTTTTTTAGCGGGCGCGGAAAAACCAAAATCCCCATGGTGGCTACCCTGGCGGGAAACGCGGTAAATATCGTGCTAGATTATATGATGATTTTTGGCAAACTGGGTTTTGCCCCCATGGGTATTAAGGGGGCGGCCTGGGCCACCATTATCGGCAGTGCGTGTATCACGGTTATTTTTTGTACGCTTATTTTTACCACGCACACGCGCAGTACGTTTAAAATTTCCCGCCTGGCCGGGTTTTACAAGCCCATTTTTGCGCGCTTGGTGCGCTTCGGTTTGCCCAACGGTTTTGGCTTTTTAATGGATGTTATTTCCTTTACACTTTTTACATTTATGGTGGGCAACATTGATAAAGTTTCTCTGCAGGCCAGTAACATTGTGATGAGTATGCAACCGGTCGTGTTTACGGTAATTTTAGGGTTAGGAACCGGCCTTCAAATTTTGGTCAGTAAATACCAAGGGTTAAACCGCCCGGACGTTAGCGTGCAGGTTGTTAAAAACGCCTGCAAAATTGGCTATGCCTACGCGGGGGGGATTGCGCTGTTATTCTTCTTCGGCACGCCGTTATTTTTGCATTTATTTATTCCGGCGGGAACCGAAAATGGGGCTGAAATTGCCGCCCGCGCATGGCCGCTTATTAAACTGGTTAGTTTTTTTGTGTTGGGGGATGCCACCTACTTAATTTTTGGCGAGGCCATCCGCGGCGCAGGAGACACGAAATTTTTTATGAAGGTAATGATTGGGTGTGCGTGGTGTCTGCTTATCCCGGGCACGTGGTTTTTGGTATACAGGTTGCATGCACCTGTTAGTTGGGTATGGGGCTGGCTGACGTTTTACGCATGGCTAACTGCCGTATTTATGGTTATCCGTTTTGCCCGCGGCAAATGGAAAAAAATCCGGGTTACCGCCAACTAAATGTGCTACAATGCAACTAACAAAAGGTTAGGGTATATAGGTCAGGTGTGAGCCTGACAAATTATGGCACGTAATTAACGTTGTGCCAGTTCACATAGGTCAGGTGTAAGCCTGACAAAAATTATTTATGAATTATAAACGCTTCTTTATTCCTAATTCGTTTGTTTTTATAACGGTAGTTACAAAATATAGACGAAAAATCTTAATAGACCATATCGCATGTTTAAGACAATCCTTTGTTTTTGCTAAATCCTGGCATGAATTTCATATCATAGCCATTATTGTCAATGCAGATCATTTTCATATGATTATCCAACCGAAGGATATAACAACGTATCCTCAAATTGTGGGAAATATAAAAGGCGCATTTACCAAAAAGTCCTCGTTATCGTATAAGGTCAATGAAAAGAGAGAAGCAAACATTTGGCAAAGACGGTATTGGGCACATATTATAAAAAATGAAGAAGATTTATATAGACATATTGATTATATTCATTATAACTCCGTAAAGCATTATGGCATACCCCCTCAAAAGTGGACATTTTCATCATTTCGCAAATTTGTAAAAGATGGATATTATTCTGCCGATTGGTGCAACACAGACGATAAATACCACATTAAGAATATGGATTTAGAGTAATGTCTATTTTGTCAGGCTTACACCTGACCTATGTTTTTCTATAGTTTTGCCCGCGGTACGTGGAAAAAAATCCGGGTTACCGCTGCTTAAAAATCCCCGGCTTTATCCTGCCGGGGAATTGAAGAATTATTTTAATGTACAATCATTATAGCTCCAAGAGGAACCTGTCCATACTTTTTTCCCGCCGCTTAAACAGTCGAAATGTTCTGAACAACTTCCGGTGCTGGACCTACAATAGGGGGGGCGTAGGAACTCTCCTTTGTACCATAGTACATCAATCGTTGCATCTGTAGATTTAGACCATATGTAGGTGTGAACTTTTTGGTCAGTATCTAACCAAAAAAAAGAACCTTCCATGGGGGGAAGACATCCTACCTGGAATCTAAAATGTTTTAGTTCCGGCAGATCTATATTTAAGTTGTTGGGTGTTATGCCTTCGTATGACCCATTTTCTAAATAATAATTAGATACTGCTTTATCTAGCGCATCTATGGCAACAAGAGCTTCCCTTCCCTGTGCTTTTTTAACGGCTTTTTGGTATTGCGGCAAGGCCACTGCCGACAAAATACCAATGATGAGCACAACGACCAACAGTTCAATGAGGGTAAAACCTCTGCGCCCGCCGTTATTACATAAAGACGTCATGCCAAACTTGATTTGGCATCTTCCACGCATGTTGTTTATTAATTGCAACAGCAGACGTTGAAGATCCTGAATCAAGTTCAGGATGACCTGATTTGTTACAACTACATTCTTGTTTTTCATTTTATTTTCTCCTTATTTTCTATTTAAGGAGCCAACAAAAACGGCCGGTTTATCCAGGTCTTTCTCACCGTCCTAAACAAAACAGCCGTAATTTACCGTTCCACATAAGTGGGCACGGTAAACGTTCGGCACAACACACTGGGTTTCGAAGGTCCAATATGTTGCGCCTCAATCGGCTGTTTTTGGAGTGAGAAAGAACCTTACGGTACTTCCGTATTCTGTATACGGTTCCAAAAACAGAAAAAAATTGTACTTATAGTATAATAAAAAATTTTTTGTTTGCCCAGGCCTATTTAAATATGCTTGCGTTTATCCACCCCAAATGTGCTACACTACAAAAAAGGAGGCCTCTATGGAAATTTTACATCAAGCAGATATCGGCGTATTTGGCGGTTCGGGCTTTTATAGTTTTTTAAAAGATATTGAAGAAGTAAAAGTATACACGCCCTACGGAGAAACAAGCGACAGCGTATTTATCGGCACGATTGGCGCGCACAAAGTGGCGTTTATGCCGCGCCACCGGCGGGACCATTCTATTCCGCCCCACCAGGTAAATTACCGCGCTAACGTGTGGGCCATGAAACGCCTGGGTTGCAAGCGTGTTATTTCCCCATGCGCGGCAGGCAGTTTGCAAAAAGAAATTAAACCGGGTGATTTTGTAATTTGTGACCAATTTGTGGACTGGACCGACGGGCGCAAAAATACGTTTTTTGAAAATGTGTCCGTGTTTGAAGGCAAAGCCGTGCAACACCCTTCCCCGGCGGAAACGTACTGTAAAGAACTCCGCACGTTGGCGGTAGATACGGCGCGCGAACTTAATATCCCGGTGCATGATAGTGGCACGGTGGTAGTGATTAACGGCCCGCGTTTTTCCACTAAGGCCGAGTCCGCCTTTTTTACGCGCCAGGGCTGGCACGTGATTAACATGACGGCTTTTCCCGAGGCATACCTAGCCAAGGAACTAAACATGTGCCCCTTAAACATTTCTTTAATTACGGATTATGATGCAGGCCTGGTGGGGGATATGCCGCCAGTGTCGCACGAGCAAGTATTAAAAGTATTTAACGGAAACATTGAAAAATTAAAAGCGTTGTTGTTTAAGATGATAGAAAAAATCCCGGCGGACCGGGAAAATTGTGCCTGTGAACATTCCACGCAGTTAAACTTTTAATACCAAGGGCCCCGCCATGGGGCCCTTATCTATATCAGTTTAGGTACCAACATTCCAATCCATCTGCTAGAGACATGCTAAGACAATCTCCCTTACTAGTATTAAGTAGTGTACAAATATTATGCCCGGGGTCTTGAATACAGGCAGTTTTCCCTACGGTAGGAAAGTAGGAAAAGCCAACATAGCCACGGAAATATGTCGCTACTACAATTTCAGGCACATCCGTTTCATCTTCGTAACCATTGCCGTTATATGAGTACGTATCCCAATTTCCTCTCGGCATGCCTAAATCTAACTTGTTGGTACCGCAAGAAACATCGCAATATTCTCCGTGGGCCAGATAGTATGCTTGTTGGGCTTGCACGTAGGAGGAGAGCAGCATTTGTCCTTCGGTTAGCCGACTTTTGAGTACTGCTTTTTGGTACTGTGGCAACGCCACTGCCGCCAAAATACCAATGATGAGCACAACGACTAACAACTCAATAAGGGTAAACCCATGGGACATCTCCCTCCCTTGTGGAGGGAGTACCGCCGTTAGGCGGGGTAGGAGGGGCCAAACCTGGTTATCCTTATTAGCCCCTCTTTTGTCGCTAACGCGACATTTTCCCCACAAGGGGGACAAATTAGTACACTTTTCATTTTTCTTCATATTCATTACCTTATTACATTTATTATTGGCAAGCACCCGGTAAACCCATAAAAAAACGGCTGTTGTATCGGGCACTCGCCAAAGAACCCAAATATAACAGCCGTAGTTTCCCGGTCCTGCGGACAGCAGAAACTGGGAAACATTCGGCGCAACTCGGGCTGCAGACCCAAGTTGCACCTACGAATCGGCTATTATTTGGATTGGCGAGTTTTGGCATTTTC
The DNA here is from genome assembly GCA_045593745.1 of Elusimicrobiaceae bacterium. GTDB lineage: Bacteria > Elusimicrobiota > Elusimicrobia > Elusimicrobiales > Elusimicrobiaceae > Avelusimicrobium. Next base: position 2,061 of record JAZNXF010000016.1, on the reverse strand, counting down.
CAAAATCTGCGTTTCTTAAACGCTTCCAAAAATAGTGAAAAATTGTAAAATTAGTTTACTTTCTCCTCCCGGGTGTTGCGTTTGCAATCCCACTTTATTATAACAAAATTATTCTTTGGTTTGTTTGGCATCTAATAATTTGCGGATGATATTTTCATGCACACGCCACAAACTTTCATCTTTATTGGTAGCCAAATTATTGGCCATCAGCGCAAAAGATACCAAGTACCCATCCTGGTCGTGTATATACCCTGCCACGGTTTTTACGCCGTCAATCGTGCCGCCTTTTACGCGCACATCATCAATTTGGTGTTTGGGTTTTAAGAAATAGCGCAAGATGAGTAAATCCCCGCGGTCGTCCGGCGTGGCGAGGGAGCGGTAATACTCCCCAAAATGCTCGCTTTTTGCCATATAATTAAGGGTATTAACCAGCACGCGGGGGGTAATCATCGTGTCGCGGGAAAGGCCGCTGCCGTCGTAAATTACGGCATCATTTTCTCCGGCGATATTTTTCTCGCGCAAAAATTGATTCAGGGCCGCCACCCCATTTTTAATACTGCCGGGTTTACCGTCGGCCAGGGCCAAATGCCGTAGTAGCATATCGGCATACAAGTTAAAACTGCGTTTATTGACAATGACGATAATTTCCTTTAGCGTGGGGGATTGGTAGGTGTGTAACAAGTGCATGGCGGAATAATCCGGCGTTTGGGTAAGCACTTGCGGCGGATTTTTGACGGAAACCCCTTCCGCTTCTAACGCTTGCCACAACTGTTGGGCGGCAAATAAGGCCGGGTTGGGGATGGCTCCTTTAATGACAAAGCCCCCGCGCGCGGCGGGAATGGTGCCAAAAATTTTTAGTTCATATTGGTCCGGCGCGGCGTACACATAGGCATTGTCTGTTTTGGAGGTTGCATCCACCGTTACAAAATTGTGTAACGTAACCCCCGGGATGTGCGGTTCCATGCCGGCAATTTCAGTGTGCGCGCCGTGTTTGGTTTCCCCTTTAAAACGGATGGCAAACTGGTTATCATTCAAACAAAGCGCACTGGCGGGCGCGGCAAAATAGTTGCCCATATTTTCCCAGTTTACTTTATCAGCAATCGTGGGACCTTCAAACAAAGAGACGTCTGCGTAAATGGTGCCGTTTACCTGTTTAATGCCGGCCTCTTTTACGGCTTTCACCCACGTTTTAAGGACTTGCGGATAGGTCTGCGCACTTTTGACACGTTTAGATCCTAATGTCATATCCCCACCGCCGCGCAATATTAAATTTTCAACCGAACCGTCTGTATTCGGCAAATTAGAAGTGTATAACTTGGTTTCAAAGCGGTGTTGCGGGCCTAGTTTTTCCAGTGCGGCCGCGGTAGTGAGTAATTTTAAGGAGGAGGCCGGCGCAAAGCGCGTGTCTGCTTGAATAGAAAATAATTCATCCTGCGCAGCATCCGTATAGGTGGCTAAACCGCCCCACCACGCCCCTTGCAAAGCGGGGATATCCGTGGCTACTTCCACCCATTCTTGCAAGGACTGTGCAGATAGCAACACCGGGGAAAGTAGAAAAATCAAAAGTAACAATTTACGCATAAATATAGAATACCAAATTAACAGGAAATAATGTAGAATAGAAATGATGTAGGAAAATTTTTTCTGTTTTTGGAACCGTATGCGCAATACGGTGCGCTTTGAAATAAGGCACATTCATCCTCCAAAACAGCTGTTTTAGGTGCAACATGAAGGAACTTATAATCCCTGCGTGTTGCACCGAGTGTTTGCCACTTTTATAAGTGGCAAGCCGCGGCTGGTATGCTTGGGTTAGGATGAATGGCTCAAAATGGCAGCCGTTTTTGTTGGCTCCTTAAATAGAAAAAAAGGAGAAAATAAAATGAAAAATAAGAATGTAGTTGTAATAAATCAGGTCATCCTGAACGTGATTCAGGATCTTCAACGTCTGCTGTTGCAATTAATAAACAACATGCGTGGAAGATGCCAAATCAAGTTTGGCATGACGTCTTTATGTAATAACGGCGGGCGCAGAGGTTTTACCCTCATTGAACTGATTGTTGT
>JAZNXF010000015.1:0-20959 GCA_045593745.1 Elusimicrobiaceae bacterium | reverse complement strand
ACGAGGTAATCACTTATGAATCACCAACAATCCCGGCGGGGACAAACGCAAAAAGTAGCACATAAAACAAAAAACAATACTTATAGGTTGGGCGTTAGCCCAACAGGAGTTGCAAGTAAGAATGAAAACGTACAGCGCAATGCTAGGAAATTGTCGGGTTTGCACCCGACCTATAAAGGGTCCTCCGCCCCCTCGTCATCTTTTATATACCCCCTCACCTGGGCTATGCCCCTCCTCTCCCCCACTGGAGAGGAACCCTTCCCCATGAGGGGGAAGGTGGCCGAAGGCCGGATGAGGGGGATTCGCTCCGTCCTTCCACAGTCGGGTTCGCACCCGACCTATAAAGGGTCCTCCGCCCCCTCTTATAGGTTGGGCGTTAGCCCAACAGGAGTTGCAAGTAAGAATGAAAACGTACAGCGTAACACTAGGAAATTGTCGGGTTTGCACCCGACCTATAAAGGGTCCTCCGCCCGCTCTTATAGGTTGGGCGTTAGCCCAACAGAAGTTGCAAGTAAGAAGGAAAACGTACAGCGCAACGCTAGGAAATTGTCGGGTTCGCACCCGACCTATAAAGGGGACTCCGCCCGCTCGTCTTATAGGTTGGGCGTTAGCCCAACAGAAGTTGCAAGTAAGAAGGAAAACGTACAGCGCAATGCTAGGAAATTGTCGGGTTTGCACCCGACCTATAAAGGGAACTCCGCCCGCGCCGTCACCCCGCCGTGTAGGTATGCGGGGTATAGCGGGCGTAGGGGTTTCACCCTCATTGAACTGCTGGTCGTAGTCCTAATTATCGGCATTTTAGCCGCCGTGGCCCTGCCGCAGTATAATAAGGCCATACGGAAAGCGCGGTTGGCTGATGTGCATACTACGCTTAACGCCTTGATGAAAGGAATAGATATGTATGTGTTGGAAAATGGATACCCGGAAAGGGGAGCCACCACGGTTTCTTTTTTGGGAAACAATGCGCAGTATAACCTAGACATTGAAGTTGGCCGTAAATTTGAGGGATATGCGAGCGGTCTTTCTATGGGTTTCCGCTATTCTAAGGTGGGGGTATGGTCTGCCAATTGTGCGTTTCCTGGGTATCGGGATAGTGCTTTTTGTCAAATTAACTTGAATACGGGCATAGGGAGTAACGGTGTAGCCAATGAAAATAAGTGGCTAAATTATGTTCGCATGAACTGGATGAAAGAATCCGATGGCACTACTTGGAAATTAGAAAACTTGTCACGCTGGCAAAATGGATCTTATGTTAGAACAGGAGACGGAATAAAAGAGGTATGCCGGTGGTGGACGGAATTATACGGAGAAAATGCAATGACAGATGACGTTAAAACTACTTGTGCTAATAATTAAGTGTCATAAAATAAAGTACAAGTAGTTGCAAGCGTATAAAAATAATTCCCCGGCACAGTAACAGGCCGGGGAAGAGAATTTTTGTCTGCACGTCACGTTGAAAAATTTCTATAATATAAAATATGCGATTTTTTTATACGGCATTTTGTAAACCGTTTCAATCTGCGTGGCAACTGCTCTTGGTGCTTTCGCTACCCGCTGTACTCTTGGGGTGGTTTGGGCTTAGCCAGTTGGGCGTAACCGAACCGCTGTTTGTCATCCCGGCGGAACTCACTAAATTACTTTGCGAGTTTTTATTTTTAGGGATTTTTTTGTCGCTTTACCAACTTATCGGGCTAAAAAATAAGTGGCTCTTGGGCGCATGCACGTTTGCGTATTACCTTACACTCACGGCAGATCTGGTGCTGCTGTGGTATTTTAAAGAACGCTTTGGCGCAAAGTATTTTGACACGTTAGAAGGCGGGGACTATAATTTCCTTACGGACTGGCGGGTGATTTCTTACCTGGTGTTGCTGGCAGCGTTTTCCTTCGGGGCGGTGCGGTTGTTTTTCCAAACAACTACCCGCAAAGTGGCCGCCCACCGCCTGGGGTTGTGTCTAGCGGGAAGCGGATTACTTTACGTACTTAACCCCTTGTGGTTACTACCGGCACCGGCTGATTTTTATGGTGTGTATATGACCCTCCCTTCCCCGGTCTATACCGTGCGCGCGCTGCTGACCAAGCAACCTGCGCCGCGCATACGCAAAGCCGTTCCCGCTGATGTGAAACCATTAGCGCAACAATATAATGTGTTTACCGCCCGGCAAACCCCGGTAGGTAAAAATTACATGCGGGTGATTTTAATTGCCAGTGAATCCCTTTCTAACAAATATTTACACCACTTTAACTTAAACATCCCCCCCGAGGCCAGTGCGCCGCTAGATAAACTGTACGAAAATTATCCTTCTGCTTCCTTAAAACACGTATCGCTTTCCACCTTGTACGGATTATCGGTTATTTTTACGTCTCATCCGTATGTGCGCTTGGCGTATGAAAATAATTATCCGGTTTCCTTTGTAAAGCAGTTGCAAAAAAACGGCTTTCATACTGCCTTTTTGCGCGGAGCCGACGAAACGTATATGGACGAACACCTCATTTTTAAAAGTGCCGGGTTTGATGAAGTAATCGGGGCAACGTACTTTGAAACCCGCCCGGATTATAAGGACTATATTAACTGGTGGGGTTTATTGGACCGCAAACTGTTTGACTATGCGCTGGAGTATTTGCGCATCCACAAAAACACGCCCACGTTTATAACTATTTTAACGGTAGACACGCACTCCCCCCTGGGGCGGCTGGATTATTTGGGCGAAAACTACCGGGAACTTGACGATAAATTTTACGATACCCCCACCTTGCCCCGCGCGTTTGCGCGCTTTGGGCAGGATGTACAACGCTTTTTACAGCAACTGCAGGTGCAAGGGTTATTAGATGACGACACGATTATTTTTATCATGCCGGATCACCCCGCCTATGCCAACACGCCCACCAATGCCCTGTTTGAGCCGTATCAACAGCAGTTTGATAACCTGCCGTTTATTATTATTACCAAAGACAAAATAACGGCCCCGGTTTCTAGTAGTGAGTTACTTTCCCAGTTGGATATTGCGCCCACTATTTTGGATTTACTAAATATAGATATTCCGCGCGGCATGTTTGGGCATAGTATTTTTGACACGCGCACGCGGCGCAGTGTGTTTGACGTGAAAGAGGACTATGCGGTGGTTACCACGTCAAACGGCAAGCAGGTGGTGCCGTTCCCGGCGCGTACCCCGGCCCAACAGAAACTGGTTGCCTTAATGACCACGTTTGTAACAGAGTAAGATTTTGATATAATAAATTAACTTTTTAGCAGGAGGTTCTTGCGCGCCCGCCAGGGCCCTACACACAATTTACACTGTTTTTGGAACTGTACCTTGCGTACAGACCGCTTGGATAAACCAAGCAACATGCATCCAAAACAACCGTATGAGGTACAGAGGGAAGTCGACGTCCGGATGTGCCGAGTGTTTACCGCGTATGCGGTAAATCACGGCTGTTATATTGGGTTAGCATGTTGACTCTCTATAATTAGCCGTTTTTTTATGGGGAGCCCGACAAAAATTAGAGGTTATAAAACATGCTTTATAACAAAAAAAGAGGGTTTACCCTTATAGAGTTGTTGGTAGTAGTGTTAATTATTGGTATTTTGGCGGCGGTTGCGTTGCCGCAATATCAAAAAGCGGTTATGAAGGCACGAATCACAGAATATGAAGTGAACTTAAAAGCCCTGGCCGATGCCGAACAAGTATGCTATTTACGCAAAGGAAGTGCTTGCACGATAGATGAATTAGACATAGATGTGCCGGAATGTAAACCGATACCAGGTATTATTCCAAGTTGTACGTATGCAATTGGCAGGGGATATAGTGATGTATACGTTAATAGTAATACCAGAATATATTTCTTTGCTATTTCCACAAAAGAAAGGTTCATGAATACGTATACTCAAACAAAAACAGGATTACAATGTATAACTATGGCAAACACTAGCAATCATGTTTGCAACAAATTAGGTTTTACTCGTCAATTATTTAATAGTAGCGGATGTTATGTTGGCACATTACCTTAAACACAATACTCGCCTTAAGTAGAAAATCTGCCCATCTATGCCCCTTTACCGGGGCATTTTTATATCAGTACCGTGGGATATTTTGTCAGGTTGCACCTGACCTATAAAAACTATTATAGGTTGGGTGTTAACCCAACATTGAATCAAGGGGATTTCTCCTTTCTTGTCAGGTTGCACCTGACCTATAAACAACATTTGTGGCCCTTTATTCCAAATCCATATTCTTAATGTGGTGGGTATCGTCAATATTGCACCAATCTAATTCGTAATAACCATCTTTTACAAACTTACGAAACGATGAATACGGCCAATCTTTGGGGACAATGCCCTGGTGTTTGACGCTATTGTAATGAATATAATCCAAATGCTTGTACAAATCCATTTCATTTAAAATAATGTGTGCCCAATACCGCCGTTGCCAAATATCCGCTTCTCCTCTGTGATTTACTTGATAAGGTATCCCTGCTGTTTTGGTAAATATACTTTTAATTTCTCGCACTACTTGAGGATATTGTTCAATAACTTTGGGTTGAATAATCATATGCACATGGTCCGGGTTTACAATTACCGCTATCATATCAAAGGGATATTTTTGTTTAGCCGCCCGAAAGGCATTTCTTAGACAGACAATGTGATCAATTAAAAGTTTCTTTCGCCACTTTGTTACCATTGTGATAAAAACAAGTGAATTGGGAATAAAGATACGTTTATAATTCATACTTACATTGTAGGATAAATCTTTGTTTCTTGTCAGGTTGCACCTGACCTATAAAGGATGTTATAGGTTGGGTGCTAACCCAACATTGAATTAAGGGGATTCCTCTTTTTTTGTCAGGTTACACCTGACCTATAAAGGATGTTATAGGTTGGGTGCTAACCCAACATTGAATCAAGGGGATTTCTCCTTCCTTGTCAGGTTACACCTGACCTATAAAGGATGTTATAGGTTGGGTGCTAACCCAACATTGAATTAAGGGGATTCCTCTTTTTTTGTCAGGTTGCACCTGACCTATAAAGGATGTTATAGGTTGGGTGCTAACCCAACATTGAATTAAGGGGATTGCTCTTTTCTTGTCAGGTTGCACCTGACCTATAAAGGATGTTATAGGTTGGGTGTTAACCCAACATTGAATTAAGGGGATTCCTCCTTTCTTGTCAGGTTGCACCTGACTTATAACACGCTAATATTAAAAACTTTTCAGTCGGGCGTACACTGACGTTAAATTAAGGTTTTTTACTTCTAAATATGCTACAATAATAGGGTATTTAAATTATTAGGAGGATGTTTATGAACACAGCCGCACAGGGCTCTAGTTTTATTTGGTTTTTGCTCTTGGCTTTTGCGTTTGTAATGATTTTTTTACCCGCGCGCAGCCAGAAAAAACGTGAACAGGAACTCAAAACAAAAGTGGATGCCCTACAAAAAGGAGACCAAATTGTTTTGGCCAGTGGCATTATTGGTACGGTGGTAGGTTTTAAAGATGAGGCACTGGAAGTAAAAGTAGCCGAAAACGTAAAACTGACTGTACTGAAAACTGCCGTTGTTGGATTTTTAACCGACCGCACCCCTGCGGCCGCCAAAGGAGGCACGAAGTAATGTCAAACAAATTAGCCGTAAAATGGGGGCTTATCCTGGCGGTACTCGTCGGGGCGATTGTTCTTATTTACCCCAACTATACCTGGTATTCTAAACCGCTTTCCGAGCGTGAAAAATTAGATACCTTGGGCGAACGCCCCAAACGCATTTTAAACCTGGGGTTGGACTTAAGAGGCGGTTCCAGTTTACTCTTAGAATTAGATGTTTCTAAATTAAAAGGAAATGAACCCCTGCACGAAGCCATGCAACGCGCGATTGAAATTATCCGCAACCGCATTGACCAATACGGCGTGGCGGAAACGTCTATTACCAAACAAGGCGACAAATGGATTATGGTGCAACTGCCGGGGGTTTCTAACCCGCAACGTGCCGAAGAACTGATTGGCAAAACTGCCATGTTGGAGTTCCGCATTGTAAAAAATGACCAGGCAGATGCGCAAGCCGCTTTTACCAAATTGGAAAATATGGATAACCCATTTGATGATGACGGAAACCTGGCCCCCGAAATTGCCGCATTAGTACCCGCCGGGTATCAAATTATGCGCAGTAAAGAGGGAAGCCCGGTATTAGTCAGTGCCACGGCTGAAGTAACCGGGGCTGATTTGGAAGATGCCCGCGTCGTTATGATGGACGAAAACGGTTACCCGGCTGTTACCTTCCGCTTTAACGCAGACGGAGCCCAAAAGTTCGGTAAATTAACCGGCAGTAATTTGCAGAAAAACCTGGCTATTGTGTTAGATAACACCGTGCAATCTGCCCCCACTATCCAATCCCGCATTACGCGCGAAGGACGCATTACCGGGCATTTTACGCCCGAAGAAGCCCGCAGTTTGGCAATCGTCTTAAAAGCCGGTGCGTTGCCTGCCCCGGTGCGCGTGATTGAAAAGAAAACAATCGGCCCGACATTGGGTGAAGATTCTATTAAATCCGGCTTGTCGGCCTCCGGCATTGCGTTTGTTATCATCTTACTGTTTATGATGGTATACTACAAAGCCGCCGGGGTGATTTCCGACATTGCACTGGTGCTGAACTTCATTCTGCTCTTGGCCGTTATGAGTTATTTCTCCGCCACGCTGACCTTGCCCGGTATTGCGGGTATGATTTTGTCTTTAGCCATGGCTATTGATGCCAACGTGCTAATTATTGAACGTATGCGCGAAGAAAAATTACTGGGTAAACCCGTACACGAAATTATCCACCTGGGGTATGACAAAGCATGGAGCGCGATTTTTGACTCCAACATTACCACCATTATTGTGGGTGCGTGTTTACTGCAGTTTGGTACCGGGCCGGTAAAAGGGTTTGCTGTAACCTTAATTATCGGTTTAGCCGTCAGTTTGTTTACCGCCGTGTTCGTTACACGCGCGATTTACGAACTGATTTTAACTTCTAACACCAAGGAGATCAGTTTATGATGCACTTATTACCTAAAACACACATTGATTTCCTGAAATACCGCAAAGTATATTTTACGCTCTTTGGATTACTGCTTGTTTTGGGCGTGATTTGCTTTTGGTTGAAAGGATTTAACATGGGGATTGACTTTACCGGCGGCACCATGGTGCAGGTACAGTTTCATTCCAACGTAAATATGGCCCAAGTGCGTGAGGCACTCACCGCCACCGGGACTAATTCGGAATTACAGTCCTTTGGCGATAATTCCTTTGCCATTAGCGAAAAAAGCACTTCTAGCGAAGTGGGCGTGGTGCAAGGGCGTATCACCCACGCGCTGGACAGTTTAAACGTGCCGTATACGGTGTTGCAAACTAACTCCGTAGGGCCCGCTGTGGGAAACGACATGACCAAACGCGCGTTGTTCTCTATTTTGCTGTCTATGGTGTTTATCATCATTTATGTGGCGTTTCGCTTTAGCAACATTTTGTGGGGTATTTCCGGCGTAGTGGCCTTATTCCACGATTTGTTCTTAATGGCGGTAGCGTTTAGTTTTACCCAGCGTGAAATTGACCTGGTGGTTGTGGCGGCCTTCTTAACGGTGGCCGGGTTCTCCATTAACGACACCATTGTTATTTTTGACCGCATGCGCGAAAACAAACGCCTGCACCCCAAGATGAGTTTTGGGGAGTTAATCAACCTGTCTATTAACGAGACCCTCTCCCGTACCGTGATTACCACCCTGACGGTGCTGTTTGCACTGTTTGTGTTGTACTTCTTTGGCGGGGAAGTGATTAACTCGTTTGCGTTTGCCATGCTTATTGGGTGTATCTCGGGCGTGTACAGCACCATTGCGCTAACCACCCCCTTGGTATATACCTGGAGCCACGGCGAATATCACGACGGCACGGAACTCACCCCGGCTACGCGTGAAAATGCGGACAAAGCGGCCCGCCGCCAACAACAACCGGCGGCCCGGAACGACGGGGCAGATGCCTTCCGCCGTGTGGGCAGTGCCAAACGCAAAAACCGCAACAACCGTCATAGACATAACTAATCTATTCAGGAGCCCTGGAAACGGGGCTCCTGTAGATAATTTATAAAAGGGTCTAAGGGGCCTTTTTACAAATTATTTACAGGATATATACTTCCGCATTAAACGGCAGGACAAAATTATGCGCAAAATCAAACGCTTTAAAATTACCTCACGCTCGCGCGAGATTTTAAATAAACTCATGCGGGAACTGCCGCTACTGCGCCGGGCAGGTTTTACAAGCCAGCCGGAGGTATCGGCTTTTATTACGGAGATTTTTAACCAAATTGACCCGGGGGTTGTGTATGAATTTAACCAAGACGCCCACTGGGAACTTGACGACCAAAGCATCATCCACAAAGAAATGTTTTCGGCCTGCGCGGTAACGCTGGGGGACAAATTAACCCCTTATTTAGCATCCTTACCCAACGAGGATAAACGCACAGCGGCGGTAACGGTGATTTTGGAATTTTTACGCACAGCCATTGGGTTTGTAACGGATTTAATTAAAGAACAAGCCGAAAAAGAGGAATGCGAAACACTGGAGTTGCAGTTTGTGTATCTCCCCCCCTTCGGGGCGGCGGGCGCGCCTAAACTGTTGCGCGAAGCAGTCCGCCTGGAAAAAGCCCTGGCCGAAAAAGCATTGCCGGTTATTTTGCCGCATTTAAATGCTCAAAAAATTGAAGTTTCTTTAACACCCGACGGCACGCTACTTCCACCTTACACGGCAGTGTTTTTTGTGCCGTGGCAAAAAGCCAAAAAGAAAGGAAAAAAATAATGCACCACGAAGAACAAAAACCGTTTTCTTGGAAACATGCCCTGGGCTCTACCCTGGCCTGGTGGTATACAGAATTTTTAGGGTGGACCACCCGCATCTATTGGTTTAAAACCGAAGAAGGCAAACAACTGGAAGAAAGCGGCAAAGGCCTTATTTATGCGGCTTGGCACAACCAGCAACTTTTTTTATTGTATCCGTACAAAAACCAAAAAATTGCACCGCTTATTAGCCAATCTTCCGACGGAGAATATATCGCGCGCGTACTGCCGCACTTTGGCATGGAAGCGGTGCGAGGATCCTCCACCCGCGGCGGGGCGCGGGCACTTATTAAACTATTACAGGCCGCCCGCAAGGGGTACCGCCCGATGCTTACGCCAGACGGCCCGCGCGGCCCGATTTACACCGTGCAACCCGGTATTTTGTTTTTAGCCAAAAAAACGGGGTTTCCTATTATCCCGGTAGGAACGGCATTATCTCATAAATTTAAAGCAGGGTCGTGGGATAAAATGCGCGTGCCCTTACCGTTTGGCAAAACCGCGTTAACCTACGGAAAAACCGTTTGGGTAAAAGATGAAGCGGATTTTCCCCGCGCCGCCAAAGAGTTACAAGAACAACTCAACTGGGCCAGTGAGCAAAGTGAGTGGTTCTGCAATAAACGGCATTTTGACAGCACAAAAGGGTGATTTCTGTTTATAGGTCAGGTTGCACCTGACAAAAAAGGAAGAACGCCCTTAATTACATGTTGGGTTGACACCCAACCTATAACTAGTTCTTCCCTTTATACTCAACTGGGCCAGTGAACAGAGCGAGTGGTTTTGCAATAAGAAACACTTTGACAATAAAAAAGGCTAAAAAATTAGTTATTTGAGACAGTAGCGTACACGATTGCCACCACCTGATAAGCATTGATATCCCATTGTTTGACAAACAGTCGCAGCTAACGTTCCTTCTGTTTCCGCCCAACAATAAAATTTACCACCGGTTGTTGTAATGTTATCATAAAAATAAGCAATTCCGTAAGATGTGCCTATATCAATGGCCACGTTTTGTGCGTAAACAATGCATTTCCACCCAGCAGGGCAACTAATTTTAAGGTCTAAATCCTCTATTCTATTGGCATAATATCCGTTTTCTAAATAAAATTTTTCTTGCGAATCATGAATAGCTTTTGCCAAAACAACTCCCTGTACCAAGCTACTTTTCAGCACCGCTTTTTGATATTGCGGCAACGCTACCGCGGCTAAAATACCAATAATTAGCACAACTACTAGTAGTTCTATAAGGGTAAAACCTGTGCGCCCGCTATATCCCGCATTAAAAACCTGCGGGATGCCGGAGCGGGCGGTAAAACCACGGAGTGTTAAGCCCTTATCAAATAAAACGCTCATCCCCAAGTGTCTGTGTTGGGGATCTTCCACACACTTATTTAATAAGGAATTTTCTTCTATTTTACAACAACAAGCGTGGAGGGTCCTGAGCAGAAACGACTCAGGACACGTTTCTTTTTTACCACGACAAGCATGGGAGATTCCCGACAACATTCCTCGGGAATGACTTTTATTATTTAGTGTATCTTTGGTTTCTTGCGTACAACCGCGCCCGGTGTGTTTATGGTTCATGGAGTGTCTCCTATGTTAAAATACAATTTAACTGTTTAGGAGCATGCAAAACGGCCGCTAAAAGCAGGCCTTGGAAATACCCAACTTGTAACAGCCGTGGCTTACCGTTTGCACGGTAAACACTCGGCACAAAACAAAGGGATTATAAGTTCCTTTGTCTTGCGCCTAAAACAGCTGTCTTTGGATTTCCAAGTGCCCGAGGAGGGCTCTGCGTTTCTTAAACGCGTCCAAAAACAGAATAAATTGTACTAATAGTATAATAAAAAAATGCCCGCCCGGCAAGTATCGGGCGGGCATAACGTTTAAAACCCCAAAAACTATTCTTGCAATTTTTGCACAATTAATTGCACACAACCGTTAAGGTTAAATTACGGCGCATACTGCGCGCTAATGATTGCAACTGTTTAGAACGGTTTTGATGGGTACGCACCAAGGGGCGGTCTTCTCCCTCCCTTGTGGAGGGAGTACCGCCATTAGGCGGGGAAAGGATTTCCCTTATTTTGCCCCTCTTTTGTCCCTCGCGGGACATTTTCCCCACAAGGGGGACAAATAGTTTCCCACTTAGTCATTTATTTGCGTTTGGCTTTCTTCTCCGCTTTTTTTGTCGGTTTTTGAGCGGACAGATGAGCGGATTTAGTTGCCGTTTTTTTGGCGCCCTTTTTTAACTGGGCCGCAAACGCTGACCACCCTTCCAACGCCAAGGGTAATACTTCATCCATGTGTTTGACAGAGATTAGTGTCATTTCTTTGCGTACACGCTCCGGGATTTCCGCCACGTCTTTTTGGTTTGTATGCGGATACAGAATGGTCTTGACCCCTTCGCGGTAAGCGGCTAGGAATTTTTCCTTAATTCCCCCCACCGGCAAAATACGCCCGGTAATAGTTACTTCGCCTGTCATGGCCAGTTTCTTTTTAACAGGCAGGCCGGTAAGCAAACTGGTAATAGCCGTGGTAATGACCCCGCCGGCAGACGGACCGTCTTTGGGAATGGCCCCTTCGGGGAAGTGGATGTGAAAGTCGGTCTTGTCAAAATCCACGTCTTTGCCATAGCCGCGGCTGCGGGCATACGTGAGCGCGGCGCGGACGGATTCCTTCATCACGTCACCCAACATACCGGTTAAAATAAGGCCGCCTTTGCCCGGGATTTTGGTGGCTTCTATGGTCAGTGTTTCGCCCCCCACGCTGGTCCAGGCCAGGCCGGTGGCTACGCCCACGGCGTTGTCTTCCGTAGCAAAATTAGCGTATTTCGGAACGCCTAAAAACTCGTGCAGGTTTTCTTTGGTGACGTGGACCTTTTTGGCCCCTTCCACCACTTTGCGCGCGGCTTTGCGGCACAGGGAACCGATTTCCCGCTCTAAATTACGCACGCCTGCTTCACGCACATAGTCCCGCATTAACAGGGCTACCGCGTCGCGGTCTACTTCCAACTGGCCTTTTTTAAGGCCGTGCAACTTCATTTGTTTGGGCAGAAGGTAATTGTCCACAATGTCGTGCTTTTCATATTCCGTGTATCCGTCAAAATCAATGATTTCCAGGCGGTCCCGCAAGGTAACCGGGATAGACGAAAGTGAGTTAGCCGTGGTGATAAACATCACGTTAGATACATCAAACGGAACGTCTAAAAAGTGGTCCGTAAATTCTTTATTCTGCTCCGGGTCTAACAGTTCCAACAGGGCCGCGGCCGGGTCGCCGCGCCAATCGGACCCCATTTTGTCTATTTCGTCTAACAAAAATACCGGGTTGGAACTTTTTGCCTTGCTGATGCCCTGGATAATGCGCCCGGGCATAGAACCGATATACGTGCGGCGGTGACCGCGGATTTCGCTTTCATCCCGCACGCCGCCTAAACTCATGCGTACAAATTTGCGCCCGATAGCGCGCGCAATAGATTTGGCAAGCGAGGTCTTCCCTACCCCCGGCGCACCCGCAAAACACAGCACCGGCCCGCGCAGGGAATTAGTCAGTTTATTAACAGCCAAATATTCCAGCACGCGTTCTTTGGGTTTTTGCAGGCCAAAGTGGTCTTCATCCAAAATTTGTTTGGCTTTTTTTAAATCCAACACGTCTTTGGTGGTTTTGTTCCACGGCATATTTAAAAGCCAATCCAAATAGGTGCGCGCTACCGTGGCTTCCGGCGAGAAAGGTTGCATTTTTGCCAAGCGGTCAATCTCTTTTTGGGCTTCTTCGGCCGCGTGCGGCGGAAGACCGTTTTTCTTAATTTTGGCGCGCATGGCATCCAGTTCTTTTTGGAAGTCATCCTTTTGGCTTAACTCTTTTTGGATGGCTTTCATTTGCTCGTTTAAATAGTATTCTTTTTGGTTTTTTTCCATTTGGGCGCGCACGTCGTTTTGGATTTTTTCTTCCAGCAGGGCAATTTCCATTTCCGAAGAAACCAACTTTAATACTTTTTCCAAGCGTTCGGTTAAATTGACGGCTTCCAAAATTTCTTGCCGCTGGGCCGTTTTAACTAGCATATTAGAGGCAATGGTGTCTGCCAGTTTGGCAGGGTCGTTCATTTGGCGCAAGAAAGACACTCCCTCTACCGCCGCGCGGTGGGATTTGCGGGCATATTCGTCAAATTTATCCAGCACTTGGCGCACCAAGGCCTGAATAACCGGGGAGTCATCCTCCTGTTCTTCTATATATTCGGCCTGTGCAAACCAGCATTTTTCCGCCGGGTTAAGCTCTAATTTAACAAGACGAGCGCGTACCAGCCCTTGCAAAAAAACCTTCATCGTGCCGTTGGGCATACGCAGGTTTTGCGTGATTTGGCACAACACGCCAAACTGGTAGAGGTCAGATGCTTTGGGATTGTCCTCTTCGGCATCTTTTTGGGAAACAGCTAAAATATAATTGCCCGGCGTGCGAAGGGCTAAATCCACCGCGGCAATCGATTTTTCCCGGTTGACAGAAAGCGGCAAACTCATGCCGGGGAACATAACCACGTCCCGGATGGCCACTACCGGAACCGTAGTAGGCAAAGAAAGTGTTAACTTTTTGGTTTCTTCCATAATAAAACCCCCTGGAATATATAAATTGTGCAGAAAACCGTTTACGACGGCAATTTCTGTATTACATAGTAAGTGTAGCAAATTCCGCTAAAATTAGCAACTATTTTATTAGTGTGCTAATTATAAACAAAACGGCCCCTTTCAGCAAGGGGCCGGGAAGTTGTGATGGGGATAGGATTACCACCGCTGGTCTTGGATAGTACCGCCAAAAGTTTGCTGAAATAGTTGACACATTATCTGTCCATTGTCAACCCCAAAATTACAGGAGCAGTGCCACCCAGTTCCGTCGTAATTATTATAACACTGTGCCTGTGTATCTACCGTATCCTCTAAAGGGGCTACACGCCACCAAGCTACGCTATCAATTGCAGCATCATACTGGAAATAATCATCCTGGCAAGTTGTTTCTGAACAGGTAAGATTTTCCAGTAGGTTAATCCCAGTGGGGTTATTAGCAAGCGTACCCGTCAGTGCATTGTATTCATCACCCCCTAAAGTACCATGTTCCAACACATACAGATCTAACGCTTGCTGGGCACTGGCCCCAAAGGTAAAAACCTGGGCCATGCGGGATTTCCAAACTGCTTTTTGGTATTGCGGCAGAGCTACGGCAGCTAATATACCAATTATTAACACCACCACTAACACTTCTATAAGCGTAAAGCCCATAGCATTTTGCTTACAAACCTGACTAATAACTTTGATTTTTTTCATATATACCTACTTCTATAGATAAGCCGGGCCCGATACAAGAAAACGGCCATCATACCGGACCTCAAAGAGGGATGCCCAAATACAATAGCCGCGGTTTGCTGAAAAACAGCAAACACTAAGCACAAATATGCGGGTCTAGAGTCCGCATACGTATGCTTACATACGACTATATTTGACCTCTTTGAGAGTTTTTACAAACTATCCCGTATTCCATAATACGGTTCAAATATAGTTAAAATTTTATGTTTATTCTTTTATAACCTAACCCAATACCTCCATACTAACAAATAAGTAAATTGGTTAATTTATCCTTCTGTGGCGACCAGTGCATAACTGGCCACGCCCCCATTGTCATCTTTACAGGGGACAATGTTAAATGTATTATCCTGGTATGTACCCAATTTGTTTTTTACTTCCAATACGACATCAAACGAGTTTCCGTCTGCCTCGCTGGCGGCATCCTGAAAAGAGCGTTTAGCCAAATTGGAATTACGCACGAAATCAAAGAAATCCCTTCCAACGGTGCGTTCTTCGTTAAGACCCGTATATGCCAGAAATGCGGTATTAACAAAGGTAATTTGGTAATCCAGATCTAGTATAACGGCGGGCTTTTCTACATATTCCAGCGTACGTGCAAACGAGCGGGAGGCCTCGCTAAGCATTTTACCTGTTTGGCGCAGTTCAATACGCAAACTTAACAAACGTGCTAACACGCCCAACAATTCATCGGCCCCTGCTTCAAACGAGCGGCGCGAGGCCTGCGAGGCAAAACACAACGCCCCCATTACTTTTCCCCCCACAACAAGCGGGGCGGCTGCCATAGAGCCAAAGGCCTTTTTAATGTGTACGCAGTTACGGCAAGAAAGGGCCGACAAATCCGGCCAGAGCATGCTTGTTCCGTCCTGCACGTTGCGCAAACATTCTTCCACCACAAACGAAGTGGCATCTTCCAACTGGAGCATATTATCGGTTACGTACAAAATATGGCTTTCCCACCGGTTCCTGCCGGACGGAGCAAAACGCAGCACAAACCCTACATCTGCCCGGAAGGCCTTCACCCCAAATGCCAGAATTTTATCCACCTGTTCGGTAAGGGACAGCCCCGGCTCCCCGGTTAAGCGGTACAAATCGCGCACCTGTTGGGTTTGTTGTTGGGTTTGCGAAATATCCTTTAGCCACAGAATTACTTCCTTACGCCCGGTAATGGGGGTAAGAGTAACCTCAAACGTGTGACTTTCATCCGGCAACTTCCACGTAAGTTCCGTTTGTGAGCGCAGGTTCATAGAAAGGGCTTCCCTGATACCTGCCAAAATCTGTTGGCCTGTTTCTGTCCCCCAAATCTGTTTAGGGGTTTTATGCTTGCAAAGGCGAGTTGCCTCTTGCGTAGGCAAGTAAGTAAGATTAGAAGAAACTTCCAGGATAGTTCCGTTTTCCGCGGCTTTTAAATACAAACCGGGTAACGAAGAACGCATGCTGGTTAGTTCTTGCGCTTCTTTTGAAGAAGAGGACCAGGCATCCCGCTCGGCTGTTATGTCACGCAGGACGGCTAGTGCGGTTTGTTCCCCGGAGATATCCAGAGAAGCAAGAACGACCTGCGCTTGGAACGTACTGCCGTCTTGGCAACGCACGGCCCGCGTAAAGGACGCTTTCCCTGTTTGGGCTAATTGTTGCTGGGCCTGCGTGAATACCGGGGAAATTGGGTCCTCATCTGACGAGACAAACAAATCCTTAAACGGCATGCGGGTAAGTTTATCTTGCGAAAAGCCCACCTTTTGGGAAAGGGCCTGGCTTACGTTATCTAGCATGGTAAATTTGCCTTTGGAAATCTGTACAGCAAATACAATACCGTCTGTGGATTCTAACAGGGCATTTAACCGGGCGGTCCGTTCTTCTAGCACCTTGACCAGTTGCATATGACCGGTTTGGTTACGCAGCACAAACAGGTACTGGTTGTCTTTCCCGGTGGCAATAGCCGTTAAGCGAATGGCTATTTTTTCCAGTCCGCTGGCCGGATTTAAGAAATAATCCCGGTTGGAAAGCGTGCCTGTTTGCACAAGCAATTTTAGGTCATTTTCAAACTGTTCTTTGGAAGAATCATCTATCAGGTGGCGAATTTGCTGGCCTAAAAGTTCCTGCTCGGTTAATTGACACAATTCACAAAATAGAGAATTGCAGGTACGCATTTTAAAATCCGCGGTACAAAGAACGTAAGGTTCGCTGTTGGGAAGCATCAGCATTTCTTTGGCATCCTGCTTACTAGCCGCCAGCGGCGGTAACGGCTTGCGCAACAGTTGCACCGACGGTTTGACCACCGGGGTAAGCGTGGGGGCTTTGCCGTATGGAAACACGGTGACTATGTAGTGAAACCCGCCCGATTTTTTGGTACTGTGTGCCAGCGTAAGCGGCTTAAATACCAAGTGTAAAGGCAAACGGCCTTTAGAGCCGTCTATACGGTCCGGGAATTTTTGGGCGGCGCGGGCAAAGTCAAACTCGTAATCCATCTCAGTTGCTTCTCCGGCGCGCAATTTACGGCGCACGGAAAGCGACAGAGCCGGGCGGATATATACGTTACGGTAGAATGTCTTGTCCGTAGCGTCTAATCCAAACAGTTTTCGGCAGGTATCATTCATTTCCCGCATGTAGCCGTTACTTTGCAAGAGAAACGAAGGAACCGAAGATTGCTCAAAGGCCTGGCGGTAACTTTCCCGCTCACGCGTGAGTTCACGCTGGGTACGGTTAAACTCGGTCATATCGCGCATAAAGCAAAGCAAAATACGGCGGCCCAAATAACGCGAGGCCACTGCTGAAAATTCTACTTCTACCGTTTCTCCATTTTCTTTAGAAAAACGGATAATGGCCGATGAGTTGGCTTCCTGCGAGCCGGATAACACTTCTTCGCATTTATCGCGCAACAGATCCCGGTAATCGGGCAGCGTTAAGTCCGCCAGGGTTTTGCCGGTTAGGGATTTAGCATCGGTATACCCTAAAATATGGCACAAGGCACGGTTTACATACATGATTTTTTTTTCTTCTAACAGCAACACACCTTCCCGCGCGTTTTCCACCAAGAGCGTATTTTTATCGCTTGCTTCGCGGATTTGTTTTTCCAGTTTTGTTTTGGCCGTAATATCTTCAGACACAATAATTAACGAATTGGGGGTACCGTCCTCATTAAACACAGGCGTTTTGACCGTATGCATAATTTTAACCCCTTCTTTGGCAGTGGAAATAAGTTCCTGCGGGATGCTTTGTTCTTTTTTACTGTCAAAGACCTTTAATTCCCCTTCGCGTACAAATTCCAGCTGTTCCTGGTTCATGTCCGTGCGGTAGGATGTTTTTCCCATTACCTCTTTGGAGGATACGCCAAAAAGTTCTTCACTTTTTTTGTTCCATAAAATATATTTGCCGTTATAATCCTTTACCGACAAGGAAACCGGCAAATTGTTAATTACGTTTTGCAAAAAGTTTTTGGCATTGATAATTTCTTTTTCCTGGGCCTTCTTTTGCGTGATATCTTCGGCCACGGTTAACACCATAAACGGCTTGCCGTCTTTATCAAAAACCGGGGCTTTGATAAGGTGAAGTAAAATAGTTTTGCCGGAATTTTGGGTATATGTTTCTTCTGCAATATCTAAATTTTCCCCTTTTTCAAAAATAATTTGTTCCCGTTTGTCATAGAAATCCCCTTTGGTTTCAGTGCGGGAGGCCTCTTCGCCCGGGAATAGTTCCTGCGCGCGGCGGTTAATAAAAGTAATGGTATCATCTACCCCCCGCGCATATATGGCCACGGGGACATTGTCTAACAATGTTTGCAGGAAGTTCTTGGTTTCCAGCAAGTCCTTTTCCTGGGCTTTGCGCGCGGTAATATCTTCCACCAGTGTAACCACAAATTTTTCATTGTTCTCAACCGCCACAACGGGCACTTTAATCATGCGCAACAGTTTGGTAGTACCGTCTGCCGTGACGTAGGGTTCCTCGGGAATATGTAAGATTTTACCGCTTTCTACCAGTTCCCGCTCGCGCGAAATATAACTGCTAATTTGTTCCGGGGTTTCGTGCGGCAGGTTGCCGTTTTCATCAAACATGGGGGCTTTCGCTTCGGTGCCAAAAATTTCACTGCACTGTTGGTTGCGCAGCAGCATACGCCCATTGACTAACCGGGCGTACAACCCCACCGGCGCATTCTGTACAATAGCCGTAAGCAATTTGTTTATGCGCTTGATTTCTTTTTCTTGCTTTAGGTGTTCGGTAATGTCTTCTACAATAGATAATACAAGCGGCTTGGGGCCCGCATCCATGAGCGGTACTTTGCGAAGGTGAAGAATTTTTTTATTTCCCTGGGAATCAGTATATTCTTCTTCGGGATAATCTTTAATTTTTCCTTCCCGCAAAATTTCTGCCTCGCGCGATTTGTGCATGTTTACATCTTTTTGGCTTTGATAAGCGTGCGCCCGGCCGACGTTTTCCTCGTTTTGCTCGTTGAGCACTTTTAAACTTTGGCGGTTGTAAAAAGTAATTTGATTGTCACAATCACGCGTATACAACCCCAAAGGTACGTTATCTAATACCGCACGTAAAAGTGTGCGGTTTTGTAAAAGTTCTTGTTCGCGGTAATACTGCTGCGTAATATCGCTAAATAAAGTTAAAATGCGTAAATCTTTGCCGTTTTCTGCCGGAAGAAAAATCTTGGTAACTGTTAATACCAGCGTTTTCCCCTCTGCGTTGTTATAGGTAAGTTGTACGGGGGCTTGTGAGGCACGTTCCTGCAAAATAGCCGCGTCTAACCGCTGTAAAGAAGGAACTAACTCTTTAGGCAGAAAAGGGTATATTTCCTGGCCGAGTACATCCTGCTCTGTATACGAAAATAATTCACGCGCCTGGTTAGACCAAAACGAACAAATACCCGCCAAATTCTGTACCACCAGGGCCGAGGGAGAAGCGTCTAACAAACTGCGTAAAAATTGGTTATTCGTCGTCAGTTGGGTAAAGTGGGGAATGGACTCTAGCGTAAGCATCAAAAATGGGGTGGATGCCAAAAAACTGGCCGCCGCTCCCACATACACGGTTTCGGCCTGGTCATTGACTAGTTCAATAATAATTTTTTTAGGCGGATTGGTTTGTGCCATGGTGCGGATTTTTTCCATCGTAAGGCCAAACCGGTCCACGTACGAGGAAACAAGCACGCCGTGCGAGGTGTGCAACAGTTGCGCGGCACTGGGGTTAGCAAAGGTAATGCGCCCGGTAGCATCCACCAGTAACAGTGCTAACGGATATTGCTCTAAAAACGATACCATTTCCGGCGATAAGGCCGTAATAGGAGAACTTTCTTCTTTTTTGGAAAAAAACGGAAAAAAACTATTTGCCATAAACCCCTCTTGTGCCGTACGCGCGAATGCGCGCGGGCGAAACGCGAAATATATACAGGTATATCTTAATAAATTATCTGCCCCAGTGCAACGGAATTGTAAGGTTCAAACAGGGCATTTGTGCGAGGCGTTTTAAAAAAGTACAATGTAGTATCTTACCAAAGGAGAAAAAACATGAAAAAAACTGTTTTATTGTGCACGTTAGGTGCATTTTTACTGGCCGCCTGTACCACACCGGGTAAACGTACGGCCATTGGCGCAGGAGCCGGAGCGGCCGTAGGGGCCGGGGCCGGCGCGTTAATTGCCAAAGCCACCGGCGGTAAAGCGGGCAAAGGGGCCTTAATTGGCGGAATTGCCGGGTTAGCCGCGGGCGGTACGCTAGGCAATTACTATGACAAACAGGCCAAAGAACTAGCCGCCATTGCCGATGTTGTAAAAACCGACAACGGCCTGCAAGTGTTTTTGAAAAATGATATTTTGTTTGACGTGGGCAGTGCGGTGCTTTCCACAGAAGCCATTAGCACGCTAAATGATTTAAACCGCGTACTTAAAAAATATCCCAAAAACCGCATTGTGGTGCAAGGATATACCGATTCTACCGGTTCGGATGCGTACAATTTGCAACTGTCTAAACAACGCGCGCAGGCCGTGTATAATTACCTGGTTTCCGGCGGGTTAAAGACGTTAAGCATTGACTACGTGGGTTATGGAAAAGCCAACCCGGTTGCCTCTAATAACACCGAAGCCGGGCGCGCCCAAAACCGCCGCGTTGTGTTAGCCATTACCGCCAACGAAAAAGATATTCAGTAAACGTACACAAATAACAATCCCCCGGCTGATTACATGCCGGGGGATTGTTATCAGCGGACGGAACAGTTCAATTAAAATCCCTCTCCAACATCTTCCCAACCGAGGGCTTTTGCCTGGGCGCATAATGCTTCCCCTAAATCACTTTCGTAATAGCAGCGGCGTGTTGGCCCCAGATCACGATCGGGGTAATACCCGAAATTTACTAATTGATTCGTATAATTTTTCTGGCTATACATCGTTCCGGACATTAAGACATCTCCAGAATCAACCCATAATGAATAACACGCATATTCGGAGCAATATGCGTTGCCCCAAACATCCGGCCGGTAGGTTAACCCGGCAAAAACATTCACGTCCAAATCCTCCGGCGTTAAATATTTAAAGGCATCTGTACTTCCGTGTTCCAAGGCGTAAAGATGAAGTGCCTGGACCATTTCATCCGTTTTAAGTAATACCTCACTAAACCGGGCTTTCCATACGGCTTTTTGGTATTGCGGCAACGCCACCGCCGCCAGAATACCAATAATCAGCACTACTACTAACAACTCTATAAGCGTGAAACCATGGTTTCGCTTCCCCCTAGAGGGGGAAGATGCCCATAGGGCAGATGAGGGGGTATCAATGAGGGTATCC
>JAZNXF010000014.1:0-62269 GCA_045593745.1 Elusimicrobiaceae bacterium | reverse complement strand
GCAGACGCCTACTTAATGAGAAACACAAGGAGAACACTTTTATATCCCCCCTCACCTGGGCTACGCTCCTCCTCTCCCCCACTGGAGAGGAACCCTTCCCCATGAGGGGGAAGGTGGCCGAAGGCCGGATGAGGGGGATTTGCTCCGTCCTTCCACAGTCGGGTTCGCACCCGACCTATAAAGTGGACTCCGCCCCCTCGTCATCTTGCAGTGTTTCTATGCGGGATATAGGGGCGGCCCACACGCTATACCCCGCATACCGGCCCTGCGGGGTGACGAAGCGTGTGGCCCACGGTTTTACACTCATTGAACTATTGGTGGTGGTGCTGATTATAGGCATTTTGGCGGCGGTGGCCATGCCACAATATCAAAAGGCCGTTATGAAGGCACGGCTTACAGAGGCAGTTACCCACATAAAAACCTTGCAACAAGCCGTAGACGCTTACCGCTTGGAACATGGAGAACCCACGGAAGGAATTATTGAGGATTTAACGGATATGCTACCTGTAAAAGTAGAAAGCGAGTATTTTTACTATAATCCTACTTATGATACAATGCTTGGGGATGCGACGTGGGGTGTTCTTGCATATGATAAACCAGGACACTATATGTTAGAAACGGAGTATGTGAATAATACCTGGACCACTCCATCCTGTTGGAATCGGAGTGAGACAGAACAAGGAGAAAGGGCGTGCAAAATATTTGAACAAATGGTTCATCCATAACTGTACCTATATATAGCAAAAACCCCCGCTCTAATGAGCGGGGGTTTTTAGATTACCTCAAACAAAACTTATTTGTTTACAGAGGCCATGTGGGCGATTAAATCAAGCACTTTATTAGAGTAGCCGATTTCGTTATCGTACCAGGATACTACTTTTACAAAGGTGTCCGTGAGGTACACGCCGGCATTGGCATCAAAGATAGAGGTGCGTTTGTCGCCCAAGAAATCAGACGAGACGACCGCATCTTCGGTATAGCCCAAAATGCCTTTTAGTTCGCCTTCAGCGGCTTTTTTCATAGCGGCGCAGATGGCTTCTTTGGTGGCCGGTTTGGCCAAGTTAACGGTCAAGTCCACTACGGACACGTCCAACGTAGGTACGCGCATAGAAATACCGGTTAATTTGCCGTTAAGTTCCGGAATTACCTTACCCACGGCTTTCGCAGCACCGGTGGAAGAAGGAATAATGTTGCCAGAAGCAGCACGGCCGCCGCGCCAGTCCTTCATAGACGGACCGTCTACGGTTTTTTGGGTAGCGGTGGTGGAGTGTACGGTGGTCATTAAACCGTTTACGATACCGAAGTTATCGTTTAACACTTTGGCGATAGGGGCCAAGCAGTTGGTGGTGCAGGAAGCGTTGGAAACAAATTGGGTCCCTTTTACATAGGTTTTTTCGTTCACGCCCACTACAAACATCGGGGTGGTATCTTTAGACGGGGCAGACATCACTACATATTTGGCACCCGCTTTGATGTGCGCTTGCGCTTTTTCTTGCGTTAAGAATAAACCGGTGGATTCTACCACGTATTCGGCACCTACTTTGTCCCAAGCCAGGTTGGCGGGGTCTTTTTCGGCGGTTACGCGAATTTTTTTGCCGTTTACAATCAGTTGGCTGTTGGCTACGTCGGCCTCTACCGTGCCGGTGAATTGGCCGTGCATGGTGTCGTATTTAAGCATATAAGCCAAATAGTCAACCGGGCACAAGTCGTTAATACCGACGATTTCAATGTCTTTGCGTTCTTGGGCGGCGCGGAATACAAAGCGGCCAATACGCCCAAAACCGTTAATACCTACTTTAATCATACTAACATTTCCTCCATGGAATTTTATAACTTACGTGTATATTTTAGCATTTTTTGCGCGGGTTGGTACAATTTTATAGAATAGGAACCAGAAAAAATATACCTGTCCTTGACATCTTTTGCAGGTTACGCAAAAATAAGGAGCAATCTAATCAGTTCGCTAATCGGGCCGATACGGCTTGAAATACTTGTTGCGCCGAAATAGCCGCCAGGCATTGTTTTTCGGGAGGATAACCCAAAATACAGTGGGTCATCCAAGTGGGGCTGATGTTCATACATCCCCCGCAAACCGGGGAGGAAATATTCGTATTGCGGGCATACCCTAAATAGGCCGCTTTAGAAGGCCCAAACAAGACCACACACGGCGTTTGTGTTAAATTAGCCAAATGAACCATGCCGCTTTCTCCGTCTACATGCAAGCGGGCTTGTTTGAGAATATGAGGCAAATCCGCCAACGATGTTTTACCAACTAAACTGATGTCTACAAAGTCAAATGGGTGACTCTTTTCTCCCCCCAACTGTACCAGGGTCATGTGCGGAAATTTGGCCTTAACTAAGGTGGCAAACTCCCGCCAGTTTTCCTCGGGCCAACAGCGGGTGGGATGGCCCATGGAAGTGTCTGTACGTACGTTGATACCGTCGTGGATGGTAATATAGGTTTTACCGGCCAGGGCATGTTTTGTAAGCACTTGTTGCGTGTCAGAAAGTTGCAGGGTGAGGGTGGAAGGGTCGTTTTGATTGACTTCCAGCCCGGTAAACCACCCTAAGTTAGTAATGCGGCTACCGCCGTGGGCAATTGCAATTTCGGCTAGTTGCCCATCTAAATGCGGGCTGTAAGTGGCAAAGGGTTTAAAACAGGATTGCACGGCTAACCCTTTTTCTAATATCGGTATAAAGTGCGGGGCGAATTGCTCCACACGCAAGCGGTTTACAAAATCATACATAAAAAAATGGCACCCGCTTAGCACCAAATCAAACTGTTGCGGCAGGTAGCCGGAAGGTTCAAAACGGTCAATTAGTCCGTCGGGAAATACCAAATCTGCCACTGCTTTTATATCGTATGAAAATGAAATTTCTGCCTGGGGAAGCGTGGCGCGCAATTTTTGGATAAAAATGCGGGACATACAAACATCCCCTATGCCGCCGCGAACATGTACCAGTACGCGCAGTTTACTGCCCATAACCATTTGCGTTTTTAGGCGTTTGAAAAAATGTTTACAGGCCTGTTTGAATGCTTTGCGGCGTTGGTGCAGTTGCATGGCCCAACGTACCAGCATGCTGTTGTGTGCCGCCGCTTGCGTGCATTGCCCGGCGCGTAACCCGGCTAATTGAAATGAGTTTAATTTGTCTTTCATGTGGGGGTTTATCCTTTATGCTATAATTATAACATAATAAATTGCGGGAGGGTTTTATGAAACCGTATGCACTGTTTTTTGCTACCAATTCGCGCTTTTTCTTTGCGCTGGGCGTATTATTATTGAGTTTAAAAGAAAAATCCCCGCGCTTACTGCAACAGGCCGATGTGCTAGTGTATCACCAGGGCTTAACACAGGCCCAGCAAGCGTTATTAAACCGCATTGTACCGTGCAAGTTTACCGAATATCATTTTGCGGTAGAGACCGATTTTAATAATATCAATTTTAAAAATTTTACCCAGTTGGCATTTGCCCGGTATGATATTTTTGATTTATTAGACCAATACGAAAAAATCCTCTATATGGACGTGGATATTATGATTGCCGGGGAATTGTTACCGGTGGTAGAACAGTATGCCAACCGGGGCGGAATTGCCATGTGTAAAGATAGGCAGAAAGGGCTTTCTTTGATTACCAAAAATTTTGTACGCCCATTACCGGAATATGATATGACAGTGCCGTGTTATAATTCCGGCGTGACGTTGTTTTCCCGCCAGATTGCGCGGCGCAAAGAACTGCGCATGTGGTGTTACCGCAAAACAGATGAGTGGTTGGAAAATTTAGTTTGCCCGGACCAGGGCGTTTTAAACGTAATGCTACAGGAATTTGGCATTACGGTAGAGGAGTTGCCGGATACGTGTAATTGCTTGCCTTCTTATCCGGCGTATTCTGATAAAAATTGCAAAGATGTACTGGTATATCACTGTGCGGGTGGCGGGCTGCGGTTTTGGACGTACACCTGGAATAGTGCGTGGCAACGGTACTATCAACAATACTTATCGTTGGGCGGGACCCCCCATACGGATAAGGAACACGCCTGGCTTAAATTTATTAAAAAACACAAGTTAGGGCGGTTTTCATTTTTTGACCGTTCGCCCGATCCGCAGATGCACCCGAAGCGTTTTTTGGGGTATCTGGTAAAATTTATGACTGGGCGCGCGTAGGCCAAATTTTAAATTTAATAAAACTAAAGAGCCGGGCATTGATGCCGCGGTCCGTGCGGTAAAAGGAACAAACAAACGCCGGGCCCGCTAGCAAAGCAAATAATATCTTATACTTACCGGGAAATAACATCAGCCCCGCCCCATATAGAAAAATTTTATTTGGAGGTTGTGCCATAAAACGCCCGCACAAATTATAAAATCCTTCTCCGTCTATGCGTAAATCCCGGATACATTGTTCTTGTAACTGGCGGTCTTTTAGTAAGGGAATAGATGCTACAAATCCGTATAGCCAATCCATGCGGCTCATTAGCGGATGACACCAAGTTATCCCGCGCCGGTATTGGGCGTCCGGTTGCCGAATGACTAACGGATGCGGCAAAATACTTATTTTCCCGCTCGTATTAAACACTTGCGCGGCCACGACCAACTGGGCAAACATATTAGAAATATTAAAATACATGTTCGTAAGTACATCCGAAGTAATAAGTGCGGTGCGGTAAATAGCCCCCGGTACAAAGGATAATTCTTTAAATATCCGCCCATTACTACTAAGCGGGCCGTCTGTCTTTACAACCAGTAGTGCGTCCGGTTCCTCTTTTAAGGCCGGCAATAATTCCTGCGCGTGGGAAAAATCATAGGTATCATCATCACACACGACCCACACATATTTGGCGCTAGCCATTTCAAACGCGCGTACAATGTTGGCATTACCGCCGATATTTTTGGGGTGGCGGATATGGGTTATATTAGGATGTTGGGCGGCAAATTCTGCCAGCATTTGGCTTGTGCCGTCTGTGGAGCAATTATCCAAAATAGTTATTTTGCAGGTTCTTACCGGGCTGTCCGGCGCGGTAAGTTGGGTAAGCGTGCGAATGATATGTTGCTTACGGTTATACGTAGGAATAATAATTTCCAGCATATCGTTCATTGGTATATTCCCCCAATTAGAACTTGTTAGTTGCCAGTTCTTCCCGGTCTAGAAACGGAAACATATCCTCTAACGATGGGCTGACCATGGAGCCGTCCGGCAATTTGCGCGCCGATAACTTGGGGGCAAAGGTGTAATCGTGCGTGCAGTCCAATTCGCACAGTATGGGGCCTTGGGTAGCAAGCACTTGCTTAATCCCTTTGGAGAGGTCCTTATTTTTGGAAATCCGCACAGCCGGCAAGCCAAATGCCTTGGCGATTTTTACAAAGTCCGGCACTTCTACCCCGCTTTGTACGTTGCACCCGGTCAGACGGCCTTTAAAAAAGTTGCGTTGGGTTTGAATAATAGAGATATATTCCCCATTTTTAATGACAAAAATTTTAAGCGGTAACTGATTGGTTTTGACGGTTTGTAACTCCTGCAAGTTCATCATAATACTGCCGTCACCCTCCAAACATACCGTCGGCTTGCCGCTGGAAACACACGCCCCGATAGCGGCCGGTAAACCATAGCCCATAGAAGCATCCCCGGAGTTGGAAAATGCCCGCTGTCCCGTTAGCGTAGCGGCTTGGAAAAACGCCACAAATGCCGTAGCATTGGACATAATAACCGGCATGGTTGCAGGCAACTGGCTAGAAAGAATGTCCATAAATAAATAGGGGTGTACTTTATCTTGCGGGCGGATATCAAATTCCCGCAACGGCGGGTATTTTTGGCGCAGTTGCTGGCAATGGGTAAGCCACGCCGAGGAACCCAGCGGTTTTTTTAATAGTTTTACCAGTTCAGGTAGTACGGTTTTCAGATCGGCACAAATAGGTAAATCCGGGCGGACGGTGGGCTTTTGAAGTTCAGCCGGGTCTATATCTACCATAATTTTTTTGGCATTTTTGGCAAAATTTTCCCAGTTATAACTTACCTGGCGGATGTTGTTGCGCGTACCTAAAAACAAAATAACGTCCGCATTTTGCAAGGTAAAATTGCCGGCCCGCTGGCCAACGGTTCCAATGCGCCCGGCAAATTGCGGGTGCGTAGAGGAAATTAAGTCAAAGCCGTTAAACGTGGTGACAACCGGAACGCGCGTTTGTGTGAGCAGTTGCAAAAGTTCTTGTTGCATGCCGCTTAAACGCACCCCATGCCCGGCCACAACAAGCGGGCGTTGGGCGTTTTGTAACCACGAGGATGCTTTTTTAAGTGCGTTCTGCACCGCTGGTTTTGGGGGTTTAGGTGCCTGAAATTTTTTTAATTTTTTGGGGTCAATTTGTGCGGCTTGGATGTTTAGGGGAATATCCACCCATACCGGGCCCGGGCGGCCGGTAGTGGCACGGTAAATGGCTTCGTCTAACACGGCATCAATTTCGTGCGGGTCTGTTACCATGCGGGCATATTTGGTAAGCGGGGCCACCACGCGGGTGATATTGACTTCCTGGTCCCCTAACTGGCGCAAGGAAAGTTGCGGACAACTGGCCAGGGTAGTGGAAAATTTGACTTGCCCGGAAATAAACAATACCGGGGCACTATCGGTCCAGGAACCAAACACGCCGTTTAAACAGTTTAGTCCCCCCGGACCAGTGGTTACGCAAGCCACGGCTAACTGTTGGTTCGTGCGGGCGTATCCTTCGGCGCATATAGCGGATGCCTGCTCGTTATGGTTAAAAATCAGTTTGATTTTTTTACTTTGCCCAAAACTATCGTCTAAATGCATGGCCCCGCCGCCAGTTACCATAAACGCGTGGCGCACGCCGTAAGATTCTAATTTTTTAACTACGTAATCGGATAGTTTTAGCATCTTATAAACCCCGGTTTTCAATGAGTTCTTTAAGTGAGGGGTCATGGGCGTAGGGGCTGTCAATCTGGGAAATTTTGATAGGTTCGTCTTTTTTAATGTCTGTTAATAATACTTCGCCGCGCATCAGTTCCCGGCAAGAGATTTGCCCTTTTTGCAAGGGGATGGCCAAGTAGACATCCTCATCAGTAAGTTTGTGCCCTTTGGGCAAATCATAGCGGGCGTATACGCCGCGTACAAGTGCATCTAAATACGTAATTTCTTTGCGCGGGGCGATATTTTTGGCCGCGGCACTGTGTCCGCAAATTTGAACGGCTTTTTTGTAGGTCTTAATCCAACGGTCTAAATCAGAAGGTAAGGAGCAATAGGCAGAAACCGGGATATTATCCGCATCAATATCAATGTGGCGTTCAAACGTGCGGGCCCCTTTGGCATAGGCCATGAGCATGGCACTTTCAATATCGTCGTTACGTTCGTGCGTGGAAAAACCAATAATATGGTTGGGATAGCGGTTTTTTAAGAAATCAATTTGGTTGAGTTCCAGTTCGCTTTTTTCCGACGGATATACGCTGACACAGTGATTGATGGCCAGTGGAATATCGCGGTGTTCAAAGAAGGTTACCAGGTCGTCAATGTCTTTTAAAGAACTCCCCCCTGTAGACACAATAACCGGTTTGCGGGTGGTGGCGATTTTTTCAATTAGAATCCAGTCATTTAAATCCGAACTGGCAATTTTTATAATTTCTACCCCTAATTTCACGCAGGTGTCTACGGATTTTTCATCAAACGGGGTGGCCATGGTAATACAACCGTTTTGACGGACCGCATCTACCAAAATTTGGTAGTCCTTAATATCCATTTTGGTGGCCATGGTTTTTTTAATGTAGCGGATGTCCTGGCGGTCTTTAAAATCTTTATGGATAAACGTGTCTACATCGCGAAATTGTAATTTAATAGCCGCACGCACGTTATTAAAGCGGATTATTTTGGCAAAATCTTCAATAATTTTAATGCCGCGTTCCCGCTTTCCCCAGTGATTGTTGGCCAGTTCCAACACAAATAAATCTTCAAAAATTTTGTTGTTCATAGATACTCCTTGCTATTTACTTATCTGTACGTAATAAATTGGGATCAATTATTTTTTTATTATCTTGATAATACTTTAGCAAATCCGCTACCGCCTCTTCAAATGGGGTAAACGTAAGGGTGGAAATTTCCCCGCGCAGACGCGCATTACTGCCGGAATAATTCAGGCCGTAGCCCGGCTGTGCTACCTGTATACCGGCATTACTGCGGCTAATGCGGGCTACCGTTTGGGCCGCGTGCAAGAGTTCGGTTTCTGTGTCAGGTGTCACGTTATAACTTTTGTACTTGGGCGTATGGGTGATAAAATAGTCCAAAATAGGCATTAAGTCCTTTACATACAAATAACTAAAACGGCGGTTTTGCCGCAACGTAATGGGCAAATTAAAAAGCGTTTTGCAAATAGCGTTAGAAATAAAGCGGATTTCCCAATCTTCGTGCGGGCCAAAAATACCGAAAATATTTAAATCCACCACATTAGCTAAGGCCTCAATGCGCTTATGTACCACATATTTGCAAAAACTATGGTCATCTTTCCCACACCGAAGGCCAATCTGGTCTTCGGTTACGAGGCGGTTGTCGGCCGCCACATCATACACAGCCCCGCTGCCAAAGTTAATCAGTTTGCCAAATTTGTCCGTATGGCGGACTAAATTCTCAAACATACGCACATTGGTGTAAAAGAGATTGGTGGGGTCTTTGGCGTTGCGGTGGCCGGGTTTGGTGGCGGCATGAAGAACTACGTCAAATTCCCGCGTGCGGAAAAATTCATCTACGCTAGCGGTATCGGCTAGGTTTAACTCAAAACTGCGCGGGGCAATAAGGTCGTATTTTTCAGCCAAAAAACTTTGCTGAATATTTTTGCCGATAAAGCCATTGCCGCCAGTGAGTAAAATGTGGGGGCGCATTAGCGGGTATGCTCCTTCACAAACGTGCGGATTGCCCCAACGGTGCGGGAGAGTTCTTCTTCCCCTAATGCCGGAAAAGTGCCTACCCAAAAAGTATGGTTCATAATAAACTCTGTCCGGGGCAAAAGGGCATAGTCCTGTTCGGTTAAATCGCAGGATTTTAGCAGGCCAGATGGGCCGATACGCAAGGAAATATCATTATCTACAAATGCCGGCTGGCGTAAAAGATTTCCCGCAAATAACTGGCGCGTGCCAATGCCGTGGTCTTCCAAATATTCTACCAACTGTTGCTTGGTAAAGGGGGCATCCTTTTTTACGGAAATCAAGTATCCAAACCAAGACGGTTTACAACCTTCTTTTATTTCGGGTAAGATAAGATAATCTTGTAAATCCGAAAGGTGTTTAGTTAAATAGGCGGCGTTTTGCGTGCGTTTTTGGATATATGCGGGCAGTTTTTTAAGTTGGCTTACGCCGAGGGCGGCTTGCCAGTCGGTAATTTTTAGGTTATACCCGATATGCGAGTAAGTATATTTGTGGTCATAGCCAAAAGGCAAATTGCCTAACTGCATATTAAAACGGTTTTTGCAGGTATTGTCCGTACCGGGTTTGCACCAACAGTCGCGTCCCCAATCCCGGAAAGACAAAAGAATGCGGTAGAGCAATGGGTCACTGGTGACAACGGCCCCGCCTTCCCCCATGGTTAAATGGTGGGCCGGGTAAAAACTGTAGGTTCCAATATGCCCCATGGTGCCGGCTTTTTTTTCTTTCCACTGGGCTCCTAACGCATCGCAGGAATCTTCAATCAGCCACAAATTGTGTTTGTGGCAAATTTCTAAAATCCGGTCCATATCAAACATATTGCCTAACGTATGGGCCACAAAAATGGCTTTGGTTTTAGCGGACAGGGCCTTTTCAATTTGATTGGCATCAATGTTGTAAGTGCCGATTTCGGCATCTACAAATACCGGAATAAGACCATTTTGCACAATAGGGTTAACCGTAGTGGGAAAGCCGGCGGCTACCGTAATTACTTCATCCCCGCGGCGAAGGCGTTTTTCGCCCAGTTTGGGGGAAGTTAAGGCAGACAGGGCTAACAAATTTGCTGATGAGCCGGAATTGGTAGACAAGGCAAATTTGGCCCCTAAAAACTGGGCAAAATCCTTTTCAAACTGGTCATTAAACCGCCCGGCTGTCAGCCACATATCCAAACTGGCATCAATCAGGTGGAGTAAATCTTGTTCATCTAATAATTTACCAGATGGCGGGATATAGTTAAATTCCCGCTTTTTTGCATATACTTCTTTGTAATAGTTGAGGGCGGCCTGTTTGACGGCTTGTCTTAATTCTTTTTCCATACAATATGGTCCTCGTAATCGTGAATTTGGCGCAAGGTAAATGCGCGCATATCTTCATGCGTTTGGTAAAAATGCTTGTACCAGGCGGCGGTTTGGGCCAGGGCTTGGTTGGCATTATAAGTGGGTTGCCACCCAAGCAGGCGGTGTGCTTTATTTATGTTAAGCATGAGCAAATTGGCTTCGTGCAGGTTGTCTTTTTTATGTACTTTTACAGAACCTTTGCCGTAGTGGCGGATAAATTGGTTAGTTACTTCTTCTACCGTAAGTACACTATCCTGCCGCGGGCCAAAGTTAAATCCGTCAGCAAATTTTTTCCCTTGTGTGTAAAGTAAATGCCCTAACAGCAAATACCCGGATAGCGGCTCTAATACGTGTTGCCAGGGACGTGTGGCGCGGGGGCTGCGGATTTCAATTTCTTGCCCGGCTTCAATACTGCGTACACAATCAGGAATGAGGCGGTCTTGCGCCCAGTCCCCCCCGCCAATGACGTTGCCAGCGCGGGCCGTAGCCAGGGCGTAAGTGCCCGGTTCCTGCAAGAAACTGCGGCGGTAGGAAGCAGATAAAATTTCTACACATCCTTTGGATGATGAATACATATCATACCCGCCCATGGGGTCGTCTTCCTTGTACCCGCGGGCTACTTCTTTGTTTTCGTAGCATTTGTCGGTAGTGATATTGACAAAGGCCTTAACACTGGGGCATTTGCGGGCGGCTTCCAATACGTTAAGTGTACCCATGACGTTGGTTTGATACGTTTGTACCGGTTGGCTATAGGAAAGGCGCACGAGCGGTTGGGCGGCTAAGTGAAAGACAATTTCCGGCTGAAAATCCGCAAAGGTTTTATGCAGTAAAGCCGTGTTAGACAAATCCCCAAAAACAGAGGTACATGCTGTTTCAATATGGGCCACTTCAAACAAAGATGGGTCCGTGTTGGGGGCTAACGCATACCCGCATACTTGGGCCCCTAATTCACGAAGCCACAAGGTAAGCCAACCGCCTTTAAACCCAGTGTGCCCGGTAATCAAAACACGTTTTCCTTGGTAAGTATCGGTAAACATGGCTACTTCCACACTTTCCAGGGGGCCTGGTTCGTGGTCCATAAGGCATTGAGTTCGTTTTTGTCCCGCAAGGTATCCATAGGGTGCCAAAACCCAAAATGTTTGTAGGCATTTAACTGGTTCTCTTGCGCCAGTTTTTCCAAGGGGCGGCGTTCAAAAATTTCACCGGGGTCATTGGAAATATAGTCAAACACTTCCGGCTGGCAGACAAAAAAACCGCCGTTAATCCAGGATTCGTCCCCTTTGGGTTTTTCTTTAAAAGAAGTAATGATATTACCCTGTTTGATAACTAACGCCCCAAAGCGGCCCGATTGCTGCACGGCAGTAATAGTGGCTAATTTGCCGGATTGTTGGTGGCAGGTAATGAGGGCGGAAATATCTACGTTAGACACGCCATCCCCATAGGTAAGTAAGAAGGGTTCATTGCCTACATAATTTTGCGCTTTTTTAATGCGTCCGCCGGTTTGGGTATCCTGCCCGGTATAAAGCAAGGTAACACGCCACGGTTCTGTTTGCGTGCGGTGAATTTCTACCGAATTGTGTACCATATCTACGGTAATATCTGAGTATTGCTGATAATAGTTAACAAAATATTCTTTGATGATATGGGATTTGTATCCGGTTAAAATAACAAAATCATTAAATCCGTAATGGGAATATTCCTTCATGATGTGCCATAAAATGGGATATCCGCCGATTTCCACCATCGGTTTGGGTTTTAAAACGGTTTCTTCACTTAGGCGGGAACCAAGGCCGCCCGCTAAAATAAGAACTTTCATAAAGTGCTCCTATCGCAATACCAGGCACCTTTATTTTATCAAAATCTATGATTAATGGTCAAAATATACTAAAAAATAATCCTTGCAAAGAACATGTATATACCAACGCGGCAGAAGTGGGAACGTAGTGGCTTTTACCTGGGAAAGAACGTGAAAATTATGATTTTTGCCGGGCAACCAATGTAAGGGGCTGATTGGGTTTACCTGTGGCGGACAATATCTCAAATCCAACTGTTTGCAATAAAGCAACTATTGCGGCAGGTGTAAAGAAATTGATATGTTCATGCATGGCGTACCCTGCGTTAGCGGTTTTACGCGTATGAAAGTAATGGATAATCAAATCCTTCCATTTTAAAGTTGGATTAAATAAATACAACAAATTAGAGAAAAAACACTTGTAAAAAGGGGAATCATACGGAAGTGTTATATATAACAAAGAATCCGGTTTGGATAACTGTTTGATTTGCAAGAGGATTTTTTTAGGATCCGTCACATGTTCTAATACATGGCAACATAAAATAATGTCAAATGGGGCTGTTTTCTGGCAGGATTCCCAAGAGAGTGCCTGGACGTTTTCTACCGCAGGCAGGCCGGAAATATCGTATACGTATTTTTGGGTAACATGGGGTAAATTGGGAATTTTCTGTCCTCGATCTCCCCCATAATCTAATAAAGAAAGGGATGCGCTATCAGTAGGTAGAAATGGGGTAAGATGGGCGGCTGTAGCAGCTTGTGTGCGGGCAATTTCTTGCGCAGACATTCCCAATGATTCATTAAACTGTGCGGTATAATATGGCTCATACTTTTGCCGTTGCTGTTGGTAGTGGCTATCGCGGTAATTATGGTATAACCGGGCCAATTCTTCGTCGGAAAAACGATAGGTATAAAAAGCATACCCGCATTGTTGGCAGTGTAGCAATTCAAAAGATTGATCTTTTCCTTCAAATACCCTGGCTCTGATAAAATCGGAAAAATGGGCGGGATAATGTTTAAACGTAGTATGTTGGCAACAAGGACATGCTGTCGCTATCTGATTCATACGTTTTATTAAATAATATTTAGCAAGGAAAGTCAAACACCTTAGAGGTATGAAAACGCCCCTGGGGTAGCAGGGGCGTTGCAAAATTACTACATTTAGCGGATGCGGATTTCATCCGGGTGCGGTTCAATAACCTGGCCGCGTTTTTTGGCCCTATACCGGGCGTAGCGTTCCACCTGGCTTTGTACTAACATATAGAACAGCGGAATTAGTACCAGGCCGGCTAGCGTACCAATTAACATTCCATAGAATACCGGCACCCCCAAGGCGCGGCGGCTGGCCGCTCCGGCCCCGGTGGCGATAACCATGGGAATCATCCCTAAAATGAAGGTAAAGGCCGTCATCAGTACCGGGCGGAAACGTTGGATAAGACCGTCCATAGCCGCCTTGTAAACGCTCGCGCCGGATTTGTGTTCGTCTTTTGCAAACTCCACAATTAAAATGGCGTTTTTAGCCGATAGACCAACCAATAACACAAGCCCTAATTGTGCGTAAATACTTAAGGACTGCCCGCTAATCCATAGCCCAAACAACCCCCCTCCTACTGCTGCCACTACAGACATAAGTACCGGTATGGGGATCGTCCAACTTTCATACTGGGCTACCAGAAACAGATAGGCAAAGATTACGGCCAGTAAAATGAGCGTGTTAATTTGTCCCTTATTCTGTTTTTCCTGGTAACTCATACCTGTCCATTCATAGGCATATCCGGGCGGCAATGTTTTCATCAGTTCTTCGGTAGCGTTCATCGCCTCTCCGGTGCTGGAATTGGCGTTCGGTGTGCCCATGACAGTAGCAGCCGGATATTGGTTGTAACGCGTAATCTGGCGCGGAGACAAAATGTATTTTTGGTCCACCAGGGCCATTAAAGGAACTAATTCCCCGGTGGCACTGGTAACATACATTTTATTGATGTTTTCCGGCGTCATGCGGTACTTTCCTTGGGATTGGAGAATTACTTTGTTAATTTGCGTTCCAAAGTTGACATCCCCCACGTACGAAGAACCCAGGTAGTTTTCCAGGATAGAAAATACACTAGATACCGGCACTTTCATACTTTCGGCTTTTTGGCGGTTAACGTCTAAATAAATGTTAGGCGTATCTGCTTTGAAGGTGGAGTAGGCCAGGTCCATACTTGGGTCCATCATCATTTTGTAGCCCATGCCGGCTGCTATGTTGGCAAGTTTTTGGTAGTCAAAGTCATTAAGTGACTGGATGCGCAAATCCAGCCCGCCGGACGTACCTAACCCGGGAATAGACGGCATTTCTATGGCGCGGACGGTAGCATCTGCCATCCCGGCGAACTGTTGGTTAAACTGTTGCGCGATGGCACTTTGCAATTTACTAGTGACAGGTTTGCGCAAAATGTGTTGTTTAAAAGCGCGTACCAGGAAGTTGTCGTCTTTGCGGGTGTCCCATGGGGTTAAACCGACAAAGACCACGCCTACGTTTTCTCCATTTCCGCCCAGTAAACTAAACCCTTGTACGGAGGTGGCATGTTTCACCCCCGGGGTTTGGCGGATTTGGGTAATTACCTGGTCCAATACCCCCCGCGTACGCATGGCGGTAGCCCCTTCGGGCAGTTGCACGTCTACAATGACAATACCTTGGTCTTCTAGCGGAATAAAGGAGGTAGGCATCACTTGCAAAAATGCATAATCCAACGCCACAAACCCGCCAAAGAGTAACGCAATAATAAACTTGCGGGCCAGTTTACGCACTACGGACCTATATCCGCGCGAACCACGCTGCACCGCCATATTAAACCACCGCAAGGCCCATATATGGGTCTCTTTAATGGGTTTTAACATGGTGGCACAAATAGCGGGAGATAACGACAATGCGTTTAAGGTAGAGAAACACACCGCTACTGAAATAGTGACCGCAAACTGCGTGTAAATTCTACCGGTAATTCCCCCCATAAACGTAATGGGGATGAAGATAGCTAACAACACTAATGTGGTGGCAACAAGTGCGCTGGAAAGTTCATTCATGGCCTGTTCGGCGGCTTGTTTGGCGGGTTGATTTTCCCGGTTCATAAGTACAATCACGCGTTCTACCACACAAATAGCGTCATCCACTACTAGCCCGATAGCCAGTACCAAAGCAAATAGGGTAAACATGTTAATGGAATACCCTAATGCCATCATGACGGCGTATGTGCCCAGTAAGGACACAGGAATCGTAGCCGCCGGTACTAACGTGGCGCGCCAGTCCTGCAGGAACACGTAACAAACAATGACTACCAAAACAAAGGTAAGAATAAGGGTGAAAACTACTTCTTCCACAGAGGCGTTAATAAAATCCGTTGTATCTAGCGAAAATTCATACGCTAGCCCGGGCGGAAAAAATTGCTCCATACGTTTGAGTTCCGCGCGTACGGCTTCAACCGTTTCCAACGCGTTAGCACCCGACGAAAGGTTAATCATCATAGGAATAGATGTTTTACCGTCAAAGGTAGCATCAAAACTGTAAGTTTCCTGCCCTTCTTCTACTTTTGCAATATCGGACAGACGCACTAGCCCGCCTTGATTATCTGTACGGACAATGATATTTTGGAAGTCCTTGGCGTTATTTAAGCGGCCGTCTGTTTGCAAGGCATATACTGTAAGCACGGTGCCGTCATTGGGCATAGCCCCGATTTTGCCTAAAGAAGGTTGGTAGTTTTGGGTAGCAATGGCGTTTTTAACATCAGCAACGGAAATATCCAACGCGGCCATTTTGTCCGAATCCAGCCATACGCGCATGCTTTTGTTGGCCCCGAATACGCGGGCTTCCCCTACACCGTTTACACGGCTGATATTTTTTTGGACATTGTTGTTTAGATAGTCACTAATATCTAGTGCCGTAAGGGAACCGTCTTTAGAGGTAAACGAAACCAGCCCCAAAATGTTAGACGAACGGCGGAACACATTAATACCTTGGCGGGTTACTTCACTAGGTAACAAGGCAGTGGCCTGGGAAACGCGGTTCTGCACTTTTACCTGGGCAATATCCGGGTCTACCCCGGTTTTAAACGTAACGGTAAGCATGTAAGAACCGTCTGCCGAGTCCGAAGACATATAGAGCATATCTTCCACCCCATTGACCGACGATTCCAGTGGAATACCTACTGTTTTAGCAATTACCTCAGCACTGGCCCCGGGATACGTAGCACGAACGACTACTTCCGGCGGGGTAATCTCCGGGTACAGGGCAACTGGCAGGTGATAGAGCGAAATTCCGCCTGCTAAACACAAAACAAGCGAGATTACAACCGCAAAACGCGGGCGGTTAATAAAAAATTTAGAAAACATCTATTTTACTTCCTCCGCAGGAGCAGGGGTTTCTTCCGGGTGCATTTCCGGCGCGGCCGGCGCATAGACCGGCATGTTAGCTTCGCTGACCGTTACCTGCTGGCCGTTTTGTAATTTTTGTTGGCCGATAGTGACCACACGGTCCCCTTCGTTTACGCCGGATACGGCTACATATTGTGTACCGACTACATCCCCCGTGGTGATGTATTTTTGTACCACCACATTCTGGTCATTAACGGTCATCACATATTGGCCGGTGGCATCCTGCGATACGGCAGTTTGCGGGATTAAAATGACCGGGCGGAATTTGTCTAAACTAACGGTTACGTTTACATAGTTGCCGGGAATAAGTTTGTTTTCTTTATTATCGGTTTGCGCGTAAACAGCCATAGTGGCGGTTTGGGCGTTAATTTCATTATCGGCAAATACCGTGGCCTCCGGCATATCTACCGTTTGGCCGTTAGGAAGGGCAATTTGAATATCCGGCTTGGTGTCGGCGGAGGTTAGTTGGTCCATGCCGGAGAGGCGTTCTTTGTCGGTAATAGAGAATACCACGCGGATGGGGTCCATTTGCACCACACGGGCTAATTTGCTAGCCCCGGCAGTAGCCAGGTTGCCTTTGGTCAAGAGGGCCTTGCCAATGTACCCTGTAATGGGGGATTTTACTTCGGTATATTCTAAATCCAGTTTGGCTAAATCCAGCGCGGCCTGGGCGGCTTTTACGTTGGCTTTAGCATTGGCTAAATTGCTTTCTGCCAGTTCAATATCGGCCTGGGAAAGCATTTTGTCCTTATATAAGGCCAGTTCACGGTTGTAATCGTTTTGGATTTGCTTCAAAGAGGCCTGGGCTTTGTCCAGCGCGGCCTCTGCCGAAGATGCGGCGGCTTTGTAGCGTTTTTGGTCAATAATAAAGAGAACTTCCCCCTCTTCTACAAAAGAGCCGTCTTGAAATTTAACTTCATCAATGTAGCCGGATACTTGCGGTACTACGTCAGAAGCGTTAATGGCTTCTACCCGGGCAATAAAGTTTTTACCCAGGGCAACCGGTTTCTTTTCAAGTGTTTTGACCAACACACTGGCTTGCCCTGCACCGTACATGCCGGCGGGACCGGCGTGCGAGAAGAATCTTGCTTTTGCAAAAAATCCAATCGCGGCCCCGGCAATCACCAGGGCGATATATTTTAAATAACGATATACAGTTCTTTTTGTCATAAATTATTTCCCAATACTCTTATATAAGTTTGCTTTACTAAGCAGTAAATCATAAAACGACGTAATTTTATTTTGGCGGGCATCTGCCAGTTGGGCTACGGCGGAAAGCAGGGTTAAAATGTCCCCCTTTCCTACCTGGTAATAGCGGAAGGCCACGCGGTGGTTTTCTTCGGCACTGGCTAGTACCGTTTGGCTGATTTCATAGGCGCGCAACGCCGTTTTGTAATTTTGGTAATTACTCCACACTTCGTTTTGAATCGCCAAGCGTAAATTTTGGGTGTTGGCTTGCTCTTGCTTGTAGGTGTAAGAAGCAGATTTTACCTTGTACGTGTCTGAAAACCCATTAAATAACGGCCAACTGACGGCTAACCCGGCTATGTTGTTGCGGGAGTAGAGGGAATCGCGCTTCCAACTGGTGTCGTTGATGTTGGCAGAGGCCACCGCACTTACAGTAGGTAAGAAAGCCGTTTTGGCTGCAGTAGCCGAGGACTTGGCGGCCTTTTCGGTGCTGTACTGGGCAAAGAGTTCCGGGCGTTTTTGCAGGGCTTCTTGCATCAGTTCGGTGACGTTATCATTTTCAATAGCCGTAGAAGTATTGTCAAAATGAGGTTTCACTAATTTTAACGGAGTGTCCGGCGGCAAATTTAACAACACGGCCAGTTGCCCGCTGTATTGTTGTATATTATCCTCTGCCAGAACCACCAACAAAACGGCTTGTTCGTAGCGGGTTTGGGCTTGCAGTTTGTCGCTTAAAGATACCATGCCCAGTTTATAGCGTTTTTTGGCCTCATTATAGGACTGTTGGTACGAATCCAAACTGGCCTTGGCACTTACCAAAGATTCCTGGGCGGCTAACAAATGCAAATAAGCCGTTTGTATGGAAAGTAGTAAATCGTTCAAGGATGCATTATAGCCAAAGCGGGCGGCCTCTGTATAGGAGCGTACGGACGAAATGCGGCTTTCTCTCCCGCCAAAGTCAAACAGCAACCAAGAGGCCTCGGCCTTGCCGGTATAAGGTTCACTTTGTTGGTAATGGCTTTGCCCTTCTACACGTTCCCCCTGGATGTTAGCGGCCCCGGTGAGTGTGACAGACGGTAAATATTGCGCGCGGGAAGAACCCAAATTGGCTTCTGCCGCTTTTACGCCCATATAACTGGCACTGAGCGACGGATTGGCACAAATACCAATTTGCAGTAAGTCGTCCAGGGATAACTCGTCGGTGGTGATTTTTTTATCAATACACCCCTTAGGCGGTTGCACGGAGGAGGTAAACAGTGGGTCTAACGCAACGCACGGAAGCGCGGTCAGGCACAGCAACCCTAATACAACGTAGTTTTTCTTCATTTCATTTTTCCTTTCTTATATAATTTCAAAATAGCCAGGGTTTGTTTCCAAACCAGTTTTTTAATGGTACTGCGTAACTGCGGCGTGTAGGACTTTTGCCCCAAGTCGTGCAGTAGCGCAATGCGGTGACACTCTGAAAAATTGATTTGTCCAAAAATAACATGTGTTACCAGAACCAATTCTACCGATTTTTCTTTCAGGCCGGTTAATTTGCTGATAATTTTGTAGGGGCGCGTGTGGAACCCCTCTAAAAAAGTAAGTAATGCGTGCAAAGTGTCTTTTGAGGAGTGAAGGGCGGCGTGGTT
Organism: Elusimicrobiaceae bacterium; assembly: GCA_045593745.1. Taxonomy (GTDB): domain Bacteria; phylum Elusimicrobiota; class Elusimicrobia; order Elusimicrobiales; family Elusimicrobiaceae; genus Avelusimicrobium. Next base: position 43,017 of record JAZNXF010000014.1, on the reverse strand, counting down.
AAAAATACGCTCTAACGGTAGCATTTTGCGCGCAAAGCCCAAATCAATAATTTTATCCAGGAGTTTATGTAACAGTTGTAACGTTTGGGTATGGGTCAGAAGGTCTAATTTATCTAGCGCGGTAGAAAGATCCGGGTCGGCCACAAACGGTTTGTGGTGTTCTTGTGCTAAATATTCTACTGTGGCTAAATATAAAGAGCGTTTGTCCTTAAAATAATAACTGACCGCGGACACATTCATCTTAGCGGCGGAAACAATTTCCCTTACCGACGTGCCATCGTACCCTTTTTGGGCAAAAATACGCGCAGAGGTTTGCAGTAATTTAAGACGTTGGTTCTTCATAATTCACCGATTATTATTATACCAAAAAGTACAAAAAAGTTCAAACAAGTGTTTGAATTAAAAAAGTGTTGCAGGGTAAACAGCTGGGTATATCGGCGGGGTTTTGAGGAATTTTTTTGCCGGGTTTTCTCGTCGTAAAAATAAAATGCTTGACTTGTTTTTTTTTTTTGATACATTTTGTTAACGGGCAGTCAAGGGTCTCCTAAAATGTCCTACAAGTGAGATAAGCTGCCCGCCAATCGTTTTTTGGGTACAAAGTGTACTCAAAAGGAGGAAATTATGAAATGTCAAAATAACGTAGGTTTTACGTTAATTGAGTTACTCGTAGTAGTGCTCATCATTGGTATCTTGGCGGCGGTTGCATTGCCCCAATATACCAAAGCGGTGGAACGCTCCCGCACTGCAGAAGCCATTCAGCGTTTAGGGGATATGGCTACTGCCCAGCAAGTGATCTATATGCAAAACGGAACGTTTGCTAACTCCTATACTGGTGTTAATGCGCTTGGTGATATCACCTTCCCGACCAGTAACGATACTGGCAGTTATACGATTGGTGTAACTGGTGGTGGTACTGGCAATGATTCCGTTACCTTAACGGCTACTCGTAACGGTGGGCAGTATTCGGGTGCTAAGTTATCCTTAGCAATTGAATCTGATGGTAAGATTACCAAGACGTGTAGTGTAGCTGGTGCCACAGGGGCCAAAAAGGATGAATTCTGCACCTTGGTAAAGGCCGCTGGATACGACGATTAATTCTTTGCACTAACAAGTATGCAAAAGAAACCCCCGCTCTTACGAGCGGGGCTATTTTTTAAGACAAATTTATTATTTAACGTAATTGCGCAACACTTTGTTTAAGTACGCGTAATAATTATTTTTGGGGGCTTTGGCAATGTGCGCGGCCAGTTGCTTTGGCGTGATAAAGCCCTGCTGTAAGGCAATTTCCTCCGGGCAGGCAATTTCTACCCCCTGGTTAATTTGCATACTGTGTACAAAGTTGCTGGCTTGCAATACGCTTTCGTGCGTGCCGGTATCTAACCAGGCAAAGCCGCGGCCTAAGTGGGCTACGTGTAAATTGCCTTGTGCCAGATAGAGTTTGTTTAAATCGGTTATTTCCAGCTCGCCGCGCGCAGAAGGGGTGAGTTGCTTGGCCAGTGTAACTACCCGGTTATCGTAAAAATACAGCCCGGTTACGGCAAAATTGCTTTTGGGGTGTTGGGGTTTTTCTTCCAGCGAAATGGCTTTGCCGGTTTTATCAAATTCCACCACTCCAAAGCGTTCCGGGTCGTTTACTTCATAGGCAAAAACCGTAGCCCCCGGGCGCGGAGCGGCCGCTTGGGTTAAAATTTCCCCAAAGCCGTTTCCGTAGAAAATATTGTCCCCCAAAATAAGGGCGCATGCGTCTTGCCCAATAAATTCTTCCCCTAAAATAAACGCATCCGCAATCCCGCGTTTAATATGTTGCACGATATACGAAAGTTTTATCCCCCACTGGCTACCGTCGCCTAACACGCGTTTAAAGTTGGCATCATCTTCCGGGTTGGTAATAATTAAAATATCCCGCACCCCTGCTTGCATCAGCACGGAGAGCGGATAGTAAATCATAGGTTTATTGTAAATGGGCAGTAAAATTTTGGAAATAGGTAAAGAGGCCGGGTATAACCGGGTGCCGGCACCGCCTGCTAAAATAATTCCTTTCATGGGATTCTCCTTACTAATTATTTTACTATTTTTGAGGTAAAAATTCCTGCTGAATACGTGCGGCGGCCGCTTGGCAGAATTGGTAAAGCAGGTCCGTTTGTTTGGTAAATGCGCGGCCTTCTAATCCAATAGGGTCCGGCAAATCCTGCGTTTGTTGCAGGGCAAATTCCGCTAAGAGCCAAATTTTTTCCGTGTATTGGGGGTATCGGTCCAGCAGTATTTCTTCGTGGGTTTGCTCCATACAAAAAATAAGGTCCGCGGTTTGTAAATCTGCCGGGGTCAGTGGGGTGGACGTGTGCGCGGTATACGTGATTTGGCGGGCAGACAGGGCCTGTTTTACTTTATCCGGCACGCAATAGGCCGGGTTGGCATAAAAACCGCGTGAAAAAACAGTTTGCCCCGGTAACAGGGAACGCAAAAATTCCTGCGCTAAAAAACTGCGGCATATATTGGCATGGCAAATACATAAAATCTTCATCTTACATATTACTATAGCAAATTTAGTACAATAGAACTATATGGATTTGTTGGTAAAAATACTTATTTCCCTGGCGGTATTTTTTGTTCCCTTCAGTTTTGCCGCTACCCAGCCGTGGGCGTTTTCCGTCTTACAAGGATTGATTACGGCGGCGTGGTTAGGCCGGATATGTACCCGGCGGCCTTGGCTATATCCTACTGCACTTAAACCGGTGATTTATACGTTTTTGGTACTTATCGGGTTTTGCCTATTGCAAAGTTGTTTTCCACGCACCCTGTTAGACAGCCCGGTGATGTATCCTGTTACGCTGATGCGCCTCTATACGTTGGAGCATGCCTCTATTTTTATGACGTATGCGGGGTTAGTGCTACTGGTTATGCAGGTGTATACGTCTTTTGAAGAAGTATGCCAATTAGTAGGGGTGTTGGTGTTGGGCGGAGCGGCGGTGGCGTTGTGTGCGGTGGGGTTTGCTAACGGAGAATATATTTACCGTTTAACAGGCCTTCACAAACAGGCGGCGGCAGTGGGGCCTTTTTTAAACCGCAACCACGGCGGCATGTTTTTCGTGATGAATGCCTTGCTATCCTTGGGATTATTTTTTACCCACCAACTCAATTACAAGCGGTTAACAGCCCGGGAAGAACGCACCAAGTTTTGGGTGCAACAAGGGTGGTTGTTGACGGTGAGTATTTGTCTGATGGTAATGGCGGTGTTTACGCGTTCGCGCGGGGCGATGCTATCGCTATTTATAGGGCTTTTTCTGTATGCGTTACTGTGTACTTGGAGTGTGCCGGCCCCTTTTAAAAAGAGATTAAAGGGGTATTTTTATACCCTTATTCTGTTGACCGTTTCTTCCGCCTGGATTTATACCCATATCCCGGATATTAACCGCTTTGCCAACCGGGCTAGCGGGGCCTCTGAACAAACCCGCCAAATGATGTACCGGGCTGGCGGGGAAATATTAAAAAAATACCCGCTGTGGGGCATTGGTATCGGGGCTATGCCGGTGGTTATCAATGAATATACGCAATATGATGTGCACCAGTATATTGAACGCCTGCATAATGACTGGCTGGAAATTACCCTGGGCGTAGGATATGCGGGGGCCGGGCTACTGCTTGCGGGACTTATAGGTTTTGGATGGAAAATCCTGCATGCGTTGAAACGGTTGGAAGTGCGTAAACAGTTTCTGTTTGCCGCGCTACTTAGTGCATTAGGGGCTATGTGTGTAGGAAGTACAGTAGATTTCCATTTCTTTATCCCGGGGTGCGCGTTTGTGTTTTTTGGTGTGTTGGGATTAACGTTATCCCCCACCTTTCACAAAGGGCATATCCATCATGTACCTGCGGGGCGGTGGGCAGCCACAGGGGTGTTGGTGCTATTGGCGGTATCTTTGTGGTTGCCGGGGCGCAAAACATTATCCTGGCGGGCGTATTTGTTTGGCAGAGGGCTAAAAACAGACAGCAAATTGGCGGCCTACCAGCGCGGCCTTGCCTATTACCCCAGCCCGCGCAACGCAGTCCGTTTGGGTAATGCCTATTACAATGCGGCCAACCACACCCAAGATGTGATGGAAAAATGGTATTACTACGAATTGGCCGGTGCAGTGGCGGAAGAGTATTTAAACCGGTATCCCAAAGAAAAGGAACTTTCCCACTTGTATGTGCGGGTACATAAACGGTTAAGAACTACTCCCTAATGCGCCGCCATGGGTTGGATTACTTCGTAAAATTTAGTATAATTTAGGTATGAAAAAATATATGTATCTCTTGTTGGGGTTGGTTGTTGCGGCCGGTTGTTCTTCTGCGCCTAGCAAATCAACGCAAGTTCCCTCCCATAAACTATTAACTCAAGACGTTACCAGTGCCTTGCGCCAGGTGCGTGCTTCCCAATCTTACGTGTTACAGCCCGGAGATTTACTGGATATTCAAGTATATATGGAAGATGATATGAACCGTGTACTGCGCTTAAGCGGCAACGGTACGCTGACGTTCCCTTTGGTGGGAAACGTCAAATTATCGGGTCTTACCCTGGAACAGGCCGAGCAACGCCTGGCCACCCGGTTACAAGAGTATATCCGCCATCCGCAAGTTTCCATGTTAGTCAAAGAATACGGTAATAAAACCGTATATGTGTTGGGCCAGGTATCTAAACCGGCTGCTATTCAAATCCCGCCGGAAAAACCGCTAACCGTGTTGGAAGCCATTACCTCAGTGGGCGGTTTTACGGATATTGCCAATACTTCCAAAGTGCGCGTACTGCGCGTGGAAAACGGCAAACAAAAAACCATTGACGTAGACGTGACTCAAATTACCAAACAAGGTAACAAGAGCATGGATATTACCCTGCAACCGGGTGACGTAATTTTTGTACCGCAAAGTATGTTTTAGGAAAGAAATATGAATGACGAAGAATTAGATATTAGTGCCTTGATTGAGATTGTCTTTAAACGGTTTTGGTTAATAGCCAGTACGGCATTACTGGGGGTAGTGGCGGCAATTTTGGTAAATACATTTATGCGCCCGGTTTACGAAGCAACCGCGCTGTTGATGATTAACCAGGAAAATGCCGGGAAATTGGAAGAAACCGGGTACGGTTCTTTTGCCAGTATGGAAGATTATTACCGCACCCAATACCAACTGTTAGAAAGCCGTTCGCTGCTGGAAAGTGTGTACAAACAGTTAAATCTGTCCCAATACGAAGAATTTGCCGGCGGGTTAGGTGCTTTACGCAATGCGGTAAAAATTGACCCGATTACCCGCAGCCGTTTGGTAAATGTAAAGGTGCGTGCGTATGACCCGCGGCTCGCCATGGAAATTTCCAACACGCTAGCAACTAATTTTGTGCAAGAAAACGTAAGTAACCGTATTTCCATGGGGCAGGATATTATCCGCGCCTTGGAAAGCACGGAAACCAGCGAAGAAGAACAGGAACTGCTCAATTCCATGCCGCAGGTGGTAAACAGTGATTTTATTAAATCCTTAAAACAACAGGAAGCGTCTTTAGAACGTACTTGGGCGCAGTTGTCTTCTAAATATACCCCCCAACACCCGGAGGTGGTTTCTGTTAAACGCCAACTTGCTGCTACCAAAGCACAAATTGCCTTGGAAACCCGCCGTTTGGTACAAAGTATAAAAATTGAACTTTCTGGGCAATTTTCCGGCAATAACGTACGCATTGTAGACCCGGCTGTATTGCCGAAAAACCCGGTACTCCCCCGCAAACTTATTAACTTGTTGGTAGGCGTAGTAGGCGGTGCTTTATTAGGAATACTCATTGTATTTCTTTTAGAGTTTTTAGATCAAACGGTGAAATCTTCGGATGATTTAGAAAAAAAATTAGGGTTGCCTTTTTTGGGGTTTGTGCCGCTTGAAAAAAACAAGAAGAAAGAAGTAGAATATGCGGCATTATTAAAAGAAGGAAATGTGCTGCTGGCGGAAAATGTGCGTAACATCCGTACCATGTTGGATTTTACTTTGGCGGATAACCGCAACGCTTCCTTGCTGATTAGCAGTTCTATGCAGGGCGAAGGAAAGAGTAATTTATCTGCGAATTTGGCAGTTGCCCTGGCACAAGCTGGGAAGAAAGTCCTGTTAATTGATGGGGACTTGCGGCGTTGCCGTTTGCATAAGGTGTTCCGGCTCTCACCGGAGAAGGGCCTTAGTAATATCTGGGATGCTGACCCGCACAAAGCAGATTACGCCGCTAACGTGCAACCCGTGGCAGACGTACCCAATTTGTTTGTGATGACGGCGGGACAACGCCCCCCGAATCCGACGGATTTATTAAACACCCCTAAACTGGCCGATTTTTTGGCATGGGCGCAACAACATTATGACCAGGTGCTTGTGGACTGCCCGGCTATTTTACCGGTGGCTGATACCATGCTATGGGGTAAATATGTTCCGCGGACTATTTTTGTAATCAAGTATGCCAAGACCAATGCACGCTCTGCCCAGTTGGCATTAAATAAACTTAAAAAAGCCAATGTACGCGTTTTGGGTGCTGTGATTGGGCATTATAAGCCGCAAGGCCTATCGTATGGGAAATATGGGTATTATAAAAATTATTCGTATTACTATTACGATCATGAAGAAAAGGATACAAAGAAGAAAAAATAGTTTGTCAACTTGTGTGTAACGACTTTCCCCCCGGTGTTTTGCCGGGGGGTTCTTTTTGAGGTGAAAAGAGAGGCCGATTCTGTTTGAAAAAGAATCGGTTTGGGGTTTTGCTAGAATGGGATAGTTTCCTAGCGGACGCCTTGTTTGGTCCTCATTGCCCAAAAAGTGGCCTAATGTTCAAAAAAGTTGATATTTTAGGTTGGTGTTTCGTTGTCCCCCTTGCGGGGAAAACGCCGCGTAAGTGGCAAAAAGGGGGTATGTTATGAAGAAAACCTATTATACCTGGCTACGCCCATTCCCCCCCTACTGAGAGGAAAACAAGTGCTAATTCCTAAACGTATTTCAAAGTATGCAGTGCTTACAGGGGCTTTTAACGTCTTGCGTGGACGATACCTTGCAGGCCGCGCCCCGCACAAGATGTTTGGGAATTGTTTTTATAAACATATTTTGAGACAGAAGTGTTCTAAAATCACCTTTGATACGGTATTATCAATTTTGGGGTTAATTGGTCCGAAAAGATTTTCTTGTATGGAAAATTTTAGTTTTAGTACAACTAAAAACCCCGCCGTGTGGCGGGGTTTTTTAGCAGTCAGATAACAATTAGAAAGTGGCTTTGGCAAATATGCCTGCCTTGTTGCTGTCATAGTCCGCAGTGTTCCAATTGGAATGGCGGGTGCGGAACTGATACCACACGCCGGCGGATAACCAATCTTTAAATTGATAATCCACTTGCGGGCGGAAGGTCCACAAATTGTCATCACGTTTGGTGTTGGCTACGCGTTTGGCATAGGCCATATTTTCCCAAGATACCGTCAAAGAAGCGGTTAATTTATCGCTTAATTTGTGGGAACCATACAAAGAGAGTACCGTATCGGTAAAGTAACGGTTATAGCCGGAAGCATCGCCAAAGAGGGTTTCTTCCATTCTGCGTTCACCGGATAAGCGTACTACGTTGCGGGTAGTGGGTTTCCAACTTAATGCTACATAATAGCCGAACAAATCGTTGTAATCATCTGCCCCCGCTATGCTATGGTCATAATCACGCATATTGTAGGTTACTTTGGCCGTACCGGTTATTTTGGAGGCAATATGTCCGTTTACCCCAACGCCCAAAGCGTTCCCGATAGAGTTACTTGTTTTGTTGTCTTTATAAGTAATGTCCGAAAATACATACTCTACAAAGAAGTTGGTTTTGGCGGTCATGTTGTAATACAACTGCGCCCCCAGGTTTAAGCGGTTGCGGGTTAAATATTGCATTTCGGATTGCATATAGCGGTCATAGGAATCTTCCGCCAAGAAACCGATACCAAACATTTTTTCCCGGGAAGTGACATAAGAAATGTATCCGGTGTTATTTAAGCGTTTTTTGCGCTGGGTTAACGAACTGTTGGCCGGATCGGAGGTGTAAAGAACGCGGTCACCAATTTTAAATTGGTCATTAGCAATACCAAAACCGCCCATGGCTTCCCAGTAGTTATTGCGGCTATGATCCTCGGTATAGGCATTATACCCAACCCCGGCATCAGCCATCAAGGTTAACCCGGTAGACGGAATAGGGGCTTTATAATCTGCCCCTAGGCGGGTAGAACTGATAAAAGAATCTTTTGTATTTTTATCAGTGAGATAGATGTTGTCATCATAGCTTAACGTTTCTGATGCAGCAAAGCGGATAGCATTCTGAGCAAAAACAGGTGCCGCAACAAACATGGCTATGAGAAACGGTACGACGGCTTTCTTCATGTGTTAGATACTCCCTATTATGTGAAATACGGAACATTTCCGTTACCGCATTATTATACTATTTAAAAAACAGAAACGCAACTGGCTAATTTTTGGTTCTACTAACTAATTTGTAGTACCCATATCCCAGCACCGCCCCAAAGGTATTGTTAAAAATATCGTCTATATCACAGCAACCCAGATGCGCCAGATATTGGGTAATTTCTATGGTAAGTGATAACAAAAAACCGGCTAAAATGGTTTTGTAGAAAGTAAATTTTTTACACGAAAGCGGCAGTAAAAAGCCAAGCGGCACAAACAGGGTAATGTTTAACAGCAAATCTTCCACCGGTGTGGCGTGAACGGCATCCAATAAATGCTTGCTGTTACGGAAAAAATGTTTACATACCACTTGGGCGGGTTTTGCGTTTCCCCACATACAACGAAACAATAAGCGTACTACATAAAACGGTTTAAATCGTACGTCGGATACATTCATTCCCCAACGGTTTATAAGCGTAAACCACAAAATACTTCCCGTGTAAGAGGCCAAAAGAATAGACGAGTAAACCTTTTTGGCAGAAAATGAAGAAAAGAACCGCGTGCTGTGAAAGAGTAAAAACAAAGAAACCAAAACCCCTAGGGCAAATAACAGACAAATAAGCATATTACTTATTATATCTTATTTTGCTTTATTTTTTAGAGGTAAAAAAAGTATAATAAATACATATATTTATGTAAAAGAGGGGATATGTTACAACAACAATTTCATTGGTTAGTAACTGGCGGGGCAGGGTTTATCGGTTCGCATATTGTAAAGGAATTAGTCCGCCAAGGGCAGCAAGTGACGGTACTGGATAATTTATCCGGCGGGAAATTAGACAATTTACAAAGTGTACGTCAAAAAATCCATTTTATCCAAGGGGATATTTGTGATTTTTCAGACGTGTTAGATGCTTGCAATGGGGTGGATTATGTCCTTCATTTAGCGGCCCTAATTTCGGTGGCCGAGTCCATGGCAAAACCGCAGGAAACGGCCGAAATTAACGTGCAAGGTACGGTAAACGTGTTGGAAGCCGCCAAAACATGCGGGGTAAAACGGGTGGTGTTTTCTTCCTCGGCGGCTGTATACGGCACGCGCCCGGAACTGCCCTATAAAGAAGATACCCCGATGGATTGCCAATCCCCCTACGCCTGGAGCAAACAGGCAGGGGCCGAACTGTGCCAACTTTATACCAAGGCATACGGATTAGAGGCCGTGGCGTTGCGGTATTTTAACGTATTTGGAACCGGGCAGAACCCGAACTCCGCCTATGCGGCGGTGATTGCTAAATTTATGCAACTGGCGGCAGAAAATAAACCGTTAGGCATTGACTGGGACGGATTGCAAAGCCGGGATTTTGTCAACGTGGCGGATGTGGTACAAGCCAATATTTTGGCGGCTACCCAAGGAGTGCCGGGTGAAATTTACAATGTGGCTTCCGGCAAAACGTACACGCTACTGGAACTGGCAGATACGATTGAAAAAGTATCCGGGCGCAAATTGGCGCGTGTCAGCCGCCCCAAACGACCGGGGGATGTGCATGAATCCTCGGCGGATATATCCAAAATTACGGCATTAGGGTTTAAACCTACCGTTACGTTGGAAGAAGGCCTGCGTACCATGTGGGCCGAAGAAATGGAAAAAAGAAAAGAAAAATAGATAAAACTTTAAAAGAGGTGCATCCCGGCAAGGGAACATAAAACAACATGAACGGAAAATTATTTTTTTTCACAGACGGTTTGGTATTTTTTGCAATTACCTGGGCCACTTTGTATGTGCGCCACGGCGGGCTAAACTGGGTGTCCTTCCGGGACCAACTTTACGCGTATATTCCCATTTTCTTGCTGGCTAGTTTTGTGTTATGGCTGTTTTCTTTTTATGATGTAAAACTGTTGCGCAAACAGATCATTGCCTATAAACGCTTGGTTATTGCGTGGGTGATTACGCTAGTGGGTTCTGCCAGTGTGATTTATTTTTCCTATATGTTACCTGTTCATTTGCCTACCCCCCGGCGGGTACTTATTTTTATTTTGCTAGTTTATTTTGCCTACATTTACGCCTTTCGGCGCAATTACTTTAAGTTGGATGTTGCCAAACAAAATGTTGTGATTTTTGGCAACAGCCCAACGATTGAAGAACTGGTAAAAAAACTTAAAACAAGCCGCGGCTATAGTATTAAATTGCACGAAGATTGCCCGCAACCGGATAAAAAATATAGTTTAAAAAATTTGGATATGGTGATTGTAGGCAGTAAACTTTTTCGGCAAAACCCCGCCGCGTGGGACCTGATTACTAAAAAATTTATTGCCAAAGGGGCGTGTGTGGATACGGATTTTAACGTCTATGAAAACGTATTTCAGCGTATCAGCCGCGAAAGTGTAGAAGACAGTATGTGGTTGCTGCGCGGCATTGGCAACCGCCACGAGGATATGATGTACCGCATGTTAAAACGCGTGATGGATGTGGGTATTTCGCTGGTGATGCTGCCGTTTTTAATTCCCTTAGGGCTGTGCATTTGGGTATTTGTGCGCGTGGTGGATGGGTATCCGCCCTTGTTTATCCAAAAACGGGTTGGATATTTGGAAAAACCGATTTATATCTATAAATTCCGCACCATTAAACCGGGCGGCACAGAGGCAAACATCACCAAGTGTGGAAAAATTCTGCGCCGGTTTAGATGGGATGAAATTCCGCAAGTGTGGAATGTGTTGAAAGGGGATATTTCATTTGTGGGGCCGCGCCCAATTTGGGGAAATGAATATGAGTTTTTAAATAAGTACGTGCCCAATCATAATATGCGTACGATTGTAAAACCCGGTATTACCGGGTGGGCGCAACTGAATTTTAAAGCCCCTCCTACTTATTTTAATTTTAGAAATGAAGACCCTGCTGCATTAGATCCGCATGCGTTTGATGCGGCCTTTAAGCGGTTGTCTTACGACGTGTGGTATATCAAAAACCACTCCGTTTTATTGGATGTTGAAATTTTGGTGAAAACTGCCCTTCGCATGTTTATTAAGGATTCCCAAGTAGCAGAATAGTTGCGCAACAGTGGCCCGGCTGTTGGCCGTGCGGAGGGGGCCGGGCGTTTTGGCGGATGAATTGTACTACGTATATATTTTAACGAACAAAAATCAAAGTGTATTTTATACTGGGATTACAAGCCGTTTAATCTTGAGAAGTTATGAACACCGTGAAGGGGTAATACCTGGTTTTACAAAACGCTATAATATAAGAAAATTGTTATATTATGAAGGATACGGAAATGTTTTGGATGCTATCAAACGAGAGAAACAATTAAAAAGATGGCACCGGGAATGGAAGGTTCGTTTAATTAGTAATTTTAACCCGAGTTGGCGTGATTTAAGTAACGAGTTGGGAGTAGACCTGGGAATAAGATAATCGGAAGATCCCGGACAGAAACCTTCCGGGATGACACTCTTAATTTAATACGAGGGTACACAAAATCGGGAAGACCAAATAGCAACCTTCCGGGATGACACTCTTAATTTAATACGAGGGTACACAAAATCGGGAAGACCGGATAGCAACCTTCCGGGATGACATTCTTAATTTAATACGAGAGTACACAAAATCGGGAAGACCGGATAGAAACCTTCCGGGATGAGAGCTTTTGACAATGAGGTGTAAAACGAAACAGATAGAATAAGAATACCCGGAAAGACACTTCATTTGATAAGGGGAAAAAGCAACCGAATAAAAACCTCCAGGCAGACAACATTTTTGCTAATGGTATCCTAATTTAAAGTGTCATCCCGGCAGGTAGTGGGCCGGGATCTTCATTGGATCCTTTCGCAAGTTGCTACCCAATCCCCCCGGATGATGTCACGGAGCAAAAAAATATGAAATTGACTCAATTATTATTCGTAATTATTTTTTGGATAGCAGGTACCGCGCAAGCGAGTGAGTTCCCCCTCTGCCTGTATGGGGTGAATAATCCGAATGATTTGAAACTTGTCAAAAAAGCCGGGTTTTCCTGTATCCAATCCTATAATCAAAACCCCGAAAATATGGAAAAACTGGCCAAAGCGGCCCAAAAACGCGGGCTAAAAGGAGTGTTTTCCCCCCATAAACTTTACAACACCCCCTATGAACAAAAGGCCCAACAGTGGCCTGTATTGGCGTGGTATTTGGTAGATGAGCCGGACGTCCACCATTGGAGCCGGGAACGCGTGCGGGCCGCCCACCAACAAGCCAAAGAAACCTTCCCCCGGCAGGATACTACCTTAGTGATTGGACAAGGCAAAACGGCCGTACCGTATTATGATTTGCCGGACACTATGATGATGGACTGGTATCCGGTGCCGCATCATCCATTGACCTCTTTTGGGGACAATGTACGCTATACCAAAGAGGGCATGGCGCGTATGGGGGCTGCCACGCGCCCTATGTGGGGAGTCGTGCAAATTTTTGACTGGAAACAATTTAAACAACACCGCCCGGATAACCAGCGTATTGGGCGTTTCCCCACCCGAAAAGAAATGCGTTTTATGTCTTACGACGGTATTTTGAACGGAGCCACCGGGCTGTTTTATTTTATTTTTACCCACAATGGGGATATTTTGCCGCGTACGGCTCCGGCCTTTTGGGCGGATGTACGTGCCGTAGTGAAAGAATTGGCCCGCTTTAAAGTGGTTATTGAAAAAGGAACCGAGCAAGAAAACCCGGTGGCGGTGCAAGCACCCCTGCGTATGAAAACGTGGAAGTATAAAGGGGCCTTATATAGTGTGCTGTTAAATCGTTCGGACCGGGCAGAAAAAGTGCCGGATGAGTTACTGGGTAAGAAGTTTAAGGCACTTTATAACACTCAAAAAACAGACCTGATTCCCCCCTATGAAGTATGGGTTTTAAATATACCGCGAAATAAATGAAAAACTACCGAGTGATAAAAAAGCCAGGTAGAAAAACAAGCCGCCAAATTGTCGGGTTCGCACCCGACCTATATAGGGACTATGAAGTATGGGTTTTAAAATATACCGCGAAATGAACGAAAAACTACCGGGTGATAAAAAAGCCAGGTAGAAAAACAAACCGCCAAATTGTCGGATTAGTACCCAAACTTAGAGGACCAATACCCCAAATCTGGTTTATCACGCCAAAATATAGCATGAAATAAATAAAATCCTTTTCTAGCTTACGCCCCGGCATTTTTTAACCAATAAAAAAGCCCCCATACCAGGGGCTTTTGAAAGTTTCTTTCCCTTATTACTAAGGAGCAGAAGGACTTAATACTTCTTCCGTTTCTCTGACGTCTTGGGTGGCCTGTTCAGAAGCGGTAGAGGTGGTTTCATTTCCGGCTACAAAGGCAGGCACGTCACCTAATGCTTCAGCAACTTCATCAGCTACAGCCGCTTCCTGGGCGGCCGCGGCCTGCAACGCCGGGGCGGTAACGGAAGTAATATCAGCGTGTTCGGCAGAAACCGCCTGCCCGGGATAAATGGTAGATTTGGTACCGGTTGGATCCTGGATGGTGAGTTCGGACCCTCTATTTAAAAAGATAACATTACTTTCGGGCTGCACAGAAAATACAGAATAACCGTCAGTGGAGATGACTCCTTGGTTGATTTGTACATTAGATAAATTTTTTCCACGTACCACGATAGCCCCATCACTGCGCTGGCCTAACAACACCGTTTGTCCTTGCGGAACAGTGATATTTACCCCCGCATACTTAACGGTAATTGTTTGCTGTGGGGCAGTTACAATTTGCGTATTGGTGATAGTAATCTTTTTCTTCTTCGCGGTTTGGGCATTGGCTACAAACGCGCACAATACAACACCAACCAACAATACTACTATTTTTTTCATGTTCTATACTCCTATGTCTCTATAATAAAACAAATGTATTTTTTCTACGGAGCAGACGGACTTAACACTTCTTCCGTTTCAATTACGTCTTGCGTGGCTTGTTCGGACACTACACTATCCGTTTGTGTATCTGCCACAAAGGCAGGAAGTTCGTCTGCCACTGCTTCTTGCGGTTGCACCACCGTTGCTATCTCAACCGGGGCAACTGTCGTGCGGATATCGGCTAAAGAAACCGAGGCCCCCGCAGATAACGCCGCCATACGGCCGTTTGTATCCAATATCTTTACATCATTTCCCCGGGTAACGGTAATTACTTGGGTCTGCGGCTGTACGGACAATAAAACCGGTCCTTTGGCAATAATGGTGCCATTATCCACTTTCACGCCGTCTATATTCATGCCCCGGATCACTATAGAGCCATCTTCATAAGTTCCTAATAGCAGTGTAGTTCCCGCCGGAATAAAAATTTTAGTACCTTGGTACGTGATTGTGGTGGCTTTCGCCGCCGATACAATACGCGGATTTAAAATTTTATTTGCCTGTTTGCCAGGAGCCGCACTAGCAAACGAAATCCCTAAAAGTATGAACCCTGTAAGCAATACAAATATTTTTCTCATGTTGCATTACCCCATTTTCTATAAATTTAAAATATTTAAACAAAATATTTTAAATTTATACACAGAGGAAGAGTATTCGCCTTCCGGTAAAACTCCTGACGGAGTTTTCCTGCAGGCCGGGCTCGCGGTTTTTGCCTTTCGCGCTACGCCTGTGCGGCTCGCACTCAAACAAAAACATCGCTGCGCCTTTCGAATCCCGACGTGATGCAAAGCAGTTTGCATCACTCCACTCTCTCTATAAATTTAAACTATTCAGATAGAATAGTTTAAATTTATACGGAGAGGGAGGGATTCGAACCCTCGATACGGTGTTACCCGTATAACGGTTTAGCAAACCGCCGCTTTCGGCCTCTCAGCCACCTCTCCATTGCTTTTTTATTATAACAATTTTAAAAACTTTGCTCAAGCCCTTTTTTTAAAGGGGTAAATTTCTGGCCCGTTAGATTGCGCCACTTGGCTGAACTGCATATCCAATGCCCGGCAATAGTGGCCTCGGCTACTTTATCATAATTTAGTGCGGGCGTGATGCCGGTAAGGCGGGCAATCATTTCGTACCCAAAAGCCGCCAAACGCATCAGCCACACCGGGGCCTTGGGCATATAGGGTTTTTTTACATGCATGGCCCGGGCCATTTCTTGAATAAAATAATCCCAACGGTGAAATTTTTCTTCACAAATAAAATAGGTTTGGCGGTTCGTATCCGGGCGTTGGTAGGCCTGCACCAAGGCATCTGCTAAATCCTCTACATATACAAAACTAAAATACCCATTCCCGGAGGTATTAACCATAAATCCACGTTTTACCCAGGTGGCAATTTTACTCACGCCGGAATCATTTTTTCCATATACAATCGGCGGGCGGATAACGGTACGTTTGATGTATGGGTTTAATTTGCGTACTTCTTTTTCCCCGGCTAATTTGGTGCGGCCATAATCAGACACAGCAAGGGCCGTGTAGGATTCTAAACGCGGGCGTTTGGGGGTTTTGGCATAGCCGCTGGCGGCTAAACTGGATACATGCACAAAGGTACGAATCGTACGCGTTTTATTGGCGGCCTGCACAATGTTTTTTACGGCAGTTACGTTGCCTTTTTCAAAATCCGCGTACGAAAACCCAAAAAGAGTACCGGCTAAATTAAAAATGCCTTCCCCCCCCTCCAAAGCTTGGGCGATACTGGCCGGATCTTGATAATTTACAGCCACCGTGCTGACAGACGGATTAGTAGAGGCCTGCTTGGGTGCGCGGCGCGATAAAATACGCACGCGGTAGCCCTGTTTAAGCAGTTTCTCGGTCAGTGCGCGGCCTATAAAGCCGTTACCGCCGGTAATAATTACTAAAGGTTTCATACGGCTAATCCTCCACTACTACTTCTATTTTTTGCCGGGCTTTTTCAGCCGCCAGGCGGGCTTTACGTTGTTGTTCTTTTTTTGCCTGTTCTGCGGCCTCGGCTTTTTTATCACGCTGGTTAATAAAATTTTGTTCGCTACGGGCGTTGCGTTTATCAAAAGCAAAGTTAAAAGAAAACTTTTGAATACCGCGTTGGATATCCGCCCCGGTGGGAAGTTCCCCATATTTTAATTTATTGATGGGGGATACCTTATCATCCTGCGGGAAAAAACATAACATGGAAATAAGCACCCCTGCAATAAATACCCAGGTTAAAAAACGGTTAATCCCATCGTAACGGTACAAACTAAATAAACTTCCTACTACCGACATAATGAGAATAACCCCGCTCCATAATAAAATAAACACGCCGGCAAATGACCAGCCGCTACCGCCAAAATCCGGGTAGAGAATCATTACAATCCCCACACATAATACTAAACTAAAAAAACGCTGGATTCCAACCATGCTTATTTCTCCTGTTTAAATTCCACCGTTACGGTGAGTTCATCTTTTTCAAACAACATGGGCAGTGGGGCAAATGGCCCGGCGTTTATCACTGCCGAAGTAGCTGCAAAATCAAACGTATCCTCTTGGGAAGAACGCTCAATTTTGAGATTTTTTATTTTGCCGTCGCGTGCAATACTAAAAGACACCAGGGCCGACAGTTCGTTGCCTGCCGGGCGGCGTTTTTCCCACTCAATCCACAAGGAATTACGCACTTGGGTAATATACCACGGATAGGGAAAATTGGCAAAATCGGTCGTAATGTTTCCCCCTTGGTATTGCCCTTCCGTGTCAGCGGGGGCGGCCGGTTCGGGGGTATCTTCTAAAATACTGGGGGCCGCCAGAGGAACTGCCGGCTTTTTGGTTTCTTTTTTAGCAGCAATTTCCTGCTTAGACACGTAGGCCTTTTTGGCCGGGGTTTTGGGGGCCGTTGGTGCAACGGCTTCTTTGGCCGGAGCGGGGGCTTTGATGTTTGTTTTGGGGGATGATGCGGGGGCCGTAACCGCTTGCACTTTACCGGTGCCGATAAAATCAATAGTATAGGTTGCCTTCGGTGTGGTAGCACTGGGGGCTAATAAAAAAATAACACATAAGGCGGCTAGTGCATGTAATCCGCCGGAATATACTACATACCAGTTCATTCGTTTTTTGCCAGTACGCCAATACCCAATTTGGCGGCTCCTAACTTTTTGGCTACATCAAACACGTCTACTACTTGTTGGACCGGGACTTGTTTATCGGCCTCTACCAAAATAGTTTTTTTGTTCGCTTTGCCCATACGCAAAATCAGTTCACGTTCTAAATTTTTAAATGTCACGGTTTTACTGGCAACGGTAATAGTGCCATTTTTTTGAATTTCTATACGGATAACGTCCTCATCGGTTTGCGTGTTAATTGCGTTTGATTTGGGCAAATCTACAGTCAGTTGCATTTGTACGAGTAGCGGGCTCATTACCATAAAAATAATCAGCAAAATTAAGGTAATGTCTATAAACGGAACCATGTTAATTTCCGCCATCAAGCGGCGTTGTCTGCGTGCCATACTTATAACCCGGTGGAAGAGGATGAGGTGTAAATAAATTCTTGGGCGGTATTTTCCAGTTCTTGTGCAAAATAAGACGTTTTAGACAAGAAATAGTTATACGCAATCACCGCCGGAATAGCCACAAATAACCCGGCCGCCGTGTTTACCAATGCTTCTGCAATCCCGGCAGCCACTACCGTTGCGCCACCGGCCGCAGCCGTGTTGGCGGCTAAATCTTTAAACGCGTGCATGACGCCGATTACGGTTCCGAATAACCCGATAAATGGAGTAATGCTACCCAATGTCCCTAAAATGGAAAGGCGTTTTTGCAGGCGGGAAAGTTCAAAATCAATCGTGGCCTGGGCAATTTTTTCCAGGTCCGCGTGGGAGCGGTTGCGTTCTTTGCATAAGCGCGCAATTAGCACGGCCGCCGGGGTATTTTTAACAGCATCTTTGCGGCAGGCATCTTCTATTTTGGCGTAACTGCCTGTTTGCAGGGGCTGTTTGCAATAGGCAATCAGCCGGCGGGAGTAATTGATGGCCCGGCGCAAATGAAAGTAACGCTCCAAAATAACCGAGATAGAATAAACGGAGAGCAAAATTAAAATAATTAAGATGGGTCCCCCCGCGTTAAGAAGTTCACGAATGTTTGTTAGGTTAGAAAAGTCCATAATTTACCCCTTTACAATAAAAATAATACAAATTTGAATAAGTATATTTGCCAGTAACCCGGCGGTTACGTCATCAAACACAATGCCAAAGGCGTTTTCCAGTTTATCAAATGTTTTAACAGGACCTAATTTCACCGTGTCAAACGTGCGAAACAACACAAACGCCGCCAACATATAGGGCCATGTATGCGGCAAAAACGCCATGGCCGTAAGATAACCTGCTATTTCGTCTATGACAATTTTGGGGTTATCATGCCCTGTATACCCTTTAAATTGTACTTTTTTGCATACCCATACCGCAAGCACCCAAAACAGGAGCATGCCCAGTAAATAAAGTACCGGGTCTTGTGGAAAGATAAGCACAAGCGGTATTCCCCACAGTGTACCCAAAAAACCGGCCCCGGTATTTTTTTTAAATTTAATAATTTTAGAGGGTAAATAACTAATAAATAACCCGGTGGCTAATGCTTTATAAATTACTTGCACGGTAAACTCCAGGATTTTTTAAGTAAGTCCCAATTATTACGCAGGTAGGAAATGGCACTGATCCAGGTAATCACTGCGGCAATCGCCGTAACTGTATACGGAAATTTCAGTAGTGTAATAAATGTAATCAGGCAAACGCGTTGGGCCGGGCCATGCAGTAACGCGCATAAGTGCATAAGCACAATGACAAAGAAAATAATGCCAATCGCGCTCATCTGTACGACGGTTTTAAATTTTCCCCAACGTTCGGCTGCCATTACTTTACCGTCTAACGCGGCAATGGCACGCAAGTTGGAAACCATCAGTTCCCGCAGTAAAATCAAAAATACGGCCCAAATCGGCACGTTTAAGGGCTTTATGGCTACAAAGGCAAAGAAGGCCGCAATCACTAAAATTTTATCTACAAATGGGTCCACAATCGCCCCAAAAGAAGTAATGGTATTGGTCTGGCGTGCAATTTTTCCGTCTACCCAATCGGTGCTGGCGGCTAAAATAAAAATGCCGGTAGCCACAAAGCGTGCCCACCAGTACGGTAGTAAAATAAACCCGAACATCACTAAAGAAAGAGCGGCGCGAAACAGGGTAATTTTGTTAGCAAGCGTCATCATTGGAATAATCCTCCGGCGCGGAACGTATTAAATGCTAGCGCGGTATTTTTTTGGGTGTCAGAAAGTTTGGCCTCGGTTTCTAACAAATCTGCCACAATCTTAATGGACGTGGGAAAATAATCTTGTTGGGAAAGCGTGATATAGAGGGTGTAGTTTTCCCCCTCTTTGGGCGTAAGCACCAGGATGTTGGGCTCTTGCAAAGAAGCGTTGTGGCGTGCGAGCAGGGCGGTATAATTGCCAAAATCAAACAACGCCTGGTTGGGTTGCCCCTTTTGCCATTCGGTCCAATCTAACGTGGTAATTTCGCGGCCTTGCCCATCTAAAATAAGGATTTTTTGTTTGTCTGTAACGGCGGATTGGTCAAATTTGCCGTCCCCATCATCGGTATCTAAACGCAGCAGGTTTTTGTCTTTATCATAATACAACATGCCCTGGGAACTGCTTACCGGTACGCCGTCGTAGGTAGTGGTTTGGGTAAATGCAGTTTTAAGAAATTTTAGTTTCTTGTCCCATGCTTTTAGGTTTAAGACGGCCTCGTTGGGATAGAGTGTGGTTTTTTTAGGAGTTTTGGGTGGCTGTTTTTCAGCCGGTTCTTGCGGCGTGGCAACCGCTTGCGCCGTGGGCGGAAGGACCGTTTCTTCCACCGTCACCGTTTCTTCTACCTGAGGAACAGGTTCCTGGGAAGAAGACGAACACGCAGCCAGTGCCGCGCAGAGTAAACCAACATACACCCATTTATTTGTAAACAGTTTCATATTCAGGTTCCTTATAATTTTTTTCATACGCCGGGCCGCTCATATCCTCTATGGCGGAGTCAATCAAATCATAATGGATTTCCCACCGGTTGGACCCTTCGGGCTTGGTAATAAAACCGCGCATTTCCAGTACGCTAAGCATATTGGTGGCACGTGCTGAAGAACCAAAATGTGCTTTTAGTAAATCCTGCGACACACGGCGGCGTTCTTTAATCAGTTGCAAGGCCTGTAAAATTTCTTCCGGGTTGGTCCCCAGGCCGTCTTGCGGGCGCACGCCGGGTTGTTGTTCCTGCACGATTTGTACCGGGTAATCCGGCCCGCCCTGGGCGCGCAGGAAATCCGCCACGGCTTTAATTTCATCCGGCGACACATACGCCCCCTGGATACGCAAAGGCGTTTGGGTAGACGAATCCAACAGTAACATATCACCGCGGCCTAAGAGGTTTTCAGCCCCCACCGAATCCAAAATTACTTTGGAATCAATCCCGCTGGCTACCTGCAAGGCAATACGGGAAGGCATGTTGGCCTTAATGATACCCGTAACCACTTTTACAGAAGGGCGTTGCGTACATAAAATCAGGTGAATGCCCATCGCGCGGCCCATTTGCGCCAGGCGTTGCACAGAGTCCTCAATAGATGCTTTGGTTTGCAACATAAGATCAGCCATTTCATCAATAATTACAAACACATAAAACATTTTTTCTTCGTTATTGGCGCGGGCCCAGTCGTTATACCCTTCAATGTTTTTTACTTTCACGGCTTGGCACATATCCAGGCGTTTTTCCATCACTTTTACCAGCATTTGCAGGGACTTGGCGGCATCATTGGGTTTAGTGATAATGTCCGCATCATCACACGACGTTTTGGGGTCGTATAAGTAAGGGATGCCTTCGTATAAGGTAAGTTCCACGCGTTTGGGGTCAATCATTAAAAATTTGACTTCGTCGGGCTTGTGTTTAAATAGCAGCGACATAATAATTGTGTGCAGACAAATGGATTTCCCGCTGTTAGTGGCCCCGGCAATTAAAATGTGCGGCCATTTTTCAGCCACGGTGGCGGCCGGGTCCCCATTGGCATGGCGGCCCAGGGCAATGGGCAGGACGGCCTTGGAGTTGGCATACACCGGGGATTGCAAAATTTCTTTCATGGTGACCATGACGGATTTATCGTTCGGGATTTCAAACCCCATGGTGCTTTTACCCGGAATAGGGGCCTGCACGCGGATAGAGCGTGCTTTCATACTGGCCTGAATATCTTGCGTAAGGGCGGTAATGGAAGACATTTTTACCCCGGCATCCGGCTGGATTTCGTAGCGGGTGACTACCGGGCCCGGCGAAACACCTGTAACGTGTGCGCCGATTTCAAAACTTTTTAGCGTATCTTCCAGGCGTTTGGTGGCTTTGGCAATTTCTGCATCCGTGGGGCCGACAATGCCGTCCCCCACCGGGTCATTGAGTAAAGACAAAGAAGGCAGTTCAAAGGTTTGCGGGTCAAATTTTTTTACTTCATTAGAATTGGTTTCTTCTTCAGGGGAATCTGCTGCGGCGGGTTTAGGTTTTTTAGGAGCATGTTCCCGCGGAAGTTCAGTAATGGGTTCAGCCACCGGGCGGCGGATCTCCGGCCCTTGCGGGCGGCGGATTTCGGGAAGTTCATGTACTTCTTCGGCCACCGGGCGGTTTTGCTCGGCTTGGGCCTGTTCTTTCATTTCTTGTTTGCTTTCGGCCACTTTTTGTTTCAGTTCCGCGCGTGCTTCCATCCAGCCGTTAAAATCGCTACGGATTAGTTCCAGGGTTTTAGCAAGTACCGTGCGCCAAGGAATAGCCACCAAAATATGAAAACCCACCAACACAAATGCCAGGGAAAACAGTGCGGCACCGACGGAGCCGACCACGCCTTTTAAGGCAAAAAACACTTTTTCCCCCGCTATCCCGCCGGAAATTAAAGACCCGGTAAAAATCTGTCGTAAACAGGTACACAAACTGGAAAATGCAGACAGCGTAACCGACGTGCCCAGTAAGAAAAACAAGAAGGAGGCACTTTTGTTGCGAATCGTTTGCACCAGCCAGTAGCCCAAAAAGACAGGCAGTAACCCGGCAGAAGCCCCTAAAAACTGGTGAAGGGAGCGGGCAATTGTCTCCCCCAGTTTGCCGCTAGAGGCGTGAAACCATAAGATAGCGCACAGCCACGCGCACAATGCGCCCATTAAAATATACAGGGCAGTACGCATCCAGGCGTTGCTTGCCGCCGGGGTGGCTTTCTTTTTGGATTTTTTATGCGTGTAGTAATATCGGGTTGTTCGGGGCATACAAGATATTGTACTTTTTTTAGTGCATTTGAACAAGAAAAGATACCAGAAAAATAGCAATAGCAGAAAGAGCGGGTACTACATTTAAGTGGCAAGGAAGAAGTAATACTGGCGGCCTGCGCGCAAAGAGAAGCGGACCCCGCGCAGATACAGGAGTATGAAACAGCAACAAAAAGCACTCAAACGGCAAAAAAGAACCCCTCGGTTAACCTAAACCAAGGGGTCCTACTTACAACCATTACTACTTCTCATTACGTCTCCTCTGTCCGCCCGGAATAACCGCCCAGGAATTATGCTATCGTACCTATGCCGCAGGCCGAACCAACCACCTCAACCCCCAACACACGCTGCCTGACCGCACCAACCGGCCCCCGCAACTCAACATCCTTGCGCATAGCGGACAACTCTCGCGCCACGCCCCTGAAAAGCACAGACAGTCATGTAACAAAACCATCCTCACTCCCCAGAAACGCTATAGATGCAGTGGGTTTTACACCCATTCCAACAGCCCCTAAGCGAACTACTGTTTAACTTCCATACTCACAGTATAAGAATATTTGGAAATTTGTCAAGGGGTAATTTTACAGGCATGTTGAAATGAACCGCAAAAATGCCAGTCATACCGTCTTAAAATGATTGGAAACTAAAGGCCTCATGGGCAAAAAGTTGATATTTTAGGTTGGTTTTTATGTGTCTTTCTTGCGGGGAAAGTGTCGCGTGCGTGAGAACAAAAAACCCCGGCTTACGCAGCCGGGGTGAGCACGTATCAGATTATTTAGTTTTCAAACAGGGCTCTGACGGAGTCATATTCCGACCCGCCATGAAAACCAATCACACGGCTTTTGACATTGTCAGGAACAATTTTATATAACTCCACATAGTATTTTGCGCCGCTAGTTGCCGAACTACAACCAATCACCCCATCCTTGCGGTGGGCAGTGATAGTGGGAGTGCTAATATCGTAAGCAAATGTTTTTGTAATAAAGCAGGAAGAGTCCCCTTTAGAACTGGCTCCTACCCACTCTCCGTTGGTTAATTTTACATCAGCGATTTGTTTTTGGGTGTTGGGAATATCTCCCGGGAATTCCTGCACGTGGCGTTGCATAGCATCCTGCAGGGCTTTTGTGACTATCAACGCTTCCGTAGCGCGGGATTTTTCGATGGCTTTGGTATATTGCGGCAAGGCAATCGCGGCCAAAATACCGATAATCATGACTACAGCCAGTAATTCTATTAACGTAAAACCTTTCATAATATTCTCCTTAAAATAAACTCCTATACATAGTATAGCAATTTTTTTCAGTTATGCAAGCATGTACCTGACAAGAAAACATAAAACCGTTCTACCCATATACACACTTCCCGAACTTACGAGCGGAGAGTTGTATTGCATCAAAAAGCCCCGGTTGCTAGCCGGGGCTTTAGGAAATAGTTTAAGAAACTATTTGTAAGATGCTTCTTTTTTTAAGAAATCAAATACTTTACGTTCCGTCAGGGTGGCTAAAATTTGGTCCTTGCGTTCGGTAAAGAAGGTTTTGATTTTCTTTTCGTCATTGGCTTGTTTATTATCCGTTAAGGCCTTGTCCAGTTCTGCCTGCCAATCCGCGTCGGTGGCCTGCAAGTTTTCTTTTTTGGCAATTGCGTGGACAATGTAGCCAATGCGCAAGTCCTTTTCCACACTGGGGCGGATGCGTTCTTCAAACATTTTGTGCTGTTCGGCGGTCAGTTTGTGCGGGTCCAACCGGGTCATGCTATGTACAAAATTATGTAAAGAACTTTCCGTATATTCTTCTACCAAACTTTGCGGAAGTTCAAATTGGTTGGCCGCGGTGAGGGCGTTTTCCAACTGGGTGACTACTTCGCGCTCTGCGTTGCGTTTGGCCTCGGCATCTAAATTTTCTTTTACTTTGGCTTTTAGTTGGTCCAAGGTTTCAAAGCCCATATCTTTGGCAAAATCATCATTGAGTTCCGGTAATTTTTTGTATTTAATATCATCTACCGTTACGTGGAAGGAAAGCGTGTCATTTCCTTCTTTGGTTTCATAGTCCTTCACGTCGCCTTTTTTAAGGCCTTTAATGGCATCGGCCAGGCCGGCCATGGTTTGCGGGGCGGACATGTCAATAAGTTCGCTATCGGCGGAAAGTTTGTAATCATCTTGTCCATTGCGTTTGCCGGTATAATGGACCACCGCATAGCATGTATCGTCAATCACAGAATCATCGGCGGCAGTTTCCAAGCGGGCGTTAGCATCTAACACGCGGTCTAAATTTTCCTGCACATCTTTCTCGGTAGCGGTGTCGGCCTTTTTGGTTACTTCAATGCCTTTGTAACCGGTCACGTCAAATTCCGGGGCTACATCTACGGCAATTTCAAAGGTAAACGCTTTGCCGTCATTAAATGAATTAAAATCTGCCTTGGTTAAGGTGGGGACGGCTACGGCATCTAATTTGGTCTCTGTTAAAGCGGCGTTGATGGCGGATTTGACAGCCAGGTCCAACGCGCGTTCTTTAATATGGGCGGCAAAATTTTGTTTGACTAAATCCAACGGTACTTTGCCGGCGCGAAAGCCCTGCATTTGGGCGCGGGATTGCACTTGCACAGCGGCATTTTGAAAGGATTTTGTAATCAGTTCTGGCGCGGCTTCTACCGATAAGGTAACGCGGCAACCTTCTTTGGATAATTGTTTGGTTTTGACTTCGCCGCTTTGGGCAGTTTTGAAAATAGACATGTCGTTCTCCTTACTTCCGGCAGGGACCGGAAAAATATGGACGGAGAGGGACTTGAACCCTCACGGTGTGAACCATACGCTCCTAAGGCGTACGCGTCTACCAGTTCCGCCATCCGTCCGATTATTGCTTAAAAATGTGGGCCATGTGAGGCTCGAACTCACGACCTTACGCTTAAGAGGCGTCTGCTCTACCAACTGAGCTAATGGCCCTTGTGGTTTTATTATAGCATATTTCGCGCCAAAATAGAAACAACCCATTCAAAATACCCATTGAAACAAATCTGCCGTACGCCCCACCTGTATGCTTTAAATTTTTGTTGACTTTTTCCCCCGGTAAACATTACAATATATGTGTATTATTTTATTTGTTAAAGGGATGAAAATTATGCAATTAACCAAACGCTTTTTTGCCCTGTTTTTGGTAATGGGGTTTGTGGTGGCATTGCCGGTGCTTTGCCCTGCGCAAACTGTCTTTGAACCGGGGGATATTAACTCTATTCTAGAAGACAATATGTTGCGTGATGCAATTACAAAATATACTTCTGTATATTCTTACTTTTTCCCGGAGGAGGCCTCTTTATTAGGGTTTACTTCCACACGCAATACGCTTAATGACCGCTCCCCCGAAACTGATGCCCAAGCCCTGCAGGCCATGCAATCGGTGCAATCTTCTTTAGAAGATATTAGTGAGGAACGTCTGTCGGCCAACAAAGTGGCGGATTATCACCTCTTGCAAAATGCAGTAGCAAATACGGTGTGGAAGTTGGAACAGAACCGCCTGACAAAAGACCCGCTGTATTATACGCAGGCATTAGATGCGGTATACAGTTTGCTGTTGTTTACCCCGCAAGATAAACGCCAGGGACTAAAAGATTTGCTCGGCCGGCTGCAGGCATTGCCCAAGGTTGCCGCGCAAGCCAGGCAGAATTTGACGGATGCCCCCTCGTACCGGGCGCGGTTGGCGATGGAAAAATCTTACTATGCGTATGTGGCGTTTGACACGTTAGCCAAGGCCGTCACAGAGGGCGGTTCACTGACTAATGACCCTCGCGATGCCGAACAAAATAACACTACCGTAAAAGAGGCCAAAAAGGCCATTAAAAATATGTTTGACTTTTTTAAAGCACTTAGCCAGCAGGAAGAATTGGATGTGGACTTTCGCCTAGAAGCCGACGAATATACCGCACACTTAAAACGCTATTACCACATTACCGAGAAGCCCGAAAAACTGGCTAAACAACTGGACCGCCGCTTTGCTTCGTCCCAAAAAGAATTAGCCGCCCTGCTAAAATTGTTTGAACTTTCTGCCGAGACGGAAGAAGTGACCGTAGTGGAAAATTTAAATGAGCCGCCCCAGACGGAAATTCAAACCCCGCAAAAGACAGAAGAAAAACCAACGAAAGAAAAAGAGAAACAACCGGCCTATGTTCCCCCTACGGCAAACCAATTTTATGCCGTGGCCAAGCAGTTACAGTCACCCTTTACGGCTGATAATTTGTTGGCAGATATGACCAAACAGGCCAATACGTTTACCACGCAACTGGTGCGCGCTAAATTATTGCCGACACCAATTTCACTGTCTTTGCAAGCACTGCCAAAGTATTTTTCATATCAGGAATTGTTTGTAAAATTGCCGTCGTTGCGGATCTTCTTCTTGCGTCTGCCGGAAGGCAACCAACTGGCCCAACAGGAAACATTAAACCGCGATTTTACCGATCCCTCTACCCGCTTGCTTATCAGCACGCAACTGGTGCCGGGGTTATTTTACCAGGCCTATAGCACGAATAATCCCTTGCGCCGTGTGCTAGGCAGTGAGACCCTGGCTAACGGATGGAGCGATTATGCTTTGCAAATTGCCCAGGAACAAAATTATTTCTTAACGGATGAAGAACGGTTGTTTGTGGCCTGGCACCGCTATAAACGCGCGCTGTTGGCTGTATTGGACCAACGCTTAAATACGCGGCGTTATACCTATGATGAGGCCAACCGTTTCTTGACAGAAGAGCAAGGTTTTACGGCCGAGCAGGCCGCCGCACTTATTAACACGATTATCCGTTCTCCCGGGCAAGCCGTCAGTTATGTTTATGGCACGCAACTGTGGCAAGAGGCCGCCCAGCCCTATCAAAAGAAACTCAAAAACCCTGGCAAAGTAAATGCCCTGTTATTGCAGGCCGGTAACGTACTGCCGGAAGATTTAAAAGAGGAACTCAAACGAATTAGTCAGAAATAAATAAGCAGAAATTAATTTACCCCGGTTAGTTAGACCGGGGTTTTTTATATGTTGTGCGGAAGAAACACTGGTTTTCTTGGTATTTTTTTATTATACTATAGGTACAATTTATACTGTTTTTGGAACCGTATGCAGAATACGGAGAGTTTGGATGTCCAAACGCTATACCCGCCAAAAACAGCTGCTTTAGACACAACTTCAAAGGCCTTATAACCCTTTGGGGTTGTGTTTAGTGTTTCCCGCCGCACGGCGGGAGGCCGCGGCTGTTGTTGGTTTAGGTCTGGGTATAGCCCTAAATAACAAGAGCCGTTTTTGTTGGTTTCATAGGCAGAAAAATTGAAAATCACTTAAGGAGATTAAACTTATGAAAAACCAAACCACCCAACCGAAAATTGCGCCAGAAATTACAGATAAAACCGACAATATCCCTGAATTTATTTCAGGGTCTACCACGCAGGGGGTTACGCAGGAGAAACAACAAGCGTGGAAGATGCCGAAACAAGTTCGGCAATATCCTTATTTCATAATCCGGCGGGGCTTTACACTTATTGAACTGTTAGTAGTTGTCCTGATTATTGGTATCCTCGCCGCCGTAGCACTACCCCAGTACCAAAAAGCCGTAGAGAAGGCACGCCTCAGTGAAGCACGGGTGGGGCTAAAAGCCATGCAAGCGGCCTGCTCTTTATGTTACCTGCAAGAGGGAGAAGATGAATGTGGCCTACAAGTATCTGAGATGGGACAATACGGCATAGACATTCCGGGGGCCTTGCAAGAACGCAGCGATTGTCTTTATCCTGGACCGGACTGCACACGTACGCGGGATTGGGAATTTCAGGCCCTTGGATGCTGGGAGTTGTCCGCAACACGCCTGGAAGGAAATGATAATTATAAGTTTCTGTTAGATAGTGATGGTTTGCCTATGGGACAATATAAATGTTATGAAAATAACGCAAACGGTTCCTGCAAGCACGTATGCGGGGGAGATAATTGCATTTTTACGTTGGATTAGCCCCCCTTCTTATAGCAAAGGGCCTGCCCTATAGGCAGGTCCTTTTGTATCTAGTCCGATATTTTCTACAATATAGATATGCACAAGTATACGCGTACCAGTATGATTGTGGTATCTGTGGCCAATGGAATTTTGCTCTTTGGCTATGGGCTTTCTTTGCCGTTTTTCACCCTCTATTTAATTACCCAACAAAATTTGACCCCTGCTGTGGCCGGGCTGGTGATTGCGTTGGCGGGGCTGTCGCGCTGTGTGTCCAGCGCGATTTCGGGCGAATTGGCGGATGCGTTTGGGCGCAAAAAAGTAATGATGTGGGGGTTGTTTTCCCAGATTATTGCCCTGTTTGCCCTGGGTCTTTGCATAGAACTTCAGGCCGGGCCTGCCTGGGTACTGACAACGTACTTTTTAACCACATTTTTGGGCGCGTTTTTCCGCCCTGCCGCAAACGCGTGGGTAACCGACCATACCACCGGCAAAACCCGCGTGGAGGCCTTTGGCATTATCCGCATTGGGCTAAACATGGGTTGGGCGTTGGGGCCGGCAGTGGGCGGTTTTTTGGTGCGGTATTCGTACAGTTTGGCCTTCTTTTTAACGGCTATTTTATATGGGATCACCATTTTGTACGTCTCCCGCCTGGTGCATGAGCGCAAGGGCGTGTTGCACCGCGTGCGTAAGCCCAGTTTTGTGTCTACCTTACTCTGTTTAAAAGACATACGTCTTGCCAAAATTTGCCTTTATGTGGTGATGATTACGGCGGTGAACTCCCAACTGGTGGTAGGTCTTTCGGTTCATTGTAAACAGTACCTACACATGCCGGAAAATTACATTGGTTGGTTTTTTACCATGAATGGGGCTGTGGTGGTACTTTTGCAAACCTGGGCTACTAAATGGATGAAACACGTGCGCCTTTCTACCGCTATGCTGGTGGGGTGTTTGCTTTATGCGGCGGGGTTTGGATCGGTCGGGTTTTTTGGGGCGTTTTGGCTCATTGGCCTGGGCGTATTTTTAGCAGGCGTGGGTGAACTAATCGTGGCCCCCGGGGAGCAGACATTAGTGTCTAATATTGCCTCTAAAGAAACGCGCGGGCGGTACTTGGGCATGCTGATGGTGTTTTACAATTTTGGCTCTGCCGCCGGGTTTTTTATGGCGGGTGTGCTTTCCGACACGTTAGCCCCCGCTTGGGTGGCGTTACCCTGGATAGTGGTGGGGATGGTGGCGGTGCTGGCGGGCCTGGGGTTTTTTAGCATGCGCACCCAGTTAACAGATAAAGAAGACAACAAACAAAATGCCCCAATCCCTATCAAAAAAGATACAATAATGTTAAGTTGAATTAAAACGTCCCCCCTCACCTGTCCTGCGGACATCCTCTCCCCCACTGGAGAGGGAAACAACGCGTACGGCTCTGCGGACATCCTCTCCCTCCAGGGAGAAGGGCATAGTGCAAGTGTCAGGACTTCCCCACGAGGGGGAAGGTTGCGTGCGAAGCACCGGGATGCGGGGGAAATTAATTAGGAGTAACCTTTTATGCGTGGACTTGTTTTTGCACTATTAACTATTATCCTAGGCGGCGTAATTGCGCTAGGCCTGGATTATTGTTGTAACTTTCTGCCCGATAAAATCGGTTGGGCACTCACCCAAACGTACGGCGTGGGCATCCATCCATTAAGTGCCAGTGTAAGTATTTGCGGCGTGCTGGGGCTGGTGTTTGGATATTTAATTATCGCTAAATTTGTGAAAAAATAAGTATGAAGAAGAAAGATAACCAGCGTTGGGCGTTATGGGGTCTTTTGGGACTTGGAATAGGAACAATAGGATTGAGTGTTGTGTATTATTCCCTATTATCGCCAATTCTGCCCGGTAATTCTTGGTTATTTAGTTGGGTTTGCCATCATAGCCGATGTTTGACGGGACAAAATGCGCTTGCGCATATATGTTTTATTCTTGCTATTATCACTTCCATAGGGATAAGTTTATTGATTAAAGCGTACATAAAAAAAAGGAACAAATAATATGCTTATTCTGGCTTCTAAATCGCCGCGGCGCATTGAAATTTTAAAAAAATTGGGTGAAAAGTTTGAAATTATCCCCTCCCAATGCGTGGAAAAAAGCACCAAAAAACGCCCTTCTTCGCGCGTGGTAGAACTGGCCACCCAAAAGGCCTTTGACGTGGCGCAAAAATATCCCGCCGCTACCGTTATCGGCGCGGACACGCTTGTTTTTTGCAAGGGCGAAATTATCGGCAAACCCAAGGACAAGCAAGATGCCTTGCGCATTTTAAAAAAGTTAAACGGCTCCTGGCAGAGCGTATACACCGGGGTGTGTATCGTATGCAAAGACACGCACAAATTTGTGTACGGCTACGACGTAAGCCACTGCAAGGCGCGCACCTTATCCGACGACGAACTAACCCATTACGCCGGCAAACACATGGACAAAGCCGGGGCCTATGCCGTGCAGGATAACGAGGACCCATTTATAGAAAAAATTGTGGGGAGCAAAACCAATGTGGTGGGCTTCCCGGTGGAATTTTACCAACAGTTACAAAAGGAGTTTTCAAAATGACACAGAGAGATTTAATTATTATCGGGGCCGGCCCCGCGGGATGCAGTGCGGCTATTTATGCCGTGCGCGCAGGCCTAAAGCCCTTACTTTGCGGCGGAGCCGTGCCGGGCGGGCAATTACTGCAAACCAGTGAACTGGAAAATTACGCGGGGTTTGTAAACCCGGTGGGCGGCTTTGAACTGATGGACAATATGCATAAACAATGCAAACGCCTGGGGGTGGAATTTTCTACGGATGAGATTGCAAAAATTGAAGGTTCAAAATTCCCCTTTACCTTAACTACCACTAGCGGCAAGCAATATAGCGCGGTAAGCGTGATTATTGCCACCGGGGCCAAAGCGCGCTGGCTGAATTTGCCCGAAGAAGAAAAACTGCGCGGGCACGGCCTTTCGGCCTGTGCCACGTGTGACGGTTTTTTTATGCGCGGCAAAAAAGTGTGCGTGGTGGGCGGCGGAAATACCGCGTTTGAAGACGCGCTGTTTTTGGCACAATTCTGCCCGGAAGTAAACCTGATTCACCGCCGTGATGCCTTCCGCGCCGACCAGGTAACCGTAGAACAGGCACGCAAAAACCCGCACATTCAATTTATTTTAAACAGTGTGCCGGAACAGATTTTAGGAGACAGTGCCGTCACCGGCCTGCGCGTGAAAAACGTGCAAACCGGGGAACTAACCGACATTGATTGCCAGGGCGTGTTTGTAGCCATTGGGGCGGACCCGCAGACCGGATTTTTAAAAGATTCGCTGGTGGCCCTTTCCGACCGCGGCTTAGTGTTGGCGGACGAAAAAACCCATACCACCATTGAAGGCATTTTTGCCGCCGGGGATTGTGCCGACAAATACTACCGCCAGGCCATTATTGCCGCCGGAAGCGGGGCTAAAGCGGGCATAGAAGCCGCGGCGTTTGTAAATTTACACCGGAAATAAAACGCTACAAGATGATTGAAATATAGGCCAGGGCATGTGCCCTGGCCTTATAATTAGTGGCATGGTGCATGTTGTTGATCAGCATCCTCGCCGGTTATCATAAGGAGAAGATCCTGAACAAATGCTTTAAGGTGCATTTTTACAACCCAAAAATTGATATGTGGTGTCATCAAATTTACCCTCATACCATTGCGCATTCTCTGTATTATCAGGGCAAGGCGGAAAGTTAATGTCGGTCTCTTTGGTACCACTTTTGGCATACGTATTCATGATTTCACTGTTAGCCGTCATATCGGAAATGGTCGGGGACAAGGAGCTGTCACCTAATTGCAATTTATAAAAAGTAAGTGTTGCTGACCCCGTGTTGGTAGTTTTACCAGAACCGGAAGAGACAAATTGCTGGCCTAACGAAATTTCTTTCACTAACACCGGGGAAGAAAACTGAAGATCCAACACTGAATTATGACGCAGAAAAATAGGGGTTCCTTTCCCGCTGCCGGGGTTTATCGTCCAAATAGAGGGAAGTTTCCCATTTAGGTCTGTAATCAACCGATTGGAAGTAATCCCCCCACAGGAAGTATCCCCTAATGTAACCTCAAAAGGATAGCCGACACCAATGTCTAATTTTTTACCAATGTAAATGTTACCATAAGACACTGCCGGTACTGGGAAATAGGTAACCATTTGTACTTGGTTATCCGGCACGGCGGCGGTTTGTGCCGGGGCTACCTGCCGGACTCCCCCTATGAGGCCCAGGGCCAAAATTACTCCGAAAAAAGATGTTTTTGTAACATATACTTTCATAATATTCTCCCTTTAAGAACCGCATGAGGTACTGCAAGCAAGACCGTCCGTGCTGGGCATACCGTAAATTTCTTCACACGCATTCGCATAACCGGAATCGGAATCATTACACAATAAGAACGAATCGCCGGATTCCCCTTTCTTACCAAACGGACGGTAAAAGTAAAAAATAGTACCGGCCGCATCCCCCCCGCGGCGGACAGCACACACGCCATTGGAGTTTGTACCTGTTCCCGACGGAACTAATGAATACGTAAAATATTTGCTAGTAAACGACACCCCATTATTTCCTTCATCATACACTACATTGAGGTGCGGCAACTGCGGCAAACAGGTGCTTGTGTCAAACGTGTCAATGTTCATTTTCGTCATGGCCCACAGTTTAGCATCTTGCATACTCATCAGTAAACTGCGCGCTTCCCCCATGTGGGAACGTTCAATGGTTTTTTCATACAAGGGGGCGGCCATCGCTACTAATACCACTACAATGATAATAGCGGTTAAAATTTCAATAAGCGTAAAACCTTGATCCTGTTTTTTATGAAAATTCATGTCTATTCTCCTGATTCGTCTGTTCCGTAACCGTATAAGTCGCAATAATAGGTACCTGAAGATTCACTGCAGGTAATATAATCTGTTTCTACCGGGTTTTTATCCGGGTAAATCGTTAACGTAACCCCGGTGTTTGGATTAGTTTGGAGGGCATCAATAGACCCATCACTGTTTAGCGTATAGGTAAAATAATCACACTGCATTTCCGTGCCGCTACTTGCAAACGAACAGCGTTGGTCATACTGGCTTGTGTCTATCATATCCAAGCGGCTAAAATTGTACACAGAACCGTGGCTACTGGCAAAATCCGCCAGGGTTTTAGAACCGTGGCTGGTGGCCAGACGCTCTGCAGAATCTGCTAGTACCTTAAGCATAGCGATGGCTTCCGTGGCGCGGGTACGTTGAATCGTACGGCGGTATTGCGGTACGGCAACGGTCATTAAAATCCCGACAATAAGGACCACTGCTAGCATTTCTACAAGCGTAAATCCATTTTTTTGATAAGTACATAATGGGTTGGTTTTCATACAAAACTCCTAAATACATCCGGTGCGGTATTTGGTGGAATTGGTAGACGGCGGTTCCGGCGTGACGTTTAAAATATCACACGAAATTTCATTTTCATCTATATCCACGCAGGAAAATTTATCCCCGCGGTAATAAATAATTGCATCTAGCCCACCCCATAAGGGCTTTGCGGTCACACACTGCTGGTATGTACCGTCTCCACTTACACCGGGAAAGATATTATATTCAAAAAGTTCGGTTTTCAGGACACTTCCGTTTGCCGTACCGTTCACTTCAACATCTAACATTTTTACCGTAGGGGTTGTTGCTGATGGACAAGTTATACCAGCCCCATTCCACTTGCATTGGTTAAGAACTACCCACCGTTCACGCGCTTCATACAAAGCGGGCAACACCTGCATGGCCTCGGCCGCTTTGGAACGGTCCACCGCCCGACGGTAGGAGGGTAAGGCAACCGCTGTTAACGTGGCTATAATAATTACCACTACTAACAGTTCTATTAACGTAAATCCGTTTGTACGCATAAAAACTCCCTTTTAGTAGTATAAAACAATTTTGTTAAAATACAATACCATTATATCTAAAAAAAGGATTCTGCGCACGCTTTTTTTATTTCTGTATTTTACTTTAAAATTTTGTATGATATACAAGGTTTGGGAAGTTGTAGTTTTTTGGCCCCGCCCGGAGGTTTTTATGCGAATACATGATGATGTGCAATTAGATTACTGCGACGTGCTTCTGCGCCCTAAACGCTCTACGTTAGCATCCCGCTCGCAAGTGGAAGTGCTACGCAAATATACCTTTAAATGGTGCCCCAAAACCATTGAGGCCACCGGCATTGTGGCGGCAAATATGTATACCACAGGCACGTTTGAAATCGCCCGGGAAATGCAAAAAGAACATTTACTATGCGCCCTGCATAAACACTATTCGGCGCAAGAAATTATCCGGTTTTTATCAGAAAACAAACAACAGTTTGGAAATAACGACCTTATTTTTGTAAGTTCCGGCGTAAGTGATGCCGATTATGAAAAATTAACCCAGGTAGTAAATACAGGGCTGGTTGATAACATTTGCATTGATGTAGCTAACGGCTATTCCCCCTATTTAATGAATTTTGTGCGCAAGGTACGCGCCGCGTGGCCCAACGCCCTTATTATGGCGGGCAACGTGGTAACCGGCGATATGTGTGAGGATTTATTATTAAATGGGGCCGATATTGTAAAAGTGGGCATTGGGCCGGGCTCTGTCTGCACGACCCGCAAACTGACCGGGGTCGGGCGGCCGCAATTTTCCACCGTAATTGAATGTGCTGACTCTGCCCATGGCGTAGGCGGGATGATTTGTGCTGACGGCGGATGCACGGTACCCGGGGATATTTGCAAAAGTTTCTGTGCCGGGGCGGATTTTGTGATGTTAGGCGGTATGCTGGCCGGGCACGAAGAAAGTGCGGGTGAAATGAGTACGAAAATTTTTCAAACCGGAGAAGTGAACCTGGTTGACGACGACCACTGCGCGATGGCATTAGTAGAAAAACAGTATAAAAAATTCTACGGCATGAGTTCTGCCTATGCCCAAGAACAACACTACGGCGGACTAAAAAAATACCGCGCCAGTGAAGGTAAAGTGGTGGAACTGCCCTTCCGGGGGCCGATTGCGCCGACACTGCTTTCCATTTTGGGCGGTATCCGCAGTTGTATGACCTATATTGGGGCCAAACGGTTAAAAGATATGCCTAAATGCGCGACGTTTTACCGCGTGAATAGGCAGTTAAATACCGTGTTTGGAAATGAATAATATATAAAATGTCATCCTGGACTTGATCCAGGATCTCACCTTAAGTTGTTAAAAGTGGTGAGATTCCAAATCAAGTTTGGAATGACCCTTGTTTTATGTTACAATAATCTATCTTACTTAAGGAGTAAAACTATGATTAAAGACGGAAGCAAAGTAAAATTTGACTATACCCTAACTGTAGACGGCAAAGTGGAAGATACTTCCGCCGGGCGCACCCCCTTGGAATATACCCACGGCGCGGGCCACATTATTAAGGGGTTGGAAAAAGAAATGACCGGGATGAACGTGGGCGACAAAAAAACCGTCGTCGTAAAACCGGAAGAAGGATACGGCCTGGTACAAGAGGAAGCCATCCGCCGCGTACCCAAAACCGCTATTGGCGGGGCGGACCACTTAAAAGTGGGCGATATGGTAGGGGCCAGTAACGGCGGGCACACCTTCCGCGCGGTGGTGAAAGAAATTACCGACACAGAAGTAGTGCTGGATTTTAATCACCCATTAGCCGGCAAAACCTTGACCTTTGAGGTAGAAGTAAAAGAAATTAACTAAATTAGGTTTCTTTATCATGCAACCCCTGCGCCACACCGGGGGTTGTTTTTTGTTGAAAATTAGATAAAAAACCATTATAATGATAGGGTAGTAAACTGAAAATTTATTCTGTTTTTGGAACCGTGCAAGGCACGGTGGCGTTGCCGTAGGGCAATCCAACTCTAAACCAAAAACAGCCGATTCAGGCGCAAAACAAACGGACTAATTACCCGGTTGTTTTGTGCCCAATATTTGCCGCTTGGCGGTAAATTACGGCTGTTTATATGCAAGGCATTAGAGTTGGCTTGCGGATAGATAGCCGTTTTTGCATGGCTTTTTAAACAGTACCCTAGGAGAATATACATGAAAAAAGAAAATTCCCGGTGCGCAAATACGCAAGAAGAAGTACATAAAATAAAAAATATCCCTGAATTTATTTCAGGGTCTTCCACGCAGGTTGTTACGCAAGCAAAACAACAAGCGTGGAAGATGCCGAAATAAGTTCGGCAATATCCTTTATTAGATACCCCCTTACGGCCCTGGCGGGCCACTTTCCCCGCAAGGGGGACAGACCCATCAGCCCAACAGCGGTTATTGTAGCGCAAGGGAGACAGCAACATACACGGATGACGGCTTTATATAATCCCCCCTCACCTGTCCTGCGGACATCCTCTCCCCCACTGGAGAGGGAAACAAAGCGTATACCCCTGCGGCCACCCTCTGCCCCCACTGATTAGAAAAAAAGTATAATATTAGCAGGCCGCCGTTAGAGGAGAAAGGAACTGATGACATCTTTATTTACTTCTGCAAATCAAGCGCAAAATTTTTTTAAATCTGCCCAGGATAAGATGAAGCAATCCATTTCTGTAGACCCAACAGAAGTGGCAGAACTACTGGATCAAGCCCTTAAAATAGACCCTGAATTATGGCAAGCACGCTTGTGGTTGGCCAAACTGTATCAATCGTTAGGCGATTTTCATAATGCACATCAGCACTTAATTGTTGTTGTAGCATTTCACCACCTTAAACACACAAGTCCTACCCTCAAGCAGTATTTACAAAAAGAATTTGCATCAGTAAAAGAGCGTTTATTTTTACAAGATTATGCCTTTGCTTTGGAAAAATCCTTTGCCCAAAAGACCGAGAAAGAAGTCCGTCAAATTTTTGATAAAGTATCCGCCGGACTTGCTCGCACTTCTTCCAAGGAAATTGTTGCAAAACTAAAAAAAATTTCAGGAAAAAAATGGGAAGAATATGACCGACAAATAGAAAAAGAATTAAATCAAAATTTAGAGTTAGAAGCCGCAAAAAGGGAATTAGAACGTCCTAGCACCCAACGAAGCCGTGAAGTGTCATTCATTCTAGTTATGCCTGTGGCACTGTTACTGCTCTTTATAAAGCAAAAAGGAGCCATATCTTGGCCGATTGTAATTCCGGTTTGCGTTATAGTAGGATTTATTGCGTGGAAAATAGGGTTTGCCCCTAAAACAGCCAAAAAGCAACTTGAGTTAGCCCGGACTATGATGATAAAAAATTCCATTCCAAACCCATACCAAGTAGCCACGTATTTAGCAAAAGCACTTAAGGAAGATCCGAATTTATGGCAGGCACGTTTACTGCGCGCCCAATTATATCACTCATTAGGCGGCGTTCTGTTAGCCATGAAGGAGTTAACTGTGGTGGTAGGATTCCATCAACTTAATCATACAACTACTGAATTTAACCTCTACCTAAAACAAGAGCATGCTCCGCTGTTCCCAGACGATTTACATCAACTTGTGCAAGATTTAGAAAAATCTTTTGCTAAAAAGGAAGAAGGAGAAATCATTAAAATAATGGAAACAGAGCAGGCAATTTTAGATCTAAAAGC
This sequence comes from Elusimicrobiaceae bacterium, assembly GCA_045593745.1. GTDB lineage: Bacteria > Elusimicrobiota > Elusimicrobia > Elusimicrobiales > Elusimicrobiaceae > Avelusimicrobium. Next base: position 4,894 of record JAZNXF010000014.1, on the reverse strand, counting down.
CCCGGCAAACATTTTAGAAGATACGCGGGAAAACCAAGAAACACGCGCTTTTGAACAATCTCTTAAAAAACCTACTAAAAAATACTCTTCCCTTAAAAGAACACTTTTGCGGCTAGGGTTTCTTACCCCTCTTATCGTACTCATTATTTTCAAGATTTTTCATATAACACCTATTCAATCCGAATATCGTGTAGCCATTGGTGGAATTATCTTTCTAATTTGGGTTCTTTTGTATTACAACATAATTAGGTACTTATAAAGTATATTTCCCACAACTATCTTGGGGATTTTTACAACACACAAAAGCCCGCCCTGTACAAAGGGCGGGCAAAACTTCTATCCGGCGTAAACACGTATGCGTAAACGCTATTTCAGCAAGTTGGTTAAACTAAACGTCTTTACCTCTTCTTGCATGGTTTTAATAGCATCGTCCACGCGTAACGGTTGCGTATTGGTGCCGTCTTTTAGGCGCACTGTGAGCGTGCCGTTGGCGGCCTCATTCTTGCCGATAATGGCCGTATATGGGATGCGCTGCATGTGCGCCTCGCGGATTTTTAGGCCCAGTTTTTCCGGGCGGATATCTAACTCCACGCGAAGACCCGCGGCCTTCATTTTTGCGGCTACTTCCTGGGCAAACGGAATTTGGTCATCCGTCAGCGTTAAAAGTTTTAGCTGCACCGGGGCCAGCCACAGCGGGAACCACCCGGCGTAGTGCTCAATCAGCACGCCTGTAAAGCGTTCAATACTGCCAAACATGGCGCGGTGCACCATAATCGGGCGTTTGCGGCCTTCGGGGGCCACATATTCCAGGTCAAAGCGTTCGGGCAAATTGAAGTCAAACTGAATGGTGGAAAGTTGCCACAGGCGGCCAATCGCATCCATTACTTTAATATCAATTTTCGGCCCATAGAAAGCCGCTTCCCCGGCGTGTGTGGTGTAAGGAATGTTATTTTCCTCTAGCACGTGTTTTAACGCATTTTCGGCACGTTCCCATTCTTTTACGTCCCCGGTAAAATGTTCCGGGTGTTCGGGGTCACGCGTGGAAAGTTCCACAGCGTAGTTGGAAAAACCAAACGTCTTAAAAATGTGCATGGCATATTCAAAGGCCTGTTTGACTTCGCTTTCCACTTGCTCGGGCATGCAGAAAATATGTGCATCATCCTGCGTAAAGCCGCGCACCCGGAGCATACCATGTAGTGCGCCGGAGCGTTCGTAACGGTACACGGTACCCAGTTCGCTAAAGCGCAAGGGTAAATCCCGGTACGAGCGCAGGTGCGTTTTGTAAATTTCCACGTGGAAAGGGCAGTTCATGGGTTTGATTTGGTATTTTTCCTCGTCAATTTCCATGGGGTTAAACATGCTGTCTTTGTAAAAGCCCGCGTGGCCGCTAATTTCAAACAAGTGATAACGCGCAATGTGCGGGCTGACCACCAGGTCATAGCCGCGCTTTAAGTTCTGGTCTTTAATCCAGTCCTCTAAAATTTTGCGCAACATCCCCCCTTTGGGGTGCATTAAAATTAACCCCGGACCAATGTTGTCGTTAATGCTAAACAGGTCCAGTTCCGGGCCCAGTTTGCGGTGGTCGCGCTTGGCGGCTTCTTCCTGTTGTTTGACGTAGGCGTTTAATTCGTCTTTGTTGTCAAAGCACAGGCCGTAAATGCGCTGGAGCATGGGGCGTTTTTCATCCCCGCGCCAGTATGCACCGGCAATGGTGGTAAGTTTAAAACTGTTGACTAACCCTGTGTGGTCCACGTGCGGGCCGCGGCACAAGTCGGCATATTCCCCATTTACATATACGGTAATGGTGCCGTCTTCCAATTCTTCTAAAAGTTCTAATTTGTACGTTTCCCCGCGCTTGGTAAAGAAATCACGCGCTTCTTGTTTGCTCATTTCTTTGCGTTCAAATTTTTGGCGCGCTTTGATGATTTCTTTCATTTTAGTTTCAATGGTTTTTAAATCTTCCGGCGTGAACTGCTTGGGGCAGTCAAAGTCATAATAAAAACCATTTTCAATGGCGGGCCCGATGCCGAGTTTCGTACCGGGGAATAACTGCTGTACCGCTTGTGCCATGATGTGGGCGCACGAGTGGCGTTTTGTTTGTAGGTCTAGTTTTTCAGACATAATTTTTCCGCTTGGGGCTGTCAGCCACGAAGACCGAGCCAACCGCCAAGGGCCTCTTTTAAGATATAGTTATTATACTAAATTATGTTATAATGATAGAGTAGGAAAATAAAAATTTTTTCTGTTTTTGGAACCGTATGCAGAATACGGTGCGCTTTGGAAACAAGGCACATTTTCCCGCCAAAAACAGCTGCTAACAGGTACAGTGTAATGTTTTTTCGCGAACTCATTATATTGTACCGAGTGTTTACCATTTCTGTTTAACAGGAATGGTAAGCCGCGGCTGTTACAGTTGGGTTAGGGAAAATGGCTCATCTGTAGTGGCCGTTTTTGTTGGATTCATAAGCAGAAGAATTGAAATGTGGGCCCCCTCACCCCGGGGCTAACGCACTCGCCCTCTCCCCCACTGGAGAGGGGAACAAAGTGTATAGCCCTACGCCCTACAGGGGCGAGGGAAATAAAGTATAACGCAGGTGGAACCTGACACAAAATAAGGAGATAAAACTTATGAATAACCAACAAAACACCCGGCGGGGTAATACGCAAGAAGTTGCACATAAAACAAAAAATCATACTTATGGGTTGGGCGTTAGCCCAACAGAAGTTGCAAGTGAGAATGAAAACGTACAGTGCAATGCTGGGAAATTGTCGGGCTTGCACCCGAACTATAAAGGGTTCTGTAATGTCCGGCTTCAACATATCATACCACATACATGCTAAGCTGTGATACTTTGCTGCAGAAGGAGAATCATCGATAGTCCTTGCGATATGTCGAGGAACACCTCCAGGAAATGTGGTGTAGTATTGATCCACATAGTTCATTCCAAGCACTCGTTCCATCACTTACCTCCTGTAGTTACGTTCTTGATGAAATCCAGAAGCTGATCTTGATCTTTTACTGCATCTTGATATACCTGATTCATTACATCACGGAACTGATAGATGTCTAGTCCGGGAGCATCTTTACATATGCTTCGCATAACATATACAATGCCGTTGATAACTGTCTCAGCCATCTTAGCGACAACAGCTACATCTACAGGTGTTCCGCAGAATACTCCGCATTCCGGTCCGATGAACATTGCAGGAGCATTTTGATGATATACAACAGCGAATGTGCACAGGTTGTTCTTGTCCGGACTGAACTTATAGTCCACAGTCCCTCGGATACCTGTTACCTTAAGTACCTGTTCAGAAATAGCTTCGCAGTAATCACGAGCTACAAAGTGATTTTCTTTCGGCACAAATTGAATGATCATGGTTTCACTCCTAATATCAGGTTCTTCAGTACAGTATTTGTAGGCTTTTCATAGAAGCTTTTCATCAATGTAGTTTCATCGCTAGGAACACCATGCCATGCAAAATGCGCATCTGTATGCCACCAATGATGCACCCAAGCAATCAGCTTAGATGTAAAATATGTAACTACATCATCGAGATTAGTTTCGTCGCACAGATAAACAAATAGATGAGGATGCTCTAGATAATGAAATGTAATATCTCCGTCAGATCTCAAAAAGATAACAGAGAATCTGCAAGTGTCATCCAGATAGTTGATGTGATTAACTGCTACAGGAAGCAATCCTGTTGTTTCTCTCAGTTTCCGACACAGCTCCTTATTGGCTTTCTTAGCCCACTCACCTAGCTGTCGGTCATGTTTTGTTTTCCGTTTTGTTGCCATCAGGGCACCTCGCTATGTATACATGAAAATAGTAGCTGTAATAGTATCTTACAGCTACTATAACGATTCAGGTGTTTACTTCAAACACTTCAACGCAGAAGTGGGACTGATGGTAGAGATGTTTTGCTTGTACAATAACTGTGTCTTCCCGTCGACATTGACGACAAGCACTGTGTCGTCGCTTGCTACAATCTGACCCTGCATCTGAAATCCGTTGCACAAGAAGAACTTGCAGGTGATGCCTCTCTCTCTCTGCACTCATTGATTACTGCGGTCTGGATAGTGGTGTTTGCGTTCATAGCTGATTTCTCCTTTTCTGTTTCTAGTTAGCTTGATGTAGTTTGCGAATATCATTAACTACCCTGATGATGTATTCAAGAGTAGTGTCAGACATATCTCTGATTTCATCTTCACTGAAGGTGTAAAGGATTGCGGGGAATGGTGTCAAGTACCCTTCGTCTTCAATCACTCTACGGACTTCGTGCTTGTGTTCTGCGTAATACGCCAACAACTGGTCTTTAGGAGTCAGAGGAACACGAATCTGATCCACCCAAGTCAAGAATGTATCCTCATCCGCAATGCAAGGTGCATAAGAATCTTTAGCATATCGCTTGATATCCTTGGTTCCATATGTAATTGCTGTATCGTGTAGATTACCCACAACTGTGTTTGCTACGCGTTCCACCAATGCTGACATCTCTTCAACGGTGTATCCAGGATAGGAAATATTACATCTGTGTTCGTTGTAGGATAACGAGAAGAAAGTATTCTGTCGAGGAAACACTACACCTACTTTACAGACCTGGTTGTCAGAATCATAGTTCATCATCAACCGAGGTGATAGACCTAACTGATAGATGAATTGCTTCTCCAGCATAGGTATGACAGCCTTTTCAGCTTTGTCTTCCATACGTTCGTGTGCGTTATTGTAATTTCGTTTGATAGGCACCAAGTTCACCTCCACATATCAATCAACTTGTGCAATGATCGCACCATAGTAGTAAGAACAGTTGTTAAGCTGATCATATTTCATGCGTGCCTCACTTTCATCGTCTGCCAAAATGAGCTGAGGGTTTCAAGTCGGATCGTAGC
>JAZNXF010000013.1:0-38295 GCA_045593745.1 Elusimicrobiaceae bacterium | reverse complement strand
TATGCTGAGGGGTTGTTGCTGTGCATCTTCCACGCAACCGTTGTTATCAAATAAGGGGGTCATCCCATACTTGATATGGGATCTTCCACCCAGGTTGTTTATTAATGGCAACGACAACGGCAAGCGTTGAAGATCCTGAATTAAATTCAGGATGACTTTATTTTTAGCGGCTCTTCCTTCTTGCGTATTTCCCCGCCGGGTTTGTTGATGATTCATAAGTTTACTCTCCTTATTTTATGTCAGGTTCCACCTGACCTATACTTTATTTTCCTCGCCCCTGTAGGGCGTAGCCCAGGTGAGGGGGAAAACCGCCCCACCTTCCAATTTATCTGCTTATGAAACGCCACCAAAAAACGGCCACTTGAATTGAGTGATTAGCAAGACCCAATGCCAAATAGCCGTAATTCCCCGCAAAAACGAGAAACATTCGGCACAAACAAATGGGGTTCGAAGCCACTCGCCTGTGCCTAACTCGGCCATTTTTGGACTGCTAATCAACTTTTACAAGTTCTGCGTTTCCTAAACGCTTCCAAAAACAGATAAAATTGTACCTATAGTATAATAAAAAATATACCCAAAAACAACCCCCGGGAAAAGATCCCGGGGGTTGTCAAATAAAGTACGGTTCCTACCGCATTATGCTTTTTTAGTAGCACCCTCTTTCTTCCAAGTGGTTGCAATACATATACCGGCTAAGATACAGGCAATAATGCAGGAAACATATACCCCCTTCCAGCCGGAGGTTTGGCTAATATAGGCCGCCCCTTTGCTAGAAAGCATCGCCCCAAAGTAACCGAACATCCCGGTAAACCCGGTAGCGGCAGAGGTGGCTTTTTGCACCGTCACGCGGGAGGCCTGCACCCCGCCGGCCAAGTTTTGCGGGCCGTCTACAAAGAAACCAATTAGAGCCGCAAAAATAGCCGTCATCCAGAAAGCATTGGGGGTTGCTAATTTATAAAATCCCCAGCAACTGGCGGCTAAAATAGCCAAATAAATTAGGTTCATCTGCGTGCAGCGGCCGCCAAACCAACGGTCCGCCAAATACCCGGCTACAATACCGCCCGGCATCCCTAAAAACGGCATAGCAGACGCGGCAGATGCGGCGGCGGCTTCGGTAAAACCACGTTCTTGGTTTAAGAAAGTAGTTGCCCAGTCCAACGTGGCAAAACGCACATAATAAATAAATACGTATGAAATGGCTAACGCCCACAAGAAAGGGTTGGTAAGTACATATTTTTTAATAATTTCCCACTGGCTCATATCATTCTTTTCCTGTTTGACAGGCATGACGTCGTTTCGGTATATTTCAATAGCTGGTAACCCCACTGATTTAGGCGTATCGGCCATATATGCTACCATAAAAATACTATACGCAATACCCATAAAAGCCGGCACTAAAAATGCCATTTGCCAGCCGCATTTAAGCCACAACAGTAAAGAAATTAACTGGGCCACAAAGAAAGCCCCAAACGTATGGGAAGAAGACCACAACGTCCATTTGGTAGCACGTTCCGAGGGGGAAAACCAGTACACAAGCCCTTTGGCTACCGGCGGGAACCCCATAGATTGGGCCGCCCCGTTTAAGCCCCACAAGAAAGCCGCCATGGCCGTCATAGAGAACGGCAACATGTGTTGCAGTTGCGGCAAAAATGCAAACAAAATGTTAATAATGGCCGAAGAAAACAACCCGGTAGCCATTACAGAACTAATATTACAGCGGTCGGCGATTGTACCGCTTAAAAATTTACCGATACCATAGGTTAAGTAAATCACAAAACCAATCGTACCTAATTGTTCTACCGTAAATACGCCGTTATTGATGAGAACCGGTTTAATAATATCCAAGTTTTTACGGGTAAAATAAAACAGCGCATACCCGAAATACATGGAAAAGAACATCTTAATACGCCACGAACGGTACAAGCGTTTAATTTCTTGTTCGTCCGTCAGCGGTTGAGCGTCCGGAATTGGTTTGAACCAATTTGTAATTTTTGCTAACATAATTTCTCCTATAATAAAAAATACGCAACCTGCTTTACTTTCTTTCCGGCACCGGATTCCCTCCTGGACGCTCACTCGTTAGAAAGAAAATACACCCGCAAGTTTACGTATCAATGCTTTGGTGGTAAATCAATTACCACTACACTTTCATTATAACAAAAATTGGGGTAAATTTCAGCTTTTTTCTTCTCAATTTGTATATAAAAAAACACTCCCTAAGCTACTGCACTTAGAGAGTGTTATATCTTTTTACTTACAACCGGAATATTATTCTTGATATCCGCTTAATAAATCTCGCATAGCTTGTTTCCCTGCCCGGATTTGTTTACTATCGGTATCTTTAATATCTAATATCCCGTTTGTTTTGTCTTTTTGGGCTAACAACTTACATAAATTATCTAATGTACGCCGTTGTACCATTACGCGAATAGAATCAGCCGGATTGTCCTTTTCGTATTCAATCAACGCTTCCCGTGCGCGGGTTAAATATTCAGCGAATTTTTCATAGTCAATTGGATTACCTTGCCGTAAGTTATAGGCCATTTGGTCTATTTCTTTAATAAGCATACGGGCCTCTTCATAAGAAGTATATTTGCTAGGTAATTCATACAATCCTTCCTCTACATAGACCGGGTTTTCCAGCAGATTTTGAGTTCCTTTTCCAAATAATCCTATCTGTAATTTATCAAATTCCCGGCGCAACATCACAGACAAGTCATTCTGTCCTAAAATCGTAGCATAACGGCGCACCATAGCGGCTTCCCGTTCAAATGCAGCCCGGGTGGCCGTAGGTCCTAATATTTGGCTAATAGCTACCAAACGGTTATGGATAAATTGCAATTGTGTTAAGATTTTAGTCATCTTTTGTTCGGAGGAAATACCATATTCTACCAACAACGGTTCCACCTCTTTCATACGTTTGCTGGTAATATTACCTAGTTGTATTTCCGCATTTTTTTCATTAATACCCAATAATTTAGGCGTTATTTTATTTTCTTGGATATTTTGCTCGGAAACTTTCGTTTTCTTTTGGAATAACCGCAGGCCTTCCCGGGTTAAATCTTTATTTGTAAGATAAGCCCATCCCGCCATACCGCCTGCATACAAGAATAACAACCGGTTTACAGATAACGCGTTATTATTAATCCCCGTCCAATCAAAGAGATGAGTAACGCTCTCTTTCAATGCATCCGAAGCTAAGTCAGTTAGTCCTAATGCAACTAACGCAGCAATTCCAATACCTAATAATCCTGTGGCATTGTAATACGAATAGCCTCTTGAAGCTAACGAAGCCCAGGTGGATTCTTCCTGCGTTAGTAAATCCACTTTTGCTTTCTTTTCTGCAGGAGTTAAAGTAGTATCGTCCAACACTTGTTGTTTACGTTGCTGCATTTCAGCAGTTACAATATTTTGCATACGGGCCGCATCCAACCGTCCCGGTACGGCTGTAGACATATTGTGCAAAATAGCTGCCGCCGCGGCAATACCGGCCGCCACGCTGGAATAAGGCAATAAGGCTAAGGCAAATGCTGTTAGTGACATGGTAGGCAAAGAAAGCCCTGTCAATTGGTCATCGGTTACTTTGTTTGCTTTTACTAAGCGGGTAGCTAACCACCGTGTCAAGAACGTAGCAAACATACATACCGTAACAAAGCTTTGTCCGGTTCCTTCTCCAAGGGCTTCTGCTGCGCTTTGCCCCAAGATCATCAAACTAGCCGCATACGTTGCATATACTTTTCGTACACGATGTTTACTGGCTATCATTTCCGGATGATGATCCTTGAAATCTTTGTATTCTTGTGCAAACTGAGCTTGCAATCTCTTTTCTGCTTCTTTGGCTTCCTTCTGCGCGGCAAGCTCTTTTTGCTGTTCTTCTGGTGATAAACTCGCAAACCGCTCTGCTTCTTTTTGTTTTTCCTTGGCTTCTTGTGCTTTGCGTAATTTTTCTCCCTTATACATAGGCGTATTAATAAACAGTGCATAAGAAAATCCCAATAGTGCTAAACCAATCGGCACTACTACCGTCCAGTTTCCACCAGCCCCAATGGTTACAGCCGTTAAGAAAGATAAACCCATACGAGAAAGTTGTTTGCGTGTATCAAACTGTAAGTTAGCAGCGGTACGCTGTGCCGGGTCTTTATAAAAGTTCAAGAAATACGGCACAAAAGAGTTAATTAAACTGGCCCCTGCCACTAAAGCCACCGTAGGTATAGCTAATATCCACAACGATAATTCCGGAGCATTTTTTCCAATACCATTCATACCAAATAGTAATGAAAAACCTAGTGCTGCAGCGGCGGCTCCATAAATTATCTGCGTGGTCTTTACGTTACCCCACTTTTTCATAGTTGGCATAGCTTTTCCACCCAAAAGTGGGGTAGCATATCCAATACCGCTTAATAAGTTTGTTAGAAACCCAGCTATTGCCTCAAAATATGCGGAAAGGGTTTTTTTGAACGGTCCCGTTAACGTATTTCCGGCATCATTTCCTACAAATAAAGCATGCAAGAATAAGAATGGCGATAATGAATGAGGTGTATTTAAGGTTAATTCCAGGTTATGCTCCGGGTAATACTCTAATAAATGCGCCATGGCTAATAAGTCAGACGTGGTATAATTGGTATCCAACACAGCCCGTGCAGAGCCACCTTTTCTCATGTTATTTAATTGCTTACGGGAATGTTTATTTGCTTCCACTGTAGATAAATTTCCTTTAGGTACAACAAATTTCCATTGTCCCTGTTCATCCAGTGCTAATACAAACCCTTCTGGCACAGTAAACCCGGGTTGATTCGCCAAATATATAGAAGATAATATTCTTCCATACCTGTTAGCAGGCATTTGGGTTAAAATACCCACGGGTGAACTGGAAATTGTGCCTTTAGCATTGCGATAATAAAACGGAATATTATTTTTGTAAAAAACCCCTTTTTTGGTTGCAACTCCCGAATCACTGTTAGCGGCCGCATATCCGGCAGGGCGTACTAAATCTTCAATTTTTTCTAAATCCGGCTCCGGCACAGGAGATACGGACCCCATAAAGTTTTCAGTCTCTAACGGCAATACAGCTTCTACTTCATAAGCACTACGTGCTAATGTTTTCCAATCTTCGCGAGAAACAATATCTCGTAATTCATTTAATACAGACCCTTGTACTTGGATATTTGGAATGGCCTGTAACACGGAGTCCAAATAACCTGCCTGATATAAGCGGTATAACGCTTCGGTCCGTTCTGCATCAGTAGCCGCTTGGCTTACTTTATTTTTTACAGATTCGGTCTGCTCATCTAAAAATTTGGAAAATATACCTTGTTCATACAGTCGTAATAACGCCTGTTTTTTATAGGATACCGCAGCCGGGCTTTCTATAATATCCCGAAGTTGGGCAGCTAACGGATTGGGCTTGGATAAAACTGTTTCAGCAAATTTATTAGCCGCTACTATATCTTTTTTAGTTGGACTGGTAGCTGTATGTTGAGTAGAACTTGTTTCCCTTTGAAACCAATTGCGCCAAGAAGAATTAGTAGCCAACAAAGGAGCCATGGCCAAAGAAGTTTCTACCCCTTCGGTAGAACCAAACATCAAAGAAGCCCCCAACATTCCCGCCGGAATTAACGTGCTAGCTCTTAACCAGGGACGAAGTGCGTTTAACGTAGAAGAGTTGGCATACCCCATGCCTTGCAAAGTAGCCCGCGGCGCGGAAGTAAGGCCCATAAACGATCCGTAAGTATCTAAGAACCCCGCACGAGCCCCATTCACCGTTGCATTAGCAAATTGTTGTGCGGCCACACCGCCGCGGTTTACAGCACCTGTGCGGTAAGCCGCACCGGCTCCGCCGCGCAAGGATTCTTCCGTAATAAACATTCCTTGTTGGGCACGAATGGTTTGCACCACGGCCGGGGCATCTGCCGCCTGGGCGATAGCCGCCTCACTGGTTACCGGGGCCGCACCGGGGGCCGCCGCCGCTAACCCATAGCGCGACGTACCAAACGTAAACATATTTTGAAAGGCGGGTTTCCAGTTAATAGCCCAATTTAATTGCGCTTTTTCCCACCAACTTAATTCACGCGCCCCGGAGGATTGTCCGGAAAGTTCCGCTAAAATTTGGTTATATTCGGGGTGCGCCGGATTGGGTTTCCAGGTTTTAACCGTATTTCCTAACGCATTGGTAGTTTCTACTTCTATCCACCGCGGCACGGCTTGTGTAGCCGGTTGTGTTGCTGCTTGAGCAGTTTGGGCCGCCTGCGCGGCTTGGGCGGTTGTTTCGGCACCGTCTGCTACGGCCGTTTCGGTCTTAGCCACATTGGCAAAACCGTCCCCTGTGCTGGCATACAATACACGTTGTTGTGCCAAGGCCGCCTCTTGCTCCGGGGAAGTAGCTATTGCCACCGTACGTTGACCGTTCCGCACGCCCATGTCTACCGTCGTATATCCATTTGCATTCGCGGAAGATGGTTGCGCTTGGGATGCTTGCTGGGAAGTTTGTTGTTTGGCGGCCGGTCGTTTTTTTGCCTGCGCCGGTTTTTTTGCCGGTTTAGCGGCCGTTGCCGGGCGGGCATTTGCCACCGGGCGGGTAGCCGGGTTTAACGGAATTTCTTTCGCGCGCGGCCCACCTTTTACGTTGGCCCATACTTTTTTAGGGGCTGTTTTAAAATAGTTCGTTGCACCTACCCATGCTTTACGGCTGGATAATGTTTTAACGGCTTGTGGAATTCCTTTGGCTAATGCGGGAATACTCTTTATTAAATAACCAGTCATTAGTACCGTTAATACACTGTCTCCCGCAAAACCGATGGTCAGTAAACGGCTATTGTAAATAGTACGCTGGATTTTTTCCGGGTCGCGTTTGGGTAGTTCCGGTGTCCAACCGCGGCTTCTGGCAAATTGGTAGGCCTTATAGTGTACCCGGCGTTGGGTTCCTTCGTTTAAGTCAAACCAGTCCCCTTTGTAAAAAAAGTTGATCAGTTCCGGGGCAGGTTCATAAATAAATGTTTTGCCGTGTTCTCTCCACCCATCCATAATGCCTAACACTAATGGGTAGTGCATCACCCCGGCGGCATTTGTTTTCTCTTTGGCGGCTTGGTTGGCTTTGCCCACTAATTTTTTAGCCAAAGCCCGCGCATAGGTATTGGTGGCACTTTGCTGTCCTAAAAAGGCCCCTACTTCTTCTAACACGTTGGCATATGGGTATTGAATTCCTTCACTTTGCCAAGCCGTATTAGTAAAGCCCTGACGTTTGGCTTCCTCTTTATCTAAATATTGAAATTGTTCATTGATGCGGTTTAAAAAGCGGGAATTTCCGCCGCGGATATTACTGGCCGCGCGCAAACCATTTTGGGCCAAGGTTTCAAAAGGGCTCCCTATTCCATGCAACACATTTCCTGCCGTAGAGGGAATCGTGTCATCCGTTAAAAAGGTTTCTAATAATTGGTAAGATTTTTGCGTTCCCAATACACCTAATCCGGTTACACAGGCCTGGATGACAGCTCCGCCGACAGCCGTATCATATTTGTCTTTTAATAAATTGTAAAAAGTTTGCGCGGCCTTTTGTTGTTCGGAGGCCCCTTTGGTAATCATGGCAAGGGCTGGGATGACGGACACTTCGGTTGCACAGCGTTTGGCTTGTTTTTCACTGGCAATGCGTTGGTCAGCCCGGTGTTCTTGGGACCCATATTCAAAAGCACCGTTTGAGCAATCCTCTCCGGCCATTTTGATTAAATCATAAAAATAGCGGACCGCTTCCTTCCGGTCCGATTCGCCGTAAATACCAAAATTAGATACTAGCCACGCAAAATCGGTTGCTGTAGAATCTATAATCTGGCCCTTATAATAGAGTTGGGAGTCCTTAATCCCATGATGAATACCACCCCACGCATACGCCAACGCCGGGATGCATTCTTCCCCATTTTCTGAACATACCACTGCTTCTTGGATATTGCCGCGTGCCTGATTGCGTGCTTCTATGAGTTTGGAAATCACCTGTTCCCAATAATGGTACGTACTATTCTTGCTTGCCAACACTTCCCCGCGTTCTATCCAATACTCTGTCTCGGCCTGTTGTTGGTTACGCGCCATTTGCCGGGTAACGGCTTCTTCCAAACTGTTACTGGCACTTACGCGAAACCCCACCTTGGGCGTTTGGAAGGCCTGCGCCGCTGAAGGTGCTACACTGGTAAAAAGTAGTGTAAAACTTAACAGACAGGATAGTAGTTTAGTCATAATCTTCTCCTAAAAGCAGAAACACGGTATACGTCCCTATATCATAATCCTAATACAAAAAACCAAAAATAACAAGGGGCCAAAAGTCCTTTTTTATTCTAGGTCTTTTGGCCTCTTTTTCTGGGAAAATCCCGGTAATCACTTTAACAACCTTCGTATATCGTATCTAATTGGGCACAATCTTCCCCATCACAACAAATTTCTCCGCTGTCAAAATCCATCTCCAATGTATAGGAAAGGGATTGGTTATAACTTTCGGCCGTCATATAATCCTCCCCTAATATATAGGTAAAATTCTCACTTTCAAACCGGCCGTCTAATCCGGGAAACACACTTACTTTATTCGGTGGCAAGTAAGCACCGTTTAATTCATAATAGGCCTCTTGCACACTGCGTACACTTTCCATGAGCCGCTCGGCCTCCGCCGTTTTATAAGCATCCATCATTTTACGGTATTTAGGCAATACCACAGCCGCCAAAATACCGATAATCACCACCGTCACTAATACTTCTGTCAACGTAAACCCCTGTTTATAGTTTCTCATAAAGTTTCTCCTTGCTTTATTGTAACACATAATTTATTGGTTTGCATAGTTGCGTATATGTTGTATCCACTGTTTCCACTCCGCACGCAAAGAACGCACTTCCAGAGCATCCTGGCGCGGGAAAATACTACGCTGTTTAACTTGCCAGGCAGATGTATTCCACCCCAGGTAACGCGCCGCCAGCAAAGAGGTTCCCAACACCGTATTTTCCCTGTCCGCAGTTACTTTTACAGGAATTTGTAAGAAATTGGCCTGTGTTTGTAACAAATAGGCAATATGCGCCATACCGCCAGAAGCAGATACGTTTTGTACGGTTTGTTCGTGTGCGTGTAAATAGTCCGCAATATCCGCCACTAAATGCGCCACCCCTTGCAAAGCCCCGGCCACAAAATCAGCAGGCCGGGTGTGGGGGGATAACCCATCAATTACACTAGATACCCGGTAATCCCAGTAAGGCGCACCCAGGCCCCCCAATGCCGGTAAAAACCGTACCGGTTGTTTGGCCTGTTGACACACGTCATCTATATGGGCCCCCGGGGTAAGCAACCCTTGCGCTTGCAACCACTGTAACACACTGCCGGCGGCAAACACAGGGCCTTCCAACGCAAATTGCGGCGGTTGTTTTTCCAAGGTATATGCAACCGACGTAAGCATACCGGGCAATACCAGGGCTTTTTCCCCGGTGTGGTGTAACACAAACGCCCCGGTTCCGTAATTGATATGGGTTTGCCCGGCACGTAAGCGTTGATAGACCGTAGCGGCCTGCTGGTCTGCGGCACATACCCCAATGGGGATAACCGCCCCCTTGTATTCAAAAGTGCCATAATCACCTACTGGGGACTGAATGCACGGCAAACAATCTTCCGGCACGCCAAAGGCCTGGCACAACTTGCTGCTCCATGCTTGGGTATGAATATTCCACAATAATGTCCGCTGGGCAAGTGCCGGGTCGGTGGCAAAAATTTTCCCCTGTGTTAATTTCCAAATCAAAAACGTCGCTACCGGCCCGGCTAATAAATTGCCTTGTCGGGCGGCTGTTTGGGCAGCCGGATAGTTTTTTAAACACCAAGCAATTTTAGGGGCAGAAAAATAAGGCGTTTTAAAGAGACCTGTCAGTTGGTGTACTTCTGTTTGGGACAATGGGGCCAGGTCTGCCTCTTGTTGGGCGCGGCTGTCTTCCCAGGTGAGTACCGGGGCCAAGGGCTTGGCTGTGTTTTTATCCCATAATACGACTGTAGACCGTTGCGAACAAACCGCCAAACAGGCCACCTGTTGCGGGCCAATTTCGTCTAATAATCCGGTAAGTACCGTTTGTTGCGTACGGATGAGTTCTTCCGCGTTATATTCGGAAGTTCCCTGCGCCGTACGCCGCGGAGATAGCGGCATACTGCGTTTGGCCCGCACTTCTCCTTGCTGGTCTAGCGCAAAAGCCCGGCAACTGGAAGTTCCCTGGTCTAGCGCAATAAGAAAGGGGCCTTTCATACAGGTTCTCCGTTTTCCGCCGGAGTATACCAGCGGTTTTCTTTCAGTAATGTGTAAGCGGCCTGGCTTAACGAAAGAAGTTGTTCTTCGGCCTGGTCCGCATCAAAATCCGGCGTGTAAGGTTCCACGGTTAACAGTTTACTGCCTGTGTGGCGCACCGCTCCTTGCGCAGTAATTAGCCCGATATTATTCCCTTCGGCCACTAATGCGATATGCGGTGCGGCCGGGTCAAACATATCCCGCCCAAACGCCGTATAAGCCGGGTTAATACCCGCTAAGTTATATAAGGTGGGGACCAGGTCCAACTGGGAAACAACTTCATTTCTTTTTTGCGGAGAAAAGCGTTTGGGGGCATAAATAACTAGCGGAATATGAAAATGGTTTTTTAGCGTATTTTCTGCCGGGCCGCCCGAGGTATGATCAGCCACAAATACAAAAATGGTATCGTCAAACCAACCGTCTTTTTTAGCGCGGGAAAGAAACTCGCCTATAGACCAATCCGCAAACGCCAGTGTATTTAAAAAACCATGTTCCCAACTGTCATAGGGATATTTGTCAAATTGCGGCAAGGTAGAGGTAAACGGCTCGTGCGTAATGCCGGTAAACACCATAGCCAAAAAGGGTTTATCCGCATGCTCTTTAATTTTATTTGCGGCAAATTGTAAAGCATCGTAGTCATAACCGAAGGGGGCTTTTTGCCGGTAGGGAAGTAACTGGGGAATATCTTCCCAACCATAACTATCCTGCATGCCCAGATAAGACGCTAGCGCGCACAAGCGGTAAGAATCCCGGTGCGAAGTTTGGGCAAAAAACGTATAATACCCATTTTGCGCAAAATGATGCGGTAGCGGTGATAAAGAGGTCATCTCTAACCCATAGCCAAACATAGGCAGTCCCGGTATGAGCGGCACCCCTGCTAGTACCGCGGCAAAGCCAAAAATACTGCGTTGCCCGGCGGCATAGGCATTGGTAAATTGCACACCGTTTTGTAAAATATCATCAAAGACCGGGGTTGCCCCAAACCCTTGATGGGAAATCCCATCTATATAATAAGGATGCCACCCCTCTAACAGTACAATAAAAATATTGGGCTTTTTAGGACCGGGGGTGAGAGAAGGTACAGTACGTTTACGCTCCAACGGATAGGTTTCCAACATCACTTTTTCTGCCGGAGAGATGAACATTTTCTGCGTATTGAGAATGGCTTTCTCTACCGGGAACGTGTTGGTAAATTCCTGGGCTCCCTTGCGCCCGATTTGGTAGGCCGTAAACGCGCCGTTTAACGTAAGTGCCGCCGCGCTTGCTGTACGCGCGTACTTGTATACATCTGCCACTCCTAAGGATTTACCGCCGCCCAAATGCCCGCGTATGCCCAACACGCACGCAACTGCCAGTACCGTTACAATAAGAACGGTTTGTTGGAGAGAACGCTTTACTTGTTCCGTGCGGTTTATCCAACGGTACAAGAATACCGCCGCACCTGCTCCCCCGCCAAGTAGCAACAGCAATGCCCACCACCACTCTTTAAACGCGTAGGAAACAATATATCCCCAATCGGCAGATACCTGAATAATTTCTTCAGCAATATGCCGCCCCACTTTCGGAAAATACACCCAATCAGCCACCAAAAACCCGGCTAAAAATATCCCTTCAGAAAGTAGCACGGTTGTCCATAGTTTACTCCAACGGAGGGATTTTACAGGCAAATTTAGCAAAATAAGTACCGGCCCCAAACACAGGGCCACCATGTAAAAATCAAACCGTATTCCCTGCACAAAAGCCGCCCAAACATCCGCCGCAGATAATTGCGCAAAGAAGGACAGATTACTTGCAAAAATTCCAACACGCGCCGCCGTAAAAAGGGCTAAACACCCCGCTACGGCTACGATACTAATACGCAAGCGCACGTCTTGCCACCACTTTTTCATTCGGCTTTCTCCACGGATAATTTTCCCTCTTGTTCAATGCTTCCTAGTGCAGCCAGTTCTTTTTTCAGTTCTGCCGAGACATCCGGATTTGTAAATAATGCCTCAATCGTACTCTGGGTAGGCACGAGCGTTTTTGTCAGCAATTTTTTTTCACGCAAAAAGTCCACCACGCGCTGTTTATCGGTCCATTGGTGTTTTTGGACAGCCGTAAGTTCTGCCCTGTAATGCGCCCCAAAATGGCGCGTAAAATTGTGTTGATGCATGAGGTCTATAATTTCTTGGCGTAGGGTTTCTTCTTCCTGCATCACCTCACCTAGCCGGTCAATTTTTTCGGCCAGCAGTTCCTGCGTGTTTTTGGGCAAACTTTCCGGCTCGCTTTTGGGAGAGTTTCCCAGGGAAGCGGGGGGGAACGCCTGTTGGGTAGGTGCCCCTTTTAATAAAGGCAATGCCGCCGCGCCGGAAGGCCCGGTATAT
The DNA here is from genome assembly GCA_045593745.1 of Elusimicrobiaceae bacterium. Lineage (GTDB taxonomy): Bacteria > Elusimicrobiota > Elusimicrobia > Elusimicrobiales > Elusimicrobiaceae > Avelusimicrobium. The sequence goes on along the minus strand of JAZNXF010000013.1, from coordinate 25,646 downwards.
TCCCGGTTTGTATATACCGGGCAAATGTTTCGGTAATCACACCAGTGGCACTGTTTTTCGCCGGGGTTCGGGTCAAAACGGCCCGCGCGGATGTCATTGGCAATTGCTAATACTTTCTGCCAAAATTCAAAAATTTCTTTATCAGGGGCACGCTCAAAAGTCATTTCTGTCAAACTGGGCAGATGGTAAAATGCCAGTTGCCCTACGCGCACTTCTTTGACAGATGGGTCTTTTTGTTGCACCAACGCCTTAATCACCGGGGACGTTTCCGCCACTTTCTGGTACATATACAGTTGGTCCGGTTCGCGCTGGACCGTTTTGCCGGTTTTATAGTCCAAAATTTTAATTTTACCGTCGCCTAAATAGTCCATGCGGTCTAAAATGCTGATGAGGGAAAGCCCATCAATTTCCAGGGTGCTTTTCATTTCTACCGAAAGCGGACGTGCAAACGTAGCGGCATGTTTTTGGTAATAGGCCTCAATTTCTGCTCGTCCTTCAGCGTATCCGGCCAATTCTTTATCTAATGAGGCATACCCCTTCTGTTCCCAGGTGGTTTTATTCCAAACACTGTCAAAATGGGCCAGTGCCTCGGCTAACGTAGGGAAGAATTGCCGTTGCGGATTGTAGATAAACTCCATCACGCTATGCAAAGCAGAACCAAACGCAAAAAAATATTTGGGAAGTTCCGGGATTTGGTGTACATAGCGGAATTTATATTTTTGCGGGCACTCCTTATACATACCCATTTTAGAATAAGAAAACGATAAATTTTTTGCCATGCGCCTGCTCCCGGTAGAATTTATTATATTGTAGCATTTCACAGGCCGGGCGCAGAAGTAAATTTTTGTAAGTTTGCGTAAATTTTGCTACAATAAAAACGTTGCCCCCATAGCTCAATGGATAGAGCACCTGCCTTCTAAGCAGGGGATTACAGTTCGATTCTGTATGGGGGTATTTTTATGGGTATTTCGTCTCCGTTGCCCCTCTTTCTAAACTTTACCGGCAGTACCCGGCCTATATACTTACTGACCTTTTATACTAGCTCTTGTTTATCAAAACATCCTATTAGGCCCCATTTAGCATGAAAATTGCAATAAAAAGATTCAAACAAGTGTTTGAATGTTACGGAGGTTACGATATGAAAAAATTACTTTTCTTACTGCCTGGTTTTCTGTTTGTAAGCGGTTGCGCCGCTACCCTTACCCCCAGCGGGGACGTATATACCGAACTGTTCGTTCCCACGTCTAGCGTGATTGTGGAAGAACGCCCCGTCCCGGTGGTGGTGCATCCTCATCCGCGCCCGGTATTTGTGCCGGCTCCAAGGAGGTTTAACGGTCCTCGGTATGCCAAACATCCGGGTCCGCGTGGGGGGAAATCCTGGGCACACCAGGGCCGCCGCTCGTTCCGTTAGTTGAATACTCCCTACCGGCGGACCGCTTCTCCCCGGCATCCACAAGGTGCTGGGGAGTATACACATTGGGCGGTTGCCAATCGGGCGTTGGTTCCAGGGGTTGCGGGTGCAAGGTGTCATGCGCTACGTAAAAATCCGGGTGAGTCCAATAATACCACGCGCTGTATATGGCCAGCATAAATAGTAAACTAGCCAGTGTTAAAAAGGTATATGCAAACACTTGGTCATAGTTTAGCAGTCCCAACGGTTCTAAAATATGGTGCCAATCCCCACAAATTTCACCGGGTTTATAGTTAGTCACCATGTCCGAAGATGTAAGCGGCATAGAACATGCCCGCGCATCCTGGGCATATACTCCCGCCCCATAAAATGTGGTAGATAGCCAGTAAAGTAACGGCGGTAACGTCCACCGGCCCCCTTCCATACGCAGGCAGAAAAAAATCGTCACTAATGGGATAAGTGTTTCCACGCCGTTACCTGCTAAAGTGGCAATCCAATTCCCAAGTCCGGGTACCGACGAATAGAACATACGAAAAAAAATATTTCCCACCAAATTATGCCCGGCCATTTCATGGGTTAAATAATTAGGAAGATAGACAAATACGTTATCTAAAAATAATTTTACAATTCCGCTGCGCCAACCGATTGTAAAGCATACCGTACCAATTACAATAAGCAGTACCGCTGGGGCATTCCATTTAAAAAACAAAAAACTCTGGCGGTACGGATCCAAAAAATCCATCAGTTTAGTAATCAATTTACGCATACAAAAATTATACTTGATTTTGGTAACGATGTATGAAAATATTTTTGCCTTGCTGCGCAAACAAAAACAACGCTGCGCCTTTCTCGTCCTTTCGCGGATAAAGCAGTTTATCCGCTCTGGTCTTCTACGCAAAAAAATACCCCCGCCAAAGCGAGGGTATTTTTTTAATGGCTCGCCCTGAAGGACTCGAACCTTCAACCTACCGGTTAACAGCCGGTCGCTCCACCATTGAGCTAAGGGCGAATAAATTCTTATTACACAATTAGTATAGCAAATCAAAACACATTTGTAAATTATTTTTTTGTTACGTCGGATAATTTCCGTTATCATGGGCTTGCATACACCGTAAAACTAATCAATAATCGGAGGGTGCAAGTTTTGATTTTACCTTGTTATTATTATACAATAATCCCAACAGGAGACACATTATGGCAGATTATAAAGATTATTATAAAATTCTCGGCGTAAGCAAAACGGCTTCTGACGCCGAAATTAAAAAAGCATTTAAAACCCAGGCCCGCAAGTGCCACCCGGATATGCACCCGGAAAATGAAAAAGCGAAATGGACTGAAAAATTTAAGGACTTAAACGAGGCATACACCGTCCTTTCCGACAAACAAAAACGCACCATTTACGACCAGGTCGGCCAGGAAGGATACCAAAACTTCTCCCGTGGCGGCGGGGCATCTTCCCGCACTTCGGGCCGTACGTCCGGCAACCCATTTAACGGATACCAGCAGTATACCTACAGCGGCAACCCGGGCGGCGGGTTTCGGGGCTTTTCCGGCGGAAGCAGTCAATTTTCCGGCGCGGATTTTAGTGACTTTTTCCAAAGCATTTTTGGCGGTATGGGGGGGAACTTCGGCGGTTTTGGCCAAAACTTCGGCCACAGTGCCGCCGCCGGGCAGTCCTCGGGGGATGTAGAAGCCGAAATTGCCCTTAATTTAGAAGATGCCCACCGCGGCGGTAATATGCAAATGACGTTGCCCAACGGCCGCACGGTTACGGTGAAACTTCCGGCCGGGGTCAGTGAAGGTAAAAAAATTAAACTAAAAGGGATGGGCAACCCCACCCAGCGCGGTATGGGGGACTTGTATTTAATTGTTAAAATCCGCCCGCATGCTATGTTTCGATTAGAAGGGGATGATTTACATGTCCCCGTAGTCATTATGCCGTGGACGGCGGCCCTGGGCGGCACCATTTCTGTACCTACGTTAGACGGACCGGTGCAAGTAAAAGTACCCGCAGGTACGCACAACGGCAAAAAACTCAAGTTAAGCGGCAAGGGCCTTAACAGTAAAGGCAGTTTGTTTGTCGCACTGACGATTGACGTGCCGCGCACGCTCTCGCGCGAGCAGAAGGATTTATTTGCAAAACTGTCACAAATTTCATAAGGAGTGTTTATGACGACCATAGAATGTACCTACACAGGGGACGGCACTACCGAACTGGTGCACGGCCCCACCGGGGAAAAAATCCAAACCGATTTACCGCCCGATAACGGCGGGCAGGGGCGTAAGTTTTCGCCTACGGATTTGCTGGCCAGTGCCTTTGCCGCATGTGTGTTAACCATTATGGGCAAAATGGCCCAGGCACGCGGGGAAAAATTAGACGGCGCGCATATAAGCATAGATAAAGTAATGGCCCAAAACCCGCGCCGCGTGGGGGAGTTTAAAATTATACTTACTTTCCCGCCGCATTTTTCAGACGAGCAAAAAAAGTTTTACCAAACGGCAATTAACGCCTGCCCGGTACATCAAACCTTATCGGCTGATGTAAAGGTAACCGTAACGGTCAACTAGGAGGTCTTATGAAAGTAACCCTTCAAAATAACTTGCAAACCACCTGTGTGTTAGAAGGCAAAACCCCTTTGCACACGGCTTTTAATACGCCGCGCACGGACGTAAACCCCGGTGAAATGCTTACCGGGGCGTTAGGTGCGTGCATGCTCACCATGGTGGGTTTTATGGCGGCCAAAAATGGAGACAAGGCCGAGGGAACCGCGGTGGACATAACCCCGCATTTTGACGATAAACACAGCCGCATCCTGGGCTTTGAGATTGTGTTTACGTTTCCGGCTCACTTTACAGACGAACAAAAAGCCAAATATGCCCGTCTGGCCGAAAAATGCCCGGTGCACAACAGTTTGCGCGAGGATATGAAATACACCCTTACTGTAAAATAACGAGGTAAAATCCGCAACATGTAGCACTCCCGCCAAAGCGGGGGTGCTTGTTTTTAAACACTAGCTAATCGTACAATGTGATAGTATGATAATTTCAAACTAATTTAAGGCAAGACGCGACGTGAACTTGCGCAGAATACTTGTGTGAACCGCCCTTTAGGGCGGAGGTATTTAAGCAAGTGAGCAACAAAGTATTGCCTTAAACTAGGAAGAAATTATGTTATAATGAAAGAGACGTAAAAGAGTACAATTTTATCTGTTTTTGGAACCGTTTAAGAGACGGAGCAACTGGCAAACCAGTACCTTTCAACTCCAAAAATGGCTGTTACAGGTGCAAGTGAATGGACCTTCGAAACCCATTTGCTCGCACCGAGTGTTTATCGCTTTGCGGTAGGCCACGGCTATTTTGCTTGGGTGCGTTGAAAGGTTCCCTGTAGGGTAGCCGTTTTTGTTGGTTTCATAAGCGGGATAAATTGAATCTATAGGTCAGGTGCAAACCTGACAAAAAATAAGGAGAGTAAACTCATGAATAACCAACAAACCCGGCGGGGACAAACGCAAGAAGTAGCACATAAAACCAAAAATCATACTTATAGGTTGGGCGTTAGCCCAACAGGAGTTGCAAGTAAGAATGAAAACGTACAGCGCAATACTAGGAAATTGTCGGGTTTGCACCCGACCTATAAAGGGGACTCCGCCCCCTCGTCATTCCGCAAGGTCGCAATGCGGGATATAGGGGGGCGGCCCACACGCTATGCCCCGCATTACAGGCCTGCGGGGTATAGCGGGAGTAGAGGGTTTACCCTCATTGAATTATTAGTAGTAGTGCTAATTATCGGTATATTAGCGGCCGTGGCTCTGCCGCAATATCAAAAAGCAGTGAAAAAGGCACGCATTACGCAGGCCCTAATTAGTTTGGATGCGCTCCAAAAAAATAGTGAACTTGCATTTTTACGTACGGGTAAGATTAGGGCGGTTGAGGAGGAAATCGTAGTAACGGATACAGATGAATTCTCATGGTCGTATCCCTACGGACCCAGCAATATCGTAGCTGTGGATATGTGGCCTAAGGGAAAGATGTATTCAATGACACCCCTTTATAGTATTTATGCTGAACGTGATATGGATACAGGAAAGTGGACACGTCATTTTTGTTTGTATACATATTATTCCGAAAGTGCCGACTGGCGTGTTCCGCTAGAAAATACGGGCCTTACTGAAACTACGATATGCAGCAATTGGTATTAATGGTAGTTTGGGGTTAATCCTGACACAGCAGAAAGCCCACCTAAAAGGTGGGCTTTCTGCGTATAGCGTAATTTTACAGCGTGGACAAATACCGTTTTAATTCGTAACTAGATACATGGGTGCGGTAAGAATCCCACTCAATATCTTTATTCGCAATGAATTTTTCAAACGTATGTTCACCCAAGATTTGTTTGAGTAGTTCGGACTGGCGCGCATAATTGACGGCCTCATACAAGTAGGCAGGCAGTGTATCAATTTTGTGCGCGGCGCGTTCTTCCTTGGTCATACGGAAAATGTTTTCTTCCGTAATCGGCGGCACTTGCATTTTGTGTTTGATACCGTCTAACCCTGCCCCTAACATGACGGCAAAGGTTAAATAGGGGTTGCAGGCCGGGTCCGGGAAGCGGCATTCAATGCGCGTAGCGTTGGGCTTGCCGATTTTCACTTGCGGAATACGCACCAGCGTACTACGGTTTTTGCGCCCCCAGGCAATGTAGGCCGGGGCCTCGTAGCCGGGCACCAAACGCTTGTACGAGTTGACCCATTGGTTGGTTACGGCGCAAATTTCTTTCACGTGCGCCAAAATCCCTGCGATATACTGCCGGGCCGTTTCGGATAAAAAGAGCGGATCTTTCTCGTTAAAAAACGCGTTGGAACCATTTTTGAAAAGTGATTGGTGTACATGCATGCCGCTACCGTTAATTTTGGCAATGGGTTTAGGCATAAAGGTGGCATACACGCCGTTGGCGGCGGCCACTTGTTTGACTACCGTGCGGTAGGTAATTACCTGGTCTGCCATTTTCATGGCCTCATCATAGCGCAGGTCAATTTCGTGCTGAGAGGGGGAAACCTCGTGGTGGGAATATTCCACGCGGATGCCTAATTTTTCCAGCATTTGCATGGTTTGGCGGCGGATGGCGTAAGAGCGGTCCAGCGGGATGGTGTCAAAGTAGCCGGCACTGTCTAACAGTTCCGTGCTTTTGTCATCTTTAAAATAAAAATACTCCAGTTCCGGCCCTACCATAAATTGGTCAAAACCCGCTTTTCTCATTTCGGCTAAATTGCGTTTTAAAATGTAGCGCGGGTCTCCTTCAAACTGTTTGCCGTCCGTGGTTTTAATGTCACAGAAAAAACGTGCAATGGGCGCGCCGGTAAATTCGGCCGGGAACATCTGGAAGGTATCCAAATCCGGGATAGCCACCAGGTCGGACTCCCACACGCGGGCGAACCCTTCTACGGAAGAGCCGTCCAACCCCATGCCTTCGGTCATGGCGTATTCAAACTCGCGGTAGGAAACGGAAATGGATTTTAGTTTGCCTAAAATATCTACAAACCACAGTTTTAAAATTTGGATGTTGTTTTGTTCGGTAAGTTTTAAAATCTCTTTAATTTTTTCTTTTTCTTCTGCGGTGCGCTGATACATAGTATTCTCCTTACATATAATATTCTATTATACAACAAAAACCCCCGGTTGTGCCGGGAACTGTTCAGGTTCTGTAATAGTAAGAAAAAGCCCGCCATAAAGGGGCGGGCAACAAAATGGAAATAACCATGAATACATTTCAAACTAATTGAACGTAGGGCCAGGCGTTCACACGCGAAGTATACTAATGCCACGCACGCGCAAAGCGGGTGCGGTTTGCACCGCAAAGGTATGGCACATTTGGGTAACCACCCCCACGCAAAATTAGGACGAAATGTTACTGGGCCTCATGAAAAATATGGCTAAACGAGACCGACACCCCCACATATACGTTTTCGCCACGCGGTACAGTATACTTTCCCTGGGCCGTATAATAACTTACAAAGGGGGCTACAAACAGGTTTTTATAGAGTTGTACGTCTAACCGGGCATCGGCAGAAAATTCCCAATCCAGGTCCGTAGGGTGTTTTTCCGAGGAATCCACATAATCGCGAAATAAAGCCCCTGTTTTAAATGTTACCCCTTCGCGCACCGGGGCTTGCAACTCTACTGCCGTTTCCCAGGCCAGTTTTGTAGCGTAGGGGGAATAGGTAAAATCGCGCTCACCCACAACAGCCGCATAGAATTTTTTGAGGTATTTCCCGTCAAAAAGTTTCACACCGCCTGTGCCGCGTAAAATGCGGGCGCGGGGAGCGTGGTGGGGTTTAGTAAATTCGGTTTCATACCCCAAATTGGCAAACGGCCCCACTTCAAACCCGCCTAAAAAATCTTGCACATGCCATAGCCGTTGCGTATACCCGGTTTGCAAAAGGATGCTGTCCGCATTTTCGTTGGTCAGGGTTTCGCCTTTAACCGGGCGGATTTTGGTGCGTCCATAGTCCATTAACAGTTCATTAGTCCATACAAAGTGCTGGGCGTGATAGTCCGCAATAGAATCCCAGGAACCGCGCACCGAGGTTTGTGAATCGGAAGACAAACGCGCATCCGAAAAGTCCTGATACTCTTTGGCGTGTTTTACTTCAGTGCTAGTCAGGTCAAACGCTAATTTTTTCAGTTCCACCTGCCAGCCGTGTTTGCCGTCTTGGGCAAATGCCGCACCTGCCACCAGCAGAAGCGCACAACATACTGCTAATTTTCTCATAATTCTCCTTAATACAATAATTCCCCGGCGGGGCATATATATATTGTAGCAGTTTTACGGTGACAATATGCTCAAAAAATACTAATATATATTAATACGTTTTCTGCTTACCTAATTTTTGAAGGATTATTTTATGTTAAATCATACTGATTTTTGTAAAATTGTGGCCACGCTCGGGCCAGACACTTCTAACGAACATGCCATAGAACAACTGGTACTGGCCGGTGTGTCTGTTTTCCGTTGTAACTGTAGCCACGGTTCCCTGGCTGAATACCAAGAGCGGGTTTCCAACATCCGCAAAATGGAACAAAAATATAATTGCAGTTTAGGCATTTTGTTTGATTTACAAGGCCCTAAACTGCGTATTGGCACATTTAAAGAAAAAACAGTTACTTTACAAACCGGGGCGGTCTTTCAGTTAGATATGAACCCGCAACCCGGTGATGCTACCCGTGTTTGTCTGCCCCACCCGGAAATTTTTGCCGCTTTGCACGAAGGGATGGAACTGTTGGTCAACGATGGGGCCATCCGCTTGCGCGTAGATAAATTTACCCCAAATACCGCCCAATGCACCGTACTGGTGGGGGGAAAACTGTCTGCCAAAAAAGGGGTGAACGTTCCGGGGGTCACACTTCCCATTTCCGCCTTAACCCCCAAGGACCGCGCCGATCTGCAAACTGCCGAAATGTTAGGGGCGGACTACATTGGCCTTTCCTTTGTGCAGGAACCCAAAGACATTTTAGAATTGCGCTCGCTGATGAAGTCCAACGCGCACATTATTGCTAAAATTGAAAAACCTTCGGCCATTGACCATTTGCGCGAAATTATAGATTTGGCTGATGTTATTATGGTGGCCCGCGGGGACCTGGGGGTAGAAACCAGTCCGGAACGCGTGCCGGTACTGCAGAAGAAAATTATTTCCGGTTGCCGCAAAGCCGGTAAACCGGTTATTGTAGCTACCCAAATGTTGGAGTCCATGATTACCAACATCGTACCCACCCGGGCGGAAGCATCTGACGTAGCCAACGCCGTGTATGACGGAGTAGATGCAGTCATGCTTTCTGCCGAAACCGCCCAAGGCAAATACCCGGTAGAGGCCGTTACCACCATGCGCCGTATTATCCAAACGGTGGAAAGCGACCACCGCTACCGCAAAGGCCTTGCCCTGTTGGAACGCCGCAATGATTCTACCAAAGAAGGGGCCGTCACCACGGCCGCCAGTGTGGTGGCCAGTAATATGGATACGGCTAACGTCATTGTCACGTTTACCGACTCCGGCTCCACATCCTTGCGCGCCTCTAAACAGCGCGTAGGCGGTGTGCCGATATTGGCCCTTACCCCTAACGTAACTACCGCCCGCCATCTTTCCCTGGCGTGGGGAATCACGCCCATTGTGGTGGATACCTTACATAGTTTTGATGATATGTTGGCCCAAGCACGCAAAGCAGTGCTTGCCCAACACTTGGCTAAAGAGGGGGAAAACGTCGTGATTACCGCCGGTATTCCCTTTGGCAAGGCAGGCACTACCAATATGCTTTATGTATTAAGCGTATAGGAATACTTGTGTTAAAACATCTTCTCCGATACGTGATGGGGCACTTTTTAGTTAGGTACTTTAGGCCCCATGGCCTAGGTCCAAAGACCCCTGGAAATTTTGTAAAATAATGCTATGCTATTAGTATCAAACTCAAGGAGGATGTTTATGAAAAAACTAATTGCTGTATGTTGCTTTGTGTTAGCCGTTGCAAGCGTAGGGTATGCACATAAAAATGCCCCCAAAAAAGATTTAGGCACCCAGGTTACCGAACAAATTGCCAATAATCTGCGGGTGGTGGACGTTACCCTTTACCCGGCTGATAATTCGGCGGAACAATACCACGGCAAGGCCGTTATTTTAAGTGTAGATTTAAAAAAATCCAAAGTAAATCTGCTATTTGATGTCACCCTCACCCAAGGGGTGGATTTAATTGATCAAGTAAGCACCGGTCCTATTTTGGGCAAACTGACTAACGGCATACTGATAACGAAAGACGCTGTATTAGTGAATAACTTCTCGTCTGTAAATGTTCAGCACCGCAACCGCCCGGAACATTTATACCGTGCCGACTTTTCGTTAGGTAAATTAACAGGCAATAATGCTCACAATGCCCAACTCTTGCGGCAAATGCCTGTGCAAGAAGCGGTTAAATTACTCAAATAAAAACAAACATAAATTGCACACCTCTTTCTAATATAAAAAGGGGTGTGTTTTTTTGCACAATTTTTTATAGAATAGTCCTATCTAATATAATAAGGAGAATATTATGGCCCAAAACCCCATGTTAAATGAAAAGACCTTCCGAAATGCGGACGGCCCGGAATCTACCCAACTGGAAGGACTACACTTAGTACGCGGGCATGATACTACCAACACGATGACACTACAAGGAACCATCAATAAAACATTCCTGTTACTGTTTGTTTGTGTGGTGGGGGGGATGATGAGTTGGACAAGCCCCCAAGCATGGGTTCCTTATTTGGGGATAATTTCTATTGCCGGGTTTATCGTAGCACTTGTTACTTGTTTTAAACCCAATATCTCTATGATTACCGCTCCTATTTATGCTTTATTAGAAGGGCTGGTATTAGGGGCTGTATCCGCAGCGTACAATGCACAGTTTAACGGCATTGTGTTTCAAGCCGTAGCCATTACCGTACTGGTGTTTTTTATCATGTTGGGGATGTACCGCTTTCAAATAATTCAAGTGACTGACAAAGTGGTTAAAATCATTACCTCGGCTACGCTGGCCATTGCGGTGTTTTACATAGTCACCTTGTTACTGCGTTTATTTGGGGTAGATACGTCGTACATGACGTCTTCCTCGCCGCTGTCTATTGGGATCAGTGTGGTGGTATGCGCAGTGGCGGCCTTTAACTTCCTGGTGGATTTTGAATTTATTAACCGTATGAGTAGCCAATATACCACCCCTAAATACATGGAATGGTACGCCGGGTTTGGCTTGTTAGTTACCCTCGTCTGGTTGTATATAGAAATCTTACGCCTGCTTGGCAAAACGAGAAGGCATTAAATGGGTATCTCCCCGAAAAGACCTGATAAAAACACACGAAGCCCGCACAACCCGGTCTGGCAAAATCCTGCCTAGGATGTTGTTTTACTCTGCAAATCAAACTGTAAGATAGCCAACACCTGGCTATTTTCTACATGCAGGCCAAAGGATGCTTACTCGTATTCTTGTATGTTACTACCCCGGTTACTTTAGCAGCCGGGGTTTTTATATCTATTGGCCTATTCTTCAAAAAATTGATAATACCATCTGAAAAATAAGTTGCTCCCCCTTTGTGTTGTTTTCTGCCCTCCTTGTACATAAGCCATTGTTGTGCTTGTTGGGCTGCCCCTTTTGCGGGAAAAGGCCAAGCCAAAGGCCGCAGTTCCGCAAGGTTGTCATGCGGGCACCAGGTAAGGGGGGGGTACTCTACAGCCCTTTTACCTCTTTGGGGAAGTACGGTATATCCGGGTAAAATAGGTTTTTCTTCATAAAAACCCCTTATTTGCATCTTCCTATTCAGATGATAACTTTTCAGGAGGAGAAAGATTCCTTTCCACACCCAAAGAGGGGAAGAAAAGCCCCATCTCTTAAAACTACCCACAATTTTATATTTTCGCTGTACATTTTGCTACATTACCATACAATGAACCAAAACAGCACGCAAGTGCCGGACTACCCCTCATTCACAACAGAATCATTCAGCCCTTATGCCAGATAAGGAAGAGGCCAACACTTCATCAAAGAACAGGTACATTTGAGTATCCTTTAGCCAAAAAGCAAATTTGCATTCATTTTTGCATTTTGCAAAAACGCTGTTTATTTTACAACGCGCCCAGTTACTTTTCATAAACAAAAAAACAACCCGCGTTTTGATTTAAAAATTGATGTAAGTTTTCATGCTTATTTCAATTCCGATTGAGCCAAGGGAAAAATGAAGTTTTTTTGAAAAAAACGTATAAAGACCCCTGCGGCCCGGTATTTTTAGTCATTTTGCACTTTTACGCTTCCCAAAACACCCCTTATGCACTTAATTGGGGCTATTTTTACTACATTTTTCCGTCAGAGAAATAGTATTATCAACAGGTTTTGGCATATAAACGGCATAAAATTAAAATACTTGACATAAAACTAAAAAATACATATTATATGTCTGTTGCCGGTGATAACCACCGTGGATAACTTAACTGGAGAATGGGGGGAAAAACTGCTATGAATACCGAGGAACATACTACATTAAAAATCCGCTTTCGCTTACCCAATGGAGAAGAATTTGAGGCCGAAGGCCCCCAGGCGTTTATAGAAAGCCAGCGCAATTATTTTTTGGGGCTTATTGGGCACATTGCTCCCGCTTTACAGCCCAGGTTTCCCCAAACTCCCTTGCCGCCCCTTCATAGCGAAACCTATGTATGGGAACAACTATTAAAAGAGGACGGAAATATATTAACCCTTCGCCAGAAAACCAAGCTTTCTGCCCAAGACACAGCCCTTATCCTATTAGCCGGAGCACGTGTATTGCTGCGCAAAAGTGCCTACCCGGCACTTGACTTGGCCCGATCCCTCAAATCCTGCGGGATAGATGAAGGCAGGCAAGACCGCCTACTGGCGGGGGAAATCCAGGCCGGAAGGATGATTGCCCATGGAGTCAAACGAAGCCGCACTTACCAGCTAACCGAAGAAGGTTTTGCAAGGGCTTTTATGCTTGCTGAAAATTTGCAAACATGAAATTAAAATTTTGATTTAGTTTCTGTTATATAAAACTCCCTGGGCCTACACCTGGGGTTTCTTTTTCCCTAGAATTTCATTCTCGCTTGAATTTGCCTGGCGCACAATTTATAAAAAACTACGTTTTCTTGCACGCTTGGATTTCATCCTCCCCGGGTTCAAATCCGGGGTATTATTCCGTAATAACGTAAAATAAAAAATACATAAAAAATAAATACTTTCTATTTTATATAAAAAAATTAGACACTTTGCTTAAACGCTTCGTATAAACTAAAATTTTTTTCATCACTTCATCATAAAAAAAATTCAAATGAGTAATCAAAATAGTCCAAACACAAAGCATGTCCAACAACTTTACCGCAACACAGAAATGGATGTTTTTTGTCTCTTATAAACAACTAACGAGAATATATATTATGTTAACTAATTTATGTAAAAAAATATTTATTCTCAACTATAATAATTATTTGATTTTTTCTTTTTTTACTTGTTTTATATAACTATTTCTACAATTTCTAATATATAGTATAAATATATAAAATTTAGCAGTGCTGTTTTGGATGGTTAGGTGAAAATCAATCGTTTATCAAATTGTGTATTGATTTTGCTCTGACTGGATGTTAGTTTTCACTTATTCTATATATTTATTGTAGGTATTACAGGACTGTTGGCAAAAACAAAATTCATTTTGTATGCTTGTTTTCAAAATCGGGCCAGGACGATTTGGGGGTACCTAGGGTATGGGGGTTTTAAAATAAACGATTTTAGGCGATTTTTAAAAAAGCATATAATTCTATATTATTTTAAAAGTTATTGTTTTTTATATATTTTTAAAATAGATAACAGTTTTCTTAAAAAATTGGGATACTATAACCGCATTTTATAAATTATATTTAAAATATAGATAAAAATATATTTAACTCAAAAATAATTGCTTTTAGAATATGTAGAACAAAGGAGTAGAATAATAATTGGGAGAGCATAAGACAAACGAATTGAATTGAATAGAACTGAACTGGGTCATACTGGTTATGAATGTGAGTACAATTTACAACGAGCAACGCAATTGCATGTATTAGGAAACATAAGGGGGGAAACTCCCCCGCCTGCCGGGCATTTGATTGTATGGGAGTAGCTGGTACCGCGGAAATTAGTGTCCCCCCCCCTTTTTTCTATACCGTTTTTACAAAGCATAAATAAAAGGGTTTAGAACGCTTTGTCCAGGTATGGGCACTGGGATTTTGACGGTATTTGGCGACTAGGCGCGCCCGGTTACACAGTTTATCACGCTCTAACACGGTATAATCCCTCATATACGGTTTTACAAATAGCCACAAGCCAGCCGTATAACGCGGATGAAAACCGCGGTAAAGCATTTCCCGCACGAGTTCTTCCATCCGTTTACATACAAACACGCCATGACGGCGTGCCCATTTTACATGTCCGCTCCCCAGTTGGTACCTTTTCGGTGCCCCCGCGATACATACAGGGCGTTTCAGCACGCGGGGAATCTCCCGGTATTCAGCCAGGAGCCACGCATCCGACAGTTCTTCCACAGGAATTACATTTACACGTGTCATAGCATCACCTCTTCAATAAGGGTAGAAGAAATTACAGCATTTGACCAGTAAAAAAACAGATTAGAAAAGAAAAAAGAGCCACTTCCGGGGCAGAGGAAATTGAAACCAAATGTAGGTCAGGTGCAAACCTGACAAAAAAAAACGCCATGGTGCGTGTTGGTGTTTAGCATCCCTTCCGCATTTCTATAAGGAGAAGATCCTGAACAACGACCCTTTCAGGACTCCGCTTCGCTCCGGTTTTACGCTCCGCCCCTCGTCATCCCGCAAGGTTGCTATGCGGGGGATATGCCCCCGCACGGCTTTACCGCCTGCTCCGTCACCCCGCAGGGTCGGTATGCGGGGTATAGCGGGCACATGGAAGATACGGCGCAAAAACTCCCCAGCATACGCTAAAAAGTCATCCTGAACTCGTTTCAGGATCTTCAACGCTTGCTGTTGCCATGCATAAACAACCTGCGTGGAAAATCCCATATCAAGTACGGGATGACGGCTTTATTTAACAACGGCGGGTGCGTGGAAGATGCCGAAACAAGTTCGGCAATATCCTTTATTTATTACCCCCTTACGGCCCTAGCGGGCCACTTTCCCCGCAAGGGGGACAGACCAACAAGCCCAACAACGGCTTATGTAGCGCAAGGGAGGCAGAAACATACACGGATGACGGCTTTATATAATCCCCCCTCACCTGGGCTATGCCCATCCTCAGATTTAACTATCCTAGGAGATGCCGGAACAGAATGCGAAAAACGCACGCGTAAAAGCGTGCGTTTGGATATAGTAGAAACAATATGGTTATTTTAACACTTCTTTCCAGGCCTGTACTTCGTTATCTACCTGGGTTTTGGCATCCTCTAATTTTTGTTGGATTTGCGCTTTTACACCGTCGGTAGCAGAAGAAGACCCGCCGGCCGCTTTAGAGGCGTTTTTAGCGTTTTCATAGTCCTGTTTGGCCTGTTGCAGTTGGGCACGTGTTTCGGCGGATTTTTGCAAGGCCTGGTCCAACGTTAAGGGTTGGGTGGTGTTGGTGGTGGCTGTATTGCCGGAAGCACACCCTACGGCTAATGCCGCGCAGGCGGCCATAAATAACATTTTTTTCATAATAACTCCTTTATTTAGGTACTTATATTGTATCACTTTTCCCCCTACTTGCGCGCAAAAGTGTTACAATAAACGTATGAACCAGTTACAGCAGGTAGTTTCTTGGATAAAACAATCCAATCACGCAGTGGCTTTTACCGGGGCGGGCATTAGCGTGGAAAGCGGCATCGCCCCCTTTACCGGCGTAGGCGGTTTGTGGAACCAGTACGACCCAAAATTTATTGAAATCAACTTTTTCCTTTCAGATCCGGCGCGCAGTTGGCAGGAAATGAAAAAAATCTTTTTTACCGATATGGACCAAGCACAACCCAACCAAGCCCACCGGGTACTGGCCCAGCTGGAAGAATGCGGTTTATTAAAGGGAATTATCACGCAAAATATAGACGGCCTTCACCAGCGGGCCGGCAGCAAAAACGTGCAGGAATTTCACGGTACGATTCATACCCTTTCTTGTGTGCGGTGCGGGCGGAAATATCAATTAGCCGATATGGATTTGGACACTGTTCCCCCCACCTGTTTATGCGGCAGTGTGCTAAAGCCGGATTTTGTGTTTTACGGCGAGGCAATCCCCCCCCGCGCCTACGAAAATTCCGCTAAATTAGCCGCCCAGGCAGATGTGATGATTATCGTGGGAACAGCCGGGCAAGTAATGCCCGCATGCAGTTTGCCGCTAGCCGCTAAAGAACATGGGTGTAAAATGATTGAAGTAAACCCGCGCCCTTCGGCTTATACCGGGCAGATTACGGACTTGTATTTTCCCCAAAAGGCAACGGAATTTTTTTCAAGTTTAGCGCACGAAATGAAATTATAGGTATTTTTTCGCCAAATGCGTAGCCGCGCAGAATCCGCTAGCCCACGCCCAATGCAAATTATACCCGCCCAAGCGGCCGGTAACATCTAACAGTTCCCCGATAGCGTATAGCCCGGGGACTTTTTTTACTTCAAACGTAGATGGGTTGATTTCCCGCGTGTCTATCCCGCCGGAGGTCACTTCCGCTTTGGTATACCCTGCCAACCCCGCCGGGATAAACGTAAAACCGTTTAATTTACGCGCGGCAGTTTCTAAATCGGTTCGGGTGGCGTTGGACAGCGGTTTATCTGACGGCCCCAAAAGCGTGCGGGCAATATGCCCGGTTAAGGGAAGTACCGAGGACATCTGCCGCGGCGTGTTTTTGTGTTCGTAAAGTAACGTGCGCGCATCTTGCCCGGGTAAGAAATTGACAGTTACCGGGTCCCCTTCGTTATAAAATAAAGAAATAGGCAGTACTGCCGGGCCGCTGATGCCTTCATGCGTAAAAAGCAGGTGTTCAGTAAATGTGTGCTTGCCGGTTGTAACTTCGGCAAGGGTACTATTGCCAGCCAAACTTTTAAACACGCGTTGCAATTCTTTCGGAAAGGTGATCCCGCACAGGGCCGGGCGTTGGGGAATGATTGCTAACCCTAACTGGCGCGCTATTTTAACGCCAAACCCGCTGGCCCCCAAAGACGGATAAGAAAGCCCCCCGCAGGCAAGTACAACGTGTTGGGCATGAATCATACCCGCAGAAGTTTGAACAGAAAAACCGTCTTCTGCAGGCGTGATAGCAAGCACTTCGGTAGACAGGGAAAATTCGGTGCCGGTGTGTTGGGCGCGGACTTTTAAAAAATGTACAATGTCTAGCGCGCGTGCGGCAAATAATTGCCCGTGGGCGCGTTCTTCGTAAGAGATTCTTTCTTGGTCTAACAGGCGCGTAAAGTCGGCAGGTTTAAAGGCCGCCAGGGCATTTTTGCAAAAGTGTTTTTGCGTGCAACGGTAGTCCGCCGCGCTAACCGTGCGGTTGGTAAAATTACACTTTCCCCCGCCGCTTACGCCCACCTTTACACCGGGGTGTTTGTTGTGGTCCAGCAGAATTTTGGGTTGGTTAAATGAGCCCGCGCAAAACAGCCCGCTGGCCCCCGCCCCAATGATGGCTGTGTGATACGTTGCCGACATATATACAGTATAGCAAATTCTACCCAAACTTCATTTGCCCGCACCTGCCGGCCTGCTCCTTCAAGGCAGTGGAGCGCATGGGGAATACTTTATTTTTTATCGGGCGTGATACTTTTTTTATGTTATAATGTATGTACAATTTGTTCTGTTTTTGGAACTGTATGTGGAATACGGTACGCTTATAGGTAATTATAAGAGTAAAGGAAATCTAAAAGCAGTCGTTAGAGGCATAAGATAATGGGAAGTCATGAGCCCATTGTCTTGTGCCGAGTGCTTATCTGTAAGGATAAGTCACGGCTGTTGCGTAGTTGGGTGTTTTCCTTTACTCAAAATGTAATAGCCGTTTTTGTTGGTTTCATAAGCAGAAAAGTTGAATATAAATAACGAGGTCAAAACGTATGAAAACCCAAAATACCCGGCGGGGACAAACGCAACAAACAGTGAATAAAAAAGATCGCTCCCAAGGAATGTTATCGGAAATTTTCCCCATTTTTAACACCGCACAAGGAGAAGCTCCCCGAACCCTGCGGGCCGCTACCTCGGGGATGACAACCTATTTAATGTCGGGTTCGCACCCGACCTATAAAGGGAACTCCGCCCGCTCCGTCACCCCGCAGGGGCGGTATGCGGGGTATAGCGGGCGCATGGGTTTCACCCTCATTGAACTGTTAGTCGTGGTGCTAATTATTGGCATCCTAGCGGCGGTGGCGTTGCCCCAATATAATAAAGCGGTGGAAAAGGCCCGCATGAGCGAAATGGCCTTATTTATTAAAAATTCACAGCAGGCCGTGGACATGTGGCTACTGCAAAATGGCGGGTTTCCACAAGAAAGAACGGTATTATTGGATACCAACGTAAACCTGTTGGATGTGGACGTAGCGGGCATGTTAAATGAAGGCAAATCCCACAGCAAAACAGGGTATTTTGTATACAATAATCCTATTTACTGTGAAACTGATTATTGTGGGTATATAATTTTTGCTACGGATATTGGCGGGTGGCCTGGGCCAGATATTGCTGTAAGTAAAAAACCTACCGGATGGCAAATAAGCTGTGCAACCTCCCCGGATGATGATGAAGGGCATGCTTGGTGTGCGCGTTTTAAAACTGTTTATCCAGATTTGGAAATCATGTAAACATGTGTTGGTCCACAAAAACCCACCCTTGCGGGTGGGTTTTAAGTTACTTCACAGGGAAGTCGTTTATTTTCTTTTTTTCTTAGCCAGCACATCTTTAGCTGCCGCTTGCGCCGCCGCTAAGCGGGCTATCGGCACGCGGAAGGCAGAGCAGGACACATACGTAAACCCTTCGCGGTGGCAGAATTCCACGCTTTCCGGGTCCCCGCCGTGTTCGCCGCAGATACCGATTTTGAGACCGGGTTTTACTTCGCGGCTTTCAATTACAGCGTGCTGGATTAAGCGGCCGACACCGTGTTGGTCCAGCGTTTGGAATGGGTCATGCTCTAAAATACCTTGTTTTAAGTATTCGGGCAGGAACGAACCGATATCATCGCGGGAGAAACCAAACGTCATTTGCGTGAGGTCGTTGGTACCAAACGAGAAGAAGTCCGCTTCCGTGGCAACGTCGGCGGCTAATACGGCCGCGCGCGGGATTTCAATCATGGTCCCTACGGAGAATTTCAACTTTTTGACTTTCGTTTTAGCCACTACTTCATCATACGCTTCTTTAATAAGTTTCTTTTGCGAAATGATTTCGTTTTTGTCGCAGGTGAGCGGAATCATTACTTCCGGTTCGGCTTTGACCCCTTCTTTGATGAGTTCGGCCGCGGATTCAAATACGGCGCGCGCTTGCATTTTGGTAATTTCCGGGTAGGTTACGCCCAAGCGGATGCCGCGGTGCCCCATCATGGGGTTTACTTCATGTAGGCCAGCGGCACGTTCGCGGAAGGTTTCCATACCAATGTGTAACGCTTCGGCCAAGTCACGTTGTTTTTCCGGGAGTGCGGGCACAAATTCGTGCAAGGGCGGGTCCATGAGGCGCACGGTTACGCTGTACCCAGCCATCGCTTTTAAGGTGGCTTTAATTTCTTTCTTCATGTGCGGAAAGAGTTCGTCCACTGCGGCTTTGCGTTCAATATCGTTACCGGCTAAAATCATTTTGCGTAAAATGAACAGCGGTACTTCGGAATGTTTGCCGTAGAACATGTGTTCAATGCGGAACAACCCAATGCCTTCGGCCCCAAATTTGCGGGCTTTTTTGGCATCGTCTTCCGTATCGGCATTGGCACGCACTTTTAAGACACGTACTTTATCGCACAGGGCTAAGAAGTTGGTTAAATTTTTGTTGCCTTCGCCCGCGCCTAACATTTTTAACGCGCCGGCATACACGTAGCCCTTCGTGCCGTTTAAGGTCAGTTCGTCCCCTTCTTTGAAGGTTTTACCGCCCATTTTAACGGTTTTGTTGGCTAAATCAATTTCCAATTCGCCGCATCCTACGATACAGCATTTTCCCCACCCGCGGGCTACTAACGCCGCATGGGAGGTCATTCCGCCGCGTTGGGTTAAAATCCCTTGTGCGGCACGCATGCCTTCAATATCTTCCGGGTTGGTTTCTTCGCGCACTAAAATGGCGGGAATGTTTTTGGCTTGTAAGGCAATAGCATCATTGGAGTTAAATACAATTTTACCGCATGCACCACCGGGGCCGGCAGGTAACCCTTGCGCAATGGCTTTGGCTCCTTTTTCGGCGGCCGGGTCAATGGCGGGCAGTAACAGTTCGCCCAACTGGGCCGGGGTTACACGCAGCACGGCTTCTTCTTTCGTAATAAGTTTTTCTTTTACCATGTCTAACGCCATTTGCACGGCGGCAATCCCGTTGCGTTTCCCCACACGGCATTGGAGCATCCACAAGCGTTCATGTTCAATGGTAAATTCAATATCCAACATATCGTGGAAGTGTTTTTCCAGTTTCTTTTGGATAGCATCCAATTCTTTGTACACTTTGGGCATCACTTTTTCCAGCGTGGGCAAGTGTTTGGAATGGGCGTTGGTAGACCATTTATTCATAGGAGAAGGCGTGCGGATACCGGCTACTACGTCTTCACCCTGGGCGTTAATTAAATATTCGCCATAGAAGTGGGAATCCCCATTACCCGGGTTGCGGGTAAAGGCCACACCGGTGGCACTTGTTTCACCCATGTTCCCAAATACCATGGTTTGCACGTTTACAGCGGTCCCCCAATCGTTGGGAATATTTTCAATCGCGCGGTAGGCAATAGCGCGTTTACCGTTCCAAGAGGCAAACACCGCCCCGATAGCCCCCCACAGTTGTTCCACCGGGTTATCCGGAAATTCTTTGCCCAGCACTTTTTTAACGGTTTTCTTAAATTCTACGCAGAGTTTTTTGAGTTCTTCAGCCGGGATTTGGGTATCGTCGGTTACTTTTAATTCGGCTTTTTTATCGGCCATCATACCGTCTAAAATTTTGCGGATGCCTTCGCCGTCTTTGGGTTCAATGCCGGCGGCTTTTTCCATTACAACGTCAGAATACATCATAATTAAGCGGCGGTAAGCGTCGTACACAAAGCGCGGGTTATTGGTTTTGGCAATCATGCCCGGGATAGTTTTTTCGGTTAAGCCGATGTTTAAAATGGTTTCCATCATCCCCGGCATGGAAGCGCGCGCGCCGGAACGCACGGATACTAACAAGGGGTTTGTGGCAGAGCCAAACTCTTTTTTGGTTTCTTTTTCCACTTTTTTGAGGTTGGCTTCTACATCGGCTTTTAGGGTTTTGGGATAGGTTTTTTTGTTGTTCCAGTAATAGGTACATACTTCGGTGGTAATGGTAAAACCGGGAGGAACAGGTAATTTTAACTGGCCGGACATTTCGGCTAAGTTCGCGCCTTTTCCGCCCAGTAACTCTTTCATTTTGCCGTTTCCTTCGGCCTTACCGGCACCAAAGGAGTAGACATATTTAACTTTTTTAGAAATGGGTTTTTTGACAGTTGCTTTTTTTACTGCTTTTTTAGCGGTTTTTGTAACCATGGTGTTCTCCCTATATAGTTAAGTTGACGCCCGCGTACACGCGTGCGTGAATATTCCTGTATATTGTAATACATTTTAACAGGAAAAGAAAGTACCTCCCCCTAAGGACCTAGGCACTAATTTAGGTCTTTTTTCCCTTGTGCGCGCCGCTTTGTTATTAGATAATAATAAGTATGAAACAAATCATTGTAATTCTGATGACACTAATTAGCACCTGCTTGCCGCAGTGTCTGTGGGCGCAAGGCAAACAAATCGCCAAAGCCGCCCTGCACGGCGTTACTCCTGTGCAAGAAATAGCAAGACGTACTCGCCCTACAGTTTCAGAATTGTTGCAACGTACGCTTGAATTTCAGCAACAACATGGCGGGGCTTTACCCAAACGGACCCTATATACCCATAGCCGCCCTATTTCTACGTATGATATGAACGAGGAACAACTTAGCGAGGTGCGCCTGGCCCGGCAAGTATATCGCCAACTAAACGCTGTACCTTTACCGCAGGACCCGGCGTGGCAACAATTATCCGCGCTTTATGGTTCAGCGGAACCAGAACCCATGCCCACCCCGGAAGCATTTCTTATGCAACTTACTTGCTGGATGGAAAAGCACAACGGTTGGCGGCCACGGCTACAAGTGTATAAAAATGGGGTAGCCCTAACCGTGGAAGAATTAAAACAAGTTCCCGGCCTTTACGAAGAACATACCCTGGCCCGAAGGTTGGAGTATTTCTTAAAATATGCAGTTCTGGATGAGCAAACGCGCCAGAAATTAGTGTCCATCCGTAAATTACCCACGATAACCCGGCAGGAAAACCCCACGGATATGCAGTTTTATGATGGGTTTCACCATTCGCTCCCCGCGGTAGAAAAAACAGTTAACCAGCTGGAACAGTGGTCAGCGGCTCACGGTAATACAAAACCCCGGCTCCTTTTCTACCACAAGAAAAAACGCATCCCTGTGGCGAAACTCAACCCGGAACAATATGACGAATATAAATTAGGAGCGCGCTTGTCGTATTTTATTCGAAAAAAAAATATACCTGCCGCCCTGTGGAAACGTATTATTCACCTAAATATGTTACCCATCTGGAATCCTGACAAAACCCCTGAAAATCCTTAATGCGGGCGCAGAAACTCCCCATGAAAGCCCTTGCCGGGTGACACAAACCGCCCGATACTTTCTATTTTGCGCGTAAGACAACCCCGGCAATGGGCGGCATCATCCCCGGTGCAAATTTTACCGGGGTAAAGTTCATATTGTTTGCGGTAGGTGGTATCGGTTACGTTGGGCATCACCACATTGGCCCCGCTTTGAAGGGCTAGTAAACGCCCCTGCGGGTGAAGGGTTTCCATCGCGGTAGTGGCCGGGATGTTAATATCCGGCAGTAACAGGCGCATCAGAGCCATCATTTTTAAAGAAAGTTCAAAATGTCCGTCCGGTTTCTCCCCCCCTAAAGGCGTATGCGGGTGCGGGATAAACGGCCCAATTCCCGCCATGTCTACGGGAAGTTGTTTAAAAAATAGTAAATCATCCGCCAAACTTTCTACCGTTTGCCCGGGCAGGCCCACTAGAGAGCCGGACCCTACCTCATACCCCAGGTCTTTCAAATCCGTTAAGCACCGCACGCGGTTATTAAAAGACATGTGCGGGTCTAATTTTTCATATAATTTACTGTCGGTAGTTTCTATGCGCAGTAAATAGCGGTCCGCCCCGGCTTGTTTGTAAGCGGCGTATTCTTCGCGTGTTTTTTCACCGATACTTAAGGTGAGGGCAACGTCTAACTTTTTAATTTCGCGGATAATATGGCAAAGCGTATCGGTGGAAAAGGACACGTCCTCGCCGGATTGTAACACAACCGTTTTATATCCTAGTTCTGTGGCGTGGCGGGCCGTGGTAATAATTTGCTCAGCCGTCAAGCGGTAGCGTTGCGCGTGCAGGTTAGAGCGGCGCAACCCGCAGTACATACAATCATTTTTGCAATAACTGGAAAATTCTATCAGTCCGCGCAAATAAACCCCATCCCCTACATAGTGTTTACGTACCTGGTCTGCCGCAGACAGCAAAGGGTGCATGTCCGGTGCGGTGAGTAGCGTGCCTATTTCTTCCCGGGTAAGCGCGTGGGTGTGTTGGGCCTTTTGCAACAGATAATCCATATAGGTAAGTGTAGCAAATTTTGATATAATAGGCCCATGGACCCCCTAAATAAATTTGTTGAAATTTGCCAAGAGGCCACCCACTGTATGCGCTACCCGCAGGAAGATTCCTTCGGATGGTTTATGTGGATCGTGTGGGGCATTATTGTGCTGACAGTGGTGGGAGGTTTGGCGGGCAGTTTTCAAATCCGCCGTTATGTACTTTCCAGTTTAAAATCCCCTACCGAATACCGCGGGCGCATGGGACGTGACGAATTTTTAGTTACCTATTGGAGTTTACAAATAGTACGCGCGTGTGTGGTGGTGGGAGTGATTATATGGGTGGCATTTTTAGGTAAACAATGGGCCAGTGCGTGGGTGCTGTTGGGCGGGCTTATACTATTGGGTTGGTTAACCTCGGCCTTGTATTGTGCCATTATCCGGCGGGGACATGATTTTAATTTTAAGGGATTACAATCCCTGCGGGCTTATTGGGCTAGCCGGTTTTTACGTCATCTGTCAAGTGACCAACACGAAACTTGGCAGGTGCTATGCAACCAAAAGGGCAATGCGTATGCAAATCCATTTGGTTCTGCCCCGCAAGAAAACAATTATTTAATCCCCCCGGAAAAGGACTGGGAAAACGAAAACCGGGAGTTCCCCAACGTGTGGGACGAGGCGGATTGGCAAAGTATGCAAACCACGCAACGCAATACCTATAAGCGCACCTATTGGAAGCCGGAAGATAAATAGGACTAAAGACCTACATGTAACAGGGTCTAAACAATGGATAAACAGGGGACCAAGGACCCTGTTTTTTGTTGTCTAAAACAGGTAATATAATAGTGTAAGATAAACCAAAACAGGAGGTGGCCGGTATGTCAACTGAAACTTTTTCTAAAGTATTAGCCGTACAGTTGTTAAAACAAAGCCGCCTGGAGCATGTGTTTAGTGAACTGGCCAAAAGTACGGATTTGGAAGATTTTTTAGATTTGTAATTTCATAAGTACCTCCTACAAGAGTATCCCGGCGCCCGCTTCCAACCAAGCGGGCGTTTCCCTTTTTTTCTTTTTTCTGCCTAATTTTCCGCTATACTTTGTCGCGCGGATAGTCGGATACCTCCGCCCTTCGGGCGCGTGCCGCCAGTATACCTCCTATCCTTGCTTCGCGTCTAGCAAAAAATTCGTTTGAAAAATCCGTACTCTTGCGCAAATGTGTTTTCCCTTTTTTCTGCCTAATTTTCCGCTATACTTTGTCGCGAAAAATGGGCCTATATCCCCTTGGGTTACAATTTCGTCACGGTGTACCCTTGGCTACCCAGTATAGTGCAGTAGGGTTCTGCATCCCACTTGGTCCACACACATTCTTTCTCGGTCCAATCCATATTTTCACTAATGGGGCGACGGTGTTGTATGGTGAGCCCTTTTGTCCAATCACCGGCCTGTACATAGACATATGGATCGCCTTCGTTTGCCTCATATCCGGCGGAAAAATCCCAGTTATTGGAGTATGACGGAAGGGTTATATCCAAATTTGCAAAGGAAAAACTCTCATAATCCGTTGTAGGAGTACCGTGTTGCAAAACATACAGGTCCGTTGCTTGCTCTAACGTATGTAAGGATGTTACAACTTCGCTCAATCTGCTTTTCATAACGGCTTTTTGGTACTGCGGCACGGCTACGGCGGCTAATACGCCGATAATTAGCACCACAACTAACAGTTCAATGAGCGTGAATCCTATACGCCCGCTATACCCCGCATACCGACCCTGCGGGGTGACGGAGCGGGCGGAGTTCCCTTTATAGGTCGGGTGCAAGCCCGACAATTTCCTAGCATTGCGCTGTACGTTTTCATTCTTACTTGCAACTCCTGTTGGGCTAACGCCCAACCTATAAGAGCGGGCGGAGTTCCCTTTATA